>UQRP01000006.1 GCA_900543585.1 uncultured Prevotella sp.
GAAGTTAAGCCCGCTTGCGCCGATGGTACTGCAATGCAATGCGGGAGAGTAGGTAACCGCCTCCTTTTAAATGAAGCCTCGAGAGTCATTAGATTCCCGAGGTTTTTTTGTATCATTATTCACTATACATTATACATTATACATTACACACTATACATTACTCATTATACATTATACATTATCCTTATGAGTGTTTTTTGTTTGTCGCTGTACTTTGATGGATTCCATTTGCTGATGATGGCCTTTAATGCTTGTAGGTCGTTTTGATTACCTGTTGATAAATAGAAGAAGAGATGAGCGTATGGTATGATGAGATTGTTAGGCTTGAGGCGGTTGAGAATGTTTCTTAGTTTGGCTGCATCTTCTTCTGTTTCTTCCTTATTGATTATTTGATATGCATAATTTGCAAGGAGCCAATGTGCCTTGTCATTAGGCATGTATGTCTTGCAGTCCTGTAAAGATAGATGAATTTGTTTTATTTCTTCTTTAGTCTCTTCTTTATAGTTAACTTTGTCTTTTGGTGCGGTTCCTATTAATAGCGATATTGCCTTCCTGATAAGCGTCCTCGAATCTTTTACGACGTCTTTAGATTTGGCAATTGTCTTTTCAATAGGTTGAATGTATTTAGGCTTTATACTTACAGCTGCTATTGCTACATTTGGTAAGCTCACGATAAGGTATTGTCCACGTTTGCCTGGTAGTCTCTGAACCGTTCCGGTGATTCCTTCAAAGGGGCCTTCCATAATTTTCACTTTCGAGCCTTTTTCAATGTGCAATTGTTCTGGACTGTAATAGGTAAGGTCTGAGCCTTGGACATTGTTAAGTTTTTGGAAGTTTACCATATCATTATCCTTGATAATGATGTCTTCTGTCGTTCCGTTAGTAAGTTTTTGCGATTTCAGGTGTGTATATTTCTTGTATTGGCTTTGATGTAGGTAGTTTATCAGGTTGTCCTTATCCCCTTTCACAAATACCATCCCGTAGATGGCGGGTTCGAACAACCTGATGTCGTTACCATTGATTTTTCTTATTTGGTATCGCATAGGCAGATAGGCCTCAAAGCCTAAAGAAGTCAGTTCTCGCTGTATAGCTGTCTCTTTTCTGAAACTTACTGTCAGGACATACCATTTAGCTTTGTCCGTATTGTCTTTGAGACTTATCTGCTTCTCATTCATATTTTCTATGACGTAGTGTTTTCTAACGGTTACTTTAAGTAGTCGCTGAGCGAAGTTCCTACACAGCTGTTAGGCATTTGTATGTGCATCATTGCGCAAATGGTGGGAGCAATGTCAGTAATGTGTGCTTGTGCAGATGTCTGTCCATGCTTAACATTCCATCCGTAGAGGATGAATGGTATATGAGCATCGTACGGATTCCATTCTGCATGAGTGGTACCTTTGTAAGTTGGTGCATCGTCGACATTCTCCCATCCAGCTTTAGGTACATAGTAGATGTCTCCACTGCGCTTTTTATTATATCCGTTTACAATCATCTCCCGGATGGGTTGCGGTATGCTTGTTGTCAGCACGTTCTCATAGTCCACAGCGTAGAGGATGTTCTCATTCTCTTGCAGCTTTTTGCAGACAGCCTTCTTTACTTCGGCCAATGTCTTTGACGATTTAGCGATTCCTTCTTGGTTGAGGTATATCCTACCAGCATTCTCGGCTTTGATGACGGGAGCAAATCCCAGTTCTTTCTCGAGTTCAATCTCGATGGGCTTGAGGTTCTTGTACAGATTTAGTCCCCCGCCAGGAATCTTGTGCTCGGTCATCAAGTTATGATTGTGGGCTCCGCCGTGGTCGGCAGAGAGAAAGAGTAGATAGTTTCCTTTTCCGACTTTCTTATCCAAGAAGTCGAGAAAGTCAGCCACCTGTCTGTCGAGTTCCATGAAGACATCGTAGTTTTCCTTTCCGCGAGTGCCGTAGGTGTGTCCTATGGCGTCTGTGGAAGAAACGCTGACAGCTAACAGGTCAGTGATACTGTCTTTTCCAAGTTGCTCATTCTCTACAGCAGCTTCCGCTAACTGGAAAGTTTTTGTTACGCCCGGCACACTTGTCTTGACATTGGTACCAGGTTTTTCCTGGACGAGCTTGTTGGTTCTCACTACCCATTCCGGGAGCTGTTTCATGTAGTAGGTCGAGGTGATGAAATGTCCTGTTGACTGGTCCCACCAATATGCGGCATCAGCAGCGTGCCCAGCCGGTAATATGGCTGCACGGTCCTTGAGAGCAATGCCTATAACTTTGCTTCTATAATCCGTAGCAATTTTCAATACATCGCCTATACCTGTTGCCCACAGATTGCGTGGCGACATCATGCCCTCCTTGCTGTTGGATCCTACGCTTGTGACGGTGGAGTCATCGCAGCAGTAGACGGACTTGCCATTCATGTAGAAGTTGTTTCCGGCTATGCCTGTCAATGCAGGCACGCTGCCTGTATAGATGCTGCTATGACCGATAGCCGTGACAGTAGGCACATAGTTGATAAGAGTGTTCTCGAAGCTGAAGCCATTGTCAACGAGTCTTCTAAGACCGTTGCTGCGATATTTGTTGTAATAATAGTATAGGTAATCCCATCGCATTTGGTCAACGACGAGACCAACGATGAGCTTTGGACGCTGAATTTGCGAGAAGCCTGGAGTTACCAGAATCAGACCCATGAGAAGAGTCAGCAAAATCTTTTTCATTGTTTACAGTTATTATATTTGATGGAATACTTTCTGCATTGTTGCCTTTTCTAACAGCTGTAACAAAATATTTTCCGTCTTCTTTGACAGTAAAGTTATTTGATTCTGCAATGCTGACCAGCTGTGCCATCTCGCCATCTGTTTCTTTGTAGACAGCATAATAGCATCCTTCGACCTTGTCCCACGACAGCTTCATTCCATTCGACTGTGCCTCAGCAGGTCTCTCTGGCTTGTTTTCCGGCAGCTGTCCGAGGTAAGGCGGCAGGGCAGGGGTGCGAAACTTCTCGCTGATGGCCTGGTTGATACCGACAGGGTTCTTCATCAGCCAGATAGCGCTGTAGAGTGCTGAGCCAGAGACGTTGGTATTGTCGTAGGCTTCTTTCATCTGCAAGGCCAGGTCATCAGAAGTCCGGAAGTAGGAGCTCTTTGCATTCTTATCAAACTTGTACAGTCCATAGCCAATCATCAGGTGGCTCTTCTTAGCCGCATTTTCTGCAAACCATTCCAATCTGAGTCTGAACCATCGCTCCGTGCTCCAGTAGAGTTGTGGTATGATAACGTCGCACCACCCCTTAGCCGACCATAGTGCAATGTCGGCGTACATTGTGCGGTAGTTGTTCTCATAGTTGCCCTGCGGCGAGATAGAGAAAACTACAGAAGGTCTTACAGCTTTTATCGTATCATGAACGTTTGCAATGAGTGAGTCGACCATAGCGCGACGAAATTCCTCTATGGACGAGAACCCCTTGCCATACTTGCGGTATTCGGCATCATCATGCATCTTCTCCCCCTTCTGCAGGTCGGGGTAGAAATAGTCGTCGAAATGGATACCGTCAACATCATATTTTCTCAGCATGTCAGCGACGATGCGGCACAGCCGCTGCCTTGTCTCAGGCAGTGCCGGGTTGTAGATACGCACAAGTCGATAGTCTTTGACAAGCTCCTTGGGAATTTTCGGGTCTAAAGGGTCAAACTTTCCTCTTGCTGTCTTCTTAGTGCCTATACGGTAGGGGTTCATCCATGCGTGGAAAGCCATACCGCGCTTATGGGTTTCACTGATGAGCCAGTTCAGCACATCATAGCCCGGTGCCTTCCCGCGGTATCCGGTGATATATTCGCTCCAAGGCTCATAAGGAGAGTCATAGAAGGCGTCGGCCTTAGGTCTGACCTGGAAGAAGACAGTGTTGATATTCAATTTCTGAAGTGTATCGAGCATCTGCTCATACCATTGCTTCTGTGATTCTTCGTCGAAACGCTCACGAGGCCAGTCTATCCCCCCAATTGTAGCTATCCATACGGCGCGGAAGTCCTTGGATGGCAGCTGAATATAGCGTGAGGAGTCGGGGGACGTCGTTGGGGTGGCAACGGGGCTGGAAGGTTTATTGACGATATTCTTCTGTGTACCACACCCTACAAGCGTTGTGATACCGATAAAGACAAAGAGATATTTGAATATTTTCATTGGTGATGATTCGAATTTGCCTTCAAAGTTACTTATTAATCGTGGGAAGAGCGAGGCAAAAATGGAAACTTAACATAGTTTAAATACGTCTTTGTACCCAATCGATGTCTACAGATGATAAAATCTCTTTTTAATGTCTGTTATATGGTAATAAAAGCGTATCTTTGCACGACAAAATAGATAGTATATGATAGATACCGCAGCCTTTCAAGGAAAGAAAGCCGCATATTATACGCTTGGTTGCAAGCTTAATTTCTCTGAGACCTCCACATTTGCAAAGCTTCTCAGTGGTATGGGTGTTACCCCTGCTGAGAAGGGCGAGCATGCCGATATATGTCTCATCAACACTTGTTCTGTCACCGAGATGGCCGACCACAAATGTCGTCAGGCCATCCACCGTATGGTGCGCGAGAATCCCGGCTCCTTCGTTGTCGTGACGGGCTGCTATGCCCAGCTCGACAGTGAGAAGGTGAGTCGTATGGATGGCGTGGACCTCGTCTTGGGGTCTAATGAGAAGGCTGATCTCATCCAGTTCCTCAATGATGCCTGGACCCAGCCCCGTGAGGGCCATCTCCATCAGGCTCACCATGTGAAGACAAAGGACATCAAGACCTTCCAACCTTCATGCTCGCGAGGTAACCGTACGCGCTATTTCTTGAAAGTACAAGATGGTTGCAGCTATTTCTGTACCTACTGTACAATTCCCTATGCCCGCGGTTTCTCGCGCAATCCCTCTATCGCCTCCCTCGTAGAGCAGGCTGAGCAGGCGGCAGCAGAAGGTGGCAAGGAGATTGTACTCACCGGCGTCAATATCGGCGACTTTGGTGAGACAACCCATGAGACGTTTATCGACTTGGTAAAGGCCCTTGACAAAGTTGAGGGCGTCAAGCGTTTTAGGATAAGCTCTATAGAGCCCGACCTCATCAGCGACGAACTGATAGCCTATTGCGCTACGAGCCGTGCGTTCATGCCACATTTCCACATTCCGCTTCAGAGTGGCAATGATGAGGTGCTGCGCCTTATGCACCGACGCTACACACGTGACGTTTTTGCCCATAAGATACACCTCATCAAACAACTCATGCCCGACGCCTTCATTGGCGTGGATGTTATGGTCGGCTGTCGTGGTGAGCGTCCCGAATATTTCGAGGATGCTTACGAGTTTATCGAGTCGTTGCCTGTCACCCAGCTCCATGTCTTCCCCTATTCGGAGCGTCCGGGAACCTCTGCCTTGGCCATTAAGTATAAGGTCAATGACAAGGACAAGAAGGACCGCGTACACAGACTTCTGAAGCTCTCTGAAGAGAAGACGCAGGCGTTCTATGCCCAGCATATCGGTCAGGAGGCAGATGTGCTTTTTGAGAAGGCAGCAAGGGGTAAGGCCATGCACGGATTCACCGAGAACTATATTCGGGTGGAGTTGCCGCCGTCGGCAGATAACGACCGCCTGGATAATGAGATAGTACATGTGAAGTTGGGCGGCTTCAATTTCGACAAGAGTGCCCTGAAGGTCGCTGAAATTTTATAATTCCTTACCCTTATGCGGACAGCAATAGTAATTCTGAACTGGAATGGCGAGAAGATGCTTGACCTTTTTCTGCCTACTGTTATCAAATTCTCTCAAGACGAAGCTGATGTATGGGTCGCTGACAATGCCTCTACCGATGGCTCTATGAATCTGCTGGCGAGGAAATTCCCCAGTGTAAAGACTTTGCGCCTTGATCGTAACTACGGTTTTGCGGAGGGCTACAACCGTGCGTTGGCTCAGATAGCTGCCGACTACTATGTGCTGCTCAACTCTGACGTCGAGGTGACGCACCATTGGCTCACACCGCTTATAGAATATATGGATGCTCATCATGATGTTGCAGCCTGCCAGCCTAAATTGCTATCAGAGACAGATAAGGACAGCTTTGAATATGCCGGTGCTTCCGGCGGCTTCCTTGACCGTTATGGTTACCCCTTCTGTCGTGGCCGTATTTTCGATACCGTAGAAAGTGACAACGGTCAGTATGACTATGCCGCTGACGTGCTGTGGGCCACAGGTGCGTGTCTTCTGGTGCGTTCTCAGGACTATTGGGCGGCAGGTGGCCTTGATGCCCGTTTCTTTGCCCATTGTGAGGAGATAGATCTTTGTTGGCGCCTTCGTCAGCGTGGACGCCGTGTTGTCTGTCTGCCGGAGAGCTATGTCTATCATGTCGGTGGCGGAACATTGCCTAAAGGGAATCCGATGAAGACATATCTCAACTTCCGCAATAACCTCACGATGCTCTATAAGAATCTGCCTGACGACGAACTGCATGGCGTCATGCGGATGCGCTGTCTGCTTGACTGGCTTGCTGCTTTGGAGATGTTGATACTGAAGCGCAACTTTGGTGATTTCAAGGCAGTCATACGTGGGCGCAGGGCCTTCCACCAGTGGAAGCACGACTTTGATAAAGACCGTGCGGAAATAGCCCGCACACGCAAGCTCAACCCCGTTCCGGAGCGGAAGATGTTCAGTATTCTTTGGCGTTATTATGCCAAAGGTCAAAAGTATTTTAGCGACTTGGATTAGTTCTTTCTTCTTGCCGTCTTTTGATGTGTGGCATTTGCCGTAGATTACTAAACAGACGGTTTTAAACGGCCTCTACCTTTGTTGCCACCACTGGTGTCACCTCTGCTATCAGAGCCTGAACTGTCGGGATAGGCGTGCCTTTATTTTTTTGTTTTTATTATTAATGCGTAGGAGACTCCAAGCGCGGCTATACCGAATACGGCAAAGAAGAGCATTGGCATTGTATAGTCGATGTGTCCGTTGGTTGCAGTATGTGCGTCTATAACGTGGCCCGCTATGACCGGGACTATCATCAGTCCAATGTTTTGAATGTAATAGATGATGCTGTAAGCTGTTCCGAGTTGTTTTAACGGTACGATCTTAGGGACTTGCGGCCATAGAGCGCTCGGTACCAAAGAAAAGGCGATTCCCTCGAATACCATGATGGCTAAAGCATACCATGCGGAATGACTCAGGGGAAACGCAAGAAGCAGGTGACTGGCGCTGACAATGGCGCATCCTATTGTCATCAAGATAGGTCCATTGTTGTGTCGGTCATTGATGGCACCGAAGGCAGGAGTGAGAAGAATCGTGCCATAGGGGATAGCTGCTACTATCCATCCTGCTGTTTCGTCATTGACGTTGAAGGAGTTGACGAGAAGGTCAGTTGCGAACTTCATGAACGGACGGATGGATGAATAGAAGAACACACAGACGAAGGCCACCAGCCAGAATCCTGGCGTGCGAAGGACTTTGACAAAGTCGTTAAACCGGAAGCCATCATCTCCACCCTCTTTTTGTGATGATACTGTCGTTGGTTGCTGCAAGGTGTACCGAGCCGTTCGGTGTTGTTTATCGAAAACCCTGTCAATAGGACAATAGACAATAAAAAGGATAAATGAGAAGACGAGTACGGCAACCCCTGCCAATACAGAAGCCGAGATGCCGAACGACTGTGCTAAAAGCGGACTGAGGCTCAGTGCCGATGCAGTGCCTAAACGTGCCGTAGCGACCTGAACGCCCATGGCCGAAGCAAGCTCGTGGCCAGCAAACCATTTTGTAATAATCTTTGAGATCGTGATGCCTGTGATGTCACATCCCATGCCGAAGAGAGCAAAGCCGAGTGACGATATGAGAACTTGTGTCTTGATGGGGGAGGGGATAAGACCGAGAAGCGTTATCCAGGGTGTTGTGACAGAGACTGGAGAAATGACCGTCAGCGCATAGTAGTTGATAACGGCACCGAGGAGCATGCATCCTGTGGCTAACAGACCAGTCAGTCGGATACCACATTTGTCAAGGATAATGCCTCCGAAGAACAGCATCAACAGAAAGATATTGAAGATGGAATAGCTGCCGGCATAGAAGCCATATTCCGCCGATGACCATGCCATTCCGCCTTGAGCTATTGGCGCTTTTAGTAGTGAGGAGATAGGTGAGACAATATCCCAAAAAATATAGCCCATCATCATCACAAGTGAGGCAAGGATGAGGATGGACCAGCGTGAGAATGCAGACTCACCAAGTTGTGTATTGTTGTTTTGTGACATGACAAAAAGTTTATTATACTGACGAATTTGGTGAGTCTGCCGATAAAAAAGTTACTTCTTGATGTTAGCCTCTTCCAGGCCATAGTGCTTGCGCTTATCCTCCATCTTCAGCAAGATGGCGAAGATCAGTGCGAGGACGCCAAAACCGGTGAAAATGAGCATCGGAAGGGTGTAGTCGTAAGCTGTGGCACCATGAGGTCCCGGGTTGGGAAGTTTGCAGAAGTCATCAAGCACGATGCCGATGAGCAAGGGCACGCCCATGAGACCCCAGTTCTGTACCCAGAAGATAAGAGAATAGGCAGTGCCTAACTGCTTCTCAGGGATAATCTTTGGCACAGAAGGCCACATGGCGCTGGGGACGAGTGAGAAGGCGATACCTAAGACCACGGTGAGGATGACGGCCACAACCCAATTGTTAATGAAGGGCACAGCAAACAAAGCGTGTACGCCAATGAGCATGATGGCACCGATAATCATGATGGTGGCACCCTTACCAATGCGGTCGTAGACGTAGCCGAACAGAGGGGTGAGGAAGAGCGTGCCTAAAGGCAGCAGACTGGGAATGAGTCCGGCAAGTTCGGTGGAGACGTTATATTTCTGCACCATCAGGTCGGCAGCATATTTGAGGAAGGGGAAGACAGCCGAATAGAACAGCACGCAGAGGATGGCAATGAGCCAGAAGCCACGATTCTTGACGATAGGTATGATGTCGGAGAATTTGAACGGGTCGTCCGGCTCCTGCTCTTCAGCAAGCTGTGCATCGAGCTTGCGGTCCATGAAGGTGTAGATGAACATGGAAATGAAACCGATGCAGAGCAGAATGAGGCACATCAGAATAGGTGCCGAAACGCTGTGGAAGGCGTTGGCGATAGGTACTGTGATGGCCATGGCCAACATGGTACCGATACGCGCCGTAGCCATCTCCATGCCCATGGCCAAGGCCATTTCCTTGCCCTTAAACCACTTGACGATAATCTTTGACACGGTGATACCTGCCGTCTCCACGCCGACACCGAAGATGGCGAAGCCTAAGCTGGCATAGAAGACCATGGAGTGGATGCCTAAGATGGTGTCAGTCATATTGCCGAGATATCCGGCTATGGCAGCATATTTGATAGCACAGCCTACCACCATGACGAAGAGCACAGACCTTTGAAACGGACACCCATGCGGTCGAGAATCATTCCACCGAAGATGAGCATGAGGAGGAAGACATTGAACCATCCGTAGGCACTGGTGAAGATGCCGTATTCTGAGCTTGTCCAGTTGAGTTCCTTCTCCAAGAGAGGCTTGAGGGGGTCCATGACGTCGGCGAGGACGTATCCGCAGAGCATCACGAAGGCTACCATGCAGAGCGCGGTCCAACGCATGGCCGTGCTGTCGTTGAGTTTTTTTTGAATCTTTTCTACCATTAGAGTGAGTGATATTTTCTGTTTGTTGTTTTTTACTGATTATTTCAGCCAGCGGTCAAGCCAGTTGAAGAAGGTGCGTTGCCACAGGATACCATTCTGAGGCTTCAACACCCAATGGTTCTCGTCGGGGAAGAGCAGCAGCTCGGCCGGTATGCCCTTCATGCGTGCTGCATTGAAGGCGCCAAATCCCTGGTTGGCATTGATGCGATAGTCTTTCTCGCCATGAATGCAGAGAATGGGGGTATCCCAGTTGGCTACAGCCTTATGTGGACTGTTTTCGTAGGTATTCTTGGCAGCCTCCGTCTGATCTTTGTTCCAGTAAGCATCGTCATACTCCCAGTTGGAGAACCAGGCTTCCTCCGTGTCGGTATACATTGACTCAAGATTGAAGGCACCGTCGTGAGCGATGAAGCACTTGAAGCGCTTGTTGTGGTGGCCGGCGAGGTAGTAGACAGAGAATCCACCAAAGGAGGCACCTACAGCACCAAGCTTGTCCTTGTCAACATAAGGGAGGTTGTTGGCAGCGTCGTCGATGGCAGAGAGATAGTCATCCATGCACTGTCCTGTCCAGTCGCGGCTGACCTCCTCATTCCATGCGGAACCAAAGCCAGGAAGGCCACGACGGTTAGGGGCTACAATAACGTAGCCGTGGGCTGCCATGATGGAGAAGTTCCAACGATAGCTCCAGAATTGTGAGACAGGACTTTGTGGGCCACCCTCACAATATAATAATGTGGGATATTTCTTTGTGGCGTCGAAATGCGGGGGGAGAATAATCCAGACGAGTTCCTGCTTGCCATCAGTGGTGTTGACCCAACGCTGCTGGATGGTAGGCTGTGCAAGCTGGTCGAAGATATGCTTGTTCTCGTCGGTGATTTGCGCAATCACCGATGATTTAGCCTTTTTGTTGTTGGGAGTGAGAATGTAGATATCGTCAGGATGCAGCATGGAGTGCTTCGTGACCAAGAGATTCTTGTCCTTAGCCCCATTTCCGAGCATTTGGATGGAGCCATAGTCAGCCCATTCATCTTTGCTGATCTGCATGACGTCGCCGTTGAGGTTGGTCTGATAAACATTCTCTACGGCATGCCAGCATCCTGTGAAGTATAGTGTCTTGCTGTCATTGGCCCAGACGAATCCGTCGACGTTGGAGTCAAACTTCTCGGTGACATATTTCTTCTCACCGGTTTTGAGGTTCAAGACGCAGAGTCTGTTACGGTCACTCTCATAGCCGTCGTGCTTCATGCTTTGCCATGCCAGATACTGCCCATCGGGTGAGAATGCCGGGTTGACATCGTATCCGACCTGCATGTCGCCACTCTGCTGGTTGACAGCCTGGTTGCGCATGCTCTTTGTCGGGTCTATCTTCGGCTCTTTATAGCCTTCCGGCTTGCAGAGGTTGCGTGTTTTCCCACTTGCCACATCATAGAGATAGATGTCCGCATCGGTGGAGATGGCATAGTCTACCCCCACTTTCTTACGGCAAGTATAGGCGATGGCTTTGGAGTCTACGCTCCAGTTGAGCTGCTCGATGCCGCCAAACGGAGCCATTGGGCATTCGTATGGCTCACCATTGAGAATGTCTGTCCCTTCACCGATCTTGTCGCTATTGACATCTGCTACAAAAGGATGGGCTACCGTCTCTACGTAGTGGTCCCAATGACGATAGTTGAGGTCAGTGATGAGACGTCCTGTAGCCTTGGGCAGGTCAGAGGGATTCTCCTTGATGGACTCGTGGTAGGGCAGACTCTTGATGAGGATGACTTTGCTGCCGTCGGGAGAGAACTTGAAGCCCTCGATGTCTATCTTCGAGTCGGTGAGCTTGGTGCGTGCAGAGCCGTCGGGATTCATCTTCCACAGTTGTCCGTCACGGAGGAAGGCTATCTTTTTACCGTTTTCTATCCATGCCGGGTCGCTCTCGCTCTTGGCGTCGGTGGTGAGTAGCACGGGCTTCTCCACACCTTTTTTGTTCACCTTTGTACTCTGGATATAGAGCACAGTGTGGCTTTTGTTCTCCTTTACGCTGTAGTAACTGACCTGATAGACGACTTGCTTGCCGTCAGGCGAGGCTGCTGTAGTGCCAATGCGTCCCATGGCCCAGAGAGCCTCTGGGGTCATGAGGTCTGACGTCAACGTAATATTATTTTTACCAATCATGGTTTGTGCCTCTGCATGAGGGGCGCCAAGGAGCATGGCGCCGAGCAGCATAGCTATTGCTTTGTTCATATAAAAACTTTGTTTGCGCCGCTATAGCGGCCTGCCAGCTTATTTCTTATTCTTCTTCTGCATCTCCATCTGCTGTTGCTGCATCTGCTGCAGTGCCTGCATACGCGCAGCGAGACCGCTCATCTTCTTGGGGTTGTCTTTATTCTCCTGATAGCGTTTCTCCAGAATAGCAAGGAGCTTCTCGTCGTCTGTTGTCTTGCGGAGGACAAACATGATGATGGCAGAGAAGAGCAGCGAGATGAAATAGTAGAAGTTAAGACCTGCTGAATAGTCGTTGAAGATGAAGAAGAACATCAGCGGCATGATGTACATCATCCACTGCATCATCTTCATCTGCTCAGCCTGCTGTCCTACCATCTGGTCTTTCTGTAGTTGCATGGTAAACCACGTGTAGATAATCTGTGCAGCGCAGAAGAGAATGCACGTCAATGACAGATGGTCACCGATGAGGAAGATATTTGTGCTCCACTCAGCCAGCGGGTCGTAGGTGGAGAGGTCGTGCATCCAGAGGAAACTCTGTCCGCGGAGCTGGATAGCGTTAGGCACAAAGTTGAACATAGCCACCCAGATAGGCATCTGTATGAGCATAGGCAGACAGCCGCTGAGCGGTGAGACCCCGTATTTGGAGTATTCAGCCATCATGGCCTGCTGTTTCTGCATGGCATCTTCTGGTTTGTCATACTGTTTGGTGGCTTCCTCAAGTTTCGGTTTCAACACGCGCATCTTAGCCGACGACATATAGCTCTTCTTCACCATCGGGTAGGTGATGGCTTTCAGAAGCAGCGTGATGAGAATGAGCACGATACCCATATTGAAGCCCCAGGATGTGAGCCATGTGAAGACGGGCATGAGGAACCATCGGTTGATGATACGGAAGAGCGGCCAGCCCAGGTAGACGATGCGCTCCATGTCAAGATCTTTGTTGAAAGTGCTCTCTTTCTCTACGTTCTTAAGGATATAGAAGTCGTTGGGGCCATAATAGAATTCCAATTCTGTCGGCTTGGCCCCGGTGGGGTCGAAGGCCGTCTTCATGTTAGCCTTGAAGTCCTTGAGGTATCTTCTGGCCCTGTTCTCCTGTGCCTTCTTGTCGTAGACCGTGCTCTCCAGATTAGCGCCTTTGTCGAAGCCATCCTTAGCAATGATGACGGAAGAGAAGAACTGGTTCTTGTAGGCTACCCAGTCCATGGCTTCCTCTGTGGTCTGCTGCTTGTTGGCACTCTCACTGAGGTAGTCGGTGCCGCCATCGGTGTTCTTCCAGTCGAGGCGCGCGTATCTGTTCTCAAAGGTGAAACCTCTCTCTTGCTCGCGCACCATCTCGTGCCAGTTGATGTTGAGCTTAGAACTGTTGGGGTCGAAGAGTCCAGCCATACCGGTTGCTTTCAGACTCATGTGGAGCATGTAGTCTTTACCTAACTTGTATGTGAGTACGAGATTCTTACCCTGTCCAGCCTCAGCGGTAAAGGTCACGGTGGAGTCAGTAACATTGGAAGGTGTGAAATAGAGGTCGGCGCTGTTGATGTTCATCTCTTTGGCGACAAGCGTATAGTTCAGAGATTGTTCCTTCCCGTTGAAGAGTGTTACGCCGTGGATATCGTCATGCTTGCCACTCTTGTCGGCAATGTCATGGCCGATATATCTCTTCGAGCCCTTCTCGTTTTTCACATAAGCCTTCGTCACAACAGCGCCCTTGGTGTTGAAAGTCAGCGCGAGCTTACTGTTCTGTAGTACGATGTTCTGTGCAGTGCCGGTAAGGGCTTTGTGGAAGAGAGCTGTGGTGTCTTGAGCGACTTTCAGTTTGGCGGCTTGTTGCTTCTTGAAAGCTGCTGTCTGTGCAGCCTTCTCAGCTTTAGCTCTGGCGACTTGCTCTAAGGAGTCTTTTACGAAGGCAGCGCGCTGCTCCTCTTTAGAAGGCTGCGAATAGATGCTGAATCCGATAAGGACAGCAGCGATGAGTATGAAGCCTATTATTGAATTCTTGTCCATGTTATTAAATCTTGACCCATAATTCCTTCTCCAATTGGAGATGAAATTATGGGTGCTATGGCGGTAATCTTATTATTTCGTTATCTGATAGTTTTTTCTTGATCTCTTCTTTGTGGAGAGATATTATTTCTTCTGATTTTCTATTGCTGTCTTGACAAAGTCTACAAAGAGCGGATGTGGATGCAGCACCGTGGATTGGTATTCGGGGTGGAACTGCGTGCCGATATACCATTTCAAAGAAGGAATCTCTACAATCTCGACGAGGTCGGACTCTGGGTTGCGGCCTACGCACATCATGCCGTTGCGCTCAAACTCCTTTTCGTAATCGTTGTTGAACTCATAGCGGTGGCGGTGACGCTCCTGGATATGTTCTTTCTTATAGATATTGAAGACGCGTGAGCCCTGCTTCAGGTCGCACTCGTAAGCACCTAAACGCATCGTGCCGCCCATGTTGGTGATGTTCTTCTGCTCTTCCATGATGTCGATGACATTGTGTGGAGTCTTCTCATCCATCTCACGGCTGTTAGCGTCTTTGTAGTTGAGGACGTTGCGTGCAAACTCTATCACCATCATCTGCATGCCGAGGCAGATTCCAAAAGTTGGGATGTCGTGGGTGCGGCAGTATTTGGCTGCAATGACCTTACCCTCGATGCCGCGCTGGCCGAATCCCGGGCAGATGACAATACCATCCTGTCCTTTCAGTTTCTCGGCAACGTTGTCCTCCGTGAGATACTCAGAGTTGATGAAAGTCAGCTTTGTCTTGTGGTCGTTGTAGGTGCCGGCCTGATAAAGGCTCTCGCGTATGCTCTTGTAAGCATCCTGCAGGTCATATTTGCCTACAAGGCCGATGTGAACTTCTTCCGTCGCATTCTTCATGCGCTCTAGGAAGGCCCTCCATAGTCCGAGAGCCGGTGTTGGTCCTACTGGCTCGCCGACCTTTCTGAGGATAGCAGCGTCGAGGCCCTGGCTCTGCATGTTCACAGGAACCTCGTAGATGCTGGGCAGGTCTTCGCTCTGCACGACACAGTCGAAGTCTACGTTACAGAAGGCAGCTACTTTCTTGCGGATGCCGTCTTCAAGATGCTTCTCGGTTCTCAGGACAAGGATGTCGGGCTGGATACCAACGCTCTGCAGCTCTTTGACACTGTGCTGGGTGGGCTTCGTCTTCAGCTCGCCCGCAGCGCGAAGATAAGGAATGTAGGTGAGGTGGATGTTTACAGCATTCTTTCCGAGCTCCCATTTTAGTTGGCGGATAGCCTCCAAGAACGGAGCACTCTCGATATCACCGATAGTACCGCCTATCTCAGTGATGACGAAATCATAATGATATTTCTTTCCGAGTAGCTTGATGTTACGCTTTATCTCGTCTGTGATATGAGGCACAACCTGTATGGTCTTGCCCAGATAGTCGCCGCGGCGCTCTTTGTCGATGACAGATTTGTAGATGCGGCCTGTTGTCATAGAGTTGGCCTTGGTGGTCTTGATATCGGTGAAGCGCTCGTAGTGGCCAAGGTCGAGGTCGGTCTCCATACCGTCGACGGTGACGTAGCATTCGCCATGCTCGTAGGGGTTGAGCGTGCCTGGGTCGATATTGATGTACGGGTCAAACTTTTGAATGGTGATGTTGTAGCCTCTTGCCTGGAGAAGCTTACCTATCGACGAGGAGATGATTCCCTTACCAAGCGAGGAAACCACGCCGCCGGTGACGAAAATGTACTTTGTCTCTGCCACAATCAGTGAAGATTAAATTGATTATAAAAATTTGTTGCAAAGATACGGCTATTTTGTGAGATACACAACAAATCATTTTGGTATTTTCTTATTGATTTGCTACCTTTGCAAATAATATTATCACATTTTGGCAAAAGAGCATAAAATCATGTTTACCAATGTCATCTTATTGGCCGGTCTTCTTTTTATCCATGTCTCATCAGCTTCTGCTGCCGTGACACAGTCGTACTTCCATCAGCGTCGTGATGGGAGAATGCCGGAGATGAAAATCCGTAAGCGTTACCTTGACCGGCTGTTTTCTTTTCGTGACTCTCTCTATGCAGACAGTGTCAAGGCACCACAGCTGAGAGATATCGACGTGGCACCTCTCTTTCTGCCTTTTACATTCTATCATGGTGTTGCCAACCGTGCTTTTTCTCTTGACAGAGAACTGGAGCCTATTGACGAGGACTTGCTGAAACTATATCTTAACCATCCTGACCTTGTCGTAAATACCGAAAGCAGACTTGATAAGCTTGGCCCTGTTGTAGTGCCTCGTACAGTTACTGAGAATCCATCTATATCTGTGGAGAAGACTCTGCCGAAGGACCCGGAGGCCATTCCTGTGGATTTGGTTGTCTTTAAGCCGAATTTCTGGACGATAGGAGGGGATTATTATCTGCAGTTTCTACAGAACTATCTCACTGACAACTGGTATCAAGGTGGCGAAAGCAATTATTCTATGATGGGTTCGGTGACTTTGACGGCCAACTATAACAATAAGCAAAAGGTGAAGTGGGATAATATACTGGAGATGAAGTTGGGTATGCAGACCACAAAGAGTGACAGCATTCACAAAGCCAAACCTACTGAAGATTTGCTACGTTATACCGGGAAACTGGGCCTCCAGGCTACCAAGCGCTGGTATTATACTTTTCAGCTTGTGGCGCAGACACAATGGGCACGCCACTACGCTTCTAACAGCCGGACCGTGCAGTCTGATTTCTGCTCTCCTTTCAATCTTAACCTGTCGTTAGGTATGGACTATAGTGTGGACTGTCTGAAAGGCAGACTAAAGGGCAGTGTGCACTTGGCACCATTGGCCTACAACTTTAAATATGTCGGACGTCTGAGCCTTGCCACGCAGAATGGTATTGAGAGCGGTCACCATGCGCTTAATGACTATGGTTCGCAGGTCACGGTGGACTTGGCATGGAAGTTTGCTGATAATATCACCTGGAAGACACGTCTCTATGGCTATACTGCCTATGACAGAATGGAAGCGGAATGGGAGAATACGTTCTCTTTCCAGTTCAATAAATACCTTGCCACTCAACTTTATCTCTATCCCCGCTTTGATGATGGCCGCACCCGTGATGAAGATAATGGCTATTGGATGTTTAAGGAGTTTGTCTCCATAGGCTTTTCTTACAGCCTCTAATGGAATGATATAAGGAAAGGTAAAAGGGTAAATAGAATATTAGTTATAAAGAAGATAAAGCAAAAGGGTAAAAGCAAGTCATAAAGTTCTTGCTTTTACCCTTTTTACCTTATTACCTTTTATTATTTACCTTTATCTCAGTCCGCGTCCGTGGCAGTTCTTAAACTTCTTGCCACTTCCGCATGGGCAGGGATCGTTGGGCCGAGGCATCTTCTCGCGGATGATAGGCTGGTGCTGTGTCTGTCCCTCGCCTTCGCGGGTATCTTGTGCGGCGGCACGACGCTGTGCTTCCTCAACTTCGTCAATGTTCACTTTCTGCTCATTGTATCGCTGCTGGTGTTCTACGGCTTTAGCCTCCTGAACAGGGGCATCGGGCTGCTGGATTGGAATCTGACCACGCATCAGGAAGCTGGCGATGCGGTTGTTCATATCGTTGATCATCTGATCCCACAGCTTGGCACTCTCAAGTTTGAAGACAAGGAGCGGATCCTTCTGCTCATAGGATGCATTCTGAACGCTATGACGGAGCTCGTCGAGCTGGCGGAGGTTCTCTTTCCAGTCGTCATCGATGATATGGAGGACGACGAACTTCTCAAACTCCTTGACGATATTCTTTGCTTCTGTCTCGTAAGCCTCCTTGAGGTTAACGCGAAGCTGTACCACATTGCGGCCGTCTGTGATGGGGATGAGAATGAACTGATAGATATTTCCCTGATTCTCATAGACATTCTTGATGACGGGGAAAGCATCGCTCTGAATACGGTCTGTCTTGCGCTTAAAGGCTGCCATGGCATCCTGGAAAGCGCGCTCTTCAAGTTCTCCGCGGTCACCATTCTCGAACTCTTCTTCTGTGAAGGGCACCTCCATGGACAGAATCTCGAAGAACTGCTCTTTGATACCATCGTAGTTGTTGCTCTCGATGATGTTGACAACGCGGTCCCAGATGACATTGGAGATGTCCATGCCGATACGCTCACCCATCAGTGCATGACGACGCTTCTCGTAGATGACGGTACGCTGCTTGTTCATCACGTCATCATACTCCAGAAGGTTCTTACGGATACCAAAGTTGTTTTCCTCAACCTTCTTTTGTGCGCGCTCAATGCTCTTGGAAATCATCGGGCTCTCAATACGCTCTCCGTCCTCAAAGCCCAGACGGTCCATGACTTTTGCGATACGCTCGGAGCCAAACTTGCGCATGAGGTCGTCTTCCAAAGAAACGTAGAAGACAGAGGAGCCCGGGTCGCCCTGACGTCCGGCACGACCACGCAGCTGACGGTCAACACGACGGCTCTCGTGACGCGTCGTACCTATGATAGCGAGTCCACCAGCTTGCTTAACTTCCGGTGTCAGCTTGATATCGGTACCACGACCGGCCATATTGGTGGCAATGGTGACGGCACCGAGCAGTCGCTGCTCAGTATGGATAATGCTGTCGGCTGTCTTGCCTACAAGGTCGGCATCAGAGCCTTTCTTGCCTTCTGTAGCGGCTTTTATCAGAGCGTCCTGATAGCGGACAGCGGATGGTCTGTCTGTGAAGGCCTTGCCATCGGAACAGATATAGACCTGTCCCATGGTGCTCTTACCAGCTTCGGCGACGATTTGTGCCTCTTTTTGGTGGAGCTTGGCGTTAAGCACATGGTGAGGAATCTTGCGCATGGTGAGCATACGTGAGAGGAGCTCACTGATTTCCACAGAGGTGGTACCGACAAGGCATGGACGACCTTGTACGCGCATCTCTTCAACTTCTTCTATGACAGCAGCGTATTTCTCGCGGGCTGTCTTATAGACACGGTCATCCAGGTCCTTACGGATGACGGGCTTATTGGTAGGTATCTCGACGACATCAAGCTTGTAGATATCCCAGAACTCACCAGCCTCTGTAGAAGCTGTACCGGTCATACCGGCGAGCTTATGATACATGCGGAAGTAGTTCTGCAGTGTGATGGTGGCGAAAGTCTGTGTGGCGGCCTCAACCTTGACATGCTCCTTGGCCTCAATGGCCTGGTGCAGACCGTCGCTCCAGCGGCGGCCTTCCATGATACGTCCGGTCTGCTCATCAACAATCTTCACCTCACCGTCCATGACGACATATTCATCGTCCTTATTGAACATGGTGTAGGCTTTCAGCAACTGCTGAATCGTATGTACACGGTCGCTCTGCACAGCATATTTGTTGAGCAGGTCGTCTTTCTTGTCTAACCGCTGCTGGTCGGTGAGGTCTTTCTCATTCTCCAAAGCGGAAAGCTGAGAGGCAATGTCTGGAAGCACGAAGAGACCCTTGTCGTTGACTTGGTTGGCGAGCCAGTCAGCACCTTTGTCGGTAAGGTCTGCGGAGTTCAGCTTCTCATCTACAACAAAGTAGAGAGGTTCTACAGCCTCCGGCATACGGCGGTTGTTGTTCTCCATGTAGATCTCCTCTGTCTTCTGGAGTCCACTCTTGATACCCTCTTCTGACAGGTATTTGATGAGCGCCTTGTTCTTTGGCAGGGCTTTGTAGGATCGGAAGAGACTGAGGAAACCTTCGTCAAGGAGTTGCTGAGCTTTGTTCTTGTCTGTCTCCTGGTGGGCGGCGCTTATCTTCTGACGTGCATCGGCAAGCAGTTCTGTGGCCTGCTTACGTTGTACGTCGTAGAGACGTTCCACCAACGGCTGGTACTCCTCGTACATTTGGTTCTCACCCTTTGGTACAGGGCCAGAGATGATAAGCGGGGTACGTGCGTCATCAATGAGGACGGAGTCAACCTCATCGACGATGGCGAAGTTATGGCGACGCTGCACAAGGTCTTCAGGTGAGAGCGCCATGTTGTCACGAAGGTAATCGAAGCCGAACTCGTTGTTTGTACCGAAGGTGATATCGGCCTGATAAGCCTTGCGTCGCTCTGGAGAGTTAGGCTGGTGCTTGTCGATGCAGTCCACAGAAAGTCCGTGGAACTCATAGAGAGGACCCATCCATTCTGAGTCACGCTTAGCCAAATAGTCATTGACGGTGACCATGTGTACGCCATTGCCTGTCAGTGCGTTAAGGAAGACAGGGAGCGTACCTACGAGCGTCTTACCCTCACCGGTTGCCATCTCGGCGATCTTGCCCTGATGCAGGGCGATACCGCCAAAGAGCTGAACGTCGTAGTGGACCATGTCCCACTTTATCTTGTTACCGCCAGCTGTCCACTCATTGTGATAGATGGCTTTGTCGCCATCAATGGTGATGAAGTCATTCTTGGGGTTAGCAGCGAGCTCGCGGTCAAAGTCGGTAGCCGTCACCACCGTCTCCGCATTCTCGCTGAAACGGCGGGCTGTGTCCTTAACGATGCTGAAAGCTACGGGCATGACGTCGTTGAGTGCCTTCTCCAGGGCGTCGAGCATCTCTTTGTCTTGCTTATCTATCTCGTTGAAGATAGGTTCACGCTCGTCGATAGGGGTGTCTTCAATCTTGGCGCGAAGCTCTGCCATCTTCTCCTTGTAAGGCTTGGCAGCATCCTGGACATATTTCTGTATCTCCTTGCTCTTGGCACGGAGTTCATCATTAGAAAGTTTGGCAATGTCGGGGTAAGCCTCTTTGACCTTTTCCACAAGGGGCTGGATGAGGCGCATATCACGCTTCGACTTGTCGCCGAAGATTGATTTCAAAAACTTGTTGAAGTTCATATCTGAGTTTTGTTTATTCTTAATAGGTGCAAAATTACTAAAAACTTATTGCCGATAAGCATGTTATCACATCTTTTTGCTCATCAGACGGCTTTCTTTCTCAAAAAAGAGGTGCTTCCTGGCAGGCGTTTGGTGCCCTTATGCGTATTGCCTTTGCTATCGTCGGCGCAATCTGCTCGACGGTAACGGGTGTCGACACCCGCTCATGCTGGATGCCTGTACCAAAAAATATGATAGGAAAGGGCACAACGGAAGCGCGGCTGAAGAAAGTCTGTCCGGTGTCTTCATTGAGAAGTCGCCAGCCGGGTGCCACATTGATGATGATATCTCCACTGAGACTGGGGTTGTGTCCTGCACGTATTTTAAGGATGTCGTTGTTGCCAGACATCAATCGGTCGCTGGTGAATACATCGGCGACACCGGCATTCTGCAACAGAAACTCCTGACTACGTATGAGGAGCTCCTGCATGGCGATGCGCTTCTGCTCTATCAGCCGGTGGTTGAGATAGATCTCATTGTTGTATTCCTGTTCGACATAGCGTCCGGAGCCATAGATAGCACCGAGATACATGTTGAGAAGGCTGGCGGTGCGGTTGATGTAGAAAGTTCCGGTAGGGATGCGGAACTTCGCGACATCATTTTCTGGCTCTTCGCTGTATCCTGTCGACGTGACGACAAAGAGAACTTGCGACAGCCCCATGCGTCTCTCCACGGCATCCACGAAACGTCCCAGGGTATAGTCCAACTCGTGGTAGACGGCTTCCATGTCGTCGTGCCATTTAGTGCCAGATTTGTTATCTGACTTTTTGGCAGACAATACGACATTGATGATGTCTGTCACATCATCTTTGCCCAAATCAGTGGCGTTCATGGCTTGCAGTGCCATGTCTACAACGTTGTCGTTGACTTGGTAGAGTTTCTTCTTCTTCTCGAAGTCTTCAAAATTATCATTGTAATCCCTTGCCCATTTTGGCAGAGTCTTGCAATAATAGGGTGATGTTGTCCATCTGTTGCCATCTTCTATCCAGAAAGCGCCGTCAGCGGCATGACCGGCAAGAAGTATGGCGGACTCACGGTCGGCGGCAAAGGAATAGACGAGTGCCTTACCGTTGGAGTTGAGCTTTAGCTCGTCGCCGATAGTACTTGTACGCAGTCTGTCAGCAGTGTAGCTGCCTTTTCCGTCATCGACACAACCTATAGGTTGCAAGGTCGTGCGGTCCAGCCAACTGTTGCCTACGATACCATTATAATAAGGTGTTGTCCCCGTGGCAATGGAGGCCGTTGCCGATGCGCGATCTATCGGATAAAAACTGTAGGAGGCTGCGTCATAGATGCGTCCCTTGTCTAAAAGGCGTCGGAAACCATATTGAGAGTAGAAATTGCTGAAGGCTTCAACATAATCGGAACGAAGCTGGTCTATCGTCACATTGACAACAAGGCGGGGTGCAAGCTCGTAAGCCTGCATCTCTGCTGATGTTAGTGCTGCCAATAAGAGAGCTAAATATCGCATGTCGTTCTATTTGCCTTTCTGCTTGTTGTAGTATAACGTACGGTTGACTGCGAACCTTATGAACAAAGAGCATGCCAATAAGTACATTCCTTCGGCATAATCTTGAAAAATACCGCCTATGACAAACAATATCGTGCATGCCATGAGTATATTCCAATATTTACTGAAGCGTGTCTTCATGGAACTGCGTGTGACGCTGTAGACAAAGCACAGTGACAGCGGATTGAGCAGTAGAATCTGTAGGTTGATCCTTACGGTAGGATGGTAGGAAAAAATCATTGCAAAGAGAATGATACCTGCCAAACCATTTAACGTCAGCAAGACAGTATCGAACAGCCATGTTGTTTTCTTGCGTCTGTAGTCGATAGCTGAGATGGCGAGTGTGATGACAAACAACAGCGCAAAGAATACACGCGGTGTCACTGTATCCCAAATATTATTGGAAGCCTTCACACGTGAAGGGTCTGGCCGTAATATATAGTCCGTTGAGGCCACGAGCTTATGCTTGTGGCCGGAGGGCTCTACGACTAAAGCTTTGTCGAAATCTTTGCGAAGCGTGTCGGGAATAAACTGCTGCTGTGCGAAGTCCGTCTTTCTATCAGCGCCGACACCGAGTAGCAGGTCACAGCCGAACTTCATCCATGGATGGCCATCGTTCCATTGGTGGACGAGCTGTCGCCATGTCGGTGAGACCTTGGCATTGACGACATATTCAACTTTACCATTGAGGTGATTGGTGATAATGTCGCGTGCTCGTGTCGTGCAGTTGTCGTAGAAATAGTTATATCGGTAAACGCGGTTGATTGGCGTATAGTTCTCTGACAGCGCTTGTGCTATAGCCATCTTCTCCTCTCTCGACAGATTGAGCGTTTGTTGTATGACTCCCCGCCCGCTGTCTGTATACTCTTCGATAAACAAGTCCATAGGCTCGATACCCATTTGGTAGTCAGTGCGTCCAAAGGTAAACCTAAGGTAGAAATACTTTTGGCTGTAGTCGAAAAGACCGTAGTTGATAGCTAAATCTGTCTGATGCAGCTTGTCTACAAACCGTATGGCTGTGTGACCATAGAGGCTCCAAATCTGTTCGCCCGGTGAGCATGTCAGGAGGCTTATCTCTACACTGTCCATCGCTGCGAGCGCATCGTTCTGTGTGGCTGTGGCAGTGGGCTGTGGGGGCGTTCCGACAGCTTGTATCTGAGCTTTGACCGTTTCGGGAAGAAAGGCGGCTATGGCTACTAAAATGCTTGTTAAGTATCGTATGTAAATTTTCACAGTGCAAAAATACCTTATTATTTTGACTTATCGTTCGTTTTATCGTTTTTTTTCAATACTTTTGCACTTGATTTTCAACATTGAGAGAAATTTGTCACACAAAAGGAATATTTTGAAGATGAAGTTTCATACATTGGCAGTCATCATGCTGCTGTCTCCTTTTGCCACAGCGATGGCACAGAGCGGGACAAACTCACCGTATAGCCAGTTTGGCCTTGGCATGCTCTCCGACCAGTCTACGGGATTCAACAGAGGCATGAATGGCGTAGGTGTCGCTTTTCATGAGCACAACCAGGTCAACAGCCTGAATCCGGCGTCTTATTCAGCCCTTGACAGCCTGTCGTTCATCTTCGATGTCGGCTTGTCGGGGCAGATATCTAAGTTTAAGGAGAACGGCGTGAGCAAGAATGCGAAGAATGCCGACTTCGAGTATGTCGTGGCCGGATTCAGAGCTTTCAAGCATTTTGGCGTCAGTTTTGGTTTGCTTCCCTTCACCAATGTGGGTTATTCCTATTCCTCCTCGGAAACGCTCAACGACTCTCGGGGAACCGTCTCCTACAACAGCTATGATGGTAGTGGTGGCCTTCACGAGATCTATCTCGGCTTAGGTTGGTCTCCGTTTAAAGGTTTCTCCATCGGTGTCAATGGCGCTTATCTGTATGGCAGCATGAACCGTTCTGTCATCAACAGTTACAGCATTTCTTCTGCCAATACGATTTCCAAATATTATACTGCTGATGTGAGAAGCTATAAGCTTGACTTTGGCGCGCAGTACAGCTTCAATGTGTCGAAAAAGGATGCACTCTCTTTAGGTGTGGTCTATACTCCTGGCCATAAGATTGGTGGCAAGCCCACTCTGACGATGATTACCTCTGATACACAGAGTGGTGTGGCTGATACAACTTCTTATCCTGGTGCCGGTAGCCCCTCGCTAAAGTTTGAAATACCAACGTCATTGTCAGTAGGACTTGCCTATCTGCATTCCAATAAGTTGAAGGTAGGCGTTGACTATTCTTTGCAGAAATGGGCTGATGTAGATGAGCCTGCTTATTCCGTAGAGAATGGCACTCCGTCTTATGCTTTGCGCTCAGGACTCTTCAAAGACCGCCACAAGGTGAGCGCGGGCTTGGAATATACACCCAACCAGTCAAGCCGTCATTTTGTCAACAGAGTGAGATATCGTGCCGGTATCTCTTATGCTACACCTTATTATTATATTAATGGTCAGGATGGCCCGAAAGAGCTTAGCGCCAGCATTGGTTTCGGTATTCCAATCATGAACTCTTGGAACAACCGCTCTATACTCAATATCAGTGGGCAATGGGTACGGCAGTCGGCAAAGAACTTTATTACCGACAATACATTCCGCATTAATATCGGCCTGACCTTCAATGAGCGTTGGTTCGCAAAGTGGAAGGTAGAATAATCGTTTGATTAGAAAGTCGGTCAATGCGAAAGAACCTTCTTATCATATTCATTGCGTTGGTTGGTGTCATCACATCCTGTCAGGAGTCAGTGGAGCACACAGCACCCGCCATTCACGACCGCGATTCCGTGGCCGTGATGACGTCGTATGGTGTTAATACCCTTGTCTCCGATTCCGGTGTCATTAAATACCGCATTGTCACCGAACGTTGGGAAGTGAACCAGAACCGTCATCCCTCCCGTTGGATCTTCGACAAAGGGCTCTTTCTTGAGCAGTTTGACGAGAAGTTTCATGTCCAGGCTTATATCCAGTGCGACACTGCTTATTACTTCGATCAGCAGCACCTTTGGGAGTTGCGTTCGCGTGTGCGCATCCTCACCAAGGATGGCCTGCGTTTCGCTTCAGAGCAGCTTTTTTGGGACGAGTCTAAGCATGAGCTGTATTCATACGTATTCTCGCGTTTAGTAACTCCTGAGCGCACGTTGCAAGGCTCCTATTTCCGTTCCGACGAGCGCATGACTCATTATATTGTCACTAATACCAAGGGCTCTTTCCAAAGTGAGGATTTCGATGGTGGTTCAACCTCGGGTTCTGATGCTGCTCAAGCTGTCCAAGACAGTTCGGCACTCCACCAGCGCTCCAAGGCGTTGCCGCAGCGTAATGTCTCGCAATAGCCACATTTATCTCACAGAGAGTTATTCAAGACTGCAGCAGGGTGGGCAGTCAATCTAAAGAAAACATCAAATAGCATTGTGCAACAAGTTGAAATATCGTCTATCATAGAAATTCTCATCACTATGGTGCTGAGTGCCTTCTTCTCCGGCATGGAGATAGCCTTCGTCTCGAGCAACCGCATGCTTGCTGAGATGGATAAGGAGAAGAATGGCCTTTCACAGAAACTTATCAGCTTCTTTTATCGACATCCCAATGGTTTTGTCTCCACAATGTTGGTAGGCAACAATATCGTGCTTGTCGTCTATGGTATTCTTTTTGCGAGGATTTTCGATTCTACTCTCTTTGCAGGCATGCCGCCGGGGGCCAGAGTGACTTTCGACACCATCCTCTCCACGCTTGTCATGCTCTTTACTGGAGAGTTCCTGCCAAAGACGTTCTTTAAGTCAAGTCCCAACAAGCTTTTGTCGTTTTTCGCCCCCATGGCGGCGGTCTTCTATGTTGTCTTGTGGCCTATCAGTAAGTTGTCTACATTCTTGTCGCGCATCATGTTGCGCATGGGAGGCATCAAGATAGACAAGGAAGAATCTGAGGACAGCTTTACCAAGGTGGACCTCGACTACCTCGTCCAATCCTCCATCGAGAACACCCCTAAGGAGCAGAATGTCGGCGACGAGGTAAAGATTTTCCAAAATGCCCTCGACTTCCCAGATATTAAGGTCCGCGACTGTATGATTCCGCGTACGGAAATCAATGCCGTTGACATGGACGACTGTTCCACTGAGGAACTTATGCAGAAGTTCATCGAGAGCGGCAACTCCAAAATTGTCGTTTTCAAAGGCGACATCGACCATATCGTTGGCTATATCCACAGTCAGGAGATGTTCCGCAAGCCGGACCGCTGGCAGGACGCCATCCGCAAGATGCCGTTTGTCCCTGAAACGATGCAGGCTCAGAAACTCATGCGTATCTTCCTGCAACAGAAGAAAAGCTTAGGCGTCGTCGTCGACGAGTTCGGTGGTACGAGCGGGCTCGTTTCGCTTGAGGATATCGTCGAGGAAATCTTTGGCGACATCCAAGACGAGCACGACAGCAATAACCTTATCGCAAAGAAGCTCACTGACGGCAGCTTTATCCTCTCTGGCAGAATGGAGATAGACAAGGTTAACGACATGTTCGGCCTTGACCTGCCTGAGAGTGACGAATATATGACCATCAGTGGTTTCATCCTTTACGAATACCAAAGTTTCCCCAAGCTCAACGAGGTGATAACGATAGGAAAATTTAGTTTCAAGATATTGAAGTCTACGGCTACCAAGATAGAACTTGTAAGGCTTTCTGTTGAAAATAAAGATTAAGCGTATTTTCTCCCTGAAAAATATGGGTAATTGTTGAATAATTCGTAAATTTGCGGGCAAAATTGCTTAGAAGATAAAATAAAAACATAAAAACGAAAAATGGCAGCATTAGGAAAAATTAGAAGCCGAGGCGTCACCTTGATAATTATCATCGGTCTCGGTCTTTTTGCCTTCATCGCTGAAGAGGCATTCCGCTCTTGCGAATCCTCGCGCAATAACCAGCGCCAGATGATTGGTGAAGTTTTAGGTGAAAAAATTAATTACGACGAGTTCGCACGTCTTGTTGACGAGGCGCAGGACGCCATGAAGGTCATGGGTCAGGACAATCTCAATGATGATCAGCTCAATCAGCTCCGTGATCAGGTATGGCAGAACTATGTTCAGTACAAGATTATCGAGCACGAGTGCGAAAAGCTTGGCCTTACCGTCACTGACGGCGAGATGCAGAACGTCCTCAACCAGGGCACCAACCAGATGCTTCTTTCTACTCCGTTTGTTAACCGTCAGACAGGCCGCTTCGATGCCAACCAGCTCAAGCAGTTCTTGGCTCAGTACAACCAGATCAAGACTTCCAATCCTCAGGCTGCTGATCAGTATGAGGCTATCTACAAATATTGGAACTACATAGAGAAGAGCCTTCGTCAGCAACTCCTTATTCAGAAATACAATGGCCTCTTGGCTCATTGCTTCCTTTCCAATCCTATCGAGGCTAAGCAAGCCTACAAGGAGGAGAGTGAGGAGAGCCAGATTCAGCTGGCTTCTTATCCTTACTCCTCTGTGCAGGATGCTAAGGTGAAGATTACCGACAGCGACCTCAAGGCTAAGTACGACGAGATGAAGCCTCGCTTCCAGCAGTTCTTGGAGAGCCGCGACATCAAGTATGTCGATGTGCAGATTAAGGCTTCTGCTGCTGACCGTGCTGCTCTTCAGAAGCAGTTCCGTGGCTATGCCAAGAGTCTGGCCTCTGCTGCTGACCCTGCCGAGGTTGTGCGCAAGAGCACTTCTGAAGTGCCTTATGTCGGTATTCCCGTCGGCAAGGAGGCTTTTCCGACTGACATCGCCGCTAAGATTGATTCTATGGCAGTGGGACAGGTCTTCGGTCCTGTGGAGAATAAGGCTGATAACACCCTCAATATCATCAAACTCATTGCTAAGCAGGAGCTTCCTGACTCTGTCAAGTTCCGCGCCATCCAGGTGGGCGGTACAACTCCTGATGAGGCTCATCAGCGTGCTGACTCTATCTACAATGCGCTGAAGGCAGGTGCCGACTTTGCTACTATTGCTAAGAAGTATGGTCAGGAGGGTTCTGAGCAGTGGATGACAACTCGCCAGTACGAGTACACCACATCTATGGACAACGACACCAAGAACTATCTCAACAACTTGCAGACCATGGCTCCCAATGAGCTGAAGAACATCCAGCTCACACAGGGCAATGTAATTCTTCAGGTTCTTGACCGCAAAAATATGATTGACAAGTTCACAGCTGCCGTTATCAAGAAGACTATCGACTACTCCAAGGATACTCGTGCTGCCATCTTCAATAAGTTCAGCTCCTTTGTCAGCTCTAACACGACACCTTCTGACATTGAGAAGAATGCTGCCAAGCACGGCTATAAGGTTGAGACCGCTAATGATGTCACAACTTCACAGCATTACCTCGCCGGTATCCATTCTACCCGCGACGCTATGAAGTGGCTCTTCGATGCCAAGGAGGGCGAGGTTTCTCCTATGTATGAGTGTGGAAACAATGGTGACAACCTTCTTCTCGTTATCTGCGAGAAGATACATCCTGTCGGCTACCGTAGCCTCGACGATCCCCAGGTCAGGGAGATGGTCAAGGCAGAGGTGATTCGTGACAAGAAGGCTGAGATGCTCATTGCAAAGGCCAAGTCTGTCAAGAGCATCGGTGCTGCTAAGGCTAAGGGCGCCACTATATCCACCGTCAATCAGATTACCTTCGCAGCTCCCGTCTTTGTGGCTGCTACCGGTGCCAGCGAGCCTGCGCTCAGTGGTGCGGTTTATGTCACCAAGCCTGGTGCTTTCTCTTCGCATCCTGTCAAGGGTCTGGCTGGTGTCTACCAGTTCCAGGTGGTGAAGCGTACAAAGAATGCGTCTAAGTTCAATGAGGCTCAGGAGGAGGCCAAGCTCCGTCAGAAGGCTATGCAGTATGCTGGCAACTTTATGAACGAGCTCTACATCAAGGCCAACGTTGTTGACAATCGTTACCTCTTCTTCTAACTGATGATTCTTCCGATGGCATCCGGCCATCGGATTTGAATGATAACTAAAAAGGCGGCTCCCGCACAGGGAACCGCCTTTATTGTTGTTGTGTCCGCAAAGGATTATCTTCTCTTCTTTGTAGTAGTCTTTTTCTTTGTTGTTGTCTTCTTGGTCGTGCTTGTCTTTGTCTGTTTAGCGTATCCTGAAGCAGCATAATATTTCAGCGCTTCGGGCATCTCTTGCTTCAGTGCAGCTATTCGTTTCGCGTCAGAGGGGTGGTCGCTGAGGAAGTCGCTCTGGCTGCTGCCTGAGGCTGACGACATACGTTGCCAGAAGGAGATGGCCACCTGTGGGTCGTAGCCTGCCATGGCGGCGAAGATGAGTCCCATGTGGTCAGCTTCCGTCTCATCATCACGGCTGTATTTCAGATTGGCCAGGTCGAAGCCTTGCTGTGCGATGGCGGTGCCGATGCTTGCGGCATCAGAGCCGAAGAGCGTGCCGACGACGGCGCTGCCTATCTGTGTGCCATACTGCTGGCGAAGTTTCTTCGACATCTGCTCAGCGGAGTGCTTGGCTACAGCATGGGCAATCTCGTGGCCGAGGACGATAGCCAAAGAAGCTTCATTCTGGGTGATGGGCAGCAGACCTTCATAGACGACGATCTTTCCACCAGGCATACAGAAGGCATTTGCTTCCTTGTTCTGCACAAGGTTGAACTCCCATGAGAAGTTCTGAATTTCTGAGGACATACCATTGTTTCTCAGGTATGACTCTACAGCGTTGGCCAGTCTCTGGCCCACACGCTTCACCATAGCGGTGTTTGTAGCATTCGTAGAGACCTTTGCAGTCTTCATAAACTCAGAATACTGCTGGTTGCTGAGGCTAAGCACCTGAGCGTCCGTAACGAGGAGGTTATGCTTCCTGCCGGTGATAGGCACCGTCGACGTTGTACCGCAAGAGGCTAACATCATGGAAGCCATTGCGGTAAAGAGGATAGTTTTTACATTTTTCATATCCTTGCATGATTAATAATAAGAACTGGTGCAAAGATATAGAAAAAAGTTGAAAAAGAAAGTTCGTCGTCTAAAAATGTGCTATATATAAAAAAGAGACCTAATGCAAATTATCCTCGCTGATGGCTATTCTTGTATTTGGTGTAGAACGGCCCATGAAGGCCGAGTTATACTCGCACTCTACCTTCACGGCGTCCGCATGGTAGTTGCCGGGGCGGTCGAGGATATAGTCGGTTGTCAGTTTGTAGTCGCCTTTGTGCAGGGTTTCGAAGTAATAGTCGGTCAGCTCGTCCATTGGGCGCACATAGCAGCCCAGCCGCCAGTCGTAGCCTGAAAGCTGACTGACGGGCATGAGGCAAGCCGGACGGTGGTCGGTGACGCGCACGAAGTCACAGTCACGGTCGGCATGCACCTTGATGACCACCCTCACGCGGTTGCCCATGCGGAGGCAGCGGTGCAGGCTGTCAACAGGTTCTATGGTGTGGCTCACGCTGAAGCCCCGGCTCTCGTCGGCCAGGGCGGAGGCCTCGGCCTCGTGCCAGCCTGTCACCACGGGCCAGGCCACCTCTTGCGGCATGGCCCCCGTGAGAAAGGCCTCGACGGCATCGACCGTCACCAGCGGCGTGTCCCACCGCTGTGTTTTCTTCTCTTCCACCAGCCACCGTTTCATGCCCATGAGCAGGGTGGTGTCGGCCGGGGCGATGAGCGACAGGGCGTGGATGGCCGCTGTCACCGTAGGAATCTTATAGTCGCGCCAGCTGTAATAGGCCTTCGGCGTGTCGAAGTAAGTGCCGCGGTCAGCGGTGGAGACGGCATACTGGCCGAGGCTCTCCATCATGCCGCGTGCGGCCTCACGCCGCCCGTCGAGGCTTAAGGCTGTGGCCACGCGGGCCTTGCCGAGGATGGTGAGGTCAGCACCATGACTCTCGGCATAGTCAAGCAGCGTCTTCCGAGCCGCCTTTGCTTCCGCAGGTAGCGGGGCGGGCATGAGCGAGAGCGCATAGAGCAGGTGGTAGGCTTCCTCCAGGTCGCACGCTGTCGCTCCGGCCTTGACCAGCTGCTTGGCATCATCGGCGAGCCATGCCGCCAACTTTGCCCTCGTGGGTCGCAGCAGATTAGCCACTTCATGATAGTTTCCCACCAACGGGGCGAGCATCTCCGCCACTGTCACCGTGACGATGCGGCTCGCGGGCATCCCCGGCCACCAGACGAAGGCACCGTCATGGTGCTGGAGTCGCTGCAAGGAGCCCAAGGGCGCGACGTGGCTTTTAGACGGCTCGTCATCGTCGTCATCGTCGCCCAGCTCGCCCAGCTTGTAGGCCATGTATATTTTTGCGGCCAGCGACAGCGCGTCGTTGCCCCTCACCGAGTCCATCTCGCCCAAGGCCTCGCGGATAGCCTTGGCGGCGGGACGGCTAACCATCTTTATCTCCGGCACGCGCTCCTTGCCGGTGGCGATGGGTATCGTTCTCTCCATCGTGTCGCCGTGATCGCGCGCAGAGGCGGTGGCACGCACCGTGATAGCTTGCAGCAGTGTGTCGGCAGGCACGTGGAGTGGGGTGGTGAAGGCCTTCAATGCGGACGGCTACAAGCTGAACTTGTAGGCTTTGTCCGTCAGCGTCTTCCCCTTGCCGACGGCCTGTACGGAGAGCGTTCCCTTAAGCCGGTCCACGCCCATGTTGCTCACTGTGAGCGGCAGCTGTGTCTCGTCGCCCCGGCGGAGGAAGCGCGGCAGGTTGTCGGTCACCATCAGCGTCAGCCGCGACTGCACCGTGGTGTCGAGCGAGGCCACGGCACCCTCGCGGTCGTGTACGAGGCCTTGCAGCCGCCATGTAGTGACATTGTCGGGCATGGTGAAATGAAACGTGGCACAGCCGTCTCGGTCGGTCGCCGTGGCGGGTGCCCAGAGGGCGAGGGTACGGAAGTTGCGGCGCACGTGCGCCAAGCCCTCTGCACCATTCTCAGCTAGTCTTCCTAGTTTGCTTGTCGAGCGTCGGCTCATCTCCCGGGTAGCGGAATAGTCCCTGTCCTCAAACTTCACCTCTACATTACCCTTGATGACGGGAGCAGAGAACTTGCTCGTTGACGCCCCAAAGCCACAGACAACCTCCTCCAGCTGGTTGCTGTCGTAGCTCAGGCAGATGACGACCGGCTGGCCACTGGTAACGGTCACTGTTGTCGGCTCATAGCCGACGTAGGAGGCGGTGAGCCGTGCCGTACCCCTGACGGGTATGGAGAATGTCCCGTCGATATCCGTCACGCCTTTCGCCCCCTGGCTGGTCTTCAGTGCGGCTCCGATCAGCACGTCGCCCGACTGGTCATAAACGATGCCGTGACAATAGCCGGGCTTGCCCTTGCCTTGTCTTTCCAGCGTCCAGCCGCCCATCCGATAGGCCACCGTCCGCGCGTTGGCCTGCAGGAGGATGGGACCGTCGGCAAAGATTGCCGGACGGATGTCGGGCACGGTAAGCAGTTTTGGCCGACCTTCTTCGCTGTTTGTAATCTTGTCGTTGTCAAAGGTCTCGGTGTAGCCCGTTGGCAAGTCGTCGCTGAAATCCCAGTTGCTGTCCCAGGTGTTGTCGGTGATGAGGTCGAGTGCCCTGTCGTAGAGTGTCACCATGGCTTGCGCGTCGGCCGGCAGCCCTGTGGGCCGGGTCACGCGCAGCCGCCACGCTTGCCGCTGCCCGGGCTCGGCCACGCTGTCGGGCAGTTCCCATTGTGCGCGGAGCGCCGCTGTAGGCTCCTTGTAGGGCAGCTTGATGTCGTAGCTGTCTGTCTTGCCTTGGCCGAAGGCAGCCACCGAGAGGGTGATGCCGCCACCGTACAGGTCTCTGTTATATAATAAGGCACGGGTGACGACGGTGTCGCTCAACGCCATCGAGCCGCGCTCAATCAGACTGTCGGCCGAGCGAAGCTCATAATAGAGCGTGAGACCTTTCTCCGTGGTTCCCATCTGTATGGTTACCGGCTGGCCGTTGTCGCTGAATGCGTTGTCTGATGCGGCAACCCAGAAAAAGACGGGCTTGGACAGATGGCGTGCCACCGGGTCGATGACGGAAACGACGGTGGCAAGCTTGTCGCCCTCGCACCACAACCTCAGCGTGTGCTGTCCGGCTTGCAGTGTCTTGAGAGGAATGAAGCCCTGACGGTTGGCGGCCATCTCTCCTTTCGTGCCGTCGTCGAGCTGCCAGCTGACGTTGCCCTGCACCTTGTTGCCCTGGGCGTCACGGAGCGAGCAGTTGACGGCAAGCAACGAGTCGCGCCAGTGGCCTTTTGCCTCTCCTTGATAGAAATTTTCCAGATCGCTGGACAGGAAAGTCTTCTTGTCACTGAGGCGCAGATATGCAGACTCAGTGCGCTGCTGACCGTCGGGGGCTGTGACGCGATACGTCCTCCGGTAAAAATGTATATATTGTCTATCCGTGCTGCGTGGCATGGCGATGCGGTCTGTGAACATCCCATTACCATCGGTGGTCAGGGTTGTGTCGCCGATGGCCTCCGTGATGCTCGTGGCCTCCACCCTGGCACCCGCCACGGGGGTACCGCTGAGCAGCGAGACGCGTCCGCTCATGGTCACCGTGTCGCCGGGCATGTAGTGGGAGGGAGAGGCGTGGAGACTCACCTGCAGGCTGCCCAACTTGTATTCCTCTATCCTGAACGAGGGAAGGTTGCCTTCAATATAGATATCGTCCATGTTGTTGCCCAGGGAGCCGCCAAGCAGCCGCTCCACCTGCGCCTTCGCTCCCTCGACCTGCCACCGTGGTTTTGCCCTGCATACATATTCTTGGCCGGTGGTCCATTTCTTGCCAAGGGGGATGTCGGCATAGGCCGTGCCGTAGTCGTCGGTGGTCACGTTGATTCTGTCCACGGGCCGGCTATAGTCATTTGTCGTGTTGACCAGCAGTTGTAGCGGTGTGTGAGCCAGTGCCGTGCGCCGATGGCCTGGCCGTCGCCCGAAGGCCACCAAGGCTACATGGGCCGTGTCACCGGGACGGTAGATAGCACGGTCGGTGAAGGCGTTGATGAGGATATGGCAGGGACTGGCGGTGTCGCTCTCTCTCAGATAGATATACTCGGCCTCGCGCCAATGGTCCTTGTCGGTGAACGGGCGCACGTACACGCCCTCGTCGCTGTAGGGTATCATGGCCTCGCCCTGCGCGTCGGTGGTGAACACGCCATGGACCGCAGGCATAGCGGCCACAGTGTCCACCACGGCTATGTCCGCATCACAGGCCACGGCAGCAGTGTCGGCCACCATCTCGTCCATGTCCGTGTCACCCTCAGCTTCCTCGGGCTCAGCCCGCTCCCCGCCTATCTCAATCTTCGCGCCCGCCACGGGACGGCCTGTGTGCGTGTCGACGACGCGCATGCGCACGCTCTTCTTCGACAAGGGGTTGATGGTCACGTTGAGGTCGCTGACGATATAGTTGAGGCTGGTCGCCTTCATTCCGGGAGCCTTGGCCACGACCTTGTAGGCACCGTAGGGCTGTGGGGGCAGGCGCACGCTGTCGGTTGCCGGCTGCCATGGCTTGCTCATTTGCAGTCGTTTCGTGGTGTGCCATAAGGGCTCGCCTTTCTGCCGCTTGCCGTCCATGCCATACACGGCGAGGTCGACTTGCGACAGGTTGTTGGCGATGATATGCAGCCATGGCCGCTCGTTGGAGTGGACGTACTCCCCGTCGAGGTCAATGGAGAGTGAGGGCCGCTCGACTGCCGTCTTGATGTTGCGCAGCGTGTTGCCGTAACCTGACGTGTCGCCCGCCCACCGTCGCAGGGTGCTGTCGGCGAGGGCCACGGCGGCGGAGTCGTCGAGCTGGCGTGCCTTGACGGCGGCGATGAGTTGGCTCTCCTTCAAGTCGCCATACTTGGCGAGCAGCGAGTCGCACCACGCCGTGACGCGCTCCTCATCGGCCGTCGGCTTCATCCACAGGGCTGTCATGAGGGCGGCGGGGCGGTTGCCCGTCCGCTCGTAGTAGTCGTGGGCCTTCTGATATTGTCCCGTCTGCCACGCGATGGCGCTGAGCAGGTCACCGCCGAAGGCCTCGGCACCGGGGATGAGCAGCGGCGAGAGGTCGGCGGCCTTGGTGCGGGCCAGTAGGGCGGGGGCGGCCATGGCCTCCTCCTTTTGGTTCAAGGCGCAGGCGTAGATGGCAGCCAAGGCCGGATGCGCGGCCTTGGCCTCACGCTTCCGCTGCTCCAGCTGTCGTCGGACGGTGGCCAGGGAGTCGTCACCGTAGGTTTGCCGCACCAGTGACAGACGGAGCAGGTCGGCGGTGAGCAGCTGCCCGTAGTTGTTTTCCTTCAGGGCCTTGTCGCTGATGCGGCCCAGGAGGGTCATCTCGTTCTTTGGCTTGTCGGCCTTAGCCTGGCGATAGACATTGGCCCAGAGTTTCTGGTAGTCTTGTTGGGCATGCACGGGTAAGACGGCGAACATCAGGAAAAACAGGAGGGTGTAGCAGATTCTCATACGCTGATAAATTGATATTACTTCGTAAGACCGATGAGATTGCCTTGTGGTATCGGCCAAAAGCCAAGCAGTCCATACGACATTGCAAAAATAGGAGAAATAATCGAGAATCTCAGCGTTAATAGAAGTTTTTTTCTTGTTTTCAAGGTGGTCTAATAAAGAAATGTGGTATGTCAGTCGTGAGTTTAACCACATTATATTAGAAAGATGACTCACACAATCTATTCTGTCAATTGTGTGAGTCATCATCTTCTGAGGAGAATGTTTGTAAATTCAGTTACAAACTTAGTTCTCTTATTCGTATCTGATAGCTTCTATGGGGTCGAGCATGGCGGCTTTCTTGGCGGGATACCAGCCAAAGAATACACCTGTAAAGGTGCAGACGGCAAAGCTCATGAGGATGGTCCAGAGCTCGATATATATCGGCCAGTTGGCGATGAGCTTCACAGCATAGCTGGCGGCAACACCGAGGATGATGCCGATGAGTCCGCCTGTCACGCTCAGCAGGATGGCTTCGATAAGGAACTGGTTCAGAATGTCCACGCCCCGGGCACCGACACTCATGCGCAGACCTATCTCCCTTGTGCGTTCTGTAACGGATACATACATGATGTTCATGATGCCGATACCACCGACGATGAGTGAGATACCGGCCACACAGCCAAGAAGGATAGTGAGCATGTTGGTCGTGGAGTTCAGCATCGTCGACAACTCCTCCTGTGACCGGATGTTGAAGTCGTTCTCGTCAGCGTCAGAGGTGTCGGTAGCATCTTTCAGCTTATGTGTACGGCGCAGAATCTGCGTCATCTCGTTGACAGCCTGCTCCGTCACGCCCTCAGTGATGGCCGAGGCCTGTATCTCGCCGAGGTAGGTCTGGGCAAGGATACGCTTCATCACCGTTGTGTAAGGCGCCAGTAACAGGTCGTCCTGGTCCATACCCATGGAGTTGTAGCCCTTCTTCTTCAGCACGCCGACGACGCGGAAGGGAATACTATTGAAGCGCACCACCTTGCCTATCGGGTCGCCACCATTGGGGAAGAGGTAGTCTACGACAGTCTGGCCGAGGATACATACCTTTGCCGACGACTTGATGTCCTGGTCGGTGAAGCACTCGCCGTCGCTGACGGAGAGCTGCCGGATACCGAGGTATTCGGTGTTTACACCATAGATGGTCGACTGCGTGTTGTTGTTGCCATAGATAAACTGTCCGCTACTTGTCACCACCGGACTGATGCCTTTGATGTAGTTGCACTCGTCCTTCAGCGTCTGATAGTCGGTGAGCTTCAGCGTCTCCATCGACGAGGCATCCTGCCTGACGCCGCCACGCATGTCCTGACCCGGATGAATCATGATCATGTTGGAGCCCATCTGAGAGATGTTGGCTTGGATGCTGCGCTTGGAGCCCTGGCCGATGGCGAGCATGGTGATGACGGAGGCCACACCGATGATGATGCCCAAGGCCGTCAGAAACGAGCGCATCTTGTTGGCAGCAATGGCGCGCAAGGCTATTTTGAAAAGATTACTATAGTTCATATTGCTGTGCCTGTTGGCTATTCGTCAGTGTTTTTCGGCAGTTGAGCCAGTGCCTCGGCAGCCGACTTGATATTGTTGTTGTAGGTGTCGCTGATGACACGTCCGTCTCGAATCTCGATATTGCGCGAGGAATAGTTGGCAATGTCGGGGTTGTGGGTGACGAAGATGATCGTGTGACCCTGGGCGTACAACTGCTGGAAGAGGACGAGAATCTGGAAGCTCGTGCGGGTGTCGAGGTTACCGGTAGCCTCGTCGGCGAGGATGACGGCAGGGTCGTTGACGAGTGCGCGGGCAATGGCCACACGCTGCATCTGACCACCCGACATCTGGTTTGACTTGTGATTATGCCGGTGACACTGTAGGGGCGGTCCCTCCGTGGCCGCCCTAACCCCGCATGGCATATCATGGTGTGGCATCCTGCGGGGTGAGGGCGGGGATAACCGGCAGGAATGCTTCTCCTTAGCGTCCTTTCAGAAGCATTTATACTAAAAACTTTGCGCCCTTTGCGCCTTATCGAGAAAATGTCACGGGCAGGAAACGCTTGCCTGAAATGATATCTCTCGCCAAGGCGCAAAGGGCGCAAAGTGAGGGAGCCTTTGGCTCCGCAAAGATGTTTGGTGTTTTATAGGGGTGCAGCACCGGTATTCAGAAATCCTCCTGTCTACTGCTGGAAGTGCGCCAGGCGGGAGATATACTTTCCGAGGATGTCGAACTCGATGTTCACCTTTGTCCCTACAGTGATGTCCTTGAAGTTGGTGTTCTGCCGTGTGTAAGGGATAATGGCGACGGTGAACTCGTTGTCGGTCGGTGCGATGACGGTCAGAGAGACGCCATTGACAGTCACCGACCCCTTGTCAACGGTGAAATATCCGCGACGGGCCATCTCCTTGTCGAGGCGGTAGCGGAACGTGAAATAGGTGCTGCCGTCAGCATCTTTCATGCTGACGCACTCCGCCGTCTCGTCGACATGGCCCTGCACGATATGGCCGTCAAGGCGCCCGTTCATCAGCATGGAGCGCTCCACATTGACATGGTCGCCGACTTTCAAGAGTCCGAGATTACTGCGGTCCAGTGTCTCCTTCATAGCTGTGACGGTGTAGTTGTCGCCCTCGATGTTCACTACGGTCAGGCACACACCATTATGGCTGATGCTCTGGTCTATCTTCAACTCGTTGGTAAACGAGCATGTCAGGGTGAAGTCAATATTCTCACCATATTTCTTTATAGCCACGACGGTGGCCATCTCTTCTACGATACCGCTAAACATATCCTAATGTATTGAAAAAGTGTGATTTGCGATTGATGATGGTTTATCAATCACGTAAAGAAAATTAAAAGGGCTGCCCTGAGGATGTGATGAAAACTCCAGCTATAAAAGTTGTGAGCGCTCTCCGTCTTTGTAATCCACCGGCCTTACGGCTTACCTGCGAGATGCAGTTTATGTGGCCCGCCATTGGCAAGAGAAGCAACTCGGTTTTCAGATTAATTTGATGAGTATCCCGATCGAATCAGGACAGCCCCGTTTTGCTGTTTCCTTTCTACGTGCAAAAATACGATGTTTTATTGAAACGGCAAAGAAGAACGGATTTTTTTTTAGTTCTTTATGTATACCTGTGATTTTTGTGGCATATGCTAACGATGTCTGTGGCAAATGCCAGTGATGTCTGTGGCAAATGCCAACGATGTCTGTGGCATATGCCATCGAATTCTGTGGCATTTGCCACGCATCATGCTGACTATGGTCGACAAACAAGTCAGTATTTTTGTTCATCATGCCAATAATGCTTTATAATCAAGCAGATAAGCTTTATAAACGAAAAAAGAGAGGGTCGTTACCGGCCCTCTCTTTATAGAGTATTAAGGAATAACCTTAATTTTGTATGCTAACGGATTTAGATAATCTCGCTCCAGTCTTCCTGGCTCTTGCGGATGTAAGTCTGATAGCGGCGCTTAGCAGCCTTCTCAGTCTCAGAATAGAGCTCCTCGGCCTCTGTCGGGCGCACCTTCTTCAGCGAAGCGAAGCGCACCTCACCCATGAGGTAGTCGTGGAACTTATCCCACTGCGGCTCCTTAGAGTCGAGCTGGAACGGGTTCTTGCCCTCCTTGGCGAGTTCGGGGTTGAAGCGCCACAGCTGCCAGTATCCACACTCCACAGCCAGAGCCTCCTCGTGCTGAGAGCGGTTCATGCTGCGCTTCTTGCCGTCGGCTTCCTTACCCTTGATGCCGTGGTTGATACACGGAGCGTAAGCGATGACGAGTGATGGGCCTGGATAAGCCTCAGCCTCGCGGATAGCCTTGAGAGTCTGCTCGTTGTTGGCACCCATAGCGACCTGAGCCACGTAGATGTAGCCGTAGGTGGTCTCCATCAAGCCGAGGTCCTTCTTGCTGACACGCTTACCGCTGGCAGCGAACTGAGCGATGGCGCCTAAAGGAGTAGCCTTAGAAGACTGGCCACCGGTGTTGGAGTAGACCTCAGTATCGAGTACGAGGATGTTTACATCCTCACCTGTAGAGAGCACGTGGTCGAGACCGCCGTAGCCGATGTCGTAAGATGCACCGTCACCACCGATGATCCACTGAGAGCGCTTCACGAGGTAGTGCTCCAGGGTCTGGAGCTCCTGGCAGCACTTGCAGCCAGCCTCAGCGTCCTTAGCGATGAGAGGCTTCAGAACAGCGGCAGCAGCCTTAGAGCCGTCGGCGTCGTTCTGGTTGTCAATCCACTGCTGGGCGGCAGCCTTGAACTCGTCGGTAGCGTGCTCGCTCTCCATCTTGTGCTGGAGGAGCATCGTTATGCGGCTCTTCATCTTCTTGTTGGCCAATGCCATACCGAGACCAAACTCGCAGAAGTCCTCGAACAGAGAGTTGTCGAAGGCAGGACCCTGGCCCTTGGCGTTGGTGGTATAAGGAGTAGAAGGAATGGAAGCAGAGTAGATGGAAGAGCAACCTGTAGCGTTGGCAATCATCTCGCGGTCACCGAAGAGCTGAGAGATGAGCTTGACGTAAGGAGTCTCACCGCAACCAGCGCAAGCACCGGAGAACTCGAAGAGCGGCTGAGCGAACTGAGAGTTCTTAGCGTTCTGCTTGATGTCTACGAGATCCTGCTTAGACTTGACGTTCTTCACGAGCCAATCCCAGTTCTGGGCTTCCTGCTTCATAGCAGGCTCATCGATATTGAACGGTACCATCTTCAGGGCCTTTTCACCCTTCTTGCCCGGGCATACATCGGCGCAGTTGCCGCAGCCGAGGCAGTCGAGGACGGAGACCTGGATGCGGAAGTTCATACCCTTGAGGGCCTTCGGAGCCAGAAGGTTCAGCGTGGGAGCCTCGAAGCCCTTAGCCTCCTCTTCGTCGAGGACGAAGGGACGGATGCAAGCGTGAGGACAAACGAATGAGCACTTGTTGCACTGGATACAGTTCTCAGAGTTCCAGACAGGAACCATAGCCTCGACGCCACGCTTCTCGTAAGCAGCGGTGCCATTCTTCCAAGTGCCGTCAACAGTGTCGTTCTTGACGAAGTCGCTGACCTTGAGGAGGTCGCCGGCCTGTGCGTTGATAGGACGGACAAGCTCCTTGACGAAAGCGGGTGCGTCGCCCTGCTCGTCGTCGTCCTCAGGCAGATTAGCCCAGGCGGGATCGACAGTGAGCTGCTTGTACTCGCCGCCACGGTCTACGGCAGCGTAGTTCATCTTCACGATATCCTCACCCTTCTTACCGTAAGACTTCACGATGAAGGCCTTCATCTGCTCTACGGCGAGATCCTCGGGGATAACCTTTGTGATGCGGAAGAAAGCAGACTGCAGAATGGTGTTGGTGCGGTTGCCCAGACCAATTTCGCGGCCTATCTTGCTGGCGTTGATATAGTATACAGTGATGTTGTGCTGTGCGAAGTACTTCTTGACGTGGTTAGGAATGAACTTCACGAGCTCCTCGCCGTCGAAGATGGTGTTGAGCAGGAAAGTGCCGTTGTCGCGCAGACCACGTGTGACATCGTACATGTGGAGGTAAGCCTGGACGTGGCAAGCCACGAAGTTAGGCGTGTTCACCTGATAAGCGCTGTGGATGGGCTCGTCGCCGAAACGCAGGTGAGAGCAGGTGAAGCCACCGGACTTCTTAGAGTCGTAAGAGAAGTAAGCCTGGCAGTACTTGTTGGTATTGTTACCAATGATCTGTACAGAGTTCTTGTTGGCACCGACAGTACCGTCAGAGCCCAAGCCATAGAACTTAGCCTCGAAGAGAGAGTCTCCACCCATAGGAATCTCCTCAACCTCAGGCAGAGAAGTGAAGGTGACATCGTCGACGATACCCACTGTGAAGTGGTTCTTGGGCTCGGGGAGCTCCAGGTTGTTGAAGACAGAGATGATCTTTGCCGGTGTGGTGTCGGAAGAACCGAGACCATAGCGGCCACCAACGATGAGGGGCTTGCGAGGATCGTCGTAGAGCGCGCTCTTCACGTCGAGATACAGCGGCTCACCCTCAGCGCCGGGCTCCTTGGTGCGGTCGAGGACAGCGATGCGCTTCACGGTGTCGGGGATAGCCTTGCGGATGGCCTCGACAGAGAACGGACGATAGAGGTGGACAGCCACCATACCGACCTTCTTGCCCTGCTTGGTGAGGTAGTCGATGGCCTCGCGGGCAGGCTCTGTGGCAGAACCCATGAGGACGAGGATGTTCTCAGCATCCTTGGCGCCATAGTAGTTGAAGAGGTGATACTCACGGCCCGTGATCTTGGAAATCTCAGCTAAGTGCTTCTCCACGATCTCTGGCACCTTGTCGTAGTAGGCGTTGCAGGCCTCGCGGTGTGTGAAGAAAGTCTCAGGGTTCTCAGCAGTACCACGTGTGACAGGACGCTCAGGTGAGAGGGCACGGTCGCGGAAACGCTTGATCCACTCGGGATTGACGAGCGGGCGGATGTCCTCCATATCCATCTCCTCGATCTTGTGGTACTCATGAGAAGTACGGAAGCCGTCGAAGAAGTTGATGAAAGGTACGGAGCTCTCAAGTGTAGAGAGGTAAGGTACAGCAGAGAGGTCCATGACCTCCTGTACGGAACCGGAGCAGAACATAGCGAAGCCGGTCTGGCGGCATGCCATGACGTCCTGGTGGTCACCGAAGATACAGAGAGAGTGGCTGGCCAGTGTGCGCGCTGAGACGTTGAAGACGCAGGGCAGCAGCTCGCCGGCGATCTTGTACATGTTAGGGATCATCAGGAGCAAGCCCTGAGAAGCGGTATAGGTGCTTGTCAGAGCACCTGCCTGAAGGGAACCGTGGACAGCACCGGCGGCGCCACCCTCGGACTCCATCTCCTGGACAGAGACTGTCTGACCGAAGAGATTCTTGCGGCCTTTAGCGGCCCACTCATCAACGTGCTCTGCCATCGGTGATGACGGAGTGATAGGATAAATGGCAGCCACCTCGGTGAACATGTAGCTCACGTGAGCGGCGGCGGTGTTACCATCACAAGTGATGAACTTCTTTTCTTTTGCCATTGTTCTTAAAAATAGAATTTATGAATGTTTATGTATCTGTCTTTATATTGTCTTTTCATTCCCCCATCCGCTCAGTAGAGAAAGCCGAAGAGCCAGAGGGGTATCTGGTTGTCGTAGCCTATCTCGGTGTTGTAGCGGGCGTAGATGGTGTCTTTGTTGAAACGGGGCTTGCCAGTAGCCAGGGCGTCGCAGACTTTGAACTTGCGCTTGTCGTCGATGATATAGGTCTGTGGCTTGGGCCCCTCGTTGACGAGATGGTCTTTCCACATGGTGTTGACGAAGAAAGTCTCCATCAGCTCCTGGCGGTCCACCTCGATGGGATAGATGGCATACATGAGATTGGGGTTGTGCATCATGATGCGGGCCGGCTTCTTGGGAAATTCCATGTCGGGGTAGTACATGATGTTGAGCAGGCGTGCGTCGGCGAGATATTTGATATAGTTCATCACCGTGGCGCGGCTGGTATTGATCTGCTGAGCCAGCTGGCTGACGTTGGGCGCCTTGAATCCCTCTACGGCGAGGAGATAGAAAAGCTTCTTAATCTTGGTGAGGTATTTGAGCTCTATCTGCTTGATGAGGAGGATGTCGACCTCTATCATCATGTTCATGGTCTTGAGAAGATTCTCGGAGAAGTTGCTGTTCTCAAGGAAGAGCGGGTAGAAGCCGTGGTGGAGGTATTCCTGAAAATACGGTTTGGGACTTATCTCGGGGAGAATCTTCTTGGCGATATGCTCGTGGTTGTTGATAATCTCGTCAAGGGTGTAGGCCCGGAAGTTGGTGCCGGCTCTGAGATTGAGAAATTCGCGGAAGGAGAAACCGCGGAGATAGTAGAACTTCAAGATGTCCTTGATGGCCGGATAGTCGGTCTTCAGGCGCATGACGCTGGAGCCTGTGAAGACAATCTTCAGGTCGGGATAGTTGTCATAACACTTCCGAAGCTCCATGCTCCAGTTGGGCTGCTTGAAAATCTGGTCCAAGAGCAACACCTTGCCGCCTTGCTTGACAAACTCTCCTGCAAAATCGGCGATGCCATGGCCCTGAAAATAGAAGTTGTTCATGTTGACATAGAGACACTGTCGGTCGTCTTTGCCAAACTTCTCCTTGGCGTAGGATAAGAGAAAAGTGGTCTTCCCAACACCACGCGTGCCCTTGATGCCTATCAGCCGGTGGTTCCAGTCGATATCATCCATCAGGCTACGGCGTACTCTTGCGTTGGTGTGCTCAACGAGGTAGGCGTGTGTTCTGAAGAAAGATTCCATCAATTCCATAGTGTCGTTCTTGTCAGTGCAAAGATACTAAGATAATTTAGCATTGCAAACTCTACATTGCAAAACTTTGTGTTTTTAGTTTTTTTTTAATGTCATGTGCCATGAAGTTCTATGAAGTTGTTACCTTTGTGGAAAAGAGGTTTTTTCGAATGAGAATATTTATCTTCAATCCAGAGCACGATATTGCCTTGGCTTCCAACTTAGAGCATTTCACAGCTCCCCATGCCGGGCGTGAGCTGCGTCATGACCTTGGCTTTCTGCCAGCCCTCTGGGCCGATGCCGACGACTATGTCTTGGTCGACGATGTGGAGGCTGCCCGTGAGGCGATGCGGAAACTGAGCATCACCATGAAGGCACATGTTGTTGACAAGGATATGATTTTCAGTGTATTGGATAAAAGTATTGGCAATGCTACTGTGAACCCTTGGGGCTGGGACCTTGCTATGCGCAACTATATGAAGCGTGTGGGTGTCAGCCTGAGCTGTCTGCCGAGCAATGCCAAGCTGAATATCATTCGTGAGGTCAGCAACAGGGCGTGGGCTTCAGAACACCTGCTTGCCCCCTTGCGCGGGATTGACAGAACGGTGGGATTGAGCGAGCGGCTGACGGATGTGGACAGTGTGGAGCGATTTCTGAACCTTCACCATCGTGTCGTGCTCAAAGCGCCTTGGAGCAGTAGCGGCCGGGGTATCAGATATGTCGCAGACAGTGAGCAGGACGGCTTGCAGGCTAACTACGGGCTTACGCTGCCGTTGAAAGGCTGGGTGAACAATGTCATTCAGCGGCAGGGAGCTGTCATGGCAGAGCCTTACTATAATAAGGTGTTGGACTTTGGTATGGAGTTTACAAGTGACGGCAACGGTCGCGTCAGCTATGAAGGACTTTCAATATTCCATACGGTCAATGGCGCCTATACGGGCAATATCATTGACGATGAGGCGCACAAGTCGGCATGGCTGTGCCGCTATATTCCGCAGTCGCTGCTTGTCAAGGTGCGTGGGCGTGTGGAGAGTCTGCTGTCTGAGAAGCTGAATGGTGTCTATGCCGGACCTTTCGGTATAGACATGATGGTGGTGAGAGTGGGCAACAGCTTGGCGTTGCATCCGTGTGTGGAGCTGAACCTCCGTATGACAATGGGCTTTGTAGCGTTGCTGCTCAACCGGTTGCACCATATTGAGCAGCAGACAATGAGAATAGGCTATACCGATGGGCGGTATAGCCTGAATATTCAGAATCTGAAGTCGAGCTCGCAGTCCACAATACTGTAGTTGTGGTCGTCGCTGAGCTTGCGGTTGGCGCGGCTCTTGTCGTTGACAAGTGCGTACTCGATATTGAGCTGTATGTTCTTGGAGAACATATAGTCGGCGCCGACCTCGTAGTATGTCTTTGCGGTATTCCAGTCGGCCGACTCGCGGTAGGTATCCCAACGGGCCTTGACATGGAGCTTGTTCTTGATGATAGGAGCAATGCCAAGGACGTAGACACCGTCGGACTTGCTGCCTAAGGCTTCATTGATTGCGGTATTGCTACGGTCGGCCTTGGAGGCCTCGGCTTTGGCGAAAGCCTTGCCGGTGGAGTGGATATACTCTGAGCGCAGCGTCCAGTCGTTGGCCCGGTATTCTCCCGAGATAGCATAACGGTGCTTGGGGAGTTTGACGAGCGTACCGTCAGAGCCCTTTCTTGCATAAGATCCCTCGTAGCCAAAGGCACCAATGCGCAGACCCTTAATGGGCATGACCCACAGGCCGCCGATGACATCTTTCTGCTGGTCTACATCTTTCTGATTGATGCCCTGTCCGTTGTAGACGCCAATCTGATAGTGCAGGAGGTTGCGGCCGTTGGCATTCTTGAGGAAGTCGCCTTGCAGCTGGATACCGATGTCGCGGCCATTGCTGGCAGCCTCACCGTCACGGTCGGAGAAGCCGGCAAACTTCGTGACGTTTTGGCTATAGGACATGAAGCTTTGGTCAATAGGGTTCATGGGGTTCTCAAAGGTGAAGGCGCGCTTGAACTGTCCGAACTTGACTTTGAAAAAGTCGTACTTCTTCCATTCAGCGAAGACGTCGACAACGCGGATGCCACTGGTGAGGTCGGCCGTAGAACCATTGTACTGGAACTGAACTCTTGCCGTCCAGTCGGGATGCGGGTTGGCATCGATGATAACACGTCCAAGACGGATGTTGAAAGAGTTGGCCTTGGCTCCTTTCTGTCCGGAAGCCTGGTACTGGACCATGCCATAACCGGAGAGCTTGAACATGTTGAGCCATTCGGGCAGTTTGGTTTGTGCGTTTACCGCCGTGGCTGACATGCAGGCGATGAGGGCGGTAAGAAAAAACTTTCTCATTAATATAGATATTTAGTTGGTGTCACTGACCTTGCTTCTTGCCGCTTTCTGCCGCTGAAAGCGAAAAGCATGTTGCAAAAGTAATAAAAAAGTTGCATTCCCGCCTTTTGGGGTGAGTTTTTTCTTGGCTTTGCCGCCTTTTTTGCTGTTATAGCGAAAAAGATGGCATAAAATTTGGCCAATCGGCATAAAAGCAGTAATTTTGCACTCGCTAAAGAAAATTAGCACGGGGTGTAGCGCAGTCCGGTAGCGCTCCTGGTTTGGGACCAGGTGGTCGCAGGTTCGAATCCTGTCGCCCCGACATGAAGATGCGTGTCAGAAGTTTTGCTTCTGACACGTTTTTTTATGCCTTACAATGCTGAGGACAGCATGCTATTATCAAAAAAGAGGATGTATATATCCTCTTTCTATTTATTCAGCATTTTGCTGTGGCTGTTCAGCATGTGGTTGCTTGCGTTTGCCGAAATACCATTTGCCAACGAAGTATATCAGGGCGATGGCAACAAGTGCGATGATGACAATCTTGATGTACTCGCCATATTCCATAATCTTATCGTTGAGGTGCTCTTCAGGGACTATGGAGTGGAGATACCAGCCCAGTCCAGCGAGGATGAGATGCCATCCGCCGGCGCCGATAGTGGTGTAGAGCAGGAATTTCCAGTAGCTCATTTTGGACAGTCCGGCGGGGATGGAGATGAGATGCCGGATGCCGGGGATGAGACGTCCTGTGATGGTGGCTACCATGCCGTGCTTGTTGAAGTAGCCCTCACTGTGTTCGACTTTCTTTTGGTTGAGCAGACAGAGATGGCCCAACCGGCTGTTGGCGAAGCGGTAGATGATGGGGCGGCCCAGATAATAACCAGCGAGATAGTTGATGGTAGCGCCGCAGTCAGCTCCTAAGGTGGCGAAGAGTACGACGAGGAAGATATTAAGGTGTCCGGCTGCGGAGTGATAGGCTGCCGGGGCTACGACAAGCTCAGACGGAACGGGGACAACGGTACTCTCAAGGAGCATGAGCAGGAAGACAGTGCCGTAGTTGAGGTTGCTGAGAAGGGATGAGATGATGTTCATTCTTTCTTTTTATGTATGGGATGATGTATGGCGTAATTGTAGAAGTCGCGGACGGCCATGCCGTTGGGGAAGACATCGGACATCTCGCGCTGCAGCCCATAGGGGTTGCGCTCCGTGGCCTTCTTCAGGTCGCTTAGAAATTCGTCCTGAAGGCCTAACTCGTAGTCGGTGCGTACGAGATAAGACCAAAAGTCATTGTAGATTTTGTTGTTGTCAGCGTCGGCGAGCTGCCGTAGAATATCGTGGGCCTGCTGCATATAGCCGGTGTCGAAATAGCAGAAAGCAATGTAGAAACGAATGTTGTTGCGCTCGTCCTTGCTTGTCATCTTGTCGGCATAGGCGAAGTAGGCAGTTGCTTCGGGCAGTTTAGCCGCTAAGAGGGCGAGGTATCCGCGGAGCACAGCCATGTCGGGAGACTTCTTTCCGGTGAACTGCTCTAACTTGTCAGCAATTTCAAAGGCCTTCTCGTGGTTTCCCATGGTGGCATAGATAAGACACATGTTGCGGTAGATGTCCATGCGGTTGGGAGAGAAGGGCGCCGTCAGCTTCTCAGCACGTTGCCAGTAGGTAAGTGCTTCATTGAGCTTGTTCTCAGCCATCATCACAGCCGCAATACCCATGTAGCCCACCTCGCTCATTGGCTGCAAGCGGTTATAGTGGTTGTAGTAAGATACAGCCTCATTGGCATTGCCAAGAATTGTGAGGGCGTTGGCTTTGCTGAGAATGGCATCGGTATCCTCGGAGTCGATGGCAAGGGCATAGTCGCAACTCTCAATGCTGTCGCTGATATCGTTGTTGAGATATTGCGCCGTAGCCAATGCATTCCAGTAAGCATTGTTGTAAGGGTCGTGGTCGAGGAGGGTGTTGAAGATTCTGATACCCTCCTTGTATTTGCCTTTGTTGACAGCGATGCGGCCTTTTATCTCCTGATAGTCGTCATTGTCGGTGTCCTCGCATTCGTCGAGCCATAGCTCGGCGAGGTCGTAGACGTCGTAGTCTACGTAGAGGGTAGCCACGTCGAGACAGAAGTCTTCTCTGTCGTCCTCGTCGATTTCTCCTTTCTTGTCTTGTAGATATTTCTCTGCGTCATTCGCCCTTCCGTCGGCAATCATGATCTCGGCCACCGTGTAATAGTAGTCGAGATCTTGCTTGTCGGCAATCATGTTGGCGTAGTGCATGGCTTCCTCGGCGTCGTGGTCGATAAGTATGGCCACCCTGGCCCGGAAAGCCAAGGGTTGCGTGGCGCCGGGGAACATGCTGAGGGCTGTGTCTACAGCCTCAAGGGCATCATTGAACCTGCCGTGCAGTTGGTAGTATTCCGCGATGTCTGTATAGTCATCGGGTTCCAGATACAATGGATGCCCCGCGCTGAGGGCATCCTCGTAGTTCTGTAAGTTGTCTTTGAACTGTTTGGTATGGAAAATGTTGTCGCTCAAATTGAAATACTATTTTTTGTTTTGTTTGGCCCAGGTGTCTTTCAGACCTACCGTCTTGTTAAAGACGGGCTTCTCGTCGGTGGTGTCGAGGTCGGCCATGAAATAACCTGTGCGTTGGAACTGCAAATACTGTCCGGGCTTCATCTTTGCAGCGAAGTCCTCGACGTAGCAGTTCTTATAGACATGAAGAGATTCTGGGTTGAGCAGCTCGCGGAAGTCGCGGTCGTCAGCTGACGGATTCTCCTCCTTGAAGAGGCGGTCGTACTCTCTGACTTCCGCCTTGACACAATCCTCCGCGTTGACCCAATGCAGGGTTCCCTTGACCTTGCGGTCAGCACCTGGCATTCCGCTCTTGGTCTCCGGGTCATATTCTGCCTGAATCTCAGTGATGTTGCCGTCAGCATCTTTGGTGCAACCGGTGCACTTGATGATGTAAGCGTTCTTCAGACGTACTTCCTTGCCCGGCGTCATGCGGAAGAAATTCTTGGGAGCGTCTTCCATGAAGTCGGCACGCTCTATCCAAAGATTGCGAGAGAAAGAAATCTTATGGCTTCCTGCTGTCTCGTCCTCAGGGTTGTTGATGGCGTCCATCTCTTCGGTCTTGCCTTCAGGATAGTTGGTGATGACGAGCTTGACAGGGTCGAGGACAGCGGAGACGCGGGTAGCCCGCTTGTTGAGGTCTTCGCGGACGGCAGCCTCAAGGAGTGCCATATCGTTGAGGGCGTCAAACTTGGTATAGCCGATGGAGCGGATGAAGTTCTTGATGGACTCGGGAGAATAGCCGCGGCGGCGCATACCGCAGAGTGTCGGCATGCGTGGGTCGTCCCAGCCGTTGACAAGATGCTCGTCGACGAGGGTGTGGAGTTTGCGCTTCGACATCACGGTGTAGGTGAGGTTGAGGCGGTTGAACTCTATCTGTCGGGGGCGGTTGTCGTCCAGGCCCTGAGCGGCGGTGCCGTCATATTCTTTCAGGAAATCAATAAAGAGGTTGTAGAGCGGACGGTGGGGGACAAACTCCAACGTGCAGATGGAGTGGGTGACACCCTCAAAGTAGTCGCTCTGTCCATGGGCAAAGTCATACATCGGATAGCAGTGCCATTTTGTTCCTGTACGGTGGTGCGGTGTCTGGATGATACGATAGATGATGGGGTCGCGGAAGTGCATGTTGGGGTTGGCCATGTCAAGCTTAGCGCGCAACACCATGGAGCCCTCTACGGCCTCCGGTGTGTTCATCTGATTGAAGAGTCGAAGATTCTCTTCTACGGGACGGTCACGATAGGGGCTGGCGGTGCCGGGCTCTGTGGGCGTGCCCTTCTGTTGGGCTATCTCCTCGGCGGTTTGCTCGTCAACATAGGCATGGCCGTTCTTAATCATCCAGATGGCGAAATCCCACAGCTTCTGGAAGTAGTCGGAAGCATAATAGATATGTCCCCACTGGAAGCCGAGCCACTTGATGTCGTTGAGGATGTTCTCAACATATTCGGTGTTCTCCTTCGACGGGTTGGTATCGTCGAAACGCAGGTTGCAGACGCCGCCATACTCCTTGGCTGCCCCAAAGTCCATGCAGATGGCCTTGGCGTGTCCGATATGCAGATAGCCGTTAGGCTCTGGCGGGAAACGGGTCTGAATACGTCCACCGTTCTTTCCGGCGGCAAGGTCCTCCTCTATCAATTGCTCTACAAAGCTTAAGCTACGCTTCTCTTCCTTACTGTTATCTTTCGTTTCCATGTTAGTTATTTCTTGTTTAGTGCAAAGTTAGTCATATTTCCACAATATATGCTATTGTGCGCTAAAAAAAAGCGAAAAAAAAAGATAGATTATATTTGCTTGGTATTAAATTTTTTATTACCTTTGCAATGTTATCCTGAATACAATCTTTTACTTTGAAAAGACTAATGCCTATTGAGAAAATGGCGCTCGCTGTGAAGCAAGCGCCATTTATTTTTTTATTTAGAATTTATTTTTCCTTTTCACGAGTGCTATACGCCTTGTTCATTCTTGTGTATAAGACATTTAGCCTTCTTGGTAAATTAGAATGTTTGCAGCTATTTAATGCCACGTCTGTTCAGGGCGGCAGCATAGCGGCGCGCATTGGCCATGTGCTCCTCATAGGTAGTGGCGAAGTCGTGGGTACCGCTGAAGTCGGACTTGGCGCACATATATAGATAATTGTGGTGCACCATGTTCAGCACGGCGTCGATACCGGCGATAGAGGCTACGCGTATGGGCCCTGGGGGCAGTCCGGGATTAACGTAGGTATTGTAAGGGCTGTGCACGTGGAGCAGGTTGTTATAGATACGCTTCAGGGCAAAGTCCTTGAGGGCAAACTTGATGGTCGGGTCGGCCTGAAGGGGCATGCCCTGAGGATATTTGGCGTCGCGGAGCATGAGACGGTTGTAGTACATGCCGGCAATCATTGGCTTTTCACCATTGTTGGCTGTCTCCTCATCGACGATGCTCGCCAATGTAGCTACCTCAACGGGAGAAAGTTTCAGCGCCTCAGCTTTCTTCATCCGTGCGTCATCCCAGAATTTCTTGTTCTCTTTCTGCATGCGTTGAAGCAAGTTGTTGACGGAGGTGTCCCAATAAATGTCGTAGGTGTTGGGGATGAACAGGGCTGCAATGGTTGTGGTGTCATACCCCAACTCTCTGCAGGCAGCCTCATCAGTGAGGACCTTTACGATACTGGCGCTGTCTACCATCAGTTTCTTGCCCAGGGCTCCAGCCATATCCTGCATGGTCCTTACGCTGGGCACTACGAGCTGCAATGGTTCCTGCATGCCATTCTTGAAATGACGGAAGACGACATAGGCGCCCATTGATGGCTTGATGGCATAGCGGCCTGTACGCACACGCTTGATGAGATTGCTGTGGCGTGACAGAATACAGAAAGCCTGAAAGGTGTGGGTGCGCGAGACGGGCTTGAGCTTGGTCATCAACGAATCGTAGTTGTCGTCGCTGTCGACATAGACATATTGTGTTTCGCTCTTGCCCGAGAAAGATGTGAAAAAGTAGTAGTAAGCTAAGCCAAGAAGCACGATGATACATGCAGCGGCAGGGAAGATATACTTCTTACTAAGTTGTTTTTTCATGACTAATAATGATTATCATGGTGCAAAGTTACGCTAAATCAAGGATATTGGCAAAACTTTTGCCTTTTCTTTTGTTTCTATTTATAGTATATATAATAATGTGTAACTTTGCACTCGAAATCAGCAATAGACAATAAGGATAACAAAACGTACTTATGAGATACGATACTTACATTTTTGACTTGGACGGAACGCTCCTCAATACACTTAATGATTTGGCAGCCAGCTGCAACTATGCGCTTCGGAGCTATGGCTTCCCTGAGCACAGCGTGGACGACGTGCGCCGCTTTGTAGGCAACGGTGTTCGCTTGTTGATGTGCCGGGCTATCCCTGATGGCGACAACAATCCTAAGTTCGGGGACTGCTATGCTTGTTTCCGTGAGCACTATCTTCACCATAATCTGGACACAACGGCTCCCTATCCCGGTATCATGGACATGATAAAAGCGTTGAATGCCAATGGCAAGCATATCGCTGTGGTGAGTAATAAGTTCTATGAGGCGACGCGTGCACTGGTTCGCCACTTCTTTGGAGAAGAGATTTCTGTTGCTATCGGCGAGCGCCCCGATATCCACAAGAAGCCTGCCCCCGATACCGTCAACGAAGCTTTGCGGCAGTTGGGTGTCGGTCGTGAGGGTGCTGTGTATATTGGTGACAGCGATGTAGACATTGATACGGCGCGCAATAGCGGCATGCCCTGCATCAGTGTGCTGTGGGGCTTCCGTGATAAGGAATTCCTCTTGGAGCATGGGGCGACAACACTGGTAACAACGCCGGAAGAGATTCTCACTATTTGATGTTGACGCTTCTGTAAGAAGAAATCCCGGGCTACCAATCACAGGCAACTCGGGATTTATTAATTTAGAGAGAAATATAATGTCCGGTTACCATCTTAATGGTGAACGCAGAATATTGTTGCTGATAAGAGCCTTAGCCATGGAAACTCTCCTTTTCGCAGCGTGAGCAGTTTTAGCAGTGGTAGCATTGCCGTTAGTAACCTTCTCAAACTGGGCATAAGCCAGATTTAGAAGTGTACCGGCATCCTTATCATAGGTCTTGCCATCGGTACTGAGGCCAAGTTGGAATGCATAGAACTCGTAGTTGCTTCCGAAGCCGTTCTGAGAAACACTCCAATAAGTGGAGCCGTCTGGGTCAACAGTCCATGAGGCTGTCGCTGTAACTTCTGTGTCTTTTGATGTATAGGCGTATTCATCCTTGGCAGCCATCACCATCCAGAGGACAGAATAGGTCTTGTCATCCGTAAAGGTGCCAATCTTGGAAAGGTTGGTGAAAGTGAACTCCGGCTTGTCGGTTCCTATTGTTACAGGCACTGACCATCCCAGTTCTGCCATTCCCTCGTCTGTGAAATGCATAGCGTAGGAGCCATTAGCCTCTTTGCCGATATTGACGCCCAGGACATGCCATTTCTTATTGGAATAGTAATACAGATTGTAATCGCCGAGAATATCCTTCTCCGGCGTGAACTGCATGACGTGAATAGAGTCTGTGATGATTCCACTTGAGTAATACACCCATGCCTGGCGCGGCTCTCCGGTGGCATTCTCTGTAGTGGTCACGGTCAGAGAATCGTCAGCAACAGAAGCGGACAGCCAGTCGGCCTTTGTCGTAACGGTCACCGGCAGGTTGTGGTTGATGTGAATCTTGTGCTCACCGGCAGCGTCATTGAAGGTAGTCTTGCTGTTGGCTATCTCCATGACCATGCCGTCCTGGTCGATGTTCACCACGGCAGAGTCTTCAGCCGAGGATTTTATGACGACAGAGGCGTGGCGAGTCTGGATGTCATTGTTCTGTGTGGCAGTGACCTTGACGGAGTTGCCGTCTATGGCTACCGTGGCCCAGTCATCGTTAGTGTACGCCGATACCGGTGTGTTGGCCACCGTGATGCTGTTGGTGCCGCCGATGGCATCAAATTTTGTCGTGGCTGATGTCACAGCTAAACCATGGGTGGCAATTTCATTTGTCGTGTCGTCGTTGTCACACGAGGAGAGTGCAAGACCTCCTAAAACGGTGATAGCGAGCATACTAAATATCTTCTTCATAATGATGTCTCTTTAGCGTTATTCAACTTTAGTCATTGTTCCATAGGTGAGGAATGCAATGTATGGCGATGCTTCTCCTGTAGAACTGACGAAACTGAAACCTGTTGGCGCTGCTCCTACCCATGTGCTATTTGATGGTATTCCTGTAGTTTCAACAAGGTAGAACGAATTGATACCATAGCCATTTGAAAGATCTTCAAATGTCAGCACCGTGCCCTTCTGTGATAAGTCACGACTCATATTGAAGCCGAATGCTAAACTGTAATAGATGCTACCTCTGCCCGTCTTTGGATCCGGTGCCCAACCGAGACAGTACACATCATTACCAGTAGCTGTCTTTGCTACAACTTGAGGCATCCATTGCAGGGAGCCTTGTGATTTAACGTATTTAAGCGTAACAGATATGTTGCCCAATCCTGATACTTTGTATGTAGAGCCATCTCCCGCCGGGGTGAGTGTGAGATTGAAAACACTGCCGTCACCGGCCTCAAGCTGCCACTTTCCTTCGAAATCTTTGTAGAACATGTAATTCTTTGGCAGGTTGACATCCAAAGAAAGGGCTGAGGCTCCCTTGTCGGGAGATGTAAAGCCCATTTTGTCAGCATCGTAGACAAGATGTTGTACATCTATACCATTATAGCTGATGGGACTCAAGAGAACAATACCATTTGTGGAAACATAATATGGCATGTCAATCGTATTGCCTTTGGCAGTTACCTCCATGATACGTTCGTCGCTGAGCATTGCAGTACCAATGCTGTCACCATTATCACGCAGTGTGAATGTCTGCATGAGGCTACCATCTACACTCTGTATCTTGGCAATCTCATCCGACCATTTCACGTCGTCGGGCATGCGGGTCATCACCATCTTGTTGCCATACTTCTTTCCGCGGAGATAGATTGAGTCGTTGGTGGTGCGAAGGATGACGAATTCATAGTCTTGCTGAATCTGTGATCCATCCTGCTCGGGGTTGGCGGCATGATGGAAGATTTGATTGTAGGTGTTGAAGGTGAGCACGGGTCCCTCGTCGGCTATGACATCGTAGCTTGAGGACGTTGTCATGTCGGGATCTGCTATTTCGCTGCCTACAGATACCTTGCCATTGTTGAACTTCATGAAGTAGGTGTATCCGCCACCCGTGTTATCTTTACCCATCCACAGGTGAAGCTCCCAGCCGTTGGTAGCCGATTCGAGCAAAGCCTTATCGGAGGCGATGCTCTCCTCTATGCGTTGTGCTGCCGGCGTATCGAAAGTCTCGTTGTCATCATGCAGTGAGCACGACGTCGCCAGGAACAATGCTCCCAAGGCGAAGATACTGAATATTTTATTTCTCATAGCGTGATTAGTCTAATTTTTCCAAATCGAGTGAACCTAACTGCTTGCCGCGACGCTGTATGCAGTCGCGCATCTTATCAATGTCCAAGCCCCAACTCTCCTTCATGTAAGTGCGGACGATGGCCAACTTCTGATTGATGTAAGCAGCTCCCTCAGTGCCGGCGTCGTCAAGAATGGCCTGCCACTGTTCGGGGCTGTCAGTGATATAGGTGGACATCACTTCGGCGAAGTCCTCATTGCTCTCCGACATGGAGTAGGGGGTTACGTATCCGGCCTGATGAGCCTCATGGTCGCTTTTCTGATACCAGTCGCCATTGACGTAGCTGTTTGCTGTGATAAGCTGATAGTTCTCAGAGTAGGATTTCTTCTGCGTCATGATATGCGTGAATTCATGGTGCATGGTGTGGAAGTAGTACTCGTTCATCAGCGAATAGTCGGCAAGCATGTCGTCATCAAGACTGTTAACCATGTAGAGCGTGACGATGTAGCCGCCCTCTGCCGTACCGAGAACCATGGTTCCCTGGCCAACGTTGTACGCTGGCGAGCCAATGAGGTGTATCACACGTGGGACGTTCTCTTTGACGAATTCTGGCCCCATGACTTCGGCATAGGCGTCGAACCACAGGTACTTGGCTATCTTCATCAACTTAGCGGAGTTGGCGGAGTCGGCAGGTACCAAGTCGTAGGACATGTCAGAGTAGATGTCCTCCATCTTATATTTCACCTCTACGTTATAAGGCATGGTGAAGTTTTTCAGCAGCCATTTGTCGAAGCTATCGCGGTTGACGGCTGATGTGGGGAAGATCTCGGCTCCATCGGGGTCATCGTCACCGCAAGATGTCATGCCGAAAGCGACAAAGGCAGTGAGAAGGAATAAATATATCTTTTTCATATTTGTCTGTTTTACTTGCTTAATGTTTGTTCACCACTGTTGTCTTCCGGTTTGTACATCACGGGCTGAGGTTGTGAGGCCGCTGTTCTGATATTTGGCGTCAGACCGGCGCTGATGACGTCTTGTGGAATCTGAATGGCGCGGCGTGGGTCGTCGACGGTGAGTGAGTCGGTGACAGCGAGAACGTTGTTGCCGCGGTCAAGGGTACGACGGTAGATGACAATGCCGTAGCGCTTGACATCCTGCATGCGCTCGCCCTCACCGAGTGTGATGATACGTCGAAGCTGTAAGATGGCGTTGATGACATTCTTCTCCGTGTTGTCAGTGATACTGGCAAAGACGGGATGCAGAGGCTTCTTAACCGTCGGTGCTGTCGGCTTGTAATCGGCAATACCGTCATAGAACGTATTGATAGCGCTCAGAGAAGTACTCATGCGACCAGAAGAAAGTGCCTTGAGCTCCATGTTCAAGTCGGCCACAGCCCCGGCGTAGTCTCCGCTTAAAGCCTTGGCCTCGGCACGGACAAGCAGAAGCTTATCGGTATTGAAGACAGGGAGCTCACAATGCGCGAAGCCTATCTTGGCCTGCTGGTCGGTTACTTCAAAGCTATACGGAATCTTATTGACGAAGTACTTCGAGAAGCTACCGTTATACCATGTCGTGTATCCGAAAGAACTGCTGCTTCCCCATGGTCCTCTTGACTGTAAGTCTTCAGTCTGAGTCAGCAGGCGTCCGTGGGCATACTCATTGCCTGCACCGTAAGCACCATACATGGCGCCCCATTGTGAATTGAAGTTCACGAGCAGAATGTTGGCATTCTCAGAGGTGCTGATATAGGCGTTGGGTGCTGTCTGTCCATTTGGAGTGAGGTCGTAGAACGATGCCCAGTCACGGAGATTGGAAGCACTGTTTGCCCCTAACACTTTGTCGGCATAGCTGATGGCCTTCTCATAGTTACAGTAGTAGAGATTGAACTGGGCAGCGAAAGCATAACCGGCAGCACGTGTGAAATGGAACTTGGGCTGTGTATACTGGTCTTGAAGCAGTGGCAGACCTGCCTCGATGTCCGCATTGATCTGGTCGTAGACCTGTTTCAGAGTTCCGCGCTCATAGTGAGTTCCCACATGTTCCTCAGGCTGTGTGGGGTAGGGAATACCCTGCGTGCTTGCTGCTGTCGTCGGAGAATAGGCATTGCAGAAGATGTTGGATAGCAGAAACATGTTGTAGGCCCGGCAGAGTAGTGCCTCACCCTTCTGAGCGTTCAGATTGCTTCCTCCGCCAAGGTCATCGATGGCTTTCAGTGACTGGTTGGCGGCGGAGATGGCTTTGTACAGACCCTGCCATAGCTCTTGTGGAGATTCTGTCTCTGAGACATCTGTAATGTCCTTCCAAGAGTAAGCCTCACGGTCGAACTGGCTGCCATCATTCCAGCCGGTAACATCATAATGGTCGCTGTTGTCGGAATACAGTTCCAGAAGGTAGGCTGGATGAACCTGCGGATATGCCGACACTAAGAGGTCGGTGACGTCTTTACCGTTTTTGAGCTCCATGCGGTTATCGGGTAGCTCATCAAGGAAGTTGTCGCATGATGAGAGCCCTAAAGCCAGGGACATGGCGCATAATGCTATATATTTCTTATTGATTCTCATTATTGTTCTTATTAAAGGGTTATATTGGAGGCATTCTAAGACTCCAAGTATTAGCTCTTGTCTCTATTACATTCCCAATTTTACAGTAAGCGTATACTGTCTTGGCAGAGGAGCTGCAACACCACCGGCATTGATGAACTCTGGGTCCTGGCCCTGCAGTTTCTTGTCTGCATAGAACAGGAAGAGATTGGTGGCTTGTAACTTCAGAGAGATGTTGCTGAAGGGTGTGCCGGCAAACCACTTCTTCGGGAAGTCGTAGCTCAGGGAGATATCTTTCATGCGAATGAAGTCGCCCTTGGCGATACGGTCGTGAGTGTAGTTGTAAGCGTTGTATCCATAGCGTAACTGTTTGTTCTCGCTGTAGTCACGATAAGAGAGAATGGCGGGGACAGAGGTGTAAGCTTCATCACCAGACTCCATCCAGCGGTTACGATACTCCTTCGTCATAGAAGTCAGATCGTTGTAACGTGCGCGGAAGACTGGGTCCAGACGAATGACATTGCCAAAAGAATACGTGACGAAGACATTCAGCGTGAAGCCTTTATACTTGAACACGTTGCCGAGGGAGCCAGTGATGGTGGGGTCGCTTGGACCTTCGTAGATGAGGTACTGGTTATTGTCTCTGTTCTGGAAGTTGATGTCATATGTGGTGATATCACCATCAGGAGTATAGAACTGAGGCTGTCCTTTCTCGTTCAGTCCTGCGTAAGGGATGGAGTACAGTCCGCGGTAGGGGTGTCCCTCCATAGCGAAACCATTGCCAGAGATGAGGTCGATGGTCCGTGAGCGGGCTCTCAGCTTGGTAACGTCTGTGGTGACATGCGAGAAGATGAAGTTAGTGGTCCATGAGAAGTTCTTCTTCATGATGTTACGAGTCTCCAAGGAGAACTCCTGTCCTGATGATTTCATCGAGGCCATGTTGGCATAGCGGATGACCTCTCCGCCGACGCCCTGCGTGGCGGTCGGGCCGATCAGGTCGTAGTTGTTGCGCCAGAAGAAGTCCATGGTAGTGTTGATGCGGTTGTTGAGGAATCCGAACTCAAAACCGAGGTTGAACTCGTGCTTCTTCTCGTAAGTGAGGTCGGCATTGGCAATCTGTGCAATCTGAATACCTGTCTCACGGTCGCTGCTGAAGATGCGGTACGGTGTATATGACTGCAGAATGACGGTAGAGTTGGTGTAATCGGCAGGTCCGGGGTCACCGGTCAGAGAGTAGGACAAGCGCATCATGGCATGTGTAAGGACATTCTTGAAGGTTGGTGCGAACCAAGTCTCTTGATCAGCGTTCCATGAACCAGAGATATTCCATGTAGGCAGCCAACGAGCGCTGCGGGCATGTCCCAAACGGTTGGTACCCTCATATCGGTATGTACCCGTTAGGTTGTAGCGCTGCTTATAAGAATAGGTGGCGGTAGCAAAGAAGGCGGCCGTACGACTCTTGGTGTGAGTGAGCGTGTAGTAGTTGGCGTTCTGCTCCTGCAACTGCTTGAAATACTGGTAGATGAAGAATGGGATTTCTCCACGTTTGAACTGCATGCCGACGCCATTGAACCACGTGCGCTCGCGTCTGACATCGCTGACGTCGAATCCGCCGAGAACATCGAAGAAGTGTCCGCCTTTGAAAGTGTGGTGGTAGTCAGCCGTACCGCGGACATCCCATGAGAGCTTACTCAAGTCGGTGCGCTGATAGAAACCGCCATTGGGCAAGACGGATATTGGCAAAGAATAGGCCTCCTCCGGATCTGTATACAAATACTGGTTGGCATCACGTATGATGGCGTTGGGCATAGCACGATAAGCCTGTGCCTGGTTAGAGTTCTCGGAAATGTTGTTCTCCTGAGAAGACTTATCATATTGTACGGCGCCAATAATATCAAGACGGAGGTCCTTGATAGGATTGTAGGTCAGCTCTCCCTGGAACTTGGTGTTCAGCACGTTCATGTCGATGTTGTTGTTTTCCAACTCATAGAGAATATTGAACGGAGCGTAGTTCGTCTGATAGAAGGTGTTGGGGTCCAGTGCGCGTGAGGTTTTCAAGGCATAGGAATACGGGTTGATATCAAAGTCGCGCTTTACCTGGCCTGAGACGACATCTACATTCTGGTTGAGCGTTCCAGGTGCCTTCTGCTTACGGTAGGAAGCAGAGCCGAGAAGGGTGAGCTTCAGATTGTCAAGGATGTTGTGCGAACCATTCACGTTGATGGTATAACGTTTCACATTCGATTCCTTATACCATCCCGGGTCGGACATAAGAGACATAGAGATGTAGTAGTTGCTCTTTGCTGTACCACCAGAGAGGCTCAGCGAATGGTTTTGCATGATAGAGGTCTGGAAGAGTTCTTTGAACCAGTTGGTGTTTCTCCATTCGGCTTGCTGCAAGAATCCGTTCTTTGCTTCTGTTGTGTTGGCAAGTTCGAACTGACCTGTTGTAGCATCAAAGGTGGTGATGCGCTTGTACATATCACCATACACGCCATAGTCTGCGCCATTGAGAACGTCGGAGAAGTTCAGCCAGCCTTTATCGGCCATCTCCTTATAGATTCCCATCTGCTCCTGGGAGTTCAGAATGTTGAAGTGACTGTAGCTTGGAATCATGCGGGTTGTGAACTCACCGGTGTAGGAGAGATGTGCCTGTCCTTGGCGGCCTTTCTTTGTCGTGACGACGATGACGCCCGCCATAGCCCGTGCACCATAGATAGATGTTGCAGAGCCATCCTTCAAAATCTGGAAGCTCTCAATATCGTCTGAGTTCAGACCTGCAATAGCAGAAGAAATCAGCGTCTCTGCATCACCCGAGGAAAGGTCGTCAGCGGAAATGTCAGAGATGTCTTCCTGTACAACGCCATCCACGACCCACAGTGGCTTTGAGGAGCCATAAATAGAGGTAGCACCGCGAACGCGAATCTTAGGCGCTGTACCAAAGGTTCCTGAGACGTTCTGCACAGAGACACCGGCAGCACGGCCTTCAAGACTACGGGAGATATCTCCCATGCCGCCAAGCATGGCATCGCTGGCTTTGATCTGGTCTGTAGCACCGGTAAACATTCTGCGGTCCATATTCGACATACCGGTGACCACAACCTCATTCAGTGTTTGGTTGTCAGCATGCAGGGTTATCTGCATTTTGCTTTTAGGGGTAAGGGTCTGCTGCTGCATCCCTAAATAGCTGACAATAATCTTTTTGCCAGCTGGCACTGATATAGTGAAATTTCCGTCTACATCAGTAACTGTTCCAACTTTGCCTCCCCCATCGATGGTGATGGAGGCTCCGATTATCGGCTCTCCTTTATCATCTACGACTGAGCCAGTAATCTTCGTTTGTGCCATTGCCATGCCTACGGATAAGAATAGGCAGGTAATGAGTAAACTAAGTCTTTTCCTCATAAGTTTGGATTTAAATATACACTAATAATAAAATAAAGATTCTCTCTCTTGTTACCCTTTTTAAACTTTGTTATTTATAAAATGTTCGTTTTTCCTTTCAATATCTCTCTTTTCGTAAATATATTTGCAAAATTATATGAAATATATTAATGCTGCAAGAAAAACGTTAATTATTTTGCGATAAAATAGAAGAAATATGTCTTTTTGATATTGTTTTGCCTATTAGACTTGATATTTGCTTAAATCAAGGCTGAATATATGTATAAGTGGTGTATTCTTTTGTTAAATACGTGATTTGAAGCATAAAGCCGCTTCCCTCCTTTCACGTGTTTCTCTTTAAGAAAAAAATAAAGCCGCACTCACGGTAAATGAGTGCGGCTTGAAGATATGAATGGGAATATAACTTGTTCAGACGGGTATCTTCTTTACCCTGGCTTCATGGCGTCCGCCTTCGAAGTCGGTGGCGAAGAATGCGTCCATGATTTTGCGCGCCATGTCGTTGTCGATGAAGCGACCTGGCATGACGAGCACATTGGCGTCATTATGCTGGCGGATGAGTTTTGCTATCTCCGGTATCCAGGCCAGTCCGGCACGTATCTGCTGGTGCTTGTTGAGTGTTATGGCAATACCCTCACCGGAACCACAGATGCCGATACCCGGATATACCTCACCGCTCTCTATACCGCGGGCAAGGGCGTGCCCAAAGTCGGGGTAGTCGCAGCGCTCCTCGCTGTAGGTACCATAATCCTTATAAGGAATATGTTTCTCGTCAAGGTATTGCTTGACAAACTCTTTTAACTTGAAACCGGCGTGGTCGCTGGCCAGTCCCACAGTCTTAATTTCCATAATAGCTTTTATTTAGGATAAATACATAGTGTCTATTGCAGGATCTTTACCATGCTCATTGACGAGATGAGGCCATCAGGACCGACCTTTGCCGTAATCTTGAAGTTGGCGTGTTTCTCTTTCGTAGGATCGGTGCGGTCGATGTCTTGTGAGGCGGAGAAGGAAGCCGTGTACTCATACTGTTCATCGCCGACCTCTTTCTTGTCAATCTTCATATCTTTTCCGATGTGCCAGTTCATATTCGTGATGTCGTCCTTGTAAATCTTGTCTAAGAAAACGTCAACATCGGCTTTTGTGGCATCGGGCTTACCGAGGAAGTTGGTCATCAGAGGGGCTACCGTAGCCTCCAAGGCATCTTCATCCTTAGAGTTTACGGCCTGGAAGAAGTGCCTGAGCACCGATGTGACGAGAACCTTCTCCTCCGGCTGCACGGTCTTGGCTTTCAGCTGCTTCAAGGCGTCGTTGGCCTCGTCGACATGCTCACCGTTGGCATGCTGGTCGAGATAGGTCTGCAGAGCGGCTGCCGTATTCATGCTCTGAGCCACAGCCCAGTCCATAGAGTCCACCTTGTGCTGAATCTCAGCCTTATGCTCTGTGTCAGGGTGCTTGGCAAGATAGTCGAGCAGAGCTTGCTTCGATCCGCTCACGATGGCATTGTTCCAGTCGGTGTCGTTCTGCTTGAGTCCTTCCAAACGGGCCGTGACGGCATCGATATGGTCGGCAGGAGCATCCTGGTAGTTGTCAAGGTAAGTCTGGAGTACCAGGGGGTCATCGCTTTTCATGGCAAACTCATAAGCCTCTTCCTCTTTGGAAGCCTTGGCACTGTTGTAGAAATAGAAGCAACCAGCGCAGACGATGGCGGCAAGGATGACGGCCACAATGATAGCGGTAAAGTTCTTCTTCTTAGCAGGTTGCTGAGGCTTGGCGTTGTTCCGTGGCGGAACGTGACCACCATTGCCGCCGTTGTTGTTGACAGGCGGTACTGGGGGCGTAGGAGTTGAACGCTTAGGTGATGCCGGTGGAGGCGTGGGCCTCGATGTCTGTGATGGGCGTGCAGGCTGCTCTTGCTGTGCAGGCTCAGCGCTGAACGAGGGCTGTGAAGGTTGTGCCTGAGCCGGTTCAGAGAACTGAATCGAGGCAGTGTTGCCCACTTGGCCGGAAAGTCTCGTCAGGTGGTGGCAATTGGGGCACATCTCCTGATCCTTGAAGTAAATCTCGCCACACTGCGGGCATTTGGTAATCTTGCCAGCAATGGCCACACCGCAGTTAGGACAGAAAGGGGCTTTGTCGCTTATTTGTCGTCCGCATTCCGGACATTTTATCATTGACATAATATAATAATGTGTATCTTAAAGTTTGAAGTATTATCTGTGTCGGAATCTTATCTCCCGGAGTCTGTGTCTTCCCATGAAGCGGCTCTTGTCCACGTATCCGTTGATACCGTTAAGGTGACCCTTACCGGTATACTGCCACATGATATATTCTTTTCCGTCTCTGAGCACGGGCTGTTGTGAAGAGTATTGGGCTATCATCAGCTTGTAATCGTCGAGAAGCCCAGTGAGATAAGAGTTGTAGAAGTTTGTCCCTGTGTAGACCAGTGGTTTCTGCTTATACGCTTTCTCCACCAGGACGAGGAACTTGCTCAGCGAGTCGCGGAAGGCTTCTGTTGACAGCCCGCTCTTTGTCTCTACGTCTATCATGGGAATGAGGTCTTGATCACCCGGGCGGCATTGGGCTTTGAAGTTCTCCAGTTGTACTTTTTGGGCTATCTTGGGCCTGTAGAAATGGTAGGAGCCAACCTTAAGGCCGTAGCTGTGCGCTAAGTCTATGTTCTGCTTGTATTTGCTGTCTATGTTGCTGCCACCTTCGCTTGCCTTGAGGTAGACGTATGCCATTTTCGTCTCCCCCACGGTCTCCCAGAATACGGTGCCCTGATAGTGGCTGAGATCTATGCCATGGATATGGCGGCAAGTGTCTTCACATTCCACGCCCATTCTCACCTGTGCATGTGACAGAAGCGTGGTTATAAGGCAGATGGCCAAAAGAAAGAAGTGTTTCATAATGCAAAGATAGCCAAAAAAACACACTTCGACGCCACCACGGGCTTTTTTATAAATTATTAATGTAATGTTGCCCCATTGCCTTTAAGAGCATTTAACATCAGTTGCAATAATATAAGCGTCATTTGCATTATCTTTGCAATCGGAAAATAAAGAGTTTACGTTCATGAAAGAGATAAGTTGGGGCTTTATAGGTTGTGGCGAGGTCACGGAGAAGAAATCTGGGCCGGCTTTCAACGAGGTGGCAGGCTCGCATGTTGAGGCTGTGATGAGCCGCAACGAGGCCAAGGTAAGGTCTTATGCTGAGCGTCACAATATTCCTAAGTGGTATACGGATGCTCAGGAGCTTATCGACGACCCCGATGTCAATGCCATCTATATCGCTACGCCGCCATCGTCGCATGCCACCTATGCCATTATGTGCATGCGTTCAGGCAAGCCCTGTTATGTTGAGAAGCCGTTGGCCGCCAACTATGAGGACTGTATCCGTGTCAATCGTATCAGCGAGCAGACTGGTGTGCCCTGCTTTGTGGCCTATTACCGTCGTTATCTGCCTTATTTCAACCGTGTGAAGCGTATCATTGCCTCTGATGGCATTGGCAAGGTGCTGACGGTCCAGTTGCAGTTTGCTGTTCCTCCCCGTGACCTCGACTATCAGGCTTCTTCCAACCGTCCTTGGCGCTTACAGCCCGACATCTCCGGTGGCGGGTATTTCTACGACCTGGCGCCCCACCAGCTCGATTTGTTGCAGGAACTCTTCGGTTCCATCATCCGGGCGCACGGCTATCCTACCAACAGAGAGCACCTCTATGATGCCGAGGACACTATCTCGGCGGCTTTCATCTTTGACAGTGGCATCTCAGGCTCTGCCTCATGGTGCTTTGTGGGGCACGACAGCTCCAAGACCGACCAGATAACGGTGATTGGTGACAAGGGAATTCTTTCGTTCAGTGTATACAACTACGACCCTATCCATCTTGTGAATAACAACGGTTCGCAGAGCATCATAGTGCCCAATCCCCCTTATGTGCAGTTGCCTATCATCACCTCTGTCATCCACTATCTGCAGGGACTGGGCACCTGTACGGCGACCTCTGTCAGCGCTACGCCCGTCAACTGGGTCATGGATAAGATCCTCGGCAAGTTCTAAGCGTCGTGAACCAAGCAGGAAAGCCTGCTAAAAGGTTATGCAATCATGAAATCAGGTCTGTTCATATCTTCCTGTGTGGCCACTGCGGTCTTCCTTCTCTGTCTTCCAGGGCGGGCGATGGCGCAGTGTGACTCGTTGAGGGCAGACAGCGGACAGCAGATTCCACCGGCTAAGGCACCGAAGAAGTTCAGTTGGCTCCGGCGCACTATCAGAGGCTTCACGCAGATAGATACTACCTATATTGAGCCCCAGCGTTACAACTTCACGGTCATGATACAGAACACCGGTTCCTTCGACCGTTACACCCTTAGCGACAACAGTGGAATGAGCGTGCGGTTTGCTCCTAAGCCATCCAACAAGATAGGCCCTTATTTCGGTTGGCGCTGGATATTCTTAGGCTATACCGTTGACATCTTTGCCCATGATGCAGGGTCGCGCCAGAGTCTGAACCTCAGCCTGTATGCCAACCAGTTGGGTGTGGATTTTTTCTACCGCAAGTCCGGTGACAACTATCGCATCGACCATTTTTCTGTGAAGAGCGACATCTCCACGGGGGCTTTGAAAAACGTCAGCTTCGATGGTTTCAACTCCAGCGAACGGGGCATCAACCTCTACTATATCTTCAACCACAAGAAGTTCTCCTATCCTGCCGCCTACAGCCAGAGCACCATCCAGCGCCGGTCGTGTGGTACGGTACTGGCTGGATTCAGCTATTCTTCTCATTCTGTAGATGTGGACTGGGAGAAGTTCTACCATCTCGTTGATGAGAAGTTAGGAGCTGGCACCTCGGCAGAGATTCTCGACACCACGCGTCATAGTGCTAATGTGAAGTATATTGATTATGCCCTCAGCGGTGGCTATGCCTACAACTGGGTCTTTGCAAAAAACTGGCTGCTCGACATCTCCGCACAGGCTGCCTTGGCCTATAAGAAGAGCCACAGCGACGTGAGTACCAATAACAAAGGCTTCTTCCGCGAGCTCGATTTTAAAAACTTCAATGTCGATGCCATCGGACGTTTTGCGGTGGTATGGAACAACATGCGGTGGTATGCGGGGCTTAGCGCGGTTTTCCACACTTATAACTACCTGCGCAATAAGTTCTATGTCAATACGACCTTCGGGAATTTGAATGTATATTTTGGTTATAACTTCGGTAAAAGAAAATGAAACACAATAACATCCTATTAATAAGACGCAGCGTGGTCAGCCTCGTTGCGCTTTTCCTCGTTTTTACTGCTGCCATGGCCCAGCGCGTCGATTATCAGCGGATAGACTCTCAGCGCGTGATGTCGCTCTTTGCCAAGGCTAAATCGTTGAAGGGCACGTCGGCTGCTTCTTACATGCTTTTCTTTGGTCGTGAGCTCCGTGGGATTCCCTATGTTGCCAAGACCTTGGATAAGAACAGTGACGAGCGCCTCGTCGTCAACCTTCGTGGCCTCGACTGCACGACATTCGTGGAGACCGTTTTAGCCTTGTCGCGTAGTATGGCCCAGCACAAGCCTACTTTCGCCAACTACTGTGCCAATCTCCGGTTGATAAGATATAAGGACGGCCTTGTCTCTTATCCCACCCGACAGCATTATTTCACCTACTGGATACAGCAGAAGGCCAAGGCGGGAATCGTGCGCGATATCCAGTCGCCCAATCCTCCTTTCTCGGCTGTGCAGACCGTGACGGCCAACTATATGACAACACATATCTCGCAATACCCCATGCTCGTGGGCAAGCCTGAAATGGTCAAGAAGATCGCTGCCATGGAGAAGTCTATCACGGGATTGAAAGTAAGGTATATCCCGAGAGCTAAGGTCGACAACACCACCCTCATGCGTAAGACGGTACATGACGGCGACATCATAGCCATCGTCACCACGAAGAAGGGGCTCGAAATCAGTCATCTCGGCATTGCCGCCTGGCATAAGGACGGACTCCACTTGCTCAATGCCTCGTCGCTTTATCACAAGGTCGTGGAGGACGGTAACCTGCTGAAGAAATATCTCTACAATCAGAAGTCCGCCCTCGGCATCAGAATCGTCCGGCCCATGTAGTCGGTTCTCAACCTCTAAACTCATAGACAATGCAACCATTAGCAGAACGCATGCGTCCCCGCACCCTCGACGACTATGTCGGGCAGGAACATCTTGTAGGCCCCGGTGGCGTCGTACGCAAGATGATAGAGAGCGGGCGTGTGTCGTCATTCATTCTTTGGGGCCCTCCCGGTGTGGGCAAGACGACGCTGGCCGAGATAGTAGCCTCACAGCTCAAGGTGCCTTTCTTCACGCTGAGTGCTGTGACGAGTGGTGTCAAGGATGTGCGCGAAGTCATTGAGCGCGCCAAGCAGGGACGCTTCTTCAATGCTGCTTCGCCGATACTCTTCATCGACGAGATTCACCGTTTCTCCAAGTCGCAGCAGGATTCGCTGTTGGGGGCTGTGGAGCGGGGCATCGTCACGCTGATAGGTGCCACGACGGAGAACCCGTCCTTTGAGGTCATCCGCCCGTTGCTATCACGCTGTCAGGTCTATGTGCTCAAATCCCTTGAGCAGAAAGACCTGCAGAAGATTCTCGACCGTGCGCTCACCACTGACACGGAACTCAAAGACCGCCACATCACCCTGAAAGAGACTGGCGCTATGATGCGCTACAGCGGTGGTGACGCCCGCAAGCTGCTCAATATTTTGGAGCTCGTTGTAGAGGCAGCCACGGGCGACGATATTGTCATCACTGACGCCATGGTGGAGAACGAGCTACAGCAGAATCCTTTAGCCTATGACAAACAGGGCGAGATGCACTACGACATCATCTCGGCTTTTATCAAGAGCATTCGCGGTTCTGACCCCGATGCTGCCCTCTACTGGATGGCACGGATGATAGAAGGAGGTGAGGACCCGCAGTTCATCGCCCGCCGGGTTGTCATCTCCGCTGCCGAGGACATAGGCCTTGCCAACCCCAATGCCTTGCTCTTGGCTAATGCCGCTTTCGATGCCGTGATGAAGATAGGGTGGCCGGAGGGGCGTATCCCACTCGCTGAGGCGGTTGTCTACTTAGCGACGAGTCCCAAGAGCAACTCTGCCTATCTCGGCATCAATAGCGCCATCGAGGAGGTGAAGCGCTCGGGCAATCAACCGGTGCCATTGCACCTGCGCAATGCACCAACCAAGCTCATGGAGCAGTTGGGCTATCACGACGGCTACAAGTATCCACACGACTATCCCAACCACTATACACCACAACAGTATCTGCCCGACACCTTGCTGGGCACTCATTTCTGGCAGGCTCAGCACAGTCCTGCTGAGGATAAACAGTACCAGAGGTGGAAGCAGATGCGACAAGAAACAGACAATTAAACAATAACTAAAAATGATGAAGATTACAGTCCTCGACGGCTATGCCGCCAACCCCGGCGACCTTTCATGGGAGCCTTTAAAAGAATTTGGAGAACTGACGGTATACCCGCGTACCGCTCCTGATGAGCTCGTGGAGCATGCCAAGGGTGCTGATGCTATCCTGACCAATAAGTGTAATATCACCGATGAGGTGTTGGCTCAGTTGCCCGAACTGAAATATATTGGCGAGCTGGCAACAGGCTACAACAACATCGATGTTGAGGCTGCCCATCGCCGCGGCATCACGGTAACGGCAATCCCGGCCTATTCCACTGACAGTGTTGTCCAGATGACCTTTGCGCATATTCTGAACATCACCAACCGCGTGGAGCATTATGCTGAGGAGAACCGCAATCAGCGCTGGTCCTTCAATCACGATTTCTGTTACTGGGACACACCGCTCACAGAACTTGCCGGCAAGACACTCGGTGTCGTGGGCCTGGGCAATATCGGTATGCGTGTGGCTAAGGTGGCCCGCGACTTCGGAATGGATGTCTTTGCCATCACGTCGAAGGAGGCTGTCGACCTGCCTGAGGGTATTCAGAAGACAACATTGGAGGGGCTCTTAGGTGTTGCCGACATTATCACCCTCCACTGTCCGCTGACCAAGGACAACTACCATCTCTTCGATGCCGAGCAGATAGCCAAGATGAAGGCCGGTGCCGTGCTTATCAATACGGCCCGCGGAGCCCTCGTCGATGAGGCTGCTGTGGCTGCTGCCCTTAAAGACGGCCATCTCGCTGCCTATGGTGCCGACGTCATGGAGACGGAGCCGCCCCATGAGGACAACCCGCTCCTCACAGCGCCCAATGCCTATCTCACTCCGCATATCGCCTGGGCCACCAAGGAAGCCCGTGAGCGCCTTATGGAGACATGCGTCAGAAATCTGAGGGCCTTTGCTGCCGGCAAGGCTATCAACAAGGTCTAAGCCATCGCTACTGAGACAAAGAAATGATTGATTATCTGCAAACGCTCATCGAGATTCTCGGAACGCTGGCGTTCGCCATCTCCGGCATCCGTCATGCCGCTGCCAAGCACTACGACTGGTTTGGCGGCTTCGTCTGTGGCTTTGCCGTGGCTATCGGTGGTGGAACCCTGCGCGACGTGATGCTCGATGAGACGCCGTTCTGGATGACGTCACCGCTCTACATCGTCTGCACGTTCATAGCTCAGGCTTTTGTCATCGTCTTCCAAAGATATCTCAAACGTCTCGACAACGCCTGGTTCTTCTTCGATACCCTTGGCTTGGCTTCGTTTACCATCACAGGTATTCAGAAGACCCTCGACTGCGGTCACCCGTTCTGGGTGGCCATTGCCATGGGCTGCATCACGGGGTCGGCAGGCGGTGTGCTGCGGGATGTGCTTCTCAACAAGGTACCCGTCATCTTCCGGCGCGAGATCTACGCCATGGCAAGCATCATCGGCGGACTGCTCTATTGGCTGCTGATGGTTATGCATGTCAACTATGCCATTACCGTGGGCACTACATTCGCCGTCATTGTGGCCATACGCATCATCGCCGTGAAATATCATATCTCTCTGCCTGTGCTGAAGCCGGAGAAATGACAGCGGGATTATTCCACCTCGACATATTTGAAGCCAAGGGCATTGATGAGTTGCGTCAGCTGCTTCTTGCCGTTCTCCTTGGCTTTGTTATAGTTCTGCTTTGTCAGACAGCGCCGCCTCATGGCTGCCTCTGCCTTTGCGGTGAGGGCAGCCCTGTCGGCTTCGCTCCATTTGCCGTCCTCGATGAATGACTTGGTAGCTGCCTCGTCGACAAACTTGTCGTCGAGAAGCTTTACTGGCGGCATGGTCACCATCACGGTGTCGTCGTCCATCTTTATCCAACCTTTGGGGGCCTCGCTGAAGTCGATGCCCAGGCGTAACGTACCATAGTAGATGCGCGACAGCTCGTCGTCTCCGAAAAATCCATGGCGGATGGTGTCGGCTATCTCCTCGTCACTGATGGAGAGAAACTCCCATTGCCCGATACTCTTTATCTTCTCTATCTGAACGGGTGTTATCTCCATCCTGCCTTCCTGAGCATAGTGAATCTCAGTGCGGGCTGTTGCCAGTCGCCACACCACGATAGCCACCAATATCACGATGACCGCTGCTAAGACGGTTCTTATCATCAATATCTTTCTCATCTTGTTTTCGTCAGTTAAGGTATCTTATCAGTCCAGGGATATCATTGGCCGTCAGGTCTTTGCGGAAGGTGACGGTGACATTCTCTTCCTTGAAGCCTAATTGCACGGCGATGGGCACAAGCTGTCGGGCAGCAGAGGCGCGGGCATCGTCGATAATCTGTGTCTTGGAAAGACTTTTTATCATGTCGCGACGTCCCTGCTGCTGTATGCGTGTTATCTCTTCGTCTGAGAAGTTCTTCCTCAGCAGTGCCACCTTCTGCTTCACCCCCTTATGGTCTATCTGCGTGGCCGTGAGTGTCACTTCCGGGTCGGGGAGGACAATCTCCAGCTTGTCGCCATCGCGGTGGATATCCTTAGGGCCTATTTTCGACAAGTTGATATATGCCTTGGCCGTTGCCGTCACGGGAATGGCAATCCGGCGCTTGCCTAAGGGCAGATCCACACGGATGTCGTGGTTGAAAAGTTTGCCGCTCAGCACGGCAGGGTCGTCGTAGATAAGAATCTTGCGTAGTTGGTATTCCGAAGTATAGAGGCGCGAGCAGTTGGCCACACGCGTCACCAAGACGGGAATGGTGTCAACAGCGGGCTGCTCACCTTCGCTGTTGGCTTTGCCCTTGCAGCCTGCGAGAAAGGTGGCGGCAAGGAGACACCATAGGATACTATTTCTCATTTTGCTTATATTCATGCGGCAAAGATAGAAAGAAATACTTATTTTTTGGTAACTTTGCACTGTAAAAGACAGGATTTTATTTATAGACATTAGTTTTGACAGAAGAACAATGAGAAAAGCGATATATTTTTGCATGATTGTGCTGGCCGTTGTCATGTCTGTATCATGCAAAGAGAAGAAGCAAGACAATATCATCATCATCCGCAAGCCTTTAGCCGCCAAGCAGACGCGCCCTCAGCGCATTGGTGACCAGGTCAAGGCGCGCGAGATACACTGGGTAGGAGCCGATTACCGTGTTGTCATCTCCACCAAGGCCGACACATCCCTGCCTTTAGCCACCGACGGCAGCTCAAAGTATTATGACAACCGCATCACGATTCGCATCTTGCGCGCTGATGGTACAGAGTTCTTCAACCGCTCATTTACGAAAGCCGATTTCCGGCCTTACGTCGATGAGACCTATTATGACAACGGAGCCTTAGTGGGTATTGTCTTCGATAAGGTAGTCGGCAACACGTTGCAGTTTGCGGCCAGCGTTGGCAGTCCCGATCGCTCCAGTGATGAGTTCATGCCCCTGACATTGACCGTCACCAATCTCGGAGCTGTAGCTATAGAGAAGAGCACTTCGGACGACGAATAACCTATATAAAGCACGGCTAACCATTAACACCCAACACCTATCACCCAATTCCCTGGCATATGCCAGCGAATTCCGTGGCAAATGCCAGCGAATTCCGTGGCAAATGCCAACGAATTCCGTGGCATAAGTCAGCGAATTCCATGGCATATGCCCGAATTCTGCCCTAAAAGCCCTAAAAATCGTTATCTTTGCATCACATAGGTAAATCAGAAAAGAATATTGATGTGGTGCGTACACATATCCGTCGTAAGCTCGATGTGCCATCAGACGTAAACTTGGCACAGTTCTTAGAGGAGATGGAGGAAGAAGGGGAATAATTTAGAAGTCCGGAAGTACTGAAGTCCGAGCTTCAGTACTTCCGTATCTCATTATCTGTCCGGTGTGGACAGAATCTTGTAAGCATTATCGAAACTCTTAGGGTGCTGCCCTAACAGGCAGATGTTGACGAGCGTGTTGGCTATCATCTCAGCGTTGTTGAGGTCTATGCCCTTCTCTCTGGTGAGATTCTTGCCGATGAGCACCTCCCAGGTAGCATCGAAGTCGCGGTCTTCCGCACCGATGTATTGCTCGTCGGCGTGGTCGCCCTTGATGAATTTATAGACAATGCTCTTCTTCGTGGGCACTGGCTTCATGCTCAGCAACGTGTCCCAAGCCTCGCGGAGTTGTGGCTTGAACTTTGCTGTGCCGGGAAACATGTCGTTGATGACGGGCATGATCTCGTCGAAGTCGTAGGCTTGCAGTAAGTCGTAAAGTCTCATATATATAATAATGTGTCAGAACTTAGCCATCTTGATAGCGTCGGCAGCGCATTCGTCACCTTTGTTGCCGAGTTTGCCACCACTTCTGTCCTTGGCCTGCTGGAGGTCGTAGGTAGTGAGGAGCCCGTAGATGACGGGGATGTTCTGTGTGGCGTTGAGGTGTGCGATGCCATAGGTGACGCCCTGGCAGATATAGTCGAAGTGCGGCGTTTCGCCTTTGATGACGCTACCTAAGATGATGATGGCGTCGAAGCCGTCGTTCTTGCTCATCTGCTGAGCGCCGTAGACGAGTTCGAAGCTGCCCGGAACGTGCTTGATATGGATGTTCTCGGGCAGGGCGCCATGCTTCTCCAAGGTGTCGACGGCACCTTTGAGGAGTGCGTTGGTGATTTCTGGATTCCAGTCAGCGACCACGATGCCGAAGTTCATGTTGCTGGCGTCGGGGATGCTTGCCGGGTCGTAATCGGAGAGATTATGAAGTGCTGTTGACATAATTACTTTGTAGTCCTTTCTATATATTTGTCAATGTCGTTGCTCTGAACGATGGCGGCGGTGACATATTTCTTCTTGATGTCCTGATAGAGCTTGTTGGCCTCGTCGGTCTTGCCCTGTGACTCCAAGAGCTCACCGGCCTGGAGCAGGAAAGTGGGGGAGAGGCTGTTGTTGGTGCCGTCCTTGGCTTTGTCGTCAGCCTTGTCAGCAGCGTCCTTGAGGCAGCTGATAGCTTTGTCAACCTGTCCGACGTGAGCGTATGCGTTGCCCAGAGCCTCGATGGCAGCAGGGCTCACCATGGCGTCACCCTTGGGTGAGAACTTCTCCAAGTAGTTGACAGCATCCTGCCACTTGCCTAAGTTGGCATAGCAGAGACCGGCGTAGAGGTTGGCTAAGTTGCCGGCATCGGTGCTGGAGTAGTCGCTCGCAATCTTCACGAAGCCCTGGTAGTTGGCGCCGTCGCCGTTGAGAGCCTTGTCGAACTGGTCGGCGTTGAAATATTCCTGACCCATGGCCAGGGCTGTGCTGGCCTTGTCCTGACGCGGACCACCAATAAACTGATTGTAGCACAGATAGCCAGCTACGACGACGATGACAGCGATGATGACACCGGCGATAATCTTCTTGTTCTTCTCGAAAAATGCCTCTGACTTCACAGCGGCATCAAAAGTCTCCTTTTCGTTGTTATTTGCCATTATTATTGTTATTTATTTTTCTGTCTTGACAAGGCTGGGGAAGCTCAGCCTATTTTGCGGCAAAATTACGGATTTTATCCCACATATTGAAATTTATCGCTTCCTTTTTTTCTTTTTTGCCCATGAAAAGAAGTAACTTTGCACTGTTATGATACTCAAGAAGATTTCTATTGTCAACTACAAGAATATCCGTGAAGCCAATATCACGTTGTCGCCCAAGTTCAACTGCTTCATAGGAAGCAATGGCGTGGGCAAGACTAATCTTCTTGACGCCATCTATTATCTCTCCTTCTGCCATTCCTGTTTCACGAACATGGACCGCCTTGTCATCACCCATGGCGAGCAGTTCTTTGTCATCCAGGGTGAGTATGTCACCGATGGCGGTGATGCTGAGCGTGTCTATGCTGCCATGCAGACCGGGAAGCATAAGCATTTCAAGCGCAACGACAAGGAGTATAAGAAGCTCTCGCAGCATATAGGCCTTATTCCTCTCATCTTCATCTCGCCTTCTGACAACAGTCTTGTTACCGGGACGGGCGAGGAGCGGCGCAGGCTCATGGATGTCGTCATCGCACAGTATGACCACCAGTATATTGATGCGCTGAACCGCTACAACAAAGCCCTTCAGCAACGCAATGCCCTGCTGCGGGCTGAGGCAGAGCCAGATATGCAGCTCATGGAGCTGTGGGAGGAAGAGATGGCGGCGCAAGGCGAGAAGGTCTTTGCCAAACGCAATGAGTTTGTGAAGGAACTCATCCCAGTCTTTCAGGAGATTTATACCAGTATCTGTGGCGGTCATGAGACGGTGTCGCTGAGCTATGTCTCTCACTGCCAGCGTGGTCCGCTGCTCGATGTCATCCAGCGCGACCGTGGCCGCGACCGGGCTGTGGGCTATAGCCTCCATGGTGTCCACCGCGATGATTTGGAGATGCTCATCGACGGATTTCCCATGCGGCGCGAGGGCAGCCAGGGGCAGACCAAGACCTATGTGCTGGCGCTGAAACTGGCGCAGTTCGACTTCCTGCGGCGAACGTCGTCCAGCACAACACCACTGTTGCTTCTTGACGACATCTTCGACAAACTTGATGCTGAGCGTGTGGAGCAGATCGTGAAGCTCGTATCGGCAAAGCGGTTCGGACAAATCTTTATCACCGATACCAACCGCGACCATCTCGACCAGATTCTCAGCCATTCCGATGACGACTACAAGCTCTTCGACGTCAGAAGCGGAGAGGTGAGCGAGCGGGAGAGATGACATCTTCATGGTGAAGGATGTGTCCGTGCAGACGCAATGTCTGAGCGGTATGGAAATAAAAACAAAGGAAATATATGATATATCCCGATAATTTCGAGGCTAAGCTTGGCTTTGGCGAGGTGCGTGACATGCTCGCTGCCAACTGCCTGTCCACCCTTGGCAAGAGCCTTGTCGCCGAGATGGCTTTCTCTGACGACAGCGAGCAGGTAAACACCTGGATGGAGGAGATACGCGAGATGCGGCGTATTGGCCAGGAGAGTGACGACTTCCCCTTGGCTAATGTCTTCGACGTGCGCGACAGCATCAAGCGGGTGCGTGTGCAGAATACCTGGATGGAGGAGAACGAGCTCTTCGACCTGAAGCGCTCGCTAAAGACCATCGATGACTTGGTGAAGTTCCTCTACCGTGGCGAGGAGAATCCCGTTTCGGAGATTCCCGTGTGGGACTATCCCGCCCTCCACGACCTTGCCGACGGTGTGGCCACCTTCCCCGTCCTCATCCAGCAGATAGACCAGATTGTGGATAAGTTTGGTCATATCCGCGATAACGCCTCTCCCGAGCTGCTGCGTATCCGCCGTGAGATGGCGAGTATGGCAGGGTCGGTGTCGCGCATTCTGAACAGCATCCTGCACACGGCGCAGAGCGAGGGCATCGTTGACAAGGATGTCACACCCGCTGTTCGCGACGGACGACTCGTCATCCCCGTCACGCCGGGGATGAAGCGCAAGATTTCGGGTATTGTCCACGATGAGAGTGCAACGGGAAAGACCGTCTATATAGAGCCTACGCAGGTGGTGGAGGCCAACAACAAGATACGTGAGTTGGAGGCTGATGAACGACATGAGATAATCCATATCCTCACGAAGATGGCCGAGCGCATCCGGCCCCATGTGGCTGAGATACTCGACTCCTTCCACTTCCTCGCTCAGATAGATTTTGTCCAGGCCAAGGCTCAGTTAGCCAAGGATATGGACGCTTTCGAGCCAACAGTCAGTGCCTCACCTTACATAGACTGGATACGGGCGCGCCACCCGCTCTTGGAACGGCATCTTCGTCTGGCTGCTCACCCCGATGAGGCTGGTGACAAACCGCAGTCTATCGTACCACTCGACATCATGCTCACCCCCGAGAAGCATATCCTTATCATCTCCGGACCTAACGCCGGCGGTAAGTCGGTATGTCTGAAGACTACGGGACTGCTACAGTATATGTTGCAGTGCGGTATCTCTATCCCTGTCGACGGCAGAAGCAAGTGTGGCATTTATAAAGACATCATGATAGATATTGGCGATGAGCAGAGTCTGGAGAATGACCTCTCGACCTATTCGTCGCATCTGCTCAACATGAAGAATATGATGCGGCAGGCGTCGGACAAGACCTTGATTCTCATTGATGAGTTCGGTACGGGTACGGAGCCGCAGATTGGCGGTGCCATTGCCGAGAGCGTCTTGGGGCAGTTCTGTAACAAGGGTGCCTGGGCAGTCATCACCACCCACTATCAGAATCTCAAGCATTTCGCCGATTCCCATGATGGTGTCGTCAACGGAGCCATGCTCTACGACCGCCATGAGATGCGTCCGCTCTTCCAACTTGCCATCGGAAGGCCCGGCAGCAGCTTTGCCATAGAGATAGCGCGGAAGATTGGCTTGCCGGAGCAGGTCATCAAGGAAGCGTCAGACATCGTGGGCAGCGACTATATCCAGAGCGACAAATATCTACAGGACATCGTCCGAGACAAACGCTACTGGGAACAGAAGCGGCAGACGGTGCACCAAAAGGAGAAAGAGTTGCAGAAGCGTATCGACGAATACGAGCAGAATGTCACTGACGTTGAGAAGGAGTGCAAAGCTGTCCTCGCCAAGGCCAAGCAAGATGCCGACGAGCTCCTGCGGGAGGCTAACCGGCGGATAGAGAACGCTATCAGGGAGATTCGTGAGCAGCAGGCGGCTAAAGAGGAGACGCGGAAGATAAGAGCGGACCTCGATGCCTTCAGGAAAGAAGTTGAGGACGGCGACGTCGCTGCAACGCTTGCCGGAAAAGGAAAGAAGTCGAAAGACTCCGGATTCATCTCAGACGAAGACTTCCAGAAGAAGGTGGAGCAGATAAAAGCCCGGAAGCAGCGCCAGAGTGAGCGGAAGAAGAATAAGAAAGACAATGAGGCTAAGGCTGCCAATGCCCTTCGCGAGGCTGCTTTGAAGAGCAAGGCTACGATAGACCGTGACATCGTCGTCGGCGACACCGTTCGGCTGAAAGGCTTGCGGTCGCAGGGCGTCGTGGAGCAGATCAACGGAAAGACTGTCACCGTGGCTGTCGGCGGCATGCGGACAAAGGTGCCCGTCAGCAGGCTGGAGATTGTCAATGTTCAGAATGATGCGGCTGCTTCTGCTGACAGCGACAGCGGACAGCAAAAGAGCAAGCTTGACGAGATAAAGGAGGGTTTGCAGGCTTACAACATCTCGCACATGACGCAGGACACTATCGACGAGCACCGTAAGGGTTTTAACCCCGAACTCGATGTCCGTGGCATGCGTGGCGATGAGGCTTTACAAGCTGTGAGATACTTCATCGACGATGCCATTCTCATGGGCGTACAGCGCGTCAGAATCTTGCACGGCAAGGGGAACGGCATTCTCAGACAGCTCATCAGACAATATCTCTCTGCTGAGCCCAACGTCACCGACTACCACGACGAGGATGTACGCTTTGGCGGTGCTGGAATCACCGTTGCCGACTTCTAAACTTTGGACAAGCGCTTTATTCGTTGCGCTTGTCCACAAACTTGTATGACTTGAATCTTGCCTTGGGGAAGATAAAGATGTTGTCGTTGATGCCACCGCTGCGGAAACGCGACAGCTTGACGGTGGTCCAGAAGAAAGCCACCTTTATCTTCACGGCAATAGGGTTGTGGGTCTTCGGGTCGATGATGGCCTTGGCGTGCTTGATGCCGCTGCTGCCATCAGGGACGTCGATATTGAGAACAATGCCCTCTTTGGAATGCTCCCAACTGTAATTAAACTTGTTGATGTCGTAGGTGTATCGCGACGCCATATTGTCTTTGTTGACTTTGTTGGGGTTGAAGATGTCTACGACTTTCTTCTTGGTGTCCACGCGATACAGCGTGTGGCCGTCACTCCAGGCAAGATAGCGTTTCTCCGTATAGTGGAATTTCTTGCCATGCAAGGCGACGTTTCCGGCAGTCTTGTAGATGCCGATGATGTTGATGGCGTACGACAATGAGCAGCCATCAGGACCAAAGACTTTCTTGTATACCTCGTTGAAAAGTTGACGTGCCTGTTGCGAATTTGTCCTTGCCCTGCCGGCGGCCTCCACGTTGAAGGGAAAGCTCATTGCCGTCAGGACAAGGACAAAGAGAAGCGAAAGGACAGAGCCTGTGGTATGTTTCATCTTCTTGCTGTTATTGTTTTGCTGTTTTCATTCAATGCTGCGCTCCTGAGCCCACAAGGTGCACTTCTTTGGGCAAAGGTGGTTGCAAAGATAGCAAAAGATTACCAAACAAGAAAGACTTTTAACTTCATAATAAAGGCTGTCCGAGAATTTATCTGGACAGCCTTAACAATTCGGGTTCTCTTGACGGGAACCGTTGTTAAGATTCATGTCGTTACTCATACCAAAGCTCTCCTCCTAATTGGTGTTCGTTGTTGTTGTCTTCGCTTAGGTTCTGGAATTTTTCCTGGAAAATCCCTGCTAAATTTTTCAATGTATCAGTACTCATAGTTTTACGTATTAGGAATTGTTATTAATTATATGCCTTCTCGTTGGAAGACGTTGCAAATATAGACATTTTTCTTTAGATTCGCAACTTTTTAGCCCGATTTTTCTGTTAAAAAACATTTCTTTAACCTTTTTGGTTAATTTATTGGTCATAACGGACACTTATATGAATGTTTTATGAATTTAATTGTGTAACTTTGCCGCTGTAAACACGATATGTGCAAATATCAAAACAGTTTATAGACAATGACAAAAGCCATCATCACAGTAGTGGGCAAGGACACCGTGGGCATCATCGCGCGCGTTTGTACTTACCTTGCCGCCAACCAAATCAACATCCTTGACATCACCCAGACCATCGTGCAGGGCTATTTCAACATGATGATGATTGTGGACCTTACCAAATCAGCCAAGACTTTCGATACCATCAGTACTGAGCTCGAGCAGGAAGGCAAGGCCATGGGCGTACAGGTAAAGATTCAATTGGAGGACATCTTCGACAAAATGCACAGAATATGATTACGGCATCAGAAGTTTTAGAGACCAACAGAATGGTCGAGCAGGAGAACCTCGATGTCCGCACCATCACGATGGGCATCAGTCTCCTGGACTGCGCCGACGCCAGCCTCGACGTTACCTGTGAGAAGATTTACAAGAAGATTACCACCTTTGCCAAGGACCTTGTCCGCACCGGTGAGGAGATCTCCCGCGAGATTGGCATTCCTATCGTCCACAAGCGCGTCAGCGTCACGCCGGTGTCGCTCGTAGGGGCCAGCTGCTGCCATACTCCCGGCGACTATGTGAAGATAGCCAAGACCCTTGACGAGGCTGCCAAGACCATCGGTGTGAACTTCATCGGCGGCTACTCGGCCATCGTCAGCAAAGGTATGACACGCAGCGACGAGCTCCTTATCCGCTCTATCCCTAAGGCCCTGGCCTCTACCGACCTTGTCTGCTCAAGTGTCAATGTGGGCTCTACAAAGACGGGCATCAACATGGATGCAGTCAGGCTCATGGGCGACATCGTCAAGGCAGCGGCTCAGGAAACCAAAGACAAGGACTGCATCGGTCCGGCCAAGCTCGTCGTCTTCTGCAATGCTCCCGACGACAACCCCTTCATGGCTGGTGCCTTCCATGGTGTCAGTGAGGCGGAGGCTATTATTAATGTGGGCGTCTCCGGTCCCGGCGTTGTCAAATATGCGCTGGAGGAGATGGACAAGCAGACGAAGGCGCAGAAAGGTGACGACAAGGCCACGGCTAACTTTGAGGTGCTTTGCGAGACCATCAAGCGCACCGCCTTCAAGATTACGCGCGTGGGGCAGTTTGTGGCTCAGGAAGCCAGCCGCCGTCTCGGTGTGCCCTTCGGCATCATCGACCTCTCCCTGGCGCCTACTCCTGCTGTCGGCGATTCTGTGGCCGATATCCTGAAGTGCATTGGCGTGGAGCAGCCCGGAGCTCCCGGTACGACGGCAGCCTTGGCGCTCCTCAACGACCAAGTGAAGAAAGGCGGTATCATGGCCAGCTTGTATGTCGGCGGTCTCTCCGGTGCATTCATCCCCGTCAGTGAGGACCAGGGCATGATAGATGCCGTCAATGCCGGTGCACTGGTCATTGAGAAGCTTGAAGCCATGACTTGTGTGTGCTCCGTGGGATTGGATATGATTGCCATTCCCGGCGACACGCCCGCAACGACCATCAGCGGCATCATTGCCGACGAGACGGCAATTGGTATGGTGAACCAGAAGACGACGGCCGTGCGTATCATCCCCGTTATCGGGAAGAAAGTTGGCGAAACGATAGAGTGGGGCGGACTCCTTGGCCATGCACCTATCATGGCCGTCAACGCCTTCTCCAGTGAGCGCTTCGTCAACCGTGGCGGGCGAATTCCGGCGCCTATCCATTCATTCAAAAACTAAGTCGCTCTCTCAGAGAAATACGATCACTAAGTTGTTCTCTCTGTGACTCATTGATATCGTCATCGTCTTGGAGCTGTCTCCAAGGCGATGACTGCTTTTATGCCATACCCTTATGGGCCGTTTTCCTCATAGCCTATCCCCATAAGTAGGTATTCTCGCGGAATCATGACGTTTTGCACGCGAGAATTTGTAACTTTGCACGTGAAAGAAAAAACGAGCGATTATGAAATTATCAGAATTGCATAACGGCCAAAGTGGCATCATTGTGAAAGTCATGGGTCATGGCGGTTTCCGCAAGCGTGTTGTTGAGATGGGATTCATCAAGGGTCAGAAAGTGGAAGTCCTGGAAGAAGCCCCTCTCAAAGACCCTGTGGAATACCGTGTGATGGGTTATGAAGTCAGCCTCCGTCATTCTGAGGCTGCCATGATAGAGGTGATGACCAAGGATGAGGCCGAGAAGGTGCTCACTCAGGGCCGTCACTCTCCTTTTGTCGATGGTGAGGCTGGTGCCCATGAGCGCATGAAAGAAGCTGCTGAGGCTGCTGCCAACGCGGAAAAGCAAGGCTCAGCCGCTGCTGATGTCGACAAGGTTTGGGACGAGGAAGCTGACAAGGCCCATCACGTCATCAACGTAGCCTTGGTGGGCAACCCCAACTGTGGTAAGACGTCCTTCTTCAACTATGCTTCTGGTGCTCACGAGCGGGTGGGCAACTACTCCGGCGTCACGGTCGACGCCAAAGTCGGCCACACGGAATACGCCGGCTACAAGTTCAATCTCGTCGACCTTCCCGGTGCTTATTCCCTCTCTGCGTATTCTCCTGAGGAGCTCTACGTCCGTAAGGAGTTGATAGACAATCCCCCCGACGTCATCATCAATGTCATAGACAGCAGCAACCTGGAGCGCAATCTCTATCTCACGACACAGCTCATGGACATGCACCTGCGCGTCGTCGTGGCGCTCAACATGTTTGACGAGAGCGAGAAGCGTGGCGACAGAATCGACCTCACCAAGCTCTCCGAGCTCTTCGGAATCCCCATGGTGCCGACGGTCTTCAAGTCTGGCAAAGGTATCAAGGAGCTCTTCGATAAAGTCATTGAAGTCTATGAGGGCTCTGAGGATAAGAATGCGCACTATCGCCATCAGCATATCAATCATGGTCACGAGATAGAGCACGGTATCAAGGATATTCAGGAGCACCTGAAGAAATACCCCGAGCTGCGCGAGCACTATTCCACCCGCTACCTTGCCATCAAACTTTTGGAGCATGACAAGGACATGGAGGATATGCTTGGCAAGCTGCCTGATGCTGAGGAAATATTCCGCCATCGCGATACCGCAGAGCGTCGCGTCAAGGAAGAAACCAATGAAGACTCGGAGACGGCCATCATGGATGCCAAATACGGCTTTATCCATGGTGCGCTGAAGGAAGCCGGTTATGAGGTTGGCGAGGAGGAGGATACCTACCATTATACGCACGTCTTGGACGGCATTCTCACCAATAAGTTTGTAGGCTTTCCCATCTTCCTGTGTGCCTTGGCTGTGATGTTCATCGCCACGTTCTGGCTGGGTTCTTATCCTCAGGACTGGCTCGATACCTTCTTCGGCTGGTTGGGCGACCGCATCAGCGAGATTCTTCCCGCCGGACCCGTCCAGGCCATGCTTGTCGACGGTGTGATAGGTGGTGTGGGCTCTGTGGCTTCCTTCCTGCCGCAGATTCTCATCCTCTATCTCTTCATCTCCTTTATGGAAGACTGCGGCTATATGGCGCGTGCGGCTTTCATCATGGACAAGCTCATGCACAAGATGGGTCTTCATGGCAAGTCGTTCATTCCGCTCATCATGGGCTTCGGCTGCAATGTACCCGCCATCATGTCCACACGCACCATCGAGAGCCGGCGCTCGCGCCTGGTGACGATGCTGGTGTTGCCGCTGATGAGCTGTGAGGCCCGTATTCCTATTTATATTATGATCATCGGCACGTTCTTCACGCGCACGGCCTCGCCGTTCATCATGATGTCGCTCTATCTTGTGGGCATCCTGATGGCTGTCATCATGAGCAAGCTTTTTACGAAATATCTCTTCAAGGGCGAGGATACGCCATTTGTCATGGAGCTGCCTCCCTACCGCTTCCCGACCGTCAAGGCGTTAGGACGCCACACCTGGGAGAAGGGCAAGCAATATCTGAAGAAGATGGGCGGCATCATCCTGGTGGCCTCCATCATTGTCTGGGCGCTCAGCTACTTCCCCCATCCCGAGGGCATGGACGACCAGCAACAGCAGGAGCAGAGTTATCTGGCACGCATCGGTAAGACCGTGGAGCCCGTCTTCCGCCCCCAGGGCTTCAACTGGAAGCTCGATGTCGGCTTGCTCGCCGGTGTCGGTGCCAAGGAAATTGTAGCCTCTACGATGGGTGTCATCTACAGCAACGACGACAGCTTCTCCGACGACGACACCTTGAGCAGCGATGGTGGCAAATACAGCCGTCTGCATAAGGCCATCGTCAGCGATGTTGCCGAACAGCACCATACGACGCCCCAGCAGGTGGAGCCCCTGGCCCGCCTCACGGCTTATTGCTATCTGCTCTTTGTCCTGCTCTATTTCCCCTGCATCGCCACGATAGCAGCCGTGAAGGGAGAAACCGGGTCATGGAAGTGGGCAGCCTTCACAGCCACCTACACCACCGTCCTGGCATGGGTCGTGTCGGCCCTCGTCTATCAGGTAGGGTGTCTGCTGCTATGATGGCAGTTCACCCTCTCATAAATCTTTTGATTGCAGCTTAACCCCTAAAAAAAAAGGAAATGTTCAAACGCGATGTTAAGTCGTTAGGTGATATTCTCTCGCAGTTCATTCGTAAGGAGGGCCTTGAGACTCCACTCCTACAGAAACGTGTCATCGACTCCTGGACTGAGGTCACCGGTCATGTCGTGGCGCAGTATACGGGTGAGAAATATATCAAGAATCAGATTCTCTTTGTAAAGATTCTCAATCCAGCCCTTCGTCAGGATTTGAGCATGATGCACACCCAGCTCACCCGCCGCCTCAATGCGGCAGTGGGGAGCAGTGTTATCAGTGACGTCAGGGTGTATTGATTGTTATCAGCGACGTCCGGGTATTGATTGTTGTTATGACATCTCTCCGGCCAATGGTTTGCTCATCAGCGTGCGGATGGTGTTGGGATCGTTGTAGTTGGCTTGCAGGAACATCAGTTTTGTGATGGCGGCCTCTACGGTGCAGTCGCCCCCAGAGACCACACCGGCGTCGAGGAGCTGGTAGCCGGTGTCATAGCGTCCCATGACGACGCTGCCAGCCACACACTGGCTGATATTCACAATCACCATGCCATTCTGTGCTGCTGCCTTCAGCAGCGGCGTGAGCCAGGACGTCTGCGGCGCGTTGCCGCTGCCATAGGTGCGCATCACGATGCCGCGCATGTCGCGGGAGTTGAGAAAATCGCGGACGATGCGCTCCTGAATGCCGGGAAAGATGCTGAAGATGGCCACGTTGGAGTTCATGCCGTAGTGGGGTATCATGCGCTTCTCAAAGTTCGGACGGAGGATGTGGTGGTCGTGGTAGGTGAAATTGACACCGGCATCACAGAGGTGCGGATAGTTGAAACTGTCGAAGGCAAAGAAGCCGTCGGCATTGATTTTTGTGGAGCGGTTGCCGCGCAGCAGGTGCCCGCTGAAATAGATGCAGACCTCCGGAACCCGGGAGTGGCCGTCGGCATCTTTCTGTGTTGCCAGCTCTATACTCGTAATCAGATTCTCCTTACCGTCTGTGCGCAGCTGTCCGATAGGCAGCTGTGAGCCCGTGAGGATGACCGGCTTGGTGAGGTTCTCAAGCATGAACGACAGCGCCGAGGCTGTATAAGCCATGGTGTCGGTGCCGTGGAGGATGACAAAGCCGTCGTAGTCGTCGTAGTTGTTGTGGATGATGCGCACCAACTGAGCCCAATTCTTGGGCGACATATCGCTGGAGTCTATCGGTGGGGTGAACTGATAGACATCGACATTGGTCTTGATAAGCTTAAACTCCGGCATGGAGTCTTCGAGATGGTTGAAGTCGAGGGGTTCCAAGGCACCCGTCACGGGGTTCTGGCCCATTCCGATGGTGCCGCCGGTGTAGATAAGAAGCACTTTATTCATTGTTATCCTGCTTTGTTACATGTTCACCATTCGTATACTGATGTTGGTTGACGCGCTGGTATTTTGCAGCCTCGGCGAGCAGCTCGTCGAGTTTCTCCTTTCTGTCAGGGCGTAGGGCACCTTTGTTGTTCAACTTGCGGTTGTGCTTGAGCCAGTTGACGAGGTCCCGCTCCGTAGGCTCGTATTTCGAGGGCCGTTTGTGTAGGCTATGCAGGAAGTCCATATAGGCATCCCACATCATGGCCCAGCGCTCATCTTGTGTCATCGTTCCAGCTTTTTGTATTTAATTGGTATTCGGATGCAAATTTAGTGAAAATCTATGACCTTTGCCCGTCTTTTGCATTTTTCTTTCTAATAAAATGCGCCTTTTCGCTGACTTTTTGAAAAAATAGTCCTAACTTTGCACAAACAATTATTTTATTGGACAATCGATGGAAAACAATATCCATGAGGACTGTGGTGTAGCTCTTATCCGGCTTCTCAAGCCGCTGAGCTACTACCAGCAGAAGTATGGCTCCTGGAAATGGGGGTTGGGCAAGCTTTACCTGATGATGGAGAAAGAGCACAACCGCGGCCAGGAGGGAGCCGGCATTGCTTCAGTGAAGCTTGGCACCAAGCCCGGTCACGAGTATATGTTTCGTGAGAGGGCCGAGGGCGCTAAAGCTATTGACGAGATTTTCGCTACTGCCAACAGGCAGATTAAGCAAGTGATGAAAGAGGAAGATGTTGACACCGAGGCTTACGACGAGTTGCCTTTCGCCGGCGAGCTCTATATGGGGCATCTGAGGTATTCCACAACGGGAAAGAGCGGTGTGAAATACGTCCATCCCTTCCTTCGGCGCAACAACTGGAAAGCCAAGAACCTTTGTATTTGTGGCAACTTCAACATGACCAATGTTGAGGAAGTTTTTAAAACCTTAACCGATCAGGGCCAGTGCCCTCGCATCTATAGCGATACTTACATTACTCTTGAACTCATGGGCCACCGCCTCGACCGCGAGGTGGAGCGCAACTTCGTCCAGGCTCAGCAGAAGGGTCTCACGGGCACTGCTATCACGGAATATATCGACAGCCACGTGCGCATGGAGAATGTGCTGAAGACGACGATGAGCCGTTTCGACGGCGGCTACGTCATGTGTGGCATCACGGGCAGCGGTGAGATGTTTGCCATGCGCGACACCCACGGCATCCGCCCCGCCTACTGGTATAAGAACGACGAGGTCGTCGTCTTGGCCTCTGAGCGCCCCGTTCTCCAGACCACCTTCGACCTGGAATATGACGACATCCACGAGCTCACGCCCGGTGCCGCTCTCCTGGTGCGTGCCAACGGTGAGTCATCGGTGGAGCAGATTCTCCCCGAGGCCGAGAACTATAAGTGCTCCTTTGAGCGCATCTATTTCTCCCGTGGCTCCGACCGCGACATCTACCGTGAGCGCAAGAAGCTCGGCGAGCAGCTCACGCCGCAGGTCCTCAAGGCCGTCGACGGCGACACCCGCCATACCGTCATCTCCTTCATCCCGAACACCGCTGAGGTGGCCTACTGCGGACTCCTTGAGGGCTTCACCAAATACCAGCGTGAGGAGAATGTCAAGGCCATCGAGGCCCTGGACCACAAGCCCACCGCCGAGGAGCTCCGCGCCATCCTCGACCGCGACGTCCGCTCCGAGAAGGTGGCATGGAAGGACATCAAGCTCCGCACCTTCATCACCGAGGGCGCCGCGCGCAACGACCTGGCTTCCCATGTCTACGACATCACCTATGGCAGCATCCAGCCGCATAAGGACAACCTCGTCATCATCGACGACAGCATCGTCCGCGGCACCACGCTCAAGGAGAGCATCCTCCATATCCTCGACCGACTCCATCCTAAGAAGATTGTCGTTGTCAGTTCCGCCCCGCAGATTCGTTATCCTGACTATTATGGCATCGACATGCCGCGCTTGGAAGAGTTCTGCGTCTTCCGCGCCACCATCCAGCTCCTCCGCGACCGTGGCATGGAGAACCTCATCCACGACACCTACCGCGCATGCCTCAACGAGCTGAAGAAGCCTGCCGAGGATATGCACAACAAGGTGCGCGACATCTATGAGCCCTTCACCGTCGACGAGATCAACCGCAAGATTGTCGCCATGCTCAAGCCCGACGACATGATCACCCCCGTGGAGATTGTCTATCAGTCCATCGAGGGGCTCCATGAAGCCATTCCCGACAACCGCGGCGACTGGTACTTCACCGGCCATTACCCCACACCGGGCGGTAAGAAGATGTGTGTGAAGGCATTTATCAACTATTACGAAAGTGTCTATGGCAAGCAGGAGTGAGGCCGTAGGCTGACGGCAGCTCCTTAAAACCATTCTTTCAATATTTCAATTTCTAATACCAAATGAAGAAAGCAACCCTGATATTATCTGACGGCACACAGTTTCATGGCTATTCTTTCGGCTATGACGCTCCGGCAGCAGGCGAGGTAGTGTTCAACACGGCGATGATGGGTTATCCCGAGTCGCTCACCGACCCTTCCTACGCCGGTCAGATTCTCACGTTCACCTATCCGCTGATAGGTAACTATGGCGTACCGCCTTTCACCTTTGAGAAGAACGGCCTGCCCACATTCATGGAGAGCGACCGCATCTATGTCGCTGCCATGATCTGCTCCGACTACAGTGAGCAATACAGCCACTGGAACGGTGTGGAGAGCCTGGCAGACTGGCTGAAGCGCGAGCACATCCCCGGCATCACCGGCATCGACACCCGCCAGTTGACAAAGGTCCTGCGAGAGCATGGCGTCATGATGGGACAGATCGTCTTGGACGACGAGCCCGACAAGGTGGCCAAGGCTGACTATTCGGGTGTGAACTTCGTCGACAAGGTCTCCTGCAAGGAGGTCATCCGCTACAATGAGGGCGCGGGCAAGAAAGTCGTCCTCGTCGACTGCGGCGTCAAGGCCAATATCATCCGTTGCCTCATCAACCGCGGCGTGGAGGTCATCCGTGTGCCATGGAACTACGACTATACCGACATGGACTTCGACGGCCTCTTCCTGGCCAATGGTCCTGGCGACCCTGACACCTGCCAGGCTGCTGTCGACATCATCAGGAAGCAGATCAGCCAGAGCAATAAGCCCATCTGCGGCATCTGCATGGGCAACCAGCTCCTGGGCAAGGCCGCCGGTGCCAAGATTTACAAGCTTAAATACGGCCACCGCTCCCACAACCAGCCGGTGCGCCTCGTCGGCACCGACCACTGCTATATCACTTCCCAGAACCACGGCTATGCCGTCGACGCCTCTACCTTAGGCGCTGACTGGGAGGAGCTCTTCGTCAATATGAACGACGGGTCCAACGAGGGCATCCGCCATAAGACCAACCCCTGGTTCTCCTCACAGTTCCACCCCGAGGCCTGCTCCGGTCCTGTCGACACGGAGTTCATGTTCGACATGTTCATAGAGAAACTGAAATAACGGAAGAAAGAAAATGCGAAACCCTGATATAAAAAAAGTTCTTTTGCTTGGCTCCGGTGCCTTGAAGATAGGCGAAGCCGGCGAGTTTGACTATTCCGGCTCTCAGGCCCTCAAGGCGCTGCGTGAGGAGGGCATCAAGACAGTCCTCATCAACCCCAACATCGCCACGGTGCAGACTTCCGAGGGTGTGGCCGACCAAATCTACTTCCTCCCCGTACAGCCCTATTTCGTGGAGCGTGTCATCGCCAAGGAGCATCCTGACGGCATCCTCCTCTCCTTCGGTGGTCAGACGGCCCTGAACTGCGGCGTCGAGCTGGAGGAGAGCGGCGTCCTGGAGAAATACAACGTCAAAGTCCTCGGCACGCCCGTCAAGGCCATCATGGATACCGAGGACCGCGAGCGCTTCGTCGAGAAACTCGATGAGATTGACGTTCACACCATCAAGAGCGAAGCCTGCGAGGATATGGCGTCGGCCCTCCAGGCTGCCAAAGACCTCGGCTACCCCGTCATCGTCCGCGCTGCCTATGCCTTGGGTGGCCTCGGCTCCGGCTTTGCCAACAACGACGACGAGCTGCGCAAGATTTGTGAGAAAGCCTTCTCTTTCTCCCCACAGGTCCTCGTCGAGAAGAGCCTCAAAGGTTGGAAGGAGATAGAATACGAGGTGGTGCGCGACCGCTACGACAACTGCATCACCGTCTGCAACATGGAGAACTTCGACCCCCTCGGCATCCATACCGGTGAGAGCATCGTCATCGCACCGTCGCAGACCCTCACCAACTCCGAGTACCATAAGCTCCGCGCTCTCTCCATCAAGATTGTGCGCCACATCGGCATCGTCGGTGAGTGCAACGTGCAGTACGCCTTCGACCCCAACTCCGAGGACTACCGCGTCATCGAGGTCAACGCCCGCCTGAGCCGCTCCTCAGCCCTGGCTTCCAAGGCCACAGGCTATCCCCTGGCCTTTGTCGCTGCCAAGCTTGGTCTCGGCTACGGTCTCTTCGAGCTGAAGAACTCCGTCACCAAGACCACGAGTGCGTTCTTTGAGCCCGCCCTCGACTATGTCGTCTGCAAGATACCGCGCTGGGACCTCTCCAAGTTCCGTGGCGTCGACAAGGAGCTCGGCTCCAGCATGAAGTCCGTGGGTGAGGTCATGGCCATCGGCCGCAACTTCGAGGAGGCTATCCAGAAAGGTCTCCGCATGATAGGCCAGGGCATGCACGGCTTCGTGGAGAACAAGGAGCTGGAGATTCCCGACATCGACACGGCTCTCCGCGAACCCACCGACAAGCGTGTCTTCGTCATCTCTAAGGCCATGCACAAGGGCTACAGCGTCGACGACATCCACGAGCTCACCAAGATAGACCGTTGGTTCCTCTATAAACTCAAGCATATCATCGACATCGACGAGAAGCTGAAGAAGTGCAATGCCAACACCCTCGACAAGGAGTTGCTCCGCGAGGCGAAGGTCTATGGCTTCACCGACTTCCAGATAGCTCGCGCCATAGGGTTGGAGGATGAGTACCACAACATGCACAAGGCCCTCCTCGTTGTCCGTCAGCTGCGCAAGACCTACGGCATCCTTCCCGTCGTCAAGCAGATTGATACCTTGGCCGCCGAGTATCCGGCTCAGACCAACTACCTCTATCTCACCTACGCCGGTGTGAAGAGCGACATCGACTTTGCCCGCGACCACCGCTCTGTCATCGTCCTGGGTTCCGGCGCTTACCGCATCGGCTCCTCCGTGGAGTTCGACTGGTGTGGTGTCCAGGCGCTGAACACCATCCGCAAGCAGGGTTACCGATCCATCATGATCAACTACAACCCCGAGACGGTGTCCACGGACTATGACATGTGCGACCGCCTCTTCTTCGAGGAGCTCACCTTCGAGCGCGTCATGGACATCATCGACCTCGAGCAGCCCTATGGCGTCATCGTCTCCACGGGCGGTCAGATTCCTAACAACCTGGCCATGTACCTCGACGCTGAGAATGTCCCCATCCTCGGCACTCAGGCCAAGGACATCGACAACGCTGAGGACCGCGAGAAGTTCTCTGAGATGCTCAACAACCTCGGCATCAACCAGCCGGAATGGAGCGCCCTGAAGAGCATGGACGACATCGACAAGTTCGTCAAGCGTGTGGGCTTCCCCGTCCTCGTCCGTCCGTCCTATGTCCTCTCCGGTGCTGCCATGAACGTCTGCTCCAATGAGGACGAGCTGCGCCGCTTCCTCCAGCTGGCCGCCAACGTCAGCGAGGATCACCCTGTCGTCGTCTCGAAGTTCATCGAGCACGCCAAGGAGATTGACTTCGACGCCGTGGCACGCAATGGCGAGATCATGGCCTATGCCATCTCCGAGCATATCGAGTTTGCCGGTGTCCACTCCGGTGATGCCACCTTGCAGCTGCCGCCGCAGAAGCTCTATGTCGAGACGGTGCGCCGCATCAAGCGCGTCAGCCGGAAGATAGCTGCGGCACTTCATATCAACGGACCGTTCAATGTGCAGTATATGGCGCGTGAGAACGACATCCTCGTCATCGAGTGCAACCTCCGCTCCTCACGCTCCTTCCCATTCGTGAGCAAGGTGCTGAAGATTAACTTCATCGAGCTGGCTACCAAGATCATGCTCGGCGTTCCTGTGGAGCGGCCGGCTAAGAATCTCTTCGACCTCGACTACGTGGGCATCAAGGCCTCGCAGTTCTCCTTCAACCGCTTGCAGAAGGCGGACCCTGTCCTCGGTGTTGACATGAGCTCCACGGGTGAGGTGGGCTGCCTGGGCGATGACACCAACCAGGCGCTCCTCAAGGCGGAATTGGCAGTAGGCCAGCGTGTGCCAAAGCATACTGTGCTCCTCTCCACCGGTGGTGCCAAGCAGAAGGCTGACATGCTCGACGCTGCTCGGCGACTCGCCGACAACGGCTATGCCCTCTATGCCACACCGGGCACCTCACGCTATCTCACGGAGAACGGGGTGGAGAACACCCTCGTCTACTGGCCCTCTGATGCTGACAAGCAGCCGCAGGCCCTGGAGCTGCTCCATGAGAAGAAGATTGACATGGTGGTGAACATCCCTAAGAACCTCACCGCCGGGGAGCTCACCAACGGCTACAAGATACGTCGTGCCGCCATCGACCTCAACGTGCCGCTCATCACGAACAGCCGTCTCGCCTCGGCCTTCATCAATGCCTTCACGACGCT
>UQRP01000007.1 GCA_900543585.1 uncultured Prevotella sp.
CGTGAGACCTCTCCGAGGTCTTTCCACTCTCCTCGCTCTATACCCCAGGTCGCTCACGTTCGCGGTGGCTTGCTTCGCTGCGCCACCGCGCCCGTTCGACGACCTGGGGTCATTCGCAGTGTGACCCCTCCGGGGTCAGTGCTAAGTGGTTACTCTGTCTGAAAATCTGTCTATTCTGTTACTCTGTCTTTAAAGTTGCGAGCGGGAAGGCTCTCTCCCTAACCTTTGTGATATCATCTACCACTAATAAGGGATTGTGGAGGTGCGGGAAATGGGATAACTTTGCGGCAAAATTGTAATAGCATGCGAAAGGTTTCTGAGATAATCCTCTTTATGGCTGTCGCCGTGTTGGTGGCCTCGTGCCGCGGCAAGGGCGACAACCGCGTCGATGCTGAAGGTCAGCTCCATGGCCGTCTGACCCTCTCCGGTGCCTTTGCCCTCTACCCATTGGCCGTGGCTTGGGCCGACGCCTTCCAGATGGCTCATCCCGGTGTGCGTATCGACCTCTCGGCGGGCGGCGCGGGGAAGGGTATCACCGACGCGCTGTCGGGCGTCGTCGACATCGGTATGGTGAGCCGTGAGCTCGAACCCGGTGAGACCGCCCAGGGTGCCGTCGCTTTCGCCGTTGCGAAGGACGCCGTCGTGGCCACCGTCAACGCCAGGAACCCCAACCTCCCCGCCTTACTCCGTCACGGACTGTCGCGTCAGACCGCCGAGGGCCTCTGGGTCACGGGAAAGGTGACGACATGGGGGCAGGTGGCCGGCAACGGCAGCAAGACCGCCGTCACCGTCTATTCGCGTAGTGACGCCTGCGGAGCCGCCGGAACGTGGGCACAGTGGTTCGGAAAGAAGCAGGAGAACCTCGGCGGTACCGCCGTCTATGGCGACCCCGGTGCGGCCCAGGCCGTACAGAAGGATGTCAACGGCATCGGCTTCAACAACATCGGCTATGCTTACGACATGCGGACGGGGCGGCCCACGCCGGGCCTCGTCGTCGTGCCCCTCGACGTCGACGGCAACGGACATATCGACAAAGAAGAGAACTTCTATGCCACACGCACCCAGCTCGCCGAAGCCATCGCCGCAGGCCGTTACCCCATGCCCCCGGCCCGCAACCTCTACCTTGTCACCAAGGGTACGCCCCACGACGTAGTGCTCAGAGCCTTCCTGAAGTTTATCCTCACCGAAGGGCAGCGCATCGTGGTGCCTCAGGGCTATATCCATCTCGACAAGCAGGCCGTGGCCGCCTCGTTGCGGTTGTTGCAGCCGACGGGGAAGAAGGGCACGCCGACACCGCTGTCCGCGCCGAAGCGCCCTTCCGGCGACAAAACCATGAAAACAAAGTGATATGCAGTTAAGATATTGGAAAGACCGAGTTGCCGGGTGGGTGATGGCGTTGTTGGCCGTTGCCGGCATCGTCCTCGTCGTGGGCCTCTTCGTGGGGCTCTGTGCCAAGGCCGCGCCCATCCTCCGTGAGCACTCCCTGTGGTCGCTGGTGACGTCGATGGAGTGGAAGCCCAACAAAGGCGAGTTTGGCTTCCTGCCCTTCTTAGCGGGAACGACGGCCGTGACGCTGTTAGCCGTCGTCCTGGCCCTGCCGCTGTCGCTGCTGATGGCCGTCTATCTGTCGGAGTATGCCGACCGTCGTGTGCGCGGCTTCTCCAGTTCGTTGCTCGACATCCTCTCGGGTCTGCCCTCCGTCATCTACGGTGTGTGGGGCACCCTGCTCATCATCCCGTGGATATCGGAGTGGCTGGCTCCCGCCTTAGGGCTGTCGTCGGGGGGCTACACGCTCCTGGCCGGTGGCATCGTCTTAGGCGTGATGATCATCCCGTTGATGACGAGTCTCTTCGCCGAGCTCTTCGCCAGTGTGCCGCGCCAGCTCACCGAGGCCTCGCTGGCTTTAGGCTCCACACGCTGGCAGACCATCAAGTTCGTCGTCCTGCGCCGCAGCCTCGCCGGTATCGTGGCCACCGTGGTCTTAGCCGTGAGCCGCGCCATGGGTGAGACCATCGCCGTGATGATGGTCTGTGGCAACCTCCCTGTCATCCCGCGCTCCCTCCTCGACGCCTGCTATCCCCTGCCCGCCCTCATCGCCAACAACTACGGTGAGATGCTGTCCGTGCCGATGTACGACTCGGCGCTGATGCTAGCCGCCATGCTGCTCTTCGTCATGGTCGTGGCGTTTAATGTCGGGGCCAGGGTCGTGCTGAAGCGCGTGAAGGAATAGGCGACGCTGCAAAGCAGCGTCCTACCGAACCCAGCCCACCGGCAATACCAGCCCACCGGCAATGCCAAAAGGCGGCTCTCTCTGATGGCAATACCAAAGGGCGGCTCCTACTGATTAATCATTGACAATATGAGATTTATAGAAGAAAAGATAGTACGTGTGTTGATGGTCGTGAGCGTTGTCGCTGTGGCCTTCTTCGTCTTCAGTTTCATCGGCAGTATCCTGTGGCGTGGCCTGCCTGTGCTGACCTGGGATATGATCACCTCAGTGCCCGGTGGCGGATTCTATATCGGCGGCAAGGGTGGCTTCCTCAATGCCATCGTCGGGTCGCTGTATATCGTTGTGGCCTCGACACTGCTGGGCCTCCTCGTCGCCATCCCCGTCGTCTTCTACCTCAACGTCTATCTCAAGCCCACGTCGAAGTTGGCCGCTGCCACGCGTCTGGCCGGTGATGTCCTCTTCGGTGTGCCGTCTATCGTCTACGGTGCCTTCGCCTTCACCATCATGATAGCCTTGGGGATGCGGGCCTCGCTGCTCGGCGGTATCATCGTGGAGACACTTCTGGTCATACCTATCTTAATTAGGAGCATCGACGAGGTGGCGAAGAACATCCCCAAGGACCTGCTGGAGTCGTCGTTCAGTCTCGGCGCCACACGTCTCGACACCATGGGCGTCATCCTCCGTCAGATCGCCCCCGCCATCGCCACGGCGACGCTGTTGGCTGTGGGCAGGAGCATCGGTGATGCGGCCGGTGTGATGTTCACCGCCGGTTTCTCCGACCAGATACCCGAATACCTCGACGACCCCGCTGCTACACTGCCGTTGAGTGTCTTCTTCCAGCTCAGCTCTCCGATGCCCGATATCCTGGACCGCGCCTATGCCGCCGCCCTGCTGCTCACCGTCATCGTCCTCGTGCTGAGTCTCTCGGGCCGCTTCATCCTGCACCACTTCTCCAAGAACAAGATATAGGTTAAAGGTCAGACGGATTCTGCAAATGCTACTTTGCAAAGTGTGTTTTGCAAAACGACCTGTCAACCTGTAGGCTTTTATAATCTTTAACCTAAAAAGCATGTAGGGCGCGGGAAAATTTTCGTCGCAATCTTTGTGGGGTGTTATCTTTTTGCTACCTTTGCAATCGGTAAAAAGAATTATATTCACAACTTAAATACATTTTATAAAATGGCAAAGTTTGATAAATCAGTTTTAGCAAGCTACGGAATCCAGACAGGTACTGCTGAGGTTCTGTACAATCCTTCTTACGAGGTGCTGTTCAACGAGGAGACCAAGAAAGGCCTTGAGGGCTACGAGGTTGGTCACGAGACAGAGTTAGGTGCTGTCGACGTGTTCACCGGTATCTACACAGGTCGTTCTCCTAAGGATAAGTTCATCGTTGACGATGAGACTTCTCACGACACCGTATGGTGGGACTCTGAGGAGTATCACAACGATAACCACCGCGCTACCAAGGAGGCTTGGAATGCTGTGAAGGAGATTGCCAAGAAGGAGCTCTCCAACAAGAAGCTGTATGTCGTTGATGGTTTCTGCGGCACACACCGCGACACCCGCATGAAGGTTCGCTTCATCGTGGAGGTGGCATGGCAGGCTCACTTCGTGACAAATATGTTCATCCGTCCGAAGACAACTGCTGACTTCGAGCAGGAGCCCGACTTCATCGTCTACAGTGCTTCAAAGGCAAAGGTAGAGAACTGGAAGGAGCTGGGTCTTCACTCTGAGACTTGCGTGATGTTCAACGTCACCAGCAAGGAGCAGGTGATCATCAACACATGGTATGGTGGTGAGATGAAGAAGGGTATGTTCTCTATGCAGAACTACTTCTTGCCGCTGAAGGGCATCGCTTCCATGCACTGCTCTGCTAACACAGACAAGAACGGTGAGAACACCGCTATCTTCTTCGGTCTGTCTGGTACAGGTAAGACCACGCTGTCTACCGATCCTAAGCGTCTGCTTATCGGTGATGACGAGCACGGATGGGACGACAAGGGTGTCTTCAACCTCGAGGGTGGCTGCTATGCTAAGGTCATCAACCTGGATAAGGACGCTGAGCCTGACATCTACGGTGCTATCACACGTGACGCTCTGCTTGAGAACGTTACTGTTGACAAGGACGGCAAGATCGACTTCGCTGATAAGAGCGTCACTGAGAACACACGTGTCAGCTATCCTATCTATCACATCAAGAACATCCAGCGTCCTGAGAGCGAGGGTCCCGCTGCTAAGCAGGTTATCTTCCTGAGCGCTGACGCCTTCGGTGTGCTGCCTCCTGTTTCTATCCTGAACGCTGAGCAGACAAAGTACTACTTCCTCTCTGGCTTCACAGCTAAGCTGGCTGGTACAGAGCGTGGTATCACAGAGCCGACTCCGACATTCTCTGCTTGCTTCGGCCAGGCCTTCCTGGAGCTGCATCCTACAAAGTATGCTGAGGAGCTCGTCCGCCACATGGAGAAGAGCGGTGCTAAGGCATATCTGGTGAACACAGGTTGGAACGGTACCGGCAAGCGTATCTCTATCCGTGATACACGTGGTATCATCGACCGTATCCTCGACCACGAGATCGACAAGGCTCCTACGAAGACAATTCCTTACTTCAACTTCGTTGTTCCTACAGAGCTCGAGGGCGTGAACAAGGACATCCTGGATCCTCGCGATACTTACAAGGATGCTTCTGAGTGGGACGCTAAGGCCAAGGATCTGGCTGCTCGCTTCATCAAGAACTTCAAGAAGTATGAGGGCAACGAGGCTGGTAAGGCTCTCGTCGCTGCTGGTCCCCAGCTCTAAGCTTATACCTCTCTAAAATAAAATCGCCCGCCTGCAAGTTTGCAGACGGGCGATTTCTTTTTTGGCGGTGATGGGGCGACGCTGCAAAGCAGCGTCCTACCGAACCCAGCCCTACCATCTATCTCCTTTCATCTCCTTTCATCTATTCATTAACACCTAACACCTAACACCCAACACCCAACACCTATCACCTTATTTATCCCTCTCTATGACGTAGTCGAGGTAGGCTTTGAGGCTGGCTTTGATATCGTCGTCGTGGACATCCAGGTCGAGCATAGCCATGGCTTCGGCGTGGAGCTCCCACATGCGCTTTTCAGCGTATTCGATGCCGCCGTTGTTCTTTGTGAAGACGACGAGGCGGTCTATTTCCTCTTTTGTCACGGTGCCGTCCTTGACCTTATAAGCTATCTTCAGCATCTCCTCGTCGTGGGTGCTGTTCAGGGCGTAGATGACGGGGAGGGTGAGCTTACCCTCGGCCATGTCGTTGCCGGTGGGCTTGCCAATCTTCGACTGGTCGTAGTAGTCGAAGATGTCGTCACGAATCTGGAAGATGATGCCGAGGTTGCGGCCAAAGGTCTTGGCATTCTCTATCTCCTCCTCGGGAGCCCCGGCGCTGAGGGCACCGATGGCGGCGCAGGCTTCGAAGAGCGCTGCCGTCTTCTGGCTGATGACCTGGTAGTAGGCGTCTTCCGAGATGTTATGGCTGTTGATATTTGAGAGTTGTAGAATCTCACCGTTGGAGAGGGTGCGTCCAAGCTCGGCGAGGTATCTGACGATGATCTCGCTATGGGTGTAGCTGACGTGGAGGAGTGCAGTGGAGAGGATGTAGTCGCCCACAAGCACCGCCACCTTGTTATCGAAGAGTTTGTTGACACTGGCCTGCCCGCGCCGCTCGGCACTCTCGTCGACGACGTCGTCGTGGACGAGGGAGGCGGTGTGGAGGAGCTCCAGGCCTACGGCAGCATGGAGGGTGACATCAGAAACCTCGCCCACACTCTTGGCCATGAGGAGGATGAGCATGGGGCGCATGCGCTTGCCGGCGCGCTGCTTGATATGGTCGAGGGCTTGCTGGAGCAGCCCGTTGTTATGGCTCAGGGAGCGGTTGAAAAGTTCTGTGAAATCGTTGAGCTCTGAGGCTATCGGTTGCCTTATCGTTGACAAGTAATCCATCACGTTCGTAATTTCCTACAAAATTAATTATTTTGTCGCACATAGCGTGTCTTTCACGTAAGTTTTTAAGGAATAATCGCAATTCTTTTTAGAATTCGCCGTCGCATTGTGAAGATAAGGCGGCTAAAGGGCGGCTGAATTGTTAAACTATTGTAAAAGACGCATTGAAACGGCTTGATTGTTTGCGTGTTACATATTATAGTAGTACCTTTGCACCCGCAAAAATGAGTATTGCGCTGGCAGCTTGCCATCAATACGCTGGAAGTTAGCGCTTTGGCCTTCAAACGCGAAGAAGAAAAGAGCTCTCTTTTTAAGTGTGTTATGAGCATGCAGTTGGTGCGCCATTTAAAAAGAGAACAAAAACATATCATTTTATAATTTAAAATTAATACTGAAATGCCAGGATTAATCGGAAGAAAAATCGGAATGACATCCGTTTTCAGTGCCGACGGCAAGAATGTGCCGTGCACTGTTATCGAAGCTGGTCCTTGTGTTGTTACCCAGGTTAAGACCGTAGAGAAGGACGGCTACAAGGCTGTTCAGCTCGGTTACGCTGAGGCAAAGGAGAAGAGAACCAACAAGCCTATGGCAGGTATCTTCAAGAAAGCCGGTACAACACCAAAGAAGCACTTGGCCGAGTTCAAGTTTGACGAGGAGTATAACCTCGGCGACACCATCACAGTAGATCTGTTCAAGGACGCTGAGTTCGTTGACGTTATCGGCACTTCTAAAGGTAAAGGCTTCCAGGGCGTTGTGAAGCGTCATGGTTTCGGCGGTGTAGGCCAGGCCACTCACGGCCAGGACGACCGTCTTCGCAAGCCGGGTTCCATCGGTGCCTGCTCTTATCCTGCAAAGGTCTTCAAGGGCATGCGCATGGGTGGCCAGATGGGAGGCGACAGAGTGACAACTCAGAACCTCCGTGTGTTAAAGGTGATTCCGGAGCAGAACCTGCTCATCGTGAAGGGTTCCACAGCCGGATTCAATGGTTCAACCGTTTTAATTGAGAAGTAATGGAAGTCAGCGTTTTGAATATCAACGGTCAGGAGACCGGAAGGAAAGTCAATCTCAACGACTCTGTCTTTGGTATCGAGCCCAACGACCATGTCATCTATCTCGATGTCAAGCAGTATATGGCCAACCAGCGCCAGGGCACTGCTAAATCTAAGGAGAGAAGCGAGCACGCCGGTTCTACCCGCAAGCTCGGCCGTCAGAAGGGCGGTGGCGGTGCACGCCGTGGTGACATCAACTCACCTCTGCTCAAGGGTGGTGGCCGCGTCTTCGGTCCTACACCTCGTGACTACGGCTTCAAGCTGAACAAGAAAGTAAAGATTCTTGCCCGCAAGTCCGCTCTCTCTTACAAGGCAAAGGATAACGACATCATCGTTGTCGACAACTTCAACATCGAGGCTCCTAAGACAAAAGATTTCGTAAATATTACTAAAAATCTTAAAGTCGAGGGCAAGAAAGTTCTCGTTGTTTTGCCGGAAGTAAATAAAAATGTATATTTGTCCGCTCGCAACCTCAAGAAGGCTCAGATCATGAGCGCTGCCGACATCAACACGTACAAGATTTTGAACGCTGATGTGCTGGTTATCGCTGAGGGTTCTCTTGAGAAGATTGACAGCGTGCTTAACAAGTAATTTGGAGGATAGACAGAAATGGCACATATTATCATCAAGCCCCTGGTCACTGAGAAGCAGACCAAGATAACCGAGAAGGACAACAACCGTTACGGTTTCATCGTTCGTCCTGATGCCGACAAGCTCCAGATTAAGAAGGAGGTCGAGAACCTGTACAAGGTTACAGTGACAGACGTCAACACAGCACGTTATGCCGGCAAGCGCTCAAGCCGTTACACCAAGGCTGGTCTGATCCGCGGCCAGAAGAATGCCTACAAGAAGGCATATGTCACCTTGAAGGACGGCGACACTATTGATTTTTACAGCAATATCTAAATAAGAAATGGCAGTACGTAAATTCAGCCCGGTGACACCGGGTCAAAGACACAAAGTTATTGGCACGTTCGAGGAGATTACTGCATCCGTGCCAGAGAAGTCTCTCGTTTACGGTAAGCGTTCTACCGGTGGTCGAAACAACACCGGTAAGATGACCATGCGCTACATCGGCGGTGGCCACAAGAAGAAGTATCGTCTCATCGACTTCAAGCGAGAGAAAGATGGTGTTCCTGCTGTAGTGAAGACTATCGAGTATGATCCTAACCGTTCAGCTCGTATCGCTCTTCTCTTCTATGCAGATGGTGAGAAACGTTACATCATTGCTCCTAACGGCCTCAAGGTTGGCGACAAGCTGATGTCCGGTGCTGAGGCAGCACCTGAGATTGGTAACGCTCTTCCTTTGGAGAACATCCCTGTAGGTACCGTGATTCACAACATCGAGTTGCGTCCGGGCCAGGGTGCTCTGTTAGTCCGCTCGGCTGGTAACTTTGCTCAGCTTACTTCCCGTGAGGGTAACTACTGCGTCATCAAGCTCCCTTCAGGTGAGACCCGCAAGGTTCTCTCTGCCTGCAAGGCCACTGTTGGCAGCGTAGGCAACTCCGACCACGCTCTTGAGCAGTCGGGTAAGGCCGGTCGCTCACGTTGGCTTGGCCGTCGTCCTCACAACCGCGGTGTTGTTATGAACCCTGTTGATCACCCGATGGGTGGTGGTGAAGGCCGTCAGAGCGGTGGACATCCACGTTCTCGTAAGGGCTTGTATGCAAAGGGTCTTAAGACACGCGCACCGAAGAAGCTCTCTAACAAGTACATCATAGAGAGAGCCAACAAGAAGTAATCAGTAAAACACAGAGCAAATTATGAGTCGTTCACTTAAGAAAGGTCCGTACATCAACGTCAAGCTCGAGAACAAGATCCTTGCCATGAACGAGAGTGGCAAGAAGAGCGTCGTCAAGACATGGGCCAGGGCATGCATGATCTCCCCGGATTTCGTGGGTCACACTATTGCAGTCCACAACGGTAACAAATTCATCCCTGTCTACATTACCGAGAACATGGTCGGCCATCGCCTGGGCGAGTTCGCCCTGACACGTCGTTTCGGCGGCCACACCGGTAACAACAAGAAGTAATCGGGGACAACCATTTAATCAAGAAAAACACTAATGGGAGCAAGAAAACATATTGCGGCTGAAAAGATTAAAGAAGCCCGTAAGAATCAGTACTTCGCCAAGCTCAATGGCGTTCCCTCCTCTCCCCGCAAGATGCGCTATGTCGTCGACATGGTACGCGGCATGGAGGTGAACCGTGCCTTGGCTGTGCTCAAGTTCTCTAAGAAACGTGCTGCACAGGATGTTGAGAAGCTGCTTCGTTCAGCTATCAACAACTGGGAGCAGAAGAACGACCGCAAGGCCGAGGACGGAGAACTCTATATCAGCAAAGTCTTCGTAGATGAAGGCGTAACGATGAAACGTATGAGACCGGCACCGCAGGGTCGTGGATACCGAATCCGTAAGCGCTCAAACCACGTGACTCTCTTCGTGGATGCCAAAACTAACGACGATAAAGAATAAATAGAATGGGACAGAAAGTTAATCCAATAAGCAACCGTCTTGGTATTATCCGTGGTTGGGATTCTAATTGGTTCGGTGGCAAGAACTTCGGCGACAATCTCGTTGAGGACCAGAAGATACGTAAGTATCTGAAGAAGCGCCTTGAGAAAGCCCAGGTTTCCCGCATCATCATCGAGCGCACTTTGAAACTCGTCACCATCACTATTTGCACAGCCCGTCCGGGTATCGTCATCGGTAAGGGTGGTCAGGATGTCGACAAGCTGAAAGAGGAGCTGAAGAAGCTCTACAAGAAGGACATCCAGATCAACATCTTCGAGGTGAAGCGCCCTGAGCTTGACGCTACTATCGTCGGTGAGAACATCGCCAGCCAGATTGAGCACCTCATGGCTTATCGCCGTGCCATCAAGATGGCTGTTCAGAACACTATGCGCGCCGGTGCCGAGGGCATCAAGGTGCAGATCAGCGGCCGTCTCAACGGCGCCGAGATTGCACGTAAGGAGATGTTCAAGGAAGGCCGTACTCCTCTGCACACATTCCGTGCTGACATCGACTACTGCCAGACAGAGGCTCTGACAAAGGTTGGTCTCCTTGGCATCAAGGTGTGGATAATGCGCGGTGAGGTCTATGGAAAGAAGGAGCTGGCTCCTAACTTCCAGCAGGAGCGCAGCGGTGAGCGCCGTGGCGGCAACGACCGTCGCAACCGTGGTGGCCGCCGTAGAAACAATAATCGTTAAAAGTATCATCTACAATGTTACAGCCAAAAAGAGTAAAATACAGAAGGCCGCAGGATGGACGTGGCAATAAAGGCTTCGCTCATCGCGGCACTCAGCTGGCTTTCGGTTCATTTGGTATCAAGACCCTTGAGAGCAAATGGCTGGACAGCCGCCAGATAGAGGCAGCACGTGTCGCTGTCAACCGCTACATGAATCGTCAGGGCCAGGTGTGGATTCGTATCTTCCCCGACAAGCCTATCACTCGCAAGCCTGCTGACGTGCGAATGGGTAAAGGTAAGGGTGATCCCGCTGGATGGGTAGCTCCTGTCACTCCCGGACGTATCCTCTTCGAGGTCGAGGGTGTCAGCCTGGACGTTGCCAAGGAGGCTCTGCGCCTCGCCGCCCAGAAGCTGCCGGTCAAGACAAAGTTCGTCATTCGTCGTGACTACGATAAAAACGCTTAATTATGAAGATTAAAGAAATAACAGAACTCGCCGACAAGGACTTGCGCGAGAAGCTGGGGCAGTCTGAGGAAGCTTACAAACAGATGAAGCTCAACCATCAGATCTCTCCGCTTGAGAATCCCTCACAGATTAAGGCCGCCCGTCGCGACATCGCTCGCATGAAGACGGTGCTTCGCCAGAGAGAACTTAACAAAGAATGATTACCCAGATGGAAACAAGAAATTTAAGAAAAGTCAGACAGGGTGTTGTTATCAGCGACAAGATGGACAAGACTATCGTCGTCGCAGCTAAGTTCAAGGAGAAGCACCCCATCTATGGTAAGTTTGTCCAGAAGACAAAGAAATACCACGCTCACGACGAGAAGAACGAGGCCCACATCGGTGATACCGTTCAGATCATGGAGACACGTCCACTCTCTAAGACTAAGAGATGGAGATTAGTACAAATCGTAGAAAAGGCTAAGTAATTATGATACAGGCATTAACAAAACTTACAGTAGCTGATAACAGCGGCGCACGTGAGGCTATGTGCATCCGTGTCCTTGGTGGCACCGGCCGTCGTTATGCCAGCGTTGGTGACGTTATCGTCGTTGCTGTCGAGAACGTCCTTCCAAGCAGTGACCTTAAGAAGGGTGCTGTATCTAAGGCTTTAGTCGTACGCACCAAGAAGGAGATCCGTCGTGCTGATGGTTCCTACATCCGTTTCGATGACAATGCCTGCGTGCTTCTCAACAACGCCGGCGAGCTCCGCGGCAGCCGTATCTTCGGCCCTGTGGCTCGTGAGCTGCGTGCTGTGAACATGAAGGTGGTGTCTCTTGCACCTGAGGTTCTTTAATCACTTTTAATTGAAACAAAGTAATGAGTAAGTTACATATCAAGAAAGACGACAACGTCATTGTCATTGCCGGCAGCGACAAGGGCAAGACGGGTAAGGTGCTCAAGGTGCTGGTGAAGGAGAACCGCGCCATCGTAGAAGGTGTCCACATGGTTTCCAAGAGCACAAAGCCTTCAGCAAAGAACCCTCAGGGAGGCATCATCAAGCAGGAGGCTCCTATTCACATCTCAAACATCAGCCTTATCGACCCCAAGAGCGGCAAGGCTACTCGTATCGCTATCAAGCGTGAGGGCAAGAAGGTTACCCGTATCGCTAAAAAGTCAGGGGAGGAGATTAAGTAATGGATACAGCACAGTTTAAGAAACAGTACAACGAGCAGATTGCTCCTGCACTGAAGAAGCAGTTCAACTATTCTTCTTCCATGCAGATTCCGGCCCTGAAGAAGATTGTCATCAACATGGGTCTTGGCGATGCCACTCAGGACAAGAAGATCATCGACGTCTCTGTCAACGAGCTCACCGCTATCACCGGTCAGAAGGCTGTGGCTACCTATTCTAAGAAGGATATCGCCAACTTCAAGCTTCGTAAGAAGATGCCTATCGGCGTGATGGTGACACTGCGTCGTGAGCGCATGTACGAGTTCCTGGAGCGTCTGGTGAAGATTGCCCTTCCTCGTATCCGCGACTTCAAGGGTATCAATTCCAAGTTCGACGGCCACGGTAACTATACCCTGGGTATCGACGAGCAGATTATCTTCCCTGAGATCAACATCGACCAGGTGGACCGTCTGCAGGGTATGAACATCACCTTCGTGACTTCCGCAACAACGGACGAGGAAGGCTTCGCTCTCCTCAAGGCTTTCGGCCTCCCGTTCAAAAATGCTAAAAACGACTAAGAGATATGGCAAAAGAATCAATGAAGGCACGCGAGGTAAAGCGCGCCAAGATGGCAGCCCAGTACGCTGAGAAACGTGCAGCTCTGAAGAAGATCATCGCTACTTCCAACGACCCCGCCGAGGCATACGAGGCAGCACGCAAGCTTCAGGCCATTCCTAAGAACGCCGACCCTATCCGCCAGCACAACCGCTGCAAGGTCTCCGGCCGTCCTCGTGGTTACATGCGTCAGTTCGGCATGTCACGTATCCAGTTCCGTGAGATGGCATCCCAGGGTCTCATCCCCGGTGTCACAAAGGCAAGCTGGTAAAGCAAGGGTATAGCGCAGCCGATAGTTCCGAAGTGGGACGCGGAACTGTCTGTTGTCACTATCCAGCTTTACATCCTTCTTATCTCAAACAGAGCTATATTTAATATTGTCGGGGTAGTCCCGATTAATTAAACATTTTATATTTTTATGACAGATCCAATAGCAGATTATCTGACTCGGCTCAGAAACGCAATCATGGCTCATCATCGCGTGGTTGAGGTTCCTGCGTCAAACATGAAGAAATCTATCACAAAGATTCTCTTCGAGAAGGGTTACATCCTGAACTACAAGTTTGTTGAGGATGGTCCTCAGGGTACTATCAAGGTTGCCTTGAAGTACGATCCACAAACCAAGGAGAACGCTATCAAGAGTTTGAAGCGTGTGTCCACCCCGGGCCTTCGTCGCTACACGGGCTACAAGGACATGCCGAGAGTTATTAACGGACTGGGTATCGCTATCCTTTCCACATCAAAGGGTGTAATGACAGACAAGGAAGCTGCCGAGCTGAAGATCGGTGGTGAGATTCTTGCTTATGTCTATTAATTGGAGGTTACAGTTATGTCAAGAATAGGTAAATTGCCAATTAGTATTCCCGCAGGAGTTACCGTTAACTTCGATGCGAAAGAGAATGTTATTACAGTGAAGGGTCCCAAAGGTGAGCTCTCTCAGTATATCAATCCTTCTATCAAGGTCAACCAGAAGGACGGTCAGATAACCTTCGAGGTTGATGAGAACAGTCCCGTCGACTACAAGCAGAAGCAGGCTTTCCACGGTCTGTATCGTGCACTTGTCAACAACATGGTTGTAGGCGTTAGCCAGGGTTACCAGAAGCATCTGGAGCTCGTAGGTGTGGGTTATCGTGTTTCCAACACCGGCAACCTTCTGGAGTTCGCCCTCGGTTATACTCACCCCATCTTCCTTCAGCTTCCCCCCGAGGTCAAGGTAGAGACAAAGTCAGAGCGTAACCAGAACCCGCAGATTCTCCTTGAGAGCGCTGACAAGCAGCTGCTTGGTCTTATATGCGCAAAAATTCGTTCTTTCCGCAAGCCTGAGCCTTATAAGGGTAAGGGTGTCCTCTTCAAGGGCGAGGTCATCCGCAGAAAGTCTGGTAAGACTGCTGCAGCTAAGTAACTTTTAAAGTGAAGAAATCATGACAACAAAGAAAGTAGAAAGACGAATCAAGATAAAGTTCCGCATTCGTAAGAACGTCAACGGAACAGCTGAGCGTCCGCGTCTTAGCGTTTTCCGCTCCAACAAGCAAATCTACGCTCAGGTTATTAACGACATCGATGGTAAGACAATAGCTTCCGCTTCTTCTCTGGGCCTTGAGAAGATGCCTAAGGTCCAGCAGGCTGAGAAGGTCGGCGAGCTCGTTGCCGAGAAGGCAAAGGCAGCAGGCGTAGAGGCTGTGGTCTTCGACCGTAACGGCTATCTTTATCATGGCCGCGTTCAGGCGCTTGCCGACGCAGCTCGTAAGGGTGGACTTAAATTCTAAACGATTATGGCAATGAACAAAGTAAAAGTTAATAGTGACGCTGAATTGAAGGACCGCCTGGTTGCTATCAACCGTGTGACGAAGGTTACCAAGGGTGGTCGTACCTTTACATTCGCTGCCATCGTCGTTGTCGGTGATGGTAAGGGCGTGATCGGCTATGGTCTGGGTAAGGCCGGTGAGGTCACCGCTGCTATCCAGAAAGGCACCGACTCTGCTAAGAAGAACCTCTTCAAGGTTCCCGTGCTCCACGGCACTATCCCCCACGAGGTTGAGGTGAAGTACGGTGGTGCTATCGTTCTCCTCAAGCCGGCTGCTGCCGGTACCGGTCTGAAGGCCGGTGGTGCTATGCGTGCCGTTCTGGAGTCAGCAGGTATCTCTGATGTGATTGCAAAGTCCAAGGGCTCTTCCAACGCCCACAACCTTGTCAAGGCCACTGTCCTGGCACTGTCACAGATGCGTGACGCTTACCAGGTCGCCGGCGAGCGCGGGGTTGCCATGGACAAAGTGTTTAACGGTTAATGGGAAAGACAACAATGGCAACAATTAAGGTAAAGCAGATTAAGAGCCGTATCGGCGCTTCCGTAGACCAGAAGAGGACTCTCATCGCCCTCGGTCTTCACAAGATCTCTCAGGTTGTTGAGATTGAGGATACTCCCAGCAACCTCGGTATGGTCCGCAAGGTCCATCACCTCGTTGAGATCGTTAAGTAATAACTTTTTAAAATCAGCGTAATCATGAAATTACATACATTGAAGCCGGCAGCAGGTTCTACTCATTCACGTCGTCGTATCGGCCGTGGCCCGGGCTCAGGTCTGGGCGGCACTGCTACACGTGGTCACAAGGGTGCCAAGGCTCGTTCCGGTTACAAGAGAAAGATTGGTTTCGAAGGCGGTCAGATGCCTTTGCAGCGTCGTGGGCCGAAGGCAGGTTTCAAGAATATCAACCACAAGGAGTATTTTGCTGTCAACCTGTCTACTCTCCAGGCTCTGGCCGAGGAGAAGAACCTCACCAAGATTGGTATCGCCGAGCTTGTAGCTGCTGGTCTTACCAATGGCAAGAAACTTGTGAAGATTCTTGGCAACGGTGAGCTCAAGGCAAAGATTGACGTCGAGGCCAACGCCTTCTCTAAGACTGCCGAGGAAGCTATCAAGGCAGTTGGTGGTAACGCAACAAAAATCTGATAATGAAAAAGCTAATTGAGACACTAAAGAACTGTTGGAGGGTCGAGGATCTTCGTCAGAGGCTGCTCATCACCCTTCTGTTTACGGCTATCTACCGTTTTGGATCATTCGTAGTTCTTCCGGGCATCGACCCGGCTAAGCTTGACCAACTGCAGTCGCAAACCGCCGGTGGCCTTATGTCACTGCTGGACATGTTCTCTGGTGGAGCATTTTCCAATGCGTCGATCTTCGCGCTTGGTATTATGCCTTACATCTCAGCTTCCATTGTCATGCAGCTCCTTGCTGTGGCTGTACCTTACTTTCAGAAGATGCAGCGTGAGGGCGAGAGCGGCAGGAAAAGAATACAGTGGTATACTCGTGTGCTGACGGTGGCCATCCTGGTCTTCCAGGCACCGAGTTACCTCATCAACCTGAAGATGCAAGCCAGCTCGGCGCTTGCCAGCGGCATCTCCTGGTCTATATTCATGATTCCCGCCACTATCATCCTGGCAGCAGGCAGCATGTTCATCCTCTGGCTGGGTGAGCGCATCACTGACAAGGGAGTAGGAAATGGAATCTCATTGATCATTATGATAGGTATCATCGCCCGTCTGCCCCAGGCTTTTGTTCAGGAGCTCAGCTCCCGCTTCACAGCCATCTCCGGCGGCGGACTGGTGATGTTTATCGCCGAGATTCTTATTCTCTATGCTGTTATCTGCGCTTCCATCCTGCTCACTCAGGGCACCCGCAAGGTTCCCGTGCAGTATGCCAAGCGTCTCGTCGGTAACAGACAGGTGGGTGGAGCCCGACAGTATATTCCTCTGAAGCTCTTCGCGGCCAATGTGATGCCTATCATCTTTGCTCAGGCTTTGATGTTCATACCGCTGGCTATCGTCCAGTATCAGAGTGACAATGTAAGTTGGGTGGTGCGTAACCTGATGGACAACCGTAGCCTGTTGTACAACATCATCTACGTGTTCCTCATCATCGCCTTCACCTATTTCTACACCGCTATAACCCTCAACCCGCAGCAGATGGCTGAGGACATGAAGCGCAACAATGGTTTCATCCCCGGTATCAAGCCCGGTCATGATACTGCCGAGTACATCGACACCGTGATGTCACGCATCACGCTCCCCGGCTCGCTCTTCATCGCCTTCATCGCTGTCATGCCCGCCCTTGCCGGTTTGCTCAACGTGCAGCAGGCGTTCTCACAGTTCTTCGGTGGTACGTCATTGCTCATTACCGTTGGTGTGGTGATAGATACATTGCAGCAGATAGAGTCTTACCTGCTTATGCGTCACTATGATGGTCTGCTCAACAGCGGCCATACACGCAAGGCCGGTGCTGTAAGTGCATATTGATATGTCTTTGGTGATGTCCGATTCCCGAAGACAGAAACTTGATAACAGAAATGAGGGCTCTCCAATTGAGGTTTCCTTTTGGAGGGCCTTTTAGAGTTGTGGCTTCGGAGTCAGTAACATTAAAAGAATATATAGATTATGTCAAAACAGTCAGCTATAGAGCAGGACGGAACAGTCATAGAGAGTCTGTCCAACGCTATGTTCCGTGTGGAGCTTGAGAATGGTGTGCAGATCATTGCCAATATCTCTGGCAAGATGCGTCTCCACTATATCAAGATTCTTCCCGGTGACAAGGTGAAGGTGGCCATGAGCCCCTACGACCTTACGAAGGGTCGCATCGAGTTCCGTTACAAATAAGGCTATAAAAGGATTTATAAATATTTCTTTCCGATATGAAAACAAGAGCATCAATTAAGAAGCGTTCTGCCGACTGCAAGATTGTTCGTCGTAAGGGTCGTCTCTTCGTCATCAACAAGAAGAACCCTAAGATGAAGCAGCGTCAGGGCTAAAAATGTTAAAGATGCATAAAGTGTCGTTACAGGGAAGAGCCGTCTCGGCTTTTCTTTGTAATTTTGTACGCTTTATCAAAAGAAGCACCTTTTTGAAAGTTTTTTTTTATTCAATTCATTCAATTAAATGGCAATAAGAATTGTTGGAGTAGACTTGCCCCAGAACAAACGTGGCGAGATCGCATTGACTTATATCTACGGTATAGGTCGAAGTAGTTCAGCAAAGATATTGGACAAGGCCGGCGTGAGCCGCGACCTGAAGGTCAGCGAGTGGACTGACGATCAGGCAGCCAAGATCCGTGAAATTATCGGCGCTGAGTTTAAAGTGGAGGGTGACCTCCGTTCAGAGATTCAGATGAACATCAAGCGCCTGATGGATATCGGCTGCTATCGTGGTGTCCGTCATCGTAATGGTCTTCCTGTCCGTGGTCAGAGCACCAAGAACAACGCTCGTACCCGTAAGGGTAAGAAGAAGACTGTTGCTAACAAGAAGAAGGCTACTAAGTAATCTAATGGAGGAACTTAAACATGGCAAAACAACAGAAAGCAACATCTAACAAGAAAAGAAATGTACGTGTTGAGGCAACAGGACAGCTTCATGTTCACAGCAGCTTCAACAATATCATTGTATCTCTTGCCAACAATGAAGGTCAGGTCATCTCTTGGTCTTCTGCCGGCAAGATGGGTTTCCGTGGTTCCAAGAAGAACACTCCGTACGCTGCTCAGATGGCCGCAGAGGATTGCGCTAAGGTAGCCTACGGTCTGGGTCTGCGCAAGGTCAAGGCCTTCGTCAAGGGTCCGGGTAATGGCCGTGAGAGTGCTATCCGTGCCGTACACGGTGCTGGTATCGAGGTAACAGAGATCGTTGACGTCACTCCGCTGCCGCACAACGGCTGCCGTCCTCCCAAGCGTCGTCGTGTATAATCAACTCATAGATACAATAGAAAAAGTATTTAATAATTATGGCAAGATATATAGGTCCTAAATCTCGTATCGCACGCCGTTTCGGTGAGCCTATCTTTGGTGCTGACAAGGTGCTCTCAAAGCGTAACTTCCCTCCAGGGCAGCATGGCAATGACCGTCGCCGCAAGACCTCTGAGTATGGTCAGCAGCTCGCAGAGAAGCAGAAGGCTAAGTACACTTACGGCGTTCTCGAGCGTCAGTTCCATAATCTCTTCGACAAGGCTGCCAACATGGACGGCATCACCGGTGAGAACCTTCTCCAGCTTCTGGAGAGCCGCCTCGACAATGTCGTGTTCCGTCTTGGCATCGCTCCTTCACGCGCCGCTGCCCGTCAGCTCGTCTCTCACAGACACATCACTGTCGATGGCAAGGTCGTTGGTATTCCTTCTTATTCTGTAAAGCCTGGTCAGGTCGTTGGCGTCCGCGAGAAGTCTAAGTCTCTCGAGGTCATCGACAACGCACTCGCTGGTTTCAACCACAGCAAGTATCCTTGGCTGGAGTGGGACCAGAACAGCAAGAGCGGCAAGTACCTGCACATGCCTGAGCGCGCAGATATTCCTGAGAATATCAAGGAGCAGTTAATCGTTGAGTTGTACTCAAAACAATAAAAATCATTAAATTAATGGCGATATTAGCATTTCAAAAACCTGATAAAGTAGTGATGCTGGAGGCTAACGACCACTACGGAAAGTTTGAGTTCCGCCCGCTCGAGCCTGGCTTCGGTGTTACCATCGGCAACGCCCTGCGCCGCATCCTTCTTTCATCGCTTGAGGGTTTTGCCATCAACACGGTCCGCATCAGCGGCGTGGAGCATGAGTTCGCAACAGTCCCCGGTGTGAAGGAAGATGTCACCAACATCATTTTGAATCTCAAGCAAGTTCGATTCAAACAAGTAGTAGACGAATTCGAGAACGAGAAAGTTAGTATCACCGTAGAGGATTCCACTGAGTTCAAAGCTGGTGATATCGGTAAGTATCTGACTGGATTTGAAGTGTTAAACCCAGATTTGGTGATTTGTCATTTGGACTCCAAGGCATCGTTCCAGATTGACCTTACTATCAACAAGGGACGTGGTTATGTACCTGCTGACGAGAACCGTCAGTATTGCACGGATGTCAATGTACTTCCCATCGATTCTATCTACACCCCTATCCGCAATGTTCGCTACAGTGTTGAGCCTACTCGTGTCGAGCAGAAGACCGACTACGACAATCTCATCATTGAGGTGACAACGGACGGTTCCATACACCCGAAGGATGCCCTGAAGGAGGCCGCAAAGATTCTGATCTTCCACTTCATGCTCTTCTCTGACGAGAAAATCACTCTGGAGAACCCCGATACCGAGGGCAACCAGGAGTTTGATGAGGAAGTTCTCCACATGCGCCAGCTCCTCAAGACTAAGTTGACGGACCTGAACCTGAGTGTTCGTGCCCTTAACTGCTTGAAGGCTGCTGATGTCGAGACGCTGGCTGACTTGGTTCAGTATCAGAAGACCGACCTCTTAAAGTTCCGTAACTTCGGTAAGAAATCGCTCTCAGAGCTTGATGATTTGCTCGAGAGTCTGAATCTGTCGTTTGGAATGGACACATCAAAGTATAAACTGGATAAAGATTGAAATAAACAATGAGACACAATAAAAAGTTCAACCATCTGAGCCGTACTGCACCTCATCGGGCTGCTATGCTTGCCAATATGGCAACGAGCCTGATCATGCACAAAAGAATCACTACGACTCTCGCAAAGGCAAAGGCTCTGAAGAAATATGTAGAGCCCCTGATCACCCGTTCAAAGACAGACACAACGACTTCTCGTCGTGTTGTCTTCCGTTATCTTCAGAAGAGCTACGCTGTCAAGGAGCTCTTCGGTGAGGTAGCAGCACGTGTTGCTGACCGTCCCGGTGGTTACACACGTATCATCAAGTTGGGTGTTCGCCCGAGCGATGCTGCTTCTATGTGCTTCATCGAGCTCGTAGACTTCGATGAGAACATGGCCAAGAGCGCCAAGGGTGAGAAGAAGACTCGTCGTAGCCGTCGTTCTGCTAAGAAGGCTGAGACAGCTCCCGCTGCCGAGGCTCCCGCTACAGAGGCTACAGAGGCTCCTGCTGAGCCCGCTGCCGAGGCTCCTAAGGCTGAGGAAACTCCTAAGGCTGAATAAATCCCAGTTCTATCATAAAAAATCTCCAATCCGCAAGGGTTGGAGATTTTTTTTATGCCTGTCTGTCAGAGGGTGATAAGAAGTAATTAATCCGTTTAATGCGTCGATTACTTCCTGTCTTCCCTCTCTATCTGTTTAATAAGCCAGTCGCTGATGGTTCCCGTCTCCGACGAGAACGAGCAGGCGATGGCATAGACTTCGCGGCGGTCGTGGGCGTAAGGTTCGGCATAGCCACGGTCGGCAATCTGTGCCATGCCCTCAGCGGCCGGGCGGTCGAGCTTGTACTCGAAGATGTAGACATAGCGCGGGGTCTCTATCACGCAGTCGGCACGGCCCTTCGACGTTGCCTTCTCGTGGTAGACGGTGTTGCGGGTGCTGCCAATGAGGCGCATGATGAGATAGACGGTGTACTGGAACTGTCGCTCGTGGCTCCGCTCACCATTGCTCTCCCTTACCGAGTAGGGGATGCTGGCCAAGAAGTCGTTCAGCAGGTCGTGGAAGTCTTCCGGCTTGCCATGGTGCAAGGCCTTCTTCAGTTTTGTGGCCCAGCTGCTGGGCTGTGTGGGTGTATGGAAATAGCCGGATGCAAGGAGCGCTAAGAAGCCAGATGCTACCTCGTGGTTGGGGAAGTCGAGTTTATATTCCTCATCCTCGCGGTTGTAGCCTTTGATGGTGAGGTAGCCGCTTTGATAAATCATCGGTACGGGGGCTTCCACGGTGGCACGGTAGTCCACGAACTCTTGCGCCTCATAGCTGTGGTCGATGATGTCCTGGATGTTCTCATCGCTGTGGCTGAGCAATCGCATCAGGTAGGTCGGGGTGCCGGAAGCAAACCAGTAATTTCGTATATCTTCATTTGCAAAGGCATTCAGTAAAGTAAAAGGATTATAGATATCGGTCATGCCTTCACTGAAGTGATAGCCGTCATACCTTTGTTTTAACTGTGATTTAGCCTCTTCAACAGTGATATCGTTTGCTTCTGCAAAATCTTTGACAGAAGGTGCGAAGATAGTGTTCAGCTCTTCCGTAGTGATGCCGCAAATGGCATCAAAGCGTGGGAGCATGCTGATGTCCTGTGCATTGTTGAATCCCGAGAACACACTCACCTGCGCAAACTTGGTGACACCCGTGAGGAACACGAAGCGCAGGTCGGCGTCAGCGAGTTTGAAAACAGAATAGAATGCCTTGAGCGTCTCACGATGGCGTTCTTCAAGGATTTGCTCATTGCCGTCGATGACCGTCTTCTGTCCCGTGTCCATGACGTCGAGCATCGGCTTGTCGTATTCGTCGACGAGCACCACGCAGGTCTTCCCCGTCTGTTCATGGGCCTGGTGCAGCACGTCGGCGAAGCGGCGGCCGAGCTGGTCGGTGGCGGGCTCCACACCGTATTGCTTCTCCCACTTTGTCACGTAGCCGTTGAGCGTCTGCTCCAGGGCATCGGCCTCCGTGTAGTTAGAGCCGTTGAAGTCAATCTCAAAGACGGGGTAGGGCTCCCACTTCGTCTCCAGGTTCTCTATCTTCAAGCCCTTGAACAAGTCCCGGCGGCCCTCAAAATAGTATTTGATGGTGGAGACCAACAGCGATTTGCCGAAGCGGCGGGGGCGGCTGAGAAAATAGACGCCCTCGCTCTTGGTCAGTTCATATACCAAGTCGGTCTTGTCGACATAGACAAAGCCGTTACTTCTTAACTTTGCGAAGTCTTGTATGCCTATAGGATAATTCATCGTCTGCTGCTTATGATTGATACTTGCAAATTTAGGAAATAATCAGCAGAGTGCAAAGGAAAAAGACTTAAAAAACGTGCTCCGAAGGCTTGCAGGTGCTAAAGTGTTTAAGCTACCTTCTATTAGGTTGTCTGATAGGCGTATAGTGATTCGAAACAGGGTGGGCTTGGTGTGTTAGACTTGGGCGTTTTATTTGATTCGTCCTTTTTTAACGTTATTCTACATTTGTCGGTCACAAATGTTACCACCGTCTAAGAAAATCTTATTTCATTCAGAAGAAAAGGTAGATTATAGTTGTAGGGTATTGATATTTTCGCTAACTTTGGCGCAAACTAATACAGAAACAATATGAAATCCAAATTGAATTTGTTGTTGACGGTCCTTTTCTGGGGCAGCATCTGGGGTATTGCAGAGGCTTCTATGGGTTGGGTGCTTCATGCCGCCCAAATTCATCATGGCACTTCCAACATTCTCTTCGCTTTTGGTATCGCCTGTATGTTTGCCGCTGCTACGCGCTCCGGTAAAGGCGCCATGGCTGTGATGCTCACGGCTGTTGTTGCTTCTGCCATCAAGTTAGTCGACTTCTTCCTTCCCGGTTCACCGCAGAGTGTTCTCCATCCTACGCTTTATATCCTTTTGGAAGGAGCCATGACAGCTATCATCAGTCAAATCTTCTCCATCCAGCCGCGCCAGGAGACGCATCCGACGTGGTCGCTCCTTGAAGCCCGTCTTGCTTTTCCCGCTTTGGCTGTTGCCTTGGTCCTCACCCTTGCTGTTGGATAAAGGCGGAAGACAATGGTTGACTCAGCGTCTCCTCCCCTCTTTGACGTGACGGGTGGCATCCTTGCCGGAGGCCATAGCAGTCGGTTCGGAAGCAACAAAGCCCTGTTCTCGCCCGACGGCGAGACACTGATTTCGCGGGCAGCGCGTCTGCTCCGTCCGCTCTGCCGTCAGGTGCTCGTCAGTGCCAGTCATGCTAATGCCGGGGCCTATGCCTTCTTGGACTTGGATATTGTAGAGGACCTGCACAGCGACTGCGGACCATTGGGGGGGTTGGAGGCAATGCTCAATCGTTGCACGACCCCTTGGCTGCTCGTCCTCACGTGCGACATGCCCTATGTAAATAGCGAAGCACTCCAAACGATGCTTGGCCATGCACGGCTGTCTGATACGCTTGACGACAGTCTTCCCCGCGCCTTTGCCTGGCAGCGGGAGTCCGACGGGAGCATCTCTCCCTTCCCGTTGCTCATCAAGCGAAGCGTGTTGCCACAGTTGCGCGAGCAGATGCATTATGAACACTTTGGCGTGAAAGCTTTTCTTCGCACGGTGGACACCTATTATATAAAGACTGATTCCGAAGAGCTGCTCCGCAATGTCAACCGTCCTGAAGATTGGCATGAACCATTCACAAGAAAATAAGAACCTAGACATAATCAATGAATAATGCGACAATCTGATTTCAAACTCAAGGGCACACCCACCCAAGCACTGTTGGGCGCAACCATCGGCTTCTTCTTCGGTGTGATGGCCATCTCCCTCTTCGGTCCCACGAGTACAACGCTCGGAGCCGCTATGGGCTTGGGCGCTACACAGCTGGGCCTGCTCGTCTCGGTCCCTTCACTGACGGGTTCTCTGCTGCGCATCCCCTTCGGTGCCATGGTCGACAGCAATGGAGGCCGCCGTGGCTTCCTCTTCCTGCTCGCTGCCGCCGTCGTGGGACTGGGCGCGCTGAGTGTCCTCTTCACCCTTTACCCCGTAGAGACTCCCGGCAGCATGAAGGGCCTCTATCCCGTGGTGCTCCTCCTCGGCTGTCTGGCCGGCTGCGGCATCGCCACCTTCTCCGTGGGCGCCTCACAGTCCAACTACTGGTTTGCCAAGAACCGCCAGGGCTATGCCTCTGGCATCTACGGCGGACTCGGCACCACTTCCGCGGGCATCCTCGCCTTCGCCCTCCCGCTGCTGCTCCATCAGTTTGGCTTCACGGCAGCTTATTATATCCTGACGGGTGTCATGCTCGTAGGACTCCTCTTATACGTCTGGCTCGGTGCCAATCCCCCTTACTTCCAGTTTCTCAAAGCCGGGAAGTCTGAGGAAGTCGCACGCGACAACGCGCTGGCCTGTGGGCAGGAGCTCTTCCCCAAGGGCAATGCCGCGACAAGTCTGAAGATCTCCGCGAAGATACCGCAGACGTGGATGCTCGTCCTCTGTTATTTCACCACCTTCGGCGGCTTCATGGCACTGACGGCATGGTTCCCCACATTCTGGAAGAAAGGCATGGGCCTTGACCCGATGCTTGCAGGTGGTCTAACTGCTGTGTTCTCCATCCTTGCCGCACTGCTGCGTGTGCCCGGTGGCAAACTCTCCGACCGCATCGGCGGCGAGAAAGTCTCCATGGGAGCCCTCGCCCTCTTGGCTGTCGCCGGCGTGCTGATGAACATTCCGATGGGGTGGGGCGGTCTCTTCCTCGTCAGCCTGCTCATCTCCGTGGCCTTCGGCTTCAACAATGCTGCCACGATGAAGCTCGTCCCCGTCTATGTCAGCGAGGGTGTGGGCGGTGCCAACGGCTGGGTAGGCGGTCTCGGGGCCTTTGGCGGTTTCGTCTTTCCACCACTCATGGGCCGGCTTGTCGATCTCTCTCCCGAGTATGGCTACGGCCTGGGCTTCCTGCTCTTCACAGGCTTTGCCCTCGTCGTCATGGTCATCAACTACTTTGGCATGATGCGCAAGAAACATTGACCGGACTTGATTCTTTAGGCTATGAACACGATATTCAACCAACTCAAATATTTCATCAACCGCAAGAACGTGACCAACGAGGAGTGGGAGCATTTCTATCGCACCCGCTGGGCCCACGACAAGGAGGTGCGCTCCACCCACGGTGTCAACTGCACCGGTTCCTGTTCGTGGCGCATCTTCGTCAAGAAGGGCATCGTCACGTGGGAGATGCAGCAGACCGACTACCCCTCTACGCGGCCCGGTCTGCCCAACCATGAGCCGCGCGGCTGTCCCCGCGGCGCCAGCTACAGCTGGTATCTCTACAACTCCGGCCGCGTGAAGCATCCGATGATTCGCAAGGAGCTCCTCGACCTCTGGGAGACGGCTTTGGCAGCCCATCCCGACCCCGTCGAGGCCTGGGCCTCTATCGTCGAGGATGCCGACAAGTGCAAACGCTATAAGCAGGTGCGCGGCCTCGGCGGCTTCGTGCGCCTCGACTGGCCGACAGCACTGAAGATCATGGCGGCCAGCAACATCTACACCATCAAGAAGTTTGGTCCCGACCGCCTCGTCGGCTTCACGCCGATTCCCGCTTTCTCCATGCTCAGCTATGCCTCCGGCACCCGCTACCTCAGTCTGCTTGGTGGCGCATGCCTGAGCTTCTATGACTTCTATTGCGACTTGCCGCCGTCGTCGCCACAGACCTGGGGCGAGCAGACCGACGTCCCCGAGAGTGCCGACTGGTACAACTCCTCCTTCCTCCTGCTCTGGGGCAGCAACGTGCCGACGACGCGCACACCCGACTCGCCCTTCTATACCCAGGTGCGCTACAAAGGTACCCAGGTCGCCGTCGTCTCTCCCGACTACAGCGACGCCTCGAAGTTCGCCGATGTGTGGATGGCGCCCAAGCAGGGCACCGACTCCGCCTTGGGCATGGCTATGGGCCATGTCATCCTCAAGGAGTTCTATCACGACCGCACCGTGCCCTATTTCGACGACTACGTGCGCAAGTTCACCGACCTTCCCTTCCTCGTCAAGCTCGAGGATGCCGGTGACGGACGCTATGCCGCCGGCATGCTCCTGCGCGCCGCCGACCTCAAGGACAACTTCGGTGTGAAGCAGAAAGCCGAGTGGTACCCCATCACCATCGATGATCCCTCCGGCGAGCTCGTCACGCCCAACGGCAGCATCGGCAGCCGATGGAACGACGAGGGGCGCTGGAATCTCAAATGCGAGGACGTGCGCACGGGCAAGCCCTTCACGCCACGCCTCTCCCTCCTCGACCATCGCGACGACGTCGTGACGCTCCTCGACCCCTATTTCGGTGGTGCCGACTACAAGAATCCCCATTTCGCCGCTACGCGTCATGCCGACATTATCGAGCACAAGGTGCCCGTCATCCATGTCGAAACCAAAGACGGTGTGGTGTGCTGCGCCAATGTCTTCGACCTTCTCATGGCCCATTATGGCATCGACCGCGGCCTGGGCGACGTCAACTGCGCTACGAGCTACGACGACGACCTGCCCTACACCCCGAAGTGGCAGGAGCAGATAACGGGAGTCTCGGCCGACAAGGTCATCCGGACGGCCCGCTCCTTTGCCGCCACAGCCGAGAAGACACGCGGCAAGAGCATGATTATCATCGGTGCCGGTGTCAACCAGTGGTACAACACTGACATGACCTACCGCGCCGCCATCAATATGCTCATGCTCTGCGGCACGCTCGGCGTCAACGGTGGTGGCTGGAGCCATTATGTCGGTCAGGAGAAGGTGCGCCCGCAAGCTGGCTGGGCACAGATGGCCTTCGCCCTGGACTGGCACCGCCCGCCCCGCCACATGAACACCGTGAGCTATATCTACGAGCATGCCGACCAGTGGCGCTACGAGAAGGTCACCGTCGACGAGCAGCTCTCGCCTCTGGCCCATAAGGAGCCGTGGAAAGGCCTGACGCTCCTCGACTGCAACATCAAGAGTCAGCGCATGGGCTGGCTGCCCTCCTCACCGGAGTTCAACCGCAACTCCCTCGACCTCTGCCGCGAGGCTGCCAAGGCCGGGATGAGTGAGAAGGACTATGTCTGTCAGCAGCTCCATGAAGGTAAGCTGTCATTGGCTGCCGAGGACCTCGATGCCCGTGAGAACAGTCCGAAGGTGCTCTTCATCTGGCGCGCCAACCTCATCGGCTGCTCGGCCAAAGGCATGGAGTTCTTCATGAAGCATCTCCTCGGCGCACAGAACAATGTGCTCGGACAGAACCTTGAAGAGTGTGGACAGCCGTTGCCGAAATATGAGAAATGGCATTCCGAGGACACCGTCGGCAAGCTCGACCTCGTGGTCAACATCGACTACCGCATGACGCAGTCGAGCATCTTCGCCGACATCGTCCTGCCCGCCGCCACCTGGTATGAGAAGGAGGACATCTCGTCCACCGACATGCACCCCTTCCTCCATCCCTTCAGCAAGGCCGTCGACCCCGTGTGGGAGAGCCGCACCGACTGGGATATCTTCCGCGAGCTCTCGAAGGTCTTCTCCGACATGGCAGTCGGACATCTCGGCCACGAGAAAGATGTTGTCTATGGACCATTGGCCCACGACAGCGCCGGGGAAATCAGCGAGCCCCTCGTCGCCAGCGACTGGAAGGAGACGGGCGAGATGCCCGAGCCCGGAAAGAACATGGGCAACCTCGTCGTCGTCACACGCGACTATCCCGACATCTACCGCCAGTTCACGACTGTCGGTCCTCTTATCCGCGACAAGGGCATTGGCGGCAAGGGCATCGGCTGGTCGGCACGTCCCGAGTACGACGAGCTGAAGGCCATGAACGGTGTGGAGCGCGAGGAAGGCGTCAGCAAGGGTATGCCCCTTATTAAGGAGGCCACGCAGGCCTGCGATGCTGTTCTCACCCTCGACCCCACGAGTAACGGCGATGCCGCTTACCGCGCGTGGAAAGCCTTGGAGAAGAGCGTCGGACTGCCGTTGGCAGAACCGCTGACGGCAGACTTCGGTAAGACGAAATACACGTATAAGGACTTGGTCGTCCAACCGCGTCTGTCCATGCCCACCCCTATCTGGTCGGGCATCAACAACAAGACCACGGAATATACGGCCAACTACACCAATATCCACTACCTCATCCCGTGGCGCACGGTGACGGGCCGCCAGAGTTTCTACCAGGATCATCCCTGGATGCAGGCCTTCGGCGAGAACCTCGTCTGCTACAAGCCGCCATTGGCCAAGAAGGAAATCAACAACCTCAAGGAGCGGCTGCATCTCAGCGACGACACTCTGGCGCTGAACCTCCTCACGCCGCACAACAAGTGGACCATCCACTCCTCGTGGAACGATAACCTGCTCATGCTCACCCTCGGTCGCGGCGGCCCCGTCATCTGGATGAGTGAGACCGACGCTGCCAAGCTCAGCATCAGCGACAACGACTGGGTGGAGGTCATCAACGACAACGGGTCGGCCATGGCGCGGGCCTGCGTCAGCCAGCGCATCCCCGAGGGCGCACTCTATATGTATCACAACCAGGGACGCACCGTCAACGTGCCCCTCAGTCCCCTCACGGGCAACCGTGGCGGCATCCACAACTCCATCTCGCGCTTGTGCCCCAAGCCCACGCATATGATAGGCGGCTACGCACAGCTGTCCTACAGTCTGAACTACTATGGCACGATAGGCGCCAACCGCGACGAGTACGTATTGTTGAGAAAGGTGGACAACGTAAATTGGGAATAAGATGAAGATCAAGACACAAATAGCAATGGTCCTCAACCTGGACAAGTGCATCGGCTGCCACACCTGCTCGGTGACCTGCAAGAACGTATGGACATCGCGTAAGGGCATGGAGTATGTCTGGTGGAACAATGTGGAGACCAAGCCCGGCCCGGGCTATCCCAAGACATGGGAGAACCAGGACAAATATCGTGGCGGATGGGTGAAGACGAAGAACGGCGGTACGGAGCTGCGCCTCGGCAGCCGGCCGAAGGTGATGTCACAGCTCTTCTCCAACCCCTATCTGCCACAGGTCGACGACTATTACGAGCCTTTCACCTTCGACTTCTCCTCGCTGAAAGGCAAGCGACGGCTGAAGACACCGCCCTCGGCCCGTCCCTTCTCCATGATTACGGGCAAGCAGATGGACAAGGTCAAGGACGGTCCGAACTGGGAGGACGACCTCGCCGGAACTTTTGATGAGCGCAAGAGCGACCCGAACCTCAAGGACATCGACACCGCGGGCTTCGAGGCCTTCGAGCGCACGTTCATGTTCTATGTGCCGCGCCTCTGCGAGCACTGCCTCCACCCGGCCTGCATCCCGAGCTGTCCCTCCGGCGCCATCTACAAGCGCAAGGACGGTGTGGTACTCATCAACCAGGACCGTTGCCGCGGATGGCGTCAGTGCATATCGGCGTGCCCGTACAAGAAGATATACTTCAACTACGAGCGGATGAAGAGTGAGAAATGCGTGTTCTGCTATCCCCGTCTTGAGGACGGCCAGCCCACGGTGTGCAGCGAGACCTGTGTGGGTCGCATGCGCTATCTCGGTGTCATCCTCTACGATGCCGACAAGACCGACGCCTATGCCGCCGCCGACGAGCGTGACCTCGTGGCCAAGCAACGTGAGATGATTCTCGACCCCAACGACCCCGCCGTCATCGCCGAGGCCGAGCGCCAGGGCGTGAGCCACAACTGGATTGTAGCTGCGCAGAAGAGTCCGGCCTATAAGCTCATGAAGGAGTGGGCCATCGCCTTCCCCCTCCATCCCGAATACCGTACGCTGCCCATGGTGTGGTATGTCCCGGCCATGAGTCCGAAGAAAGAGGAGCTGGCCAAGAAGGGGCAGAACCCGGATGCCGGCACCGACGAGATGGACTATTTCGCCAAAGTCGACGAGATGCGCATTCCGGCACAATACTTCGCCAACCTGCTCACAGCCGGTGACGTGCAGCCCATCCGCGAGGCCCTTGCCAAGCTTGTCGCCCTGCGTGAGTATATGCGGCGGAAGACCGTCGATGGACAGGAACAGCCCGCTGTGCCTGAGGACTTAGGACTGACGGCAGCTCAGTACGACGACATGTACCGGTTACTCGCCATTGCCAACTACGAGGACCGCTTCGTCATCCCCTCATCGCCCAAACAGCAGGGGAGTCATCATTTCGACGAGCGCACAGGTCTCGGCTTCGACGACGAGGAAGCGAACTTCGTCGAGGGCTGCAAGCGTTGCAATCTCTTCGGTGGTAAGTAAAGATGGGTATTAATGACCACTGGAATGAATAATAACGACAGCGACCATGATTCAAACTTATAACATTCTTTCCCTCCTTCTCGACTATCCCACTGCCGAGCTCTGGGACAGCCGTGCTGACATTCTGCCCGCGCTCCGTGCGGAGGGTGTCCTCAGCGAGGCCTTGCTCAGTAAAGTGGAGACCTTCTTGGGCTATGTGGCGTCCTTTGCTGACGCCCGTAGCTGGCAGGCGGCCTACAGCGACCTCTTCGACACCCAGACGAAGACCAACCTCTATCTCTTCGACATGGTCTATGGCACGAGCCGCGACCGCGGACAGGCTATGGTCGATCTGAAGGAGGAGTACCTCAAGGCCGGACTCATGCCCGCCGAGGACGAGCTCCCCGACTATCTGCCGATGTACTTGCAGTATGTCGCCAACATGGACGACCTCGCTCAGGCACGGGCTGCCATCGACGACATCCGTGGCGTGCTCACAAAGATGGACGACCGCTTCGCCAAGGAGCAGCATCCCTACGAGCCACTCATCGCGCTCTTGAAGGAATCATAAAATCTCACGGCTATGCACACTTTCCTATTCCAATATCTCCCCTACATCGCCGGTGCCCTCTTCGTCTGCGGCGTGACCTATCGCATCGCGGCCCAGGGCAAGACCGTGCAGGCTTACTCCACGCAGTTTCTGAGCAACGACCTCCTGCTCAAGTGGGGCAGCAATCTCTTCCACGTGGGTATCATCATGGTATTCTTCGGCCATATCTTCGGCCTCCTCGCACCGGAATGGTCCTACGACTGGCTCATCACCAACGAGCAGAAACGGCAGCTCGCCATCGTCATGGGCTCCGGTGCCGGGCTCATCACCCTTGTGGGCATCAGTCTGCTGACGCTGCGCCGCTTCACCAACCGCAATGTCGTGGCCAACAGCCATTTCGGCGACTACCTCTTCGTGGTGCTCATCTTCCTGCAGATTGTCACGGGGCTCTTAGGCACCGTGGAGACCGTCAACAGCGATCTGGAGCACTATATGAACCTCGACCGCTGGGCTCAGGGCCTCTTCACCTTCCTCCCCGAGGCTCCCGACTTCATTGTCCACGCCTCGCTGCCGCACAAGATTCATATCCTCTTGGGCTTCCTGCTCGTCATCATCTTCCCCTTCACCAAGTTGATGCACATGGTGGCCCTGCCCGTGAGATACCTCGTCGACTATCTAAAGGGGTGGAGAAGAAGGTAGAGCCGCCCTGCGTTGTGTTCAACGAGTTATAACTCGTTGCCCCCCCCTGCTTCCCTGCCATTGATTATCATTTAAATAAAAAACAGAACTATGTTATTATTAGCTGCCGCCGTAGCGACCCTACCATTGACGGCCAAGCCACTCACCGACACCACCCAAGTCTTCCACTTGGGCGAGGTGACGGTCTTCGAGCATCAGGATAACTTTAAGACGAACCAGGTCAGCTCCGACTTCATCAAGTCGGCCGATATGCAGCGCGTCTCCGAAGCCCTCAACTGGGTGTCCGGACTCATCGTCCAGGAGACGGGCGGGCGCAGCGAGGCCGGCTTCATGCTCCGAGGCATCAGCAGTGCCGACGTACCTATCTACATCGACGGTGTCCCGATGACGGCGCCCTACGATGGTACCGTCGACCTCTACCGCCTCCCCGCGGGTATGCTGAGCAAGATAGATGTCAGCAAGTCGGCAAGCTCCCTCCTCTTGGGTGGCAACACCATGGGACCGTCCATCAACCTCGTCTCGCGACAGCCGATGAAACCACTGGAGCTGCATTTCGACGTGAACACGCTCTGGCACAGTAACCTCAACATTGGAGGACGCTGGGGCAAGTGGTTCGCACAGGTTGACCTGGGCTACAGCAACGTCGGCAACTTCCGTCTGCCTCACAGCTATCCCACGACATCGCCCTATCTCGACGGCCACAAGCGCCTCAACTCCAAGTCGCGTGACTTCAACCTCAATGCCAAAGTAGGCTACGTGCCCAATGCCACCGACGAGTATGTCGTGGGCTATACCCTCGTGCGCGCTGAGAAGCACATTCCCCCGTATCTCGGTGAGAACGGCAGGGCGCAGTTCCGCATCTATCCCGACTGGGACAAGGATGAGGTTTACTTCCATTCCACCACGCGTGTGGCACCCAAGCTGACGCTGAAGAGCCGCCTGTGGTACGACACGTTCAAGAACACACTCGACTCCTACGACGACTTCACTTATTCCACGCAGAAGGGAAAGCAGGGGTGGACAAGCGTCTACGACGACTATGCTTTGGGTGCCAATGTCAACCTCGTGTGGGCAACAGCCGACAACAACGACCTGAAGTTCGGCGGCAACTATAAGTACGATGTCCACCGCTCCCACAATGTCGGTGAGCCCGTGGCCCATATCAGCGAAGGCATCTACTCTTTCGTCGTTGAGGATGAGGCACGTCTCAACCGCCAGCTCTCCGTCACGGCTTCCGTGGGATGGTTCGGCCGGACAGGCTATAAGGTGGAGGAATACAACAGCAAGACAGGCATCACTGAGCAGCCCAACTCCCACGACAGCAACATCAACGCCCTTGCCGCCCTCGACTATCATCCTTCTGCCGAGCAACACCTGCGTTTCACGGTGAGCCGCTCATCGCTCTTCGCCCGTATGAAGGACAGATATTCCTACAAGCTTGGCAAGGCTATCCCCAATCCTGACTTAGGCACGCAGAATGCCATCAACCTCGACCTCGCTTACGAAGGCCGGTGGAACAACCTCACCTGGCAGGCTGGTGCTTTCTACAATTTCATCAACGACATCATCCAGGAGGTCACGGGGGTTGACGCCAGCGACCCGAAGATCTACCAGTTGCAGAACCGCGGCAAGGCACAGTATCGTGGTTTCGAGGTCGGCGCAGGCTATGAGCTGCCTTGGCTGACGGCCAATGCCAACTACAGTTTTGTCGACCAGAAAAACATGGACAACAAGGACTTGAAGTTCCTCTACAGTCCTAAGAGCAAGTTCACTGCTTTCCTGGAGCTCCGTCCCATCTGGCAGTTGCGTCTGCAGGGCCGTCTGATTGCTCAGAGCAAGGCCTACTCTTCTTCCGACGGCAGCACCAGCACGGCAGCCTTCGCCACCATCGACGCCAGCCTCGCCCGCAAGGTATGGAAGACCGATCTGAAGGTAGGCGTCCTCAATCTCGCAGACCGCGTCTATGAGTACACCGAGGGATACCCCATGCGCGGACGCACCTGGTACGCCAGTGTCTCCTTTGACCTATAATAAACTATGAAGATTACTATTTTCACCGGTCCGCGTGGTGCCGGAAAGTCCACGCGCTTCATCCATGAATATCGCAGTCATGGCGATGGCCTCTGCTTCTTTTCTTTGAAGCGGTTTGGTGCCGACGGTAAGGTTTGTGCCTACGACCTCGTGCTCTATCCCAAGGACGAGACGCTGCCTTTCTTTGAGAAAGATCCGGAGGTGGAGATGGAGACGGCGTCGAAGGAGACGTTGGCCGTGAAGAACCTCACGGGCGAGCTAATGCACAGCTGCAGCTATTTCGTCCATAAGTCGGCTTTCGACAAAGCACAGGAATACTATAAGGAGCATCCCGAGGCCAAGGAGATATGGATTGACGAGATAGGGCGTATCGAAATCGCTGGCCAGGGCTTTCGTGAGTTGCTCATGACGGCTATCGCTGACGGCAAGGACCTTTACTTTGTCGCGCGCAACAACTTCATCCAGCGTCTTCTCCCCCTTCTGCCCGCTGATGCCGACATCGAGATGGTGGATGTGGAGAAAGCTTCTTCACTGGGATAACAATCTCCTCCAAAGCTTCAGCCATATTTTCCTCTATTGTGAGGCGCTTTTATGGATGGGGCTATAAAATATGTTGCAAGAAGTGCCTTGTCATGAAGATTTTTATTATTTTTGCAAGAAAATCATTCATAACAGTGGTGGAAAGGCTAACACAGCGGTTCCACCTTAATACTAAAAGATATGGAAATTCTCATTATTCCTGACCTTCACGGCCGTTCTTTCTGGGAGAAGCCTTATGCGGACCTGAAAGCGCGTAAGCGCGAGTTTGATCAGATCATCTTCATGGGCGATTACTTTGACCCTTACGCCCGGGAGGGCATCGACGAGTGCCAGGCCATCATCAACTGGGAGCGGTTCTATGATACGCTGATGAGCACCTATCTCTCCTGTTTCCCCGTCTTTCTTATCGGCAACCACGACGCGCACTATATCAGTGATGTCTTCGCGCGTCTGGCTGCTTCAGGCAGAAAATCCGAGTCTCATTTCAACACCATTAAGGGCATCTTCACCGACCGCCACCGCATGTTTCGGCTGGCCTATGAGACGAGTGTGGGCGGCCGAAAGGTGCTCTTCACGCATGCCGGTGTGAACCGTCAGTGGGTGGAGCGTCACCGGGAGCTCATCGGTGAGGTGAATGCTGACAACCTGAACGAGCTGACAAAGAGCGACGAGGGTTGGAAGGCCTTAGCTGACGTTGGCGAAGCGCGCGGTGGCTGGGTCGAGACGGGCGGACCACTGTGGGCCGATGTCCACGAACACTATGATGCTGATGGTAAGCCTTATGCCATCGACGGCTATGACTATGAGATTTTCGCGCATAGCCAGCAGGAAGCCGACCCCATCATCAACGACAAGTTCGCCATGCTCGACGTGCGCCGTCCCTTTGTTCTCGACGACCACTGTGTCATCCACGAATACGATGAGGGAGAATAGGACGGCAGCACACGTTGTCCTTCGTCAGAGGGCTACTTCCTCCATTCTCATCAGGTCGTAGCCCTTTATTTGTACGACGATGCTGTGCAGCTGCGTGCCGTGGAGCATGCTCTGCAACTTCCTGTCGGCAGCGTAGGTCTTGATCTGCTCCAAGGCCTCGCTCCACTGTTTGTCAGCCTCGGATTCGGTGGCGTCGGCCTTGAGGTACTTCAGTTCAAGGATGTAGCTATGCTTGACCATCGGGTAGACGGTGTAGTTGGGCAGCAGGAAGAAGTCGCAGAAGCCATGGTTGAACTCCATCTTCGGTGCGACGAGGTAGTAGTTGGTCAGCGTGAGGTAGGCGTTCATAAAGCCTTGCAGGTTGCGTTCTCCCTCGATGAGCTGGCGCACGGTCGTGGTGTCGTGGTAAGCCTGGCAGATGAAGGAAACAAGCGGCTTCCAGTCGCCGTGAAGGGCCGCCTCGTCGAAGGCATCATCAAGGTCGGAGATGTCAATGGAGTGGATGGAGCTGTATTCGTCGAGCATGTACTGGTAGTATTGCAGCCGGACGTTGTTGTTGGGGATGATGAGTTTGAGGCGGTCGCCCACTACGCCGCCGATGGTCAGCATGCCGTAGTAGTAGAGCAGGCTGACGAAGTTGCCGAACTCCATCATCCGCTCGGCAGGGAAGTGTGAGACCAAACGCGCCTTCATGAAGCCTTTCTCGGCAATGCTGTGAATGATCTCCGTGCGCTTGCCCTCGGTCTTGTCAATCCTTATCAACCGTTTCAGCTTACCATAGTCGGTCATGGTGTTGGGATCGACCATGTCCTTGGGCTTGCTGCCCGTGTCAACGAGGGAGGATAGGTAGTAGCATACCATGTCACAGTTGAACATGCTGGGCTCGCGGCCGAAGCTGTCCTCAGCGAAGCAGTAGTTGTCATACCAAGGTTTAATGTCGTCGATGATGCTGTCTTCGGGCATCTCTGGCTTGATAGCCCCCACTTTCTTGTAGTAGCGAACCATCTCCCTCACATCCTCCTCTGAGAAGCCGAGCATCTGGTTGAAGCGCTGGTCTATCGACATGTTCAGCGCGATATTGTAGCCGCTGGTGAGGTCGTCAAGCGTTATGGGCGAGACGCCGAGCATGATGATGCGGTCGAACATGGGCTTGAAAAGCTTGAATACGTCACGGTAGAAGCCCGTGCCATGGGTGAGGTCGTGATAGGCCTGTTGTCCCTTGACATTAAGCACATTGTTGGTGAAGTTGTCATACTCGTCGACGATAAGGTAAAGCGGGCATCCCACCAAGTGTGCGATGTTATTGAGGCGATTGAGCATGTCCATACCGTTCTTGCCACGCAGCACTTCTTCTGACAAGTCTTGTGGATAGAAAGACGCGTACTTCTTGATAAAGGTCACGCAGCAATTGGTCAGGTAGTCGCTGAAATTCGCCCGCAGATTCTCCACGTCGCTGCCCACCTGCGAGAAGTCGAGGTGCAGCATCTGGTATCTGTTACGGTATTCCGTGGGGTGGTCGGCCACATAGAGACCATGGAACAACTTTTCGAAGTTGTTTTTCTCATTGATGTCGTAGTAGGCCTCGAGCATGTTGAGAAAGAGACTCTTGCCGAAACGGCGCGGACGGACAAGGAACAAGAAGTGCCCTGCCAGCTCCATTCTTTCAAAAAACATGGTCTTGTCAACCAGATAAAGTCCCTCTTCCCTCACCTGCTTGAAGCTGGAGATGCCGTAGGGAATGCGCTTGAAGTTGTTGCTCATAGTGGATATAGCTTTTCTCACGTGCAAATATAATGCTTTCTTTTCAGACCAACAAGCGTTGCGGGCGGAAAAACTGAAGGTTGTATCATGATACTGGCCTTACAGCTCTTTCGCTTTTTCTGATGCACCGGATATTAAATCCAATCATGCAGCCGTTGTAGGCAATGGACGCAGCATATCTGATGGCATCTGCCGAATTTCATGCTCATCAGATGTCTGCTTTGAAATACAGCGGCTGATGGCGTGAGCCCTCCTTCGTCAGTTTGCCGCTCTCGACAAAGTGGTCGAGCCACAGCTTTGCCTTGTAGTAGCTCAGTCCGAACTCGGAGCACATCTTGTGGCGGGTTATGAAGCGGTAGTGGGAGAGATATTCCTCTACCTTTGACCATAGCTCGTCTTCCGTGTATTGTGTGGAGAGCGTGGTATGATCGGCCTTTGTAAAGCGCACTCCCTTCTGCACCTCTTTCAAGAACTTCTTCTCGGGCTTGAAGTTGATATTCTTCAAATAGACGTCCTTTCCCGTTATCTTCCCGTCAGGTTTCAAAGCCGGTGGCGTGTTGCCCACCGACAGAGACAGATAGCCAATCTCGGGCAGATAGAAACGACTGCCGTTGGACAGTTCGCGGATGGCAATATGACAAATCTCCGACATCACAGCTTTCACATCGGAAGGCGTAACGGTGCAGGTCTCCTGTATTTCCTTTGCAAGGTCGTCCGTAGACATGGCGGGATGATTGTGCAGTCGTATGAACATACGCTTCTCTCCAGTGCCTTGCGAGTTCTCAATGTTGTGTACTTCGTACTTTATTCCCATATCTGTTTTATAGTTGTGAGTTTATTGTTTAGAGTTAGCATTCATATAGCAGTACTGGCACGGCGTTTCCGTGCCAGTGCAAAGTTATGAAATAATCCCGAAATACCCAAATATTTACCTCAAACTGACTGGCATGACATCTTGCGACGGTCGTCGCACGATCTTACGACGGTCGTCGCACGATCTTGTGACGGTCGTCACACGATCTTGTGACGGTCGTCACACGATATCATGAAGCCCGTCTTGTCGGCACCAAGACATGCTAAGCTCGGTCAAAGCTCCAGAAAAATAGTCCAGGGCAGGCTTCCGCTTGAAAAAAATCTCCGAATGGAGTCTGTTTTTCACTTTCTATTTGTAATTTTGCCATGTCGTGTTGAAGAATTGCTAATTTGTTTTTGCACCACTAAGTTAAGTGATTTTTTGACATGGCCAAATCCCGAGTAGCTTTTGTTTCTCAGGACGTTATAAAATGACAAAGACTATTGTGGTGCGGATGTTAGGATGTACTATGACCCATACTAAGATAATAGTATTGATATTGATCCTTTTCCCAATGGCCTTGATGGCACAACAGACGCATGTACTGGAGCCAAGCATCATGGAAGTGGCTTACCATGAAATATCCGGCAAAAACAATGATGACTATGCGTTGCGCGTGGGAAAATCAATGAGCCAATATTTCAGTTATCATAAACTGCGCGATGACTCATTAAGCAGCAATGCACAGACATCCATGATCATTCTTCAGGAAATGCTTGATGAGGCAAACAATAGAAATGATGCCTCCAAGCAAAGGGCGAGTGGTCCGGACCACGGCGACTATTTCTATAGGAACCAAGCCAGCAACACCTTTGACACATATACCAGTTTTATGGGACAAGGGTATAAGATGACAGAATCTATGCCCGTACAGGATTGGAACATCGTCACTGACAGCACACGCCAGATTCTGGGCTATCCTTGCTGCATGGCGACGACAACATTCCGAGGCAGGAAATGGATGGTCTACTTTACAGAGGATATTCCCGTGCCGTTAGGACCTTGGAAGCTGGGTGGTCTGCCAGGATTAATATTGTTTGCTGAAGCCAAAGGATTCATCACGATTGAAGCTTCCAGCATTAAGAACAAGAGCTTATCGCCGGTCACCTTCTATAACTTCCTGAACAAAAAATTCGAAACCATTCAGCGAGATGCTTATCTCAAGGAAAAAAGTAATCCGAAGGCATATCCCAAGAATACGATTGTAATCCCCCAAATGGAACTGCAATGAAGGCATTGAAGATTATCTGCTTGCTCATCTTTCTGTCTGCCTTGTCTGTCTCTGCCCAGACTGTTGTCACCGGACACGTAGTTGATGATGACGGAGAACCTTTGCCTTCTGTCTTTATCAAGCGATATACGCAGGGGCATAAGTTGGGAGGATACACCAACAGCAGCAGCGACGGATCATTCCACATCAAAGCTGAAGCCGGTGATTCGTTGATGTTCAGTATGCTTGGCTTCAAAGCCCAACGCATTGCCATCAGTGGCAACATGAAGCCGCTGACCATCAGAATGAGCGACGGCGCAATAGAGCTGCGAGAGGTGAAGGTAAAATCGGACAAGGTACACGAGCATGGCGACACCATATCTTATATTGTCGGTGCTTATGCCAACAGCAATGACCGAAGCATCGGGGACGTGATTGCGAAGATGCCCGGCTTTGATGTGGACAAGAGTACTGGCAAAATCTCTTATGAGGGCAAGCCGATCAGCAAGTTCTATATCGAAGGACTTGACATGCTTGGCGGCAAATACGGCACGGCTACCAACACGCTGCCACAGGGCGAGGTGGGCTCCGTGGAGGTCATGCGCAATCATCAGCCCATCCGTGTGCTTGAAGACTTCACGTTTACCGACGATGCCGCTGTGAACATCAAGATGAAAAACAGTGCCAAGACCCATTGGGTGACATCGTGGAAAGCAGGCGGAGGATATGGAAGTGCTCACGATGGCTATGACAAGGGCAGATGGCTCTTCGAGGGATTCGGTCTGCGATTGAAATCTGACTTCCAGACGATGCTCACCTACAAGACCAACAATACTGGCACGGATGTCAGCCGCGAGTCGACCAATCTCTTCAGCCTTGACGATTTTTTTTGCGAACAGCCAAAGAATTTCATTCAGCTTTCCGCCCCCTCGGCCTCGAGTCTTTCCCGTGAGCGTAGTCTGATGAACCGCAGCCATGCCTTCACGGCTAATGCCATGAAACGCATCAACGAGAATTCGCAGGTTAACTTCCAGCTCGTCTACAATATCGGGCGGGACAAGGCGTGGGGAGACCGACGGACGGAGTATATCCTGACGAATGGCAACCGCGTCATCAATAACGCACAGGCATGGCGGTCAAACACGAATGACCTCTATGCCCTGCTGAAATATGAGCACAACTCCGCAAAAAGCTATCTCCACAACTCGCTCTCGGGCAATATGACCTGGCTGTCGCAGCACCTCAACGAGACCGGTACGTATTCACATGCCCAACATGCGCTTCTGCCGGTGTTTGATTTTCGCGACAATCTCTATGTTATCCGCCGCTATGGCAACACGCTCATCTCGTTCTATTCCAACAACATTGTCCAGCAGCGCCCTCAGCATCTGTTTGTTGACTCTACCCTGCAGCAGGACTTGTCGCAACGGTTCTATTCCACCGACACCTACGCCTCCGGCGGTTGGAAATTGGGCAGGTTCAGCTTGAGCATGAAGTTGGGCGTGAAGGGATTGTTACGCTATCTCACAGCCAACGCCTATGGGTTGCCTGACTCTATTGGCCCGACAGGCGGCAAGAGTCACTTCGGCTATGCCAAGCTGTATGCCAGTCCACAAATAGAGTACAACACCAAGGATTTCAAGTTTTCCCTTGCCGTGCCGTTAGAGAGCTCGTATTACAAATACAGTGGGGATAACGGCAGAAACCGTTTTGATGTCTCGCCGTCGTTGCATGTGCGTTGGGACGCCACCTCGCGGCTGAGGATGAGTCTCAGCGGCAGTTACTGCGTTGAACCGCTGGACTTCAACCGTTTCTATGGCTCGCTGATTATGCAGGACTATCTCTATCTCAATCAGGGCTATACAGGATATGACGTGGCCGCCAGCAAGACTGTAGCCTACACGCTGTCTTACCGCAACAGCCTGCAGGGCACACACCTCATGGCACGCCTCTCCCGCTCGTTTGATACTACGCCGTACACGCTGTCGCGCGAGTTCGCCGGTGACTATATCATCATCGGAACCACCCCCGTCAAGACCAACAGTAACAGTTGGAACACAACGCTGATGTACCAACAGGGGCTGCCGTTCCTCAACGGAAAGTTCTCCTTGCGCGGGCTCTACAACCACACCGACTCGAAGATGTACCAGGATGGTCTTGTCTCTCCGGCAAAATACAATGTGGTTAGCACTGGTGCCTCACTGTACCTTTCCCCATATACAGATATGTCCATCGACTATTCCCTGCAATATGCCTACGACGACATGCGCCCTGAGAACGGCGACAAGACATCGTTCAACAGCTGGCAGCACACAGCGAAAGTCATTGTGCCCGCCGGCAAGCTGCGTTTCACCCTCAAAGGCGAGTATGACCACAACCAGTTGATGCCGTCGAAATACAAGGACATCTTCTTTACCGATGCCATCGTCGGACTCACGACCCGACATATCGATTATGAACTGGGACTGAACAATCTGTTCAACAAGCAGTCGTATAGCCGTTCCACTGTCGCCAATCTCACGGCCCTGCGCTCAGAGACAATGCTTCGGGGACGGGAATTGTTGCTGACACTTGCGTATAAACCATAATTCTTTGATACCAATAAAGACAGAATTTAGGCATCTGAATAGTTACCCCTTGGAGTAACAGCGTTAAAACAATGTAAATATCACGCTTGCGTGAGTCACGTTTGCGTGATATTGTCTATATTTGCACAACAACTATAGAGCGCATCCATATGAAAAAGCCATTTGTTTACGGAGAGCTGGCAACAAAAGACAATTTTATTGACCGGCAGGAAGACAGAAAGCGATTGAAAACATTCTTGCAGAATGGCATCAACGTCATGCTGATTTCCCCACGCCGATGGGGAAAATCATCGCTTGTAAAAGTTGCCATGGAGGAACTGCGCAACGAAGACGAGAATATCCGTATTTGCTTCATCGACGCATACAAAATTCATAGTGCCTCTGATTTTTACAATGCCTTTGCTTCCGCTGTCATCAGTGGCGTAGGGAACACTTTGGAGAGGGGTATAGAACTCATCAAGAAATATATCCCTTCACTAACGCCAAGCATTACATTACAGAACGACCCTCTCAATGCCGTGTCCATCGACCTGAAGTTCAGACCCTTGGAAAGGAGCGCAGAGGACATTCTGAACCTCCCCGAAACTTTGGCCAAAGCCTACGGCTTCCATGTCATCGTCTGTATAGATGAGTTTCAGCAACTGGCACTGCTGCCAGAATGGAAACAGATGGAGGGGCTCATGCGGTCGGTCTGGCAGCAGCAGGAAGACGTGACCTATTGCCTCTATGGCAGCAAACGGCACATGATGGCGGACATCTTCAACAATGCCAACAATCCCTTCTACCACTTTGGTCAAGTGTTCTATCTCAAGAAGATAGCGAGGGAATATTGGGTGCCTTATATCATCAATACGTTTGCGGAAACAGGAAAGAGCATCTCTAGAGAGTTTGCCAACAGAATCTGCGACATCACCGAGTGTCACAGTTGGTATGTCCAACAGTTAAGTTTCTTTATCTGGAGTGGAACCCAGACAGCCGTGACGGAGGAGATATTCCAAGAGCAGACCATCCTGCTCGTTGACACCAATGCCCCTGTCTTTGAGGCAGACGTTGATGGTCTCACTGTCTCCCAGGTCAACATGCTGATTGCCATCGCCAACGGAGAAAGCCATTTCAATGCACAGGACGTCAACAGAAGATATTCTCTTGGCGCGCCACAGACCGTCAGCAGGAATAAGCAGACGCTGACTAAAAAGGACATCATAGAGCGAAACGGAGACGCCTACACCTTCGTCGACCCCATCTTCAAGTTCTGGTTCGAGAAGAATCATCACGCTTAACGTACAGCTTTCTGATGATATGCTTAGCGGACTCTATCTTAGAGTTCGCAGGTGCGTGCCATCTTGCAGAAACAGCGTGACGGGGCTTATCCATACGCTCCGTTGGAAGTTCCCGAAACCAGTTGCGTCGTAATCGGCTCCATAGAAGAGGTTGCTGTAGGTTGGGGTTAAAGCAGCTTCTTCAAGTCCTCCATATCTGCTGACGATTTAACTTAGGGTTCCACTGCTCATAAAATAATCAGCACATCCTCAATCATGCGAGCGACTTTATCACTATTTGCACAAAAGCACTTTAAAGGCCCTGATGATACATCGTGGTAACAAAAACGCACACGGGCTTGTCTTTTATAGGCAAATGACCCATGTGCGCTATTATAAATGAGAAGTCTGTTTAGGGCTAGATCTCTGGTTCGTCGTTTACTCCTTCTTCACATTAGATTCTTCTAATGATTACTTTCTTTCCATGATGGATGTATATGCCTTCAGTAGGGAATGACACTATCTTTCCATCAAGCGTGTAATAGTTATCGTCAACGTTAACGTTTTGGCGCTGAATGTCTTTTATACCAGTAATGGTATTTCCATCATATATGGGCTCATCACTAAGGAAGATTTGAAAGCCCTTGGCACTCGTAATATTACCTGAACCTTCATCAGAAGCGTTGGGATCATCATAGATGTAACATTTACCAGCAGGGAATGTCATGCCTTCTGCCACGGGATGCAATGCAAGGTCAGCAGTCCAAATCAAGTATTTGTTGCTTACGCCTGACATTTTCAATGTGTCTATATATCCTCGTAGAAGGCTCTTGCTGAGGGCGCCTGTTGAATGGCTATGAGCCACAGTAGTTGTTTTGTCTGTGAATTTCACGCGCAAGTTAAGTTGTCTGCCATTAGTCTTTGTGGCATGTGTAGTGGGGTCGCCTTCCTCATCATAAGGCGTGTATTGGCTATCAGACCAAGTACTCGGAGCAAAGATGATACCAGCAGGGACATCCGAATAACTTGTAGAAGTGTTTTGAACATCAGCCGATTTCGGCTCTTCAGATGGCAGATAATCGCCAACGAATGGTCTCAACACGAGTTGGCGCTTCACCTTGTCCACCTTGACAGGCACCCACATGCTGAAACTTTGGTCACCTGCCGTAAGTGCATCTAAGCCATCCTTTGAATTCATCTTTACTCCAAAGCCACGACAGAATGTATTAACTGCATAAGGTACGTCAGCCTTGATGAACACCATGTCATCCGTAGCAGCCTTCGCACCCGAGAAAGCGTCGCTGGAGATGCGCATAAGCGTGCTGGGGAAATAGATGTTGGCAAGAGAAGTGCAGTTTGCAAATGCCTGAGATTCAATCTTTGCCAGCGAAGATTTGCTTAGGTCGTTATTGCCATCGGATTTCTGGTTGAGGCTTGCCAGAGCTTTGCAGCCAGAGAAAGCAGAGGCGCCGATGGTCGTGATTTTGCTGGCATCGCCAAATGTTACAGTAGTGAGTTGAGCACAATCAGCAAAAGCACTCTCGCCAATGCTTGCAATTTCCGGTGCACCACTCATATCTACCGACAAAAGTGTTCGGATATGATAGAAAGACTTCGTGCCGATGCTTTTCACATCTGAACCAGAAAGGACAATCTTGTCAATGTAAGACTGTCTCAGGTTGCCAGATGCATTCTCGCTGAACAATTCATCTGGAATGGAGGTTACGCCATTCGCTACTTGAATAGTCAATGTGTTAGGATTATCAGTCGTACCATCTTTCTCAAAAGTAAAAAAGGTTCCACCCGTTCTATTTTCTGCACTCGCTTTAACTTTATCTGATGCAAGTGTCACTGTGAATGGAGTTGTCAGTGCACTGAATGATGCGTCATTCCTATTGCCCCAAGAGCAGCAATAAATAGTCTTTACTGCATTCGTAATGGTAAAAGCAGTCAATTTGGGGTCATTGGCGATAAAGCCGCCTCCCAAAGTGAGCTGAGGGTCACCACTCGTCAATGTGGGCAGTTCAACAGATGCAAGAGCCGCGCAATCAGAGAAGGCAAAATCGCCTATAGATGTTGTCGTGGAAGGTACTGTAATTTTTGTTATATTTTCACAGTCATATAGAGCACGACTTCCTATATCTATGCAGCCTGTCGGTATAGTTATCTCACCAGACATTGTATTATGTGCATAAGCATATTCTCCAATCGTCCCTTCCCCTGACATTTTTGATGGTATGGCGGCTCTAAATTTCACACCGTAAAAGGCTCCTTTGCCAATATGCGTTGGGTCTGTTGGCCAGGTAACTGTGCAAGTAGAAGGTATATCCGAGGCATTTAAGAACACATAGTCAGGCACGGAAGTGATTCCGTCTGTAAATTTAATGGTGTTGATATTTGTACCATTGTAAGGACCATGTCCATAAGGATAATTGTCGTCACGTGGTTTACATGCACTGTAATCCACATTAGGATAGATATCAATCTCTGTTGCCCCAGTATTCGAGAAAGCCTTACTGTCTACCTTGACATCGCTTGTTGCGCTTTTAGGCTTTTGTACAGCAATGATGCCATCACCATTATTGCCTTTGAATGCAGTATTATCTTCAAAGGCAGAGGCACCATAGGATGTGAATTGGCTGCTTAAGTCAAGTTTCGTAGGGAAATTGGCACTATAGAAGGCACCATCTCCAATTGCCGTGATAGATTCCGGAATCGTTAGATCCACACCAGCAGTGCTAAACGATGCATGGCCAAAGAAATGTGCCGGAATAGTATGGTCACCGTCATCATCATCTTTAAGAGTAACTTTTGTTACACCTTGCATATTTCCAAAGCAGCCATAATTATTCCATGGGTAGGAAATCTTAGATCCAGTGTATATGACAAGTTCTGTAACCTTTTTGCAACCATCGAAAACTCGGTTATTATACGTGCCTTTTGGAATAGTTAGCTCTCCTTCCAGTGACGTACAACCCGAGAAAGCCGCTTCCCCAATTGTGGTGTTTTCGGCAAAGGTGACATCCTTGTCGGCAAGCGTTGTGTTGCCATCGAAAGCATGTGAACCAATGGATGTGAACTGTTTTAAGTTAAGGGTCTTAGGGAATTTGGCATTATTGAAGGCATATTTTCCAATTGCCGTGATGGTGTTGTCTATCTCTAAGGTTACACCATCCTTGCTAAATGCTGCACCCTTAAAAGTGTTGTCCGGAATTTTGTTGCTGCCGTCATTTACGATTTTAACTTCTGTGACGCCACTCATATTCGAGAATGCATAGCCATAGAAAGATGTAGCATTATCTGTGGTTCCTGTATTGATGACAAGAGATGTATATCCTGTACCATTGAATGCTTCATTGCCTACGTATGCACCGCTTGGAATAGTCAACGTGCCAGTTAGTGCAGAACAATTTTGAAAAGCATAATCCCCAATTTTTTTTATGCCCGGAAAACTGACAGTTGTCAAAGCAGAACAACCATCAAAACAAGAAGAAGGCAACGATGTGACGGTAGAAGGCATTTTAACTGTCTGAAGAGTTTTGTTGCCGCTCATTGCCACCATACTTGTTATGGTATAGGTGGTGCCATCCACTGTAAAGGTGCCGTTCTGATAATCGGTTGCTAAATCAATGCTCGTACCAGTATAGCTGGCGAGGTCTGTACCGCCTATTTTCGACAAGCTTACAGTCTTGTCTTTAGTGGAAGTGACCGTAAAGGTATAGGTCCTACCATTAACAGTGTTTGTAACGTAAGTGTCTGCGGCTAGACTAATGCCTCCCCCAGTCACAAACAACAAAAGCCCCAGAATGACTCTGGGTAAGAATGTAAAACTTTTCATTGCTTCACTCTTTGAGTTTAGTTTAAAAGTTATTATTATATTGTTTTTTAAGATTTTGGTTCACACGCATCATGAGTAATAAATCTTGTTCCCTTAAATATAACATCATGCAAAGTTATAAAAAAACGAATGGCAACCTAATAAATATCTGCAAAATTCGATATTATCGTGCAAAAGATTGCACTGTGTATGAAAAGGAACACAAAAAGCGAATAAATAAGGATCATATCAGCCGTCACTCCTTCGCAAAGATGGCAAAGGACAAGGGGCTTGATAACCTTGAGGTCAAGGCTCTGCTTGCCCATTCCAATCTTGCCACCATGCGGCGGTATATGGGAGAGTTTGACACTGCCCACAATGACGCTGCCCTGGAGAAGGTGTTCTTGCAGACAGATGAACGGTCGGAAGTGGACTGCCTACCATATATAATGGTTGGGAAGAGGCATAAGGTGAACGCCCAGCACTCTCATAATCTCACGATCCCGACAGAGTCACCCTGCCCCTGCCATGCTGAGGCATGTCCTTAATAGGTATTCGATGATAATTTCTCTATTTGAGCAGCTGGTAATAGTAGTCAAGAATCCTCACTGATGCCTGTGAATTTATAACGGCTGTTAGGGAAAAGAATATTATGGATAAGATGCTCATAAATGACATCGCATGCATGGAGTCCTTTTATAACGGATTTGGCAAAAGGATTACGAATCTTTGTTATCACATCCTCCCTGTCATTAATGAACACAATACTCTCACCGGATGGCAATCGCTTACGTTCACCAAACTTATGCCATTCGGATTTATCTATAAAGAGACCATTGGCTTTCGCAATGGCAACTATATGTGCACTCTCTGACTCCTGCGCTGCAGTTCCCGTGCTTTGCTCGTAATTTCCATATTGTTCAATGGATAGCCCAGTCTCGAACACTCTAATATCGCTTCGGTCGCTATCTGCCTGAAGCTTGGATCCAAACTCAGCACGTATTGTTGTGCTGTCAGACCGTTTCTTAAATATAGCGTTGATAATCTTTCGTCCATAGTCGTACCACATCATTTTATCTACAAGAATGCTGCAAACGAGTACAATCGAGGACTTGCCCTAGAACTATCGGGTGCAGCTGAATTATGCGACAAAGATAACCATATTTTTCCAAAGGTGCAAATGAATGTCTTGAAATTGAATGGAGTTTCAGAAACTGCGCTTGCTTCTTAAAGGAAAAACAGGAGTTTTCATTGGTTATCTGAAAACCGAGAGCATGCTATTGATCAAACGTTTCCATCGGCATTCTGCAGCAGGTTCAGATAATGTTTTCGTTCAAATAGCATCGCTTTGGAATATATTTATGTGTCTTGACACGGATTTGTACTGCAAAGATAGTGCAAAAGAGCGACATATCAAGGAAAATATCACGCTTTACAACAAAGGAAAGCACGATGCATTCAAGATTTTTAACGATGGGAGGCGATGTCAGCTAAAGCCCAATCAAATTTATATTCTTTCGGCCAAGTATCATTTGCTTAAACCTGAGAAGATAATTACTCCTTATAACCTTACGCTGAATAATCTTTCGGCTACAAATAGATTGTATTGAATTCTGGTGCCTCTATTTTGGCATTAGCAAGGACTTTCGGCAGCGTATCAGATGGCATGTGGCTCAGCATCACAGTGCGTCGGCTGTCAAGAGCGGCTTTCTCTCAACGCTACGTAAGACCATCAGCGCTCTATTGCATCAAGATGAGTCTGCTTCTGAGCAGGCTGTTAACGAATTGCTCGACCAATGCTATTGGGACTGGTGCGCCACACCAACTCACGGCAATGCCATACGGATAGAGACGGCGACACTATCCTCAGGTTATTTCCCACTCAATATTCAGAAGAATAAAGGCGTGGATACTTCCATTGTCAGGCAACTGAAACAGCTGCGTAAGGCATATAAAAAGTAAAGACTATATATCTTTTTACTTCCTGCAAATTGTCGGGATGATGTATCGTGATGTGAATTTTATCGTGTTTATGTGAGCATAGCTTTTCCAAAATATCTTGCTTTTCTAGAGACAGACCATTAGATGTTACTGAGAGATAGTATTGGGTATAAAGAGTATCGATTACTTCTAACATTCCTTCATACGGCTCACCACCCCGAAGCGACACTGCTTTCACCCCATGGTTAATGCAATCTGAGGCGAAATTAATCACCTCCGAAGGCTTCCATATCGTATTACCATCCCATCTGCTATGATTATAGCAGAACGAGCATTCCTTAGAACAATAATTAGACAGGTCTATGGATAGTAGCTCAATCATCATGAGCCTCCCCCGTATTATTTGATCCGCTTGTTTCTTCTCTACATGGAATCCATTCCTCTATACGGAAGTACTTGGCATCCTTAAATTTTATTGGTAGGCTCGGGATTCTTTGACGCAATTTCTCTGGGAATTGATCCAATTTAACAGGATGCTTGGGTATGTTCACTCTCTGCAATGGATCATGAGGCCAATAAGGTTGCGCATAAACATAGTACGGATTTGATAGGAAATTCTTAGTAAAGACAGGCTTGCCATCACTTGAATATGTCTCATCTGTATCGAAGAAAGGAACAGTATATACTTTTCAACCGCATAAAGGCCCCATTCTGGTTCAACCAAACGACAGAAATATCGTGCATTCTTCATCGCCGTTTCGAAAGCTTCTCTGTTCTTCTTCTCTACTTTCACAAAAGTGTCTGGATCATAAAGAGTTCCATCCTCGCCTAATGGCAGAGTCGGACCAGACAATTCTTCCACTTGCTCCTCGGTCAGCTTTACGAACTTGCAGTCTTTACCATCATAATAACCGAAAGCCAACTCGCCAATACGAACATCTGGCAAGTTCTCAGGTACAGGACCATTATCGTTATACATGATAAGGGCTACATTACCATCTTCATCAGCGGCATACCATGCCGTTTCCATAGAGTGGGTTGCAGGATATTCTTTATCGAATTTCATATTTATTTTAAGCTGGCAATAGTTGAGATTATGATTAGATAATAATTTTACTAAGAATTCTATTTAGTGATGGTCTGTATTAGGCTTGCAATAGGAAGGAATCCATTGTGAAATCTGAAAACTTTTACACTCTCGGAATTTTACGGGAGGTGATATATTCGTTCTCTAAATTCCTCTGGAAACTGATTTAGTTTGATTGGATTAGCAGGAATATTAATTCTTTCAGCAGGCAACTCAGGCCAATACGGCTGAACATAGATGAAGTAAGGAGCAGATGTAAAGTCATGCTCGAATTCTACTTTGTCATTCATCCATACATCATTGATAAAGAAATCCTTACGCTTGTAGACTTCTAAAATCATTTCTTTATCAAGCATTCTGTAAAGAGTAGATGTTTCCAACAATTTTCCAGTGGAATCCCCATAGTCAGAAAGACAATCGAGTGCATCAAAAGCATACAGACCAAGTTTAGTGGAAATCGTATGGCATTCAACGTCTGGGTTTCTTGTTAATTCCAAAAAGTCCTTCCCTTGGTTAAAGTCTATCTTAACAGCTACGTTTATCCATAGTTTTTCATCCTTAGGTTGATGAGGAGCTTCCATCAGACTGTATATTTGGTCGTCAGTTAGATTTATTCTTTGATATTTTCCCTTTTCTTCATATCCAAATACCAAATCTTCAATACATGCCTCTTCTGTTCCCCAAGGTATTGGTCCATTCTCCCCGAATTCCATAATACCTACATTGTCATCCTTGTCAACAATATACCAGGCTGTTGGCAATGGGCGAGATGAATAGTGTTCTTTATTGTTAGTCATTTTTTGTTAGGAAGAAACATGTAAAATGAATAAGCAACCTTTTCAGGCCACTTATCGGAGCACCCACGATAAAGCTATGCTCCCAAGGAATACCACCCGCTGGTCATTTCTGACCCTGCAAATATAGAAATTTATTTTTATCCGACAAAACAAAATCTCATTTTTTAGAACAGATGAATGTAGTAAAATGCATAATCACAACATTATAGTCGCTAAAAACATAAAATAATATAGAAATCATAAGAAGTCGTTTTCTGATAATGTAGTCGTACATCAAGCTGTATATACAGTGTGGCTTTGAAGAGGAAAGTGGAAGAAATCAAAAATGTTTCTCAAATGTTTCCCAAGAGTAAATGAAAAGCCTGTGAATGCCTTTAAATAAAGGGAATCACAGGATTTTAACGTACCCAGATTCGGGGCTTGTCCGGACTGGCTGTCTGGCCCGCAGGGAGTGGAGTACGGGCTTCACTCCCTCGGGCTTAGTCCTCTAAGGGCCGCTGCCTGGGTCGGAGGACAAGGCGGAGGCTCTGCTTATAGTTAAAATAGTTCCACATCCAGTTGAGAAGAACGATGAACTTGTTCTTCACGCCTAATATAGAGCGCAGATGTACGACCAGCCACAGCAGCCATGCGGGCAGTCCTCCGAACTTAGCCTTTCCTATCTCTGCCACGGCACGCTTTCGGCCAATGGTGGCCATGGTGCCGAGGTCTTTATATACGAAAGGCTCCATCTCCTTTCCGTCCTCTTTCCGCATGATATTCCGTGCCACATTGTCAGCCTGCTGCAAGGCCACCTGTGCCAGCTGGGGATGTCCTAACTTCCAGTCGGGGTCACCCTCCACCAGACTCTGGTCACCGATGGCGAAGACATCCTCCATGCCCTTCACTCTGTTGAAGCGGTCTGTAATCAGGCGTCCGGCGTGGCCGATGGCCTCCTCCGGCACACCACCGATGGCATTGGCCTTGATGCCGCTGACCCAGATAACGGTGGCCGACTCGATGGTCTGACCATTGTTTATGGTGACGATGTCGTCCTTATAGTCCGTCACCCTCCATCCGTTGCGCACATGCACGCCCATCTTCTTCAAGTCAGCCTCTGCCGTTGCCGACGACACCTCGTCCATGGCTTTCAGCAGGCGCTGGCCGGAGTTGAGCAGGTAGATATGCATCCGGTCGGCCAGGTCGGGATAGTCCTTGGGCACGATGTCCTTCTTCATCTCGGCCAGGGCGCCGGCTATCTCCACCCCGGAAGGACCACCTCCGACAATGACGAAGTTCATGTATTTCTGTCGTTTCTCGGCATTCTCCTCTGTCTCAGCACGCTCTAAGGCGAGCAGGATATGGTTGCGCAGAGCCATGGCGTCCTCCACGGTCTTCATGGGCAGGGCGTGGCGCTCGATGTCCGCATTACCGAAGAAATTGGTCGTGCCGCCCATGGCGAGGACGAGATAGTTGTAGTGGATGGTGCCGACAGAGGTGTGGATGGCCTTCTCTTTGGCGTCGATGTCCTTCACCTCTGCCATTCTGCAGAAATAGTGCTTATAACCTTGGAAGATACGGCGCAGCGGGAAGGAGATGCTGCTCGGCTCCAGACCTGCTGAGGCCACCTGATAGATGAGTGGTGGAAACTGGTTATAGTTGTTCTTGTCGACAATGACGACTTGGAAACCGGACCGGCGAAGGCGCATGGCAAGTTCGAGGCCATATGCCATGACAGACCATGCACATAGCAATCTGTTGGTCTTATTTGGCTTTGCCTCCACCCTGCTGGTGTCATTACATCTTTGTAAACTTAAAAAATCGTATTTTTTTTCACCATGTCCTCTGTTTCCATTATCTTTGCAAGAAATACCGCGTCTCTTGTAAGAAATAGTGCATCTCTTTGCAAGGAAAGTGGTGTTGTCGCATTATTACTGAAAACACTTTTTGTATGAGAAAGATAATTATTGCCTTTGTCGCCCTGCTGTTGCCTTTTGCGGCAATGGCCGACAGCTACAACAATTTGTGGAAGTTGGTAAAGGACGCCCAGCAGAAAGACCTGCCCAAGACACAAATCAAATATCTTGACGAGATTTGTGCCAAGGCCACTGCCGACAAGCAGTATGGTCAGCTTCTCAAAGCCAGTCTGCTGAAGGCCTCCGCCCAGACCGCTGTCTCTCCCGACTCCGCCGATGTGGAGATTGCGCGCTTGGAGAAGCGGCAGGCCGTGGCTCAGGACAGAGTTCTCAAAGCCGTCTATGCCTCCGTCTTAGGTCATCTCTATGCCGAGAAGTCCCTGACCGCTGGTGCTGAAGCCGCTCAGAAGAGCCGCGAGATGTATGCCGCCTCTTTGGCCGACATGCCGCTGCTGGCCAAGACGGAGAGCGAGGACTACAGTCCCGCCCTCGTCAACGGTGAGGACAGCCGCATCTTCTATGGCGACCTTCTCCACGTCCTCGGTATGGAAGCCAAGGCCTACGGCAAGCTCCGCGACTATTATGCCGCCCATAACAACCGGCCTGCCGCCTGCATCTTCGCCGCCAAGGCCCTCGCCGCCGAGAAGCCCGAGGTCGTCGCCAAAGCCCGCAAGTCGCGGTATGTGCAGCGGATAGACTCCCTCATCACCGTCTATGGTGACCTCCGTGAGGCCGGTGAGCTCGCCGTCATGCACTACAACGCCATTGGTGATGCCGACGACATCACCGCTGAGGACAAAGTCAACTACATCAACTACGCCCTCTCGCGCTGGGGAGTTTGGCCGCGGATGAACATCCTGCGCAATGCCCTCAGCGACCTCCAGCAGCCATCTTTTGCCATCAACATCGGTGACGCTATGATGCTGCCCGGCGTGGAGCGCACCCTGCGCATCAACGGCATCCGCAATGTCAACGAGCTCTCCATCAACGTCTACCGCGTCAAGGCAGCGGGCAATGCCGATATCGACCCCACCACGGCCAAGGGCTATGCCAAGATGAAAGACCTCGTCGTCCCCGGTGCTGTCTTCACGGCCACACGCCGCTATATCGGTCAGCCCGCCTGGAAGGAGAACACCGACACCGTCAACATCAAGGGACTGCCTGTCGGCGTCTACCTCATCGAGGCCACGACCGGCACTCCCGGCATTGAGGTGCAGCGCGAGCTGCTCTATGTCAGCAACCTCTATATTATCCACGAGTCACTGCCCGACAACCGTGTGCGTTTTGCCGTTGTCAACGCCACGACGGGTCGCCCCATCAGTGGTGCCCACCTCGTCGTAGGCAGCTCCAGCTACAGCAAGGAGGGCACAGTGACAAAGAACCTTGTCACCGACCACGACGGCGAGGCCATCCTCTCCTATGCCAAGGGCGAGCGCCCGAACCGCGTCTATGCCTATACCGACGATGACAAGGCCTGCCGCAACTTCTCCTTCTACACATCTTATTATTATTGGTCTGACAACCGTACGGTGACATCGCGCCTGCAGACCTTCACTGACCGGAACCTCTATCGTCCCGGCCAGACCGTCCATGTCACCGCCATTGCCTGGGATGCCGATAAGTCCACGCTGTCGTCGAAGACTGTCGGCGACAAAACCGTGAAATTCGAGCTCTTCGATGCCAACGGCAAGAGCGTGAGCACGAAGACGGCGTCGACGGACCGCTATGGTACGGCCAGTGCCGACTTCGTCCTTCCTCAGGGCGGTCTCACGGGCAGCTTCAATATCACGGCCTCCTGTGCGGACCGCAGCAGCGGCTCTTCTTTCCATGTCGAGCAGTACAAGCGTCCTGCCTTCCAGGTCTCCTTTGACAAATACAAGGATGCCTACAAGGACGGCGACACCATCAGCGTGCGTGGTCTGGCCACTACCTACAGCGGTGTCCCTGTGCAGGGTGCCAAGGTCGTCTACACCGTCAACCGCCGTCAGGGACTGTGGTGGTTCCGCAGCGGACCGCAGACTGAGGTGGCCAGCGCCTCCACGACGACAGCCTCCGACGGCTCCTTCGTAGTCCGCGTGCCGATGGACATGCCCGAGGACGTGAAGCGTGTGGGCCGTCTGTTCTATGACTTCGATGTCAACGCCATCGTCACCGACGGTGCTGGTGAGAGCCATGAGGTTACAACGACGCTGCCGCTGAGCAACCGCGCCGTGGTGCTCTCGTCCGATGTCCCCGCCAAGGTGCTCCGCGACAGTCTGAAGACCGTCTCCTTCTCTTGCAAGAACTTGGCAGGTGAGGAAGTAGCCGCTACCGTCAGCTACCGTCTCGACGGTGGCGAGTGGAAGACGACGCCGACACAGACGCCGACTGCCATAGCCGCCAAGCTCACGTCGGGCCTCCACACCTTAGAGGCTGTCTGCCAGGGTGATACACTGAAGCAGGAGGTCGTCGTCTTCTCCCTTTCCGACAAGCGTCCCGCCGTGGCCACACACGATTGGTTCTATCTCTCCGCCGACCGCTTCAGCGCCGACGGCAAGCCCATCTATCTGCAGTTGGGAACCTCTGACGAGGATACACATATTTATTATACAGCTTTCGCGGGCAATAAAGTCATCGAGCAGGGTTCCAAGACCCTCAGCAATGAGGTTGTGACGCGCAAGCTGCAATATAAGGAGTCGTTTGGTGACGGTCTCACGCTGACTATGGCGTGGGTGGTGCGTGGCAAGCTCTATACCCACACCGTGGAGCTCCAACGCCCGCAGCCCGACACCAGTCTGAAGCTGTCGTGGAAGACTTTCCGCGACAAGCTCCGTCCCGGGCAGAAGGAGACGTGGACGCTGACCATTGCCTCACCCAAGGGCAAGGCCGCCCGTGCCCAGCTCCTCGCTACCCTCTACGACAAGAGTCTCGACGCTGTCTACAGCCAGCACTCTTGGCAGGTCAACAACAGCTTCTATTTCTCCCTCCCGCGTGCCGCATGGAGTGGAGGCAGTCAGAGTGTCATCGGCCTCTATGGCTTCCAGCCCTACACGGCCTTCAAGGAGCGCGCCTTAGACTTCACCCATTTCGACAGCGACCTCTTCGGCTGGGCTTCTCCGGTCCGCCACGATATAGTGTTCATGCGTGGCACTCGGGTGTATAAGCAAGCCCAGGTCGAGGCCCTCGCCGCCGTGAACAGTCTGGCTTCCGTTGATGAGGTTGTCAACCTCGGCGCCCGTGAGGCCTCCGACGATGAGAAAGTTATCATCGGCTATTCCAGCAAGGCCGCCAACGCTGGCGATACCGGCAAGGGCAAAGGCGACGCCGGTGCCCAGCTGCGTGAGAACTTCAACGAGACAGCCTTCTACTATCCCGCTCTGACCACCGACGCCCAGGGCAATGTCAACATCTCCTTCACGCTCCCTGAGAGTGTCACCACATGGCGCTTCCTCGGTCTGGCCCACGACACGCTGATGAACAACAGCGTCATCACCGCTGAGGCTGTGGCCCCCAAGCCCGTCATGGTGCAGCCTAACATGCCGCGCTTCCTGCGTCAGGGCGACAACGCCACCCTCTCGGCTATCCTCTCCAACACCACGGACCACCGCCAGAGTGGTATCGTCCGCCTCGTCTTCGTTGATGCCGAGACCGACCGCGTGCTCATGGAGAAGCGCCAGACCTTTGCCCTGAGTCCGAAGAGCTCCCTCACGGCCACCTTCAAAGTCGACGCCGCCCAGCTCGCCGAGCGTGCCGCCGGACAGTCGCTCCTCGTGGCCCGCATCTATGCCGAGGGCAACGGCTATAGCGACGGCGAGCAGCACTATCTGCCGCTGTTGCCCGACAAGGAGCGCGTCGTCAACACCCTCCCGTTCTATCTGAATGAGGCCGGTGTGAAGGACCTCGACCTCACCAAGCTCTTCCCCAATGGCAGCAGCGACCGGAAGCTGACCGTGGAATATACCAACAACCCCGCATGGCTCGTCGTCCAGGCACTGCCGACCTTAGCCAGTCCGTCGCAGACTGACGCTGCCTCCTTGGCTGCCGCTATCTACGCCAATGTCTTAGGTCGCCAGCTGCTCACCGCCTCGCCGAAGATAGCCCAGACCATCAAGCTGTGGCAGCAGGAGCAGGACGCCACATCACTGACAAGCAACCTCTCCAAGAACGAGGAGCTGAAGACAATGGTCCTCTCCGAGACCCCGTGGGTGGCTGAGGCTGAGCATGAGACCGACCAGAAGCGGATGCTGGCCCAGTATCTTGACGCCTCCACGATAGACTACCGCATCAGCAACTTCACTACCAAGCTCGCACAGCTGCAGAATGGCGATGGCTCCTTCTCCTGGTGGCCGGGCATGAAGGGCAGCGTCTACCAGACGATGAATGTCATCGAGACGCTGACACGACTCAACAAGCTCGCCGGTCGTCAGACTGCCTTCCAGTCGATGCTCACTAACGCCTTCAGCTACATGAAGGGCGAGATCAGCAAGGAGGTTGCTGAACTGAAAAAGGACGAGAAGAAGGGTGTCAAGGGATTGCAACCCTCTGAGACGGCCTGCCACTATCTCTACAGCGCTGCCCTCGACGGTCAGAAGGCCACGGCCGACATGACCTACCTCATCGACCTCCTCGACCGCCAGCCCTCGCAGCTCACCATCTATGGCAAGGCCTGCACGGCTGTCATCTTAGCTCAGTATGGCAAGACCGCGCACGCCAAGACCCTCCTGGAGAGTCTACGCCAGTATACCGTCTACCGTGAGGAGATGGGCCGCTATTTCGATACCCGCAAGGCACAGTACAGTTGGATGGACTACCGCATCCCCACGCAGACTGCTGCCATCGAGGCTCTGCAGATGCTCGAGCCCAACGACACCGCCACCGTGCAGCAGCTGCAGCGCTGGCTCCTTCACGAGAAGCGCACTACGTCGTGGAGCACGTCCATCAACAGCGTCAATGCCGTCTATGCCTTCCTCAGCGGAGCCCGCGCCGACGTCCTCGACAACGGCAATATGGCCACGCTGCGCCTCAATGGTGAGACACTGGAACTGCCGAAGGCTACTGCCGGTATCGGCTACGTCAAGGTTGTCAAGGACGTAGCCACTGCCCGTGACCTCACTGTGGACAAGACCTCTGCGGGCACTTCGTGGGGCGCTGTCTACGGTAGCTTCATGCAGAAAACCACGGAGGTGGCATCGGCAACGGCAGGGCTGAAGGTGACACGTGTCATCGACGACGGCATGGCCGGAAGTCTGAAGGTGGGACAGAAGGTGAAGGCTCGCATCACCATCGTTGCCGACCGTGATTACGACTTCGTGCAGGTGCAGGACAAGCGTGCTGCCTGCCTCGAACCCGTCAGCCAGGTCAGCGGCTATCGCTGGAGCAATGGCGGCGGATACTACCTCGCACCCCAGGACAACGTTACGAACTACTATTTCGACAAGCTGAGCAAGGGTACCCATGTCGTGGAGACGGAATACTTCGTCGACAGAGCCGGCGACTACGCCACAGGCCTGTGCACCGTGGTCTGCGCCTATGCACCCGAGTTCAGCGGTCGTGAGGCTGCCCTGAAGGTGGCCGTAAAGTAATATGATAAGATGATAAGACAAGCGATTCTATTCTCCGTCTGGACGCTCCTGCCTCTGAGCATGAGCGCCCAGGCTATCACCACCCCCAACGACACCATCGACTGCGGTCAGGTGGTCTTCAAGCATCCCGTCCGGGCACAGTTCCGTATGAAGAACGAGAGCCGCCAGACCTTCACCATCACGGACGTGCGCACGTCGTGCGGCTGCACCTCTGTCTCCTATCCTTCTCAGGCGATAGCTCCCGGCGACACCTTCTCGGTGAGTGCCGTCTACGATGCCAAGCAGATGGGACATTTCCAGAAGTCCGTGGGTGTCTACACCTCCGCCTCTGAGGAGCCCCGCATGCTCACCCTCCGCGGAGTTGTCGTGGACCGTATCGTCAACTTCCGCGGTGAGTATCCTTATACCATCGGTAGCCTCGTGGCCGACAAGAACGACCTGGAGTTTGACAATGTCAACCGCGGCGACATGCCTATGGCCACCATTCACCTGATGAACAACGGCACGGACAATGTGGAGCCGCAGCTCATGCACATGCCGCCCTATCTCAAGGGTGAGGTGCGGCCCTCGCGCATCGCACCGGGACACACGGGAACGGTGACGCTGCAGGTGGACACCTGGAAGCTCCGTGACTTAGGATTGACGCAGACTTCTGTCTTCCTCGGCATGTTCCCCGGCGACGTCGTCTCCCCCGACAAGGAGATATCCCTGAGCGTCATCGTCATGCCTGACTTCGAACGTCTCACCGAGGCTCAGCGCGCCAACGCACCAAAGCTGCAGCTCTCGAAAGGTTCCATAGACATCGGAAGCTTTGGCAGTAAGGAGAAGAAAAAGGACGAGATTGTCATTACCAACATTGGCAAGTCCACGCTCACCATCCGCTCCATGCAGATGCTCACCGTGGGCATGGATGTGTCGCTCAGCGAGCAGAACATCCAGCCCGGGAAGTCGGCGAAGCTGAAGGTGACAGCCATCAAGAGCTTGCTTGGTAAAGCCCGTTCCAAGCCGCGCATCCTGCTCATCACCAACGACCCTGACGACGCCAAGGTGATGATACCATTGAATGTGTCGCTGACAAAATAATTTGTCACGCTGACAGAGGAATAATCAGTAATTCTGACGAAAGAAGAAATGAATGTAACGATAGAGATTGACGCCGGTAGTGGTTTCTGCTTTGGCGTCACGACAGCCATCAAGAAAGCCGAGGAGGTGCTTGCCGGTGGCGGCACCCTCTACTGTCTCGGCGATATCGTGCACAACGGCATGGAGGTGGAACGGCTCCACAAGCAGGGCCTTATCACCATCGACCACGACGAGTTCCGCCATCTCCATGACGCTACCGTCCTGCTGCGTGCTCACGGTGAGCCCCCCGAGACCTACGCCATCGCCAAGGCTAACAACATCGAGATTATCGATGCCACATGCCCTGTTGTCCTGGCCCTGCAGGGGAGGATACGCCGGAAATATACTGAGATGCCCGTTGCCCAGACTGTCATCTTCGGCAAGCGCGGCCACGCCGAGGTCCTTGGACTCGTGGGGCAGACCCATCAGCATGCCATCGTCGTGGAGAACCTCGACGACGTGAAGGCCAAGCTCGACTTCTCACGCGACATCAACCTCTACTCCCAGACGACAAAGAACCTTGACGAATACCGTCGCATCATCGACTATATCAGCTCGCATGTCGCGCCCGGTGTGACCTTTAAGAGCTTCGACACCGTCTGCCGCCAGGTTGCCAACCGCATGCCGCATATCGCGGAGTTTGCCTCCCACCACGACCTCATCCTCTTTGTCAGTGGTCGCAAGAGCAGCAACGGGCATGCACTCTTCACGCGCTGTCAGGAGGTAAACCCCAACAGCCACCTCATAGAGGGTGCCCAGGAGATAGATCCCGCCTGGTTCCAGGGTGTGAAGACGGTAGGCATCTGTGGTGCTACCTCCACGCCGAAATGGCTCATGGAGGAGTGCAGAGACTGGATAGTGAAGCACTAATCCGGAAGTTACGGACTGATTTACATTTACTACACCTTTTTTGTAGAAACTATACCAATACTTGTCAATAAAAATAGGTGTAGCGCCATCCAAAGACTATTTTCCTTTACTCTTTGGGTGGTGCTACATCTTTACGGAGTAGCGCTACATCTTATATATATTGCTCCGTAATGTGTAGTAAGGAAAAGTGGGACCTTGCATCCCAGGACCCTAAAGCAAACCTTCCCGCTGACTTACATCAATCCGTTTGACCTTGGTCAAATGCTTTGATTTCTATCAAAAATATCACTGTTTGCGGCCACAAACTTACAATTTTGTTTGTTGGCAACGATTTTATCTATAACTTTGCAAGCGTTAAAAGGATAACCCTAAGGGCCGGGAGCAATCCTCAGGACTTGGGAAAGTAAGAGAGACGGGGCTACGGCTCCGATGTTTAATCTTTAAAAGAGAAAGGATAACATTATGAAAAAGATTGTATTCACTTTAGCTGCACTGATGACAATGACTGTAGCCTTCGCTGAGGGCGAGACATCCACAAAGACCGAGGCCGCCGCTATCGAGGCTAAGTACGACGTCAACGTGAACATGAGCTCTCTGAGCCGTGCCCTGCGTCTGAACACTGACGACGCCCGCACCGTAGCTTTCGTAGAGGGTGAGTTCCGCCGCGACATGCAGAAGGCTGCTACCGCTGACAGCGAGGAGCGCGACAAGCTCGTCAAGAAGGCCATCAACCGCAACCTGGGCAACATGCGTTCTATCCTTGACGCTGACCAGTATCACGTCTATGTCCAGCTGCTGAACGCTACGCTCAACAACCGTGGCATCATCAACAAGTAAACACTGTTTTGTCATAGCATACGCCCCCGGCTCTCACAGGAGAGTCGGGGGCTTTGCTGTATTAAGGGGCGGTGCTCGTGGAGGTTGTTATCTTGGCAGCTCCACCCATTTGTCGTCGGCAACGATGAGGCCGTGCTCCTTGGCATAGCCCATGAGCCAGTGAGCCTCCTTGGTGGGGCAGTTGGTCTTGCGCTGCAGAGCGTCGAGGAAGTCTTCGCGCTTCATCATCTTCTCCGGCTGGACGGAGAGGATGTCCTTGACGGTACCGGCAAGCCTCTCGGTGTTATAGTGGTGGCTCTTGTTGTGGTAGCGGTTGAAAGCCACGAGAGCCACGCAGACGACTATGATAACGAGAATCGTGAGAGTTGTTGTAGTCATACGGGTAAGTGTTTTTACGGTTGATGTGCCAAAAATAAGCAAAATAATCGAATCCCGCAACTTTTGTAGCCTCTTTCTTTCTAAAACTTACATTTTTTAAGACGAGAGCATAGTCGTGCCAGTTTGTCACTATATCCTGCCAATCTGACGAAAGCGGCTGTTGGGTACACGCTTTGTATATAGGGTGGTGGACTTGGGAAACTCCCAGGGCCGTTAGAAACCAACAGAATATAAAAACAGACAAGATATGACATTCGACAAATTTACCATTAAAGCCCAGGAAGCCATCCAGGAAGCCGTCAATACGGCACAGATGGCTCACCAGCAGGCCATAGAGCCTGTGCACATCCTGCAGGGCATCATGCAGAAAGGACGCGATGTCACCAACTTCGTGTTCCAGAAGCTCGGCGTGAATGCCATGCAGATAGAGAACCTTATCCAGCAGGAGGTCAAGCACCTGCCGCGTGTGGAGGGCGGACAGCCCTATTTCTCCAATGACTCGAACAGCGTCTTGGAGAAGGCCGTCGCAGACTCTCAGAAGATGGGCGATGAGTTCGTCTCCGTGGAGCCTATCCTCTTGGCACTCCTGCAGGTCAACAGCACCGTGAGTCGCATCCTCAAGGACGCCGGCTGTACGGAGAGCGAGATGATGAAGGCAATCACGGAGCTGCGTCAGGGTCAGAAGGTGCAGAGCCAGAGTGGTGACGAGAACTACCAGGCCCTCTCCAAATACGCCCGCAACCTCGTCGATGCTGCCCGCCAGGGAAAGCTCGACCCGGTGATAGGCCGTGACGAGGAGATACGCCGTGTGTTGCAGATTCTCTCGCGCCGTACGAAGAACAACCCTATCCTCATCGGTGAGCCGGGTACCGGTAAGACCGCTATCGTGGAAGGACTGGCCGAGCGTATCGTGCGCGGTGACGTGCCGGAGAACCTGAAGAACAAACAACTCTTCTCCCTCGACATGGGTGCTCTTGTGGCCGGTGCTAAATATAAAGGTGAGTTTGAGGAGCGCCTGAAGGCCGTCATCAAAGAGGTGACGGGTTCCAACGGCAACATCATCCTCTTCATCGATGAGATCCACACCCTTGTGGGTGCCGGTGGTGGTGAGGGCGCCATGGATGCTGCCAATATCCTCAAGCCGGCGCTGGCACGCGGTGAGCTTCGCGCCATCGGTGCCACGACCCTCGACGAGTATCAGAAATACTTTGAGAAGGATAAAGCCTTGGAGCGCCGCTTCCAGACCGTCATGGTCGACGAGCCTGACGAGACCGACGCCATCTCCATCCTGCGTGGTCTGAAGGAAAAATATGAGAACCACCATAAGGTGCGTATCACCGATGACGCCTGTATCGCTGCCGTGAAGCTCTCGGAGCGTTATATCTCCGACCGCTATCTCCCGGATAAGGCAATCGACCTCATGGATGAGGCTGCTGCCAAGTTGCGTATGGAGCGTGACTCTGAGCCTGAGGAGCTCGATGAGATTACGCGTCATCTCAAACAGATAGAGATAGAGCGTGAGGCCATCAAGCGCGAGGGTGACGAGGATAAGATTAAGCTCCTCGACAAGGAGATTGCCGAGTACAAGGAGAAGGAGCATTCCTTCCGTGCTAAATGGGAGGCTGAGAAAGGCTTGGTCAACAAGATTCAGCAGGACAAGCAGGCCATGGAGGACCTGAAGTTTGAGTCGGAGAAGGCTGAGCGTGAAGGCAACTACGCTCGTGTAGCCGAGATTCGTTATGGCAAGCTCAAACAGCTCCAGGACGATATCGACAGCGTGCAGGTTCAGCTCCATGCCACCCAGGGTGGTGAAGCCATGGTTCGTGAGGAGGTCACTGCCGACGACATCGCCGAGGTGGTGAGCCGCTGGACGGGGATACCTGTGACGAAGATGATGCAGAGCGACCGTGAGAAGCTCCTGCATCTTGAGGACGAGCTTCACAAGCGTGTCGTGGGTCAGGACGAGGCCATCAAGGCTGTCGCTGACGCCGTGCGCCGCTCTCGCGCCGGTCTGCAGGATCCGAAGCGCCCGATAGCGTCGTTCATCTTCCTCGGTACAACGGGTACTGGTAAGACGGAACTGGCAAAGGCACTCGCCGACTACCTCTTCAACGATGAGAACATGATGACGCGTATCGATATGAGCGAGTATCAGGAGAAGTTCTCGGTGACAAGGCTCATCGGTGCACCTCCGGGGTACGTAGGTTATGACGAGGGCGGTCAGCTCACGGAGGCCGTGAGACGGAAACCGTACAGCGTCGTCCTCTTCGATGAGATAGAGAAGGCGCATCCTGATGTCTTCAACATTCTCTTGCAGGTCCTCGACGACGGTCGTCTGACGGACAACAAGGGTCGCACGGTGAACTTCAAGAACACCATCATCATCATGACGTCAAATCTCGGCAGTCAGTATATACAGTCGCGTTTCGCCGATCTCAACGACTACAACCGCGACAGTGTCATCAAGGACACCAAGACGCATGTCATGGATATGCTCAAGAAGACCATCCGTCCGGAGTTCCTCAACCGTATCGACGACATCATCATGTTCCTGCCCCTCACCAAGGTTCAGATTGCCAAGGTGGTGGAGATGCAGATGCAGCGCGTGAGGAAGATGCTGGAGCCGCAGGGCTTTGACTTGAAATGGACGCCCGATGCCATCGACTGGCTGGCTCAGGTGGGCTACGACCCGGAGTTTGGTGCCCGTCCTGTCAAGCGCGCCATCCAGGACTATGTCCTCAACGACCTCTCCAAGAAGATTCTTGCCGAAGAGGTGCTGCGCGACAAGCCCATCATCATCGATGCCAACGACAAAGGGCTGGTGTTTAAGAACTGATGTTCCTTTAGATAATATGAAGGGCGAGGGAGAAATTTTCCCTCGCCCTTTTTTCATGGGGTTGCTGGGGAAGGTAGGAAGCTGGCTATCGGCTTTTCTCCTCAAATTTCTCCAGGAGCCAGCGGTTCTGCTCGTCGATGGTCATGTGGCTGTTGTCGAGGACGAGGGCGTCGTCGGCCTGGCGGAGAGGCGAGACGTCGCGGTGGGTGTCGATATAGTCGCGCTCCTCGACATTCTTCAGGATGGCGTCGTAGTCAGCGGGCTGCCCCTTGCCTTTGAGCTCATCATAGCGGCGCTGGGCGCGGACGGCGGGAGAGGCGGTGACAAAGATCTTCAACTCGGCATCGGGGAAGACGACGGTGCCGATGTCGCGGCCGTCCATGACGATACCTTTGTTGCGGCCCATGGCTTTCTGCTGGTCTACGAGGGCCTCGCGGACGAAGGGGAGGGCGGCGATGGGACTGACATGGGAGCTGACCTCCATGCCGCGAATCTTATCCTCGACGAGCTCGCCGTTGAGGTAGGTGTCGGGGCGACCCGTCGTGGCGTTGAACTGGAAGGAGATGGCGATCTCGGGCATGAGAGCCTGGAGCTCGGTGGCCTTCACACTGCCGTCAGCATTGAAAAGGTTGTGGCGCAGGGCGAAAAGGGTGACGGCGCGGTACATGGCGCCCGTGTCCACATAGATGTAGCCGATGCGGCGGGCCAGGTCCTTAGCCATGGTGCTCTTGCCGCATGAAGAATAGCCGTCGATGGCTATCGTAATTTGTTTCATTATAATGTGTAATTTATAATGTATAATGTGTAATGTATAATGTGTAATGTATAATGTGTAGTGTATAAATATTAGGAGGCTATAAGCCATAAGCTAATAGCTATAAGTAATAATTAATAATTAATAACTAATAACTATTACAGGCTGTAGGCTATTGTTGCTGTGATGCTGGAGCTTGAGACGTGGTATTTGCCGTAGGCCACGCCAACCTTGAAGCGCTCTAAGGTGAGGCCGGCGCCTAAGGAGAAACCGGCGCCGTGGCTGCTGTCGCCGTCACTGCTGGAGACCTTCATCTCATCGGCACGACGGAAGTTGTAGCCACCACCTACCCAGAAACTCTCGCTTAAGAGGATGTCAGCGCCTAAGACGACATGGTTGAAGAACTTATACTGTGGGTGGTTGAGGTCGACGAGGGTGGCATGGACGCGGAAGGGTGTGTTGACAAAACGCTTGGAGACACCGAGCTGGATGTCGAAGGGCAGTTTGCCGTAGGTCTCATCGTAGGCCTTCAGCTCACCACCAAGGTTCTTAAAGACCAGCGACACCGACCACTCACGGTCCGGGTCGTAGTAGTTGAGGCCCAAGTCCACACCCACGGCGATGGCGTTGTAGTCGCCGATATACGAGGTGATGAACTTTGCCGCTATGCCACCGGCGACTCTGTCGGTGAGAAGGTAGGAGAAATATCCGGCCAAGGCGATGTCCTTTGCCGAAAACTCTCCCGTCTGCACGTTCTGCTCGTCCACTTCCTTCATCTTGCCATAGTCGAGGAGCTGGGCCGACACCGCCCATGTTGCACGGTCGCCAACGGCACGGTTGAAGCTGGCGCTCAGTGCGTTGCTGCCCGACATATAGTTCATATAGTTGAAGTTGATGGTCTTGTCGCTGACCGAGGACAGCAGGGCCGGGTTGTTGAAGATTAAGGCTTCGTCGTCGTCGATGACGGTCACATTGTCGCCGCCTAAGGCAGCGGCATGGGCGCTGGCGGGCAGACGGAGGAAGTTGTACTCCGTCTGGCTGTCGTTCTGGGCGAAGCAGGGGAGTGACATCATCATAAGGAGGACGATAAGGGCCTTTTTCATTTAAATAATTTAATTATTGGGCAAAGTTACTGCTTTTTTGAAGAATAGCTGTAATTTTGTAACCGTGTTTTGACAATATAACGTTGTAGGCACTGTAAAAATTGTAATGATGAATATTAAGAAAAGCGATAATGTCAATTTGGACTTGCACCGTGGTACGGGCTTTCTGCTCGGCCTTGTCATAGCGTTGGCATTGCTTTTCACCGCTTTCGAATACACCTCGCGCCCCAAGGCTGTCGATGAGGATGAGTCGATGCTCGATGATGTCGCCGAGGATCTGGCTATGACCTCTGCCATGGACACCCACGACATGGTCTCTGCCGCACCGGCGCCGGCCTCTAAGGCTGTGACGAACAATGTGAAGGAAGTGGCGCATGTGGAGAGCTCCGACAAGATAGCCCCCATCACCAGCAAGCTTGTCATCGGCCAGGGCGAGGGCGTCACCAAGGGCGCCAACGTCGTCGAGGCCCTGCCACAGATCACTGCCCAGAGCCCCGACACCGCTGTGTTGCGCACCGTGGAGCAGATGCCGGAGTTCCCCGGTGGTATCGTCGTATTCATGAAATGGCTCACCAAGAACCTGCGCTATCCCGTTCAGGCACAGCAGCAGAAGATACAGGGCAAGGTTGTGGTGTCGTTCATCATCAACAAGGACGGCTCCATCGCCTCGCCGACCATCGTCTCCTCCGCCGACCCCATGCTCTCGGCTGAGGCCCTGAGAGTGGTGAAGATGATGCCGAGGTGGAAGCCCGGCGTCTCCGATGGCAAGCCATGCCGCACCATGTTCGCTATCCCTATCAACTTCGTCTTGTAATAAGAAAACTATGTATACCGCAGATGAACTTCTACAGAAGGTCAACACCTTCCTCGATTCCCTTCCTTACGACCGTAAGCCGATGTCGCTCTATGAGCCTATCCGATACGTCCTCTCCATGGGTGGCAAGCGCATACGCCCCGTGCTCATGCTCTTAGCCTACAACCTCTACAAAGACGCCCCCGAGCGTATCCTCATGCAGGCCGTGGCGCTGGAGACTTATCACAACTATACCCTTCTCCACGACGACCTCATGGACAATGCCGACCTGCGCCGCGGCCATGCCACCGTGCACCGGAAGTGGAATGCCAACCAGGCCATCCTCTCCGGCGACTCCATGCTCGTGCTGGCCTATGAGCGCATGATGCAATGTCCGGCACCCATGCTCTCCACCATCCTTAAAGTCTTCACCGAGACAGCCCTGGAGATTGGCGAGGGACAGCAGCTCGATATGGACTTCGAGAGCCGCACTGATGTCACCGAGAAAGAGTATATCGAGATGATACGTCTCAAGACAAGTGTCCTCCTGGCCTGCGCGCTGAAGATAGGTGCTACCTTGGCCGGAGCCTCTGCCGACGATGCCGACAACCTCTACCGCTTCGGTGAGAAGATAGGACTGGCTTTCCAGCTTCAGGACGACTACCTCGATGTCTATGGCGATCCGAAGGTCTTTGGAAAGGCTATCGGCGGTGACATCACGTCGAACAAGAAGACGTTCATGCTTATCAACGCTTTCAATAAGGCCGATGAGGCACAGCGCAAGGAGCTGATGAGGTGGATTACGGCCAAGGACTTCGACCGCAACGAGAAGGTCAGCGCCGTGACGAAACTCTACAACGAGATGGGCATCGACAAGCTTGCCTTGGAAAAGATAGCCCACTACTTCGACGAGAGCCGCCACTATCTCGATGCTGTCAAGGTGGACGACAGCCGCAAGGTCATGCTGCGCCAGTATGCCGAGAAGATGATGAATCGCAAGTATTAATGTAGCTGCTGATGTTTGATATCGACGACACCCATTTCATAGACACCCACGCCCATCTCGACGGCGAGGAGTTTCGCGACGACCTGCCTGAGGTCATCGCCCGTGCCCAGGCCGCTGGTGTGGGCGCCATCTTCATTCCCGGCATCGACGCCGCGTCGGTGGAGAGTGTCATGCGCGTCTGCCGCGACTACCGCGGCTACTGCTTTCCGATGATAGGCTTGCAGCCCGAGGAGGTGAGAGCCGACTGGGCCGAGGTTCTGACGATGATGAGGCAGGCCTTCGAGGCTAACAAAGCTGACGGCGACCCGCGCTATATCGCTATTGGAGAGTGCGGCCTCGACTTCTACTGGAGCCGGGAGTATGAGAAGGAGCAGCTCCGGGCCTTTGAGAAGCAGGTGGAATGGTCGGTGGAGACACAGCTCCCGCTGATGATACACTGCCGCAAGGCGCAGAACGAGCTCCTGCATATCATGCGGCCTTATGAGAAGGAGCTCCCCGGTGGCGTCTTCCACTGTTTCACCGGCAACACCCATGAGGCTGAGGAATATCTGCGTTTCGACAAGTTCGTCTTGGGCATTGGGGGCGTCTCCACGTTCAAGAGCAGTCATCTCCGGGAGGACCTCCCCGCTGCCGTCCCTTTGTCGCGTATCGTCTTAGAGACCGACAGTCCTTATATGGCGCCCGTACCCAACCGCGGCCAGCGCAACGAGAGCGCCTTCGTCAAACTCGTGCTGCAAAACCTGGCACGCTGCTTCCATACGACGGAGGACAACGTAGCGAAGATTACGAATGATAATGTCAGACGAGTGTTCGGGCAACGTCAAACAATTGTTAGCCAAACGGCCGACAATTGTTAGCCAAACGGCCGACAATTGTTAGCCAAACGGCTGACAATTGTTAGCCAACCTGCCGCAAGATAGGTTTCAGGGCAGTGCTTGAAGGCTTTCAGTTCGGTGCGCGTTCGCCGTGGTTCGTGTAATCATTAAAGAACTTTAAATTCTGCCTTTATCCTTCCGCCTTTGCCCAAAAAGTGCTAACTTTGCACTCGCGTTTGAAAAATACGGTGTTTAGCCGCATTGACAACGTAGTCAGCCAAACAAGGAGAGATGCTCGAGTGGCTGAAGAGGCACGCCTGGAAAGCGTGTAACCGTCCAAAGCGGTTCCGGGGTTCGAATCCCCGTCTCTCCGCAGATTCGTTATGAGGGAAACCCAATTGGGTTTCCCTCTTTTGTTATCTACCAGCAACTTAGCTTATCATTTACGATCCAGATGAGTGCATCGGTATTGCCGTTGTGGCAAAACCTTAATACCTTTGCCGGGCTTCTCAATTGCGCCGTTTTTCAGCTCTTTTGTTCCGAGAGCTGTTATACAATATCAAGGTGTGCAGCGCTTTAGTCCCTGATGTCACCGTGTCGTGATCAAGTCTGCGCACAGCGTTCAGAATATAAAGTTGTCACCGTGTAGTGATAAACTACCTGCCTATAAACTTATTTAATTCTTTTTCCTTTGCGCAACGTATTTTTTAGTGTACCTTTGCGTGAAATTAACAAAACGAGTACTTACGTAAGACAATACGAGACATCATGTTTAAGAAATCAGACACGTTGAGAGCAGCCGTTGTGACCGCTCTGTCTTTATTAGCAGCCACCCTGTTTTTCTCACCCTTGTCGGCTGAAGCGGCTAAGGAGTCTTCCGCTTTGTCGGCTGTAGCAGTGACGAGTCCGTCGCCTGTGTCGGCTGTCTTAGCCGCTGCACCGGGGGCTCAGGCCGCCAAGGGCGCCGAGCCTGCCAAGAGCTCCCCGTCTGCCGACACCGCCAGTGCGCCTGGCGCCTCGGCGAGTGCTGCCGATGCGGGAACTGACAGCCTCTCTGATGCCGACGCTTCCATCGACGCCAACGACGCTATGGCCGGCGACGCACCCCAGGAAGAGAGCCAGGGATTCTATAAGTCGTTGAAGACGAAGTTTATCGAGGGCGACGCCGGGTTCATGTCCTTTGTGGCTCTGGCCCTGGTCTTGGGCCTGGCTTTCTGCATTGAGCGCATCATCTACCTCAGCCTCTCGGAGATTAACGCCAAGAAGTTTATGGCCGACCTCGACGCCAAGATTCAGGCTGGCGACATCGAGGGTGGTAAGGAGCAGTGCCGTAACACGCGCGGCCCCGTGGCCTCCATCTGCTACCAGGCCTTGGAGCGTATCAACGAGAGCGTCGACAACATCGAGCGCAGCGTCATCAGCTATGGCTCTGTGCAGGATGCCAACCTGGAGCGTGGCTGCTCCTGGATAACACTCTTCATCGCCATGGCTCCCTCCCTCGGATTCTTGGGTACCGTGGTGGGTATGGTCATGGCCTTCGACCAGATTCAGACCGCAGGTGACATCAGCCCGACCATTGTGGCTGCAGGTATGAAGGTGGCCCTCATCACCACCATCTTCGGTATCATCGTGGCACTTATTCTGCAGCTCTTCTACAACTATATCCTCTCCAAGATAGACCATCTCACCTCGCAGATGGAGGAGTCGGCTATCACGCTCCTCGACTCCGTGGTGAAGTACAAGAGGCAGCACGCCGAGAAATAAGTTAAGGCGACAAAATATGGAAAAGAAATCATCTACTGATATATGGCTTCGGGCTGCCAAACTCCCCTCGCGGGTGCTGTGGTGCTTGGTGGGTGTCATAGCCCTCGTCTTCGCCCTGTTCTGGCTCATCGGCTATGACAGGCCTTTTGAGGAAGACCCCAACTTCAACGAGCCGCTCTTCACCGACGCCCTCATGGTGCTCATGGTGCTCATGGTCGTGGCGGGTGTGGCCCTTGCCGTTTGGTCCGTGGTGCGGAGCATGAAGATAGCCGGGCGTGGCGCTGACTATAGCAACAACGTCCCCGTGAGAAAGATAGGCTACAGTGTGGCCGGAGGCACCTTCTTCATTTTGCTCCTGACCTTTCTCCTCGGATCTTCGGCACCGATGAAGATTAATGGCGCCGACTTTACCGACGCCTTCTGGCTGAAGGTCTCCGACATGTTCGTTAGCTCCTCGCTTCTTCTCATTGTGGCGGCTGTAGCGGCCGTCATCTATGGTTCGACAAAATATATACGTAAGCCATGATGCAGTTTCACCGACGGCAGCATAAGGTGCCGGGCCTGAACACCACGTCGACGGCCGACATCTCCTTCATGCTGCTCATCTTCTTCCTTGTCACCACCAATATGGATATCGACAAGGGCCTCCAGCGCCAGCTCCCGCCTGCCGACAAGCAGGAGCAGCAGGAGTCCTATGTGGAGAAAGGCACCACCATGGCTCTGCGTATCACTGCTGACAACCGCCTCTTCGTCGACGACAAGCCCTTCCACGTCTCGGCTCTGCGCGGCAGCGTCGAGAACTTCGTCGCAAGGGTGGGGAAGCGACATCTCATCATCCTTGCCGTGGACCCCGCCTCGAGCTACGACACCTATTTCCAGGTGCAGAACGAGCTCGTCGCCGCCTATAACGTGCTTCGCGACAGGGCGGCCCGCCGTCTCTACGGGCGCGACTATGCCGCTCTGACGCAGACCGAGAAGGATAAGGTCAAGGACGTCTGTCCACAGCGTATCGCCGAGCAGTATGTGGGTCCACAGAAAGGAGGCGCACAATGACGATGTTCCAACGACGGCGCCATGAGGTGCCGGGCCTGAACACGGCCTCGCTCCCCGACCTCATCTTCTCCGTGCTCTTCTTCTTCATGATTGTCACCCACATGCAGAAGGTGGCTGTCAAAGTGCAGTTTCGTACCCCACAGGGCACCGAGCTCACGCGACTCACCAAGAAGACGGCGGTGACGTACATCTATATAGGTCGTCCCTCGGCGGGGCTGAGAAATGCCTATGGCAACGCCACGCGCATACAGCTCAACGACAAGTTTGCCAATGCTGCCGATGTTGCCGACTATGTCTCGGCCGAGCGCGACCGCATGTCGCCCGAAGACCAGCAGCAGATGACGGTGTCCATCAAGGCAGACAAGGGCACGCACATGGATGTCATCAACAGCGTCAAGACGGCGCTACGGCAAGCTAAGGCCTACCGTGTCAGCTATAGCGCCACGGAGAAAGGTAAAAACACAGCAAAGGGTAAGTGATATTAAAAATTCTAAAGATTTTCTGCTTTCCTTGCCCGATATGAAATAATTTCATATTTTTGTCATCACTATGGGAACACTGTATATCGTCCCCACTCCTGTGGGAAACATGGAGGATATCACGCTCCGCGCGCTCCGCGTGCTCAAGGAGGCTGACCTTATCCTTTGCGAGGACACCCGCACGTCGGGCATCCTGCTCAAGCATTTTGACATCAAGAACCACCTCATGTCCCACCATAAGTATAATGAGCACGGCACGACAGCCGGCGTCATCGACAAGCTTAAGGGTGGCATGATGGTAGCCCTCATCAGCGATGCCGGCACACCGGGTATCAGCGACCCGGGCTTCTTCCTGGCCCGTGAGGCGGCCCGCGAGGGCATCGATGTCATCACGCTGCCCGGTGCCACGGCCTGCATCCCCGCTGTGGTGTCCTCAGGACTGCCCTGTGACAGGTTTTGCTTCGAGGGCTTCCTGCCGCAGAAGAAAGGCAGGCAGACTTTCCTCGAAGGTCTTCGCCACGAGACACGGACCATGGTCTTCTATGAGTCCCCCTACCGTACACTGAAGACGCTCACGCAGTTTCGCGAGGTCTTCGGACCAGACAGGAACGTAAGTGTGGCGCGGGAAATCAGCAAGGTCCACGAGGAGCATGTACGTGGAACTCTCGATGAGATCATCGCACATTTCCAGCAGACAGAGCCACGCGGCGAGATTGTCATCGTGCTCGCCGGAGAGGAGAAGAAGAAAGAAGAGAAGAAAAACAAGAAGGCGGAAGAGCAGCAAGGCTGAGCTGAGGCCTTCGGTAACCTATATCTAAGGTCTAATGCTTATGAATCACATCAGATATTTCCTTATGTCCCTCATTGTCATGATGTCCTTCACATCATGCATTGAGCGCAAGAGCGCACCCGTGCAGGTGCGCGCCGCCGTGCAGGATGACTCGCTCAAGCAGGTCATCAGTGACCGCGACGAGCAGATTAATGATATGATGGCTACCATCAACAAGATTCAGGAGGGATTCAATGAGATTAGTGAGGCCGAGAACCGTGTCAACATCATTCAGGATGGAGAGCGCGACGACAAGGCCCAGCAGATAGAGGAGAATATCAAGCTCATCGCCGACCGCATGCAGCAGAACCGTGAACTCATCAAGAAGCTGCAGGGACAGCTACGCGACAGCGACTTCAAGAGTGCCGAGCTCAGGCGTGTCATCACCAATATGCTCACACAGCTCGACGTCAAGGACCAACAGCTCCAGCAGCTGCGCGCCGAGCTTGAGGCAAAGGATATTCATATCGCTGAACTCGATAAGACCATCAGCGACCTCAATGTCAACGTCAACGACCTCATGTCGGAGAGCGAGGAGAAGACGCAGACCATCAACAGCCAGGACGCTCAGCTCAACACAGCCTGGTATGTCTTCGGTACGAAGCATGAACTCAAGGATCAGCATATCCTTGTCGACGGAAAGGTGTTGCAGTCTAATTTTAATCGGAACTATTTCACAAAGATAGACATCCGTGTCACTGACGAGATTAAGCTCTATTCCCGCTCGGCAAAGATTCTCACCACACATCCCACCGGCAGCTACGAGCTTTTTAAGGACAATAACAAACTCTATGTCTTGAGGATTTCCAATCCGCAGATTTTCTGGAGTACGAGCAAATATCTCGTCATCCTTGTAAAATGAGGCTTAAAAAGGCCTTCCTGCTTGACATAAATCAAGAATCAAAGAAATTTTGAATTTTTCTGCTGAAATATTTGGAGGGTATTGAAAAAGTCCATACCTTTGCACTCGCTTTTCGGAAATACACCGACAAGCACACAAGAAAGAGTTCTTTGAAAGACTTACATAAACAGAGAAAAGTAGTACAAGAAGCAAGTGCTTCGTCCGACAGTCTGCTGCTTCGCAGCGGCGCAAAGATGAAAGCATTTGGGTAAAGAAACGAACCGTTCAATTTACAAATTGAAAGAGTTAACTTCCAAAACTTCAATAATACTAAAGGATAGTCATTCCGAGTACAGACAAACATTCGGGTGTTGGCTGTTGGGTGTTAGGTGTTAAATGGTTTGCATAAGCAGATTATTGTTCCTTTCATCTTTTGCTAATCACCTCAAACAATATTTTACAATGGAGAGTTTGATCCTGGCTCAGGATGAACGCTAGCTACAGGCTTAACACATGCAAGT
>UQRP01000008.1 GCA_900543585.1 uncultured Prevotella sp.
GAAGTTAAGCCCGCTTGCGCCGATGGTACTGCAATGCAATGCGGGAGAGTAGGTAGCCGCCTCCTTTTAATGAGACCTCAAGGACACTTGTCTTTGAGGTCTTTTCTTTATTTATTCATTACCCATTACACACTATCCATTACACATTATCCATTACACATTATCCATTACACACTATACATTACCCATTATACATTATACATGTGAAGCGTATAACCTTAATTTTATTTATTTCTCTATATTTTCTAAATATATCTTTTTGCTAATTGGAAAATAATGAGTAATTTTACACGTAGTTTTGGCTGTAAAATGCATTAGCGTGCTTTTAAATGGCCTTATATCGAATTTTAACAAAAATACACAATACAGATGGACGAAAATCTGACGATTGATCAGGATCGGATTATGAAGATCAACATTGAGGAGGAGATGAAGACCTCTTACATCGACTACTCTATGTCGGTCATCGTAGCCCGTGCGCTTCCTGATGTCAGGGATGGTTTCAAGCCTGTGCACCGCCGTATTCTCTATGGTATGTTAGGCTTGGGTAATACGAGTGATAAACCTTATAAGAAGTGTGCGCGTGTCGTGGGTGAGGTGCTTGGTAAGTATCATCCCCATGGTGACAGCTCTGTCTATGGCGCTCTGGTGCGTATGGGGCAGGACTGGAATATGCGCTACAAGCTTGTCGATGGTCAGGGTAACTTTGGTAGTGTAGACGGCGATTCACCTGCTGCCATGCGTTATACAGAGTGTCGCTTGTCCAAGATGGGTGAGCACATCATGGACGACATTGACAAGGACACTGTGGACATGACCAATAACTTCGATGATACATTGAAGGAACCGTCGGTGATGCCTACAAAGATTCCAAACCTTCTCGTCAATGGTGGCAACGGTATAGCCGTGGGTATGGCTACGAACATCCCTACACATAATCTCGGTGAGGTTATTGATGCCTGCTGTGCTTTCATCGATAATCCGGATATTGACGTCGATGGTCTGATGCAGTATATTCCTGCCCCTGACTTCCCGACCGGTGCTTATATCTATGGTCTCGATGGTGTCAAGGCTGCTTACCGTACGGGTCGTGGCCGTATCATCATGCGCGCCAAGGCAGAGATCGAAAGCGGTGAGAACCACGATAAGATTGTCGTGACGGAGATTCCTTATGGTGTCAACAAGCAGCAGCTGATTGAATACATTGCTGACTTGGTGAAGGAAGGCAAGCTTGAGGGGATCAGCAATGTCAATGATGAGACGGGCCGTCAGGGTATGCGTATCGTCGTTGATGTCAAGAAGGATGCCAACGCCAAGGTTATCTTGAACAAGCTCTTCAAGATGACAGCCCTGCAGAGCAGTTTCTCTGTCAACTGCATTGCGCTGGTGCCTAACAAGCATGACCATTCACAGTTGCGCCCGAAGTTGCTCTCTCTCAAGGAGTGTATCAGCTATTTCGTCGAGCACCGTCATGAGGTCACCATCCGCCGTACCAATTACGATTTGAAAAAGGCACAGGAGCGTGCGCATATTCTTGAGGGCCTTATCATTGCTTGTGATAATATTGACGAGGTTGTGCATATCATCCGTCAGAGCAAGACTCCTTCTGAAGCCCAGCGCGCCTTGGAGCAGCGTTTCCAGCTCGATGAGCTTCAGTCCAAGGCTATCGTAGATATGCGCTTGAGCCTGCTTACTGGTCTGCAGATGGAGAAACTTCACGCTGAGTATGAGGATTTGGAGAAGAAGATAGAATATTACAATCAGATCCTGAATGACCCGGAGCTGTGCAAGAAGGTGATGAAGGATGATCTCTTGGAAGTCAAGGAGAAGTATGGCGACGAGCGTCGTACTCAGATTATCCCTGATGAGCATGAGTTCAATGCAGAGGATTTCTATCCCAACGATCCTGTTGTCATCACGGTTAGCCACCTGGGCTATATCAAGCGTACGCCTCTGAAGGAGTTCCGTGAGCAGGCGCGCGGTGGAGTGGGCTCTAAGGGCGCTCACACCCGTGAGAAAGACTTTACAGAGTTTATCTATCCGGCAACGATGCATCAGACGATGCTGATGTTTACTAAGCTGGGAAGATGTTACTGGCTGCACTGCTATGATATCCCCGAGGGCGACAAGACCTCGAAGGGACGTGCCATCCAGAACCTTCTGAATATAGAGCCGGGCGACTCTGTCAATGCCTTCCTGCGCATTCGCGGACGTGGCTTGGAGAACGAGGAGTTCAACAACTCGCACTATGTTGTCTTTGCTACCAAGAATGGTACTGTCAAGAAGACGAGCCTGAAGGAATACTCTCGTCCACGCGCCAACGGTATCAAGGCCTTGAATATCGCAGAGGGCGATGAGGTCGTTGACGTCCGCCTCACCAATGGTAAGAATGAGTTGATTCTGGCCGACCGCAACGGCCGCGCCGTGCGCTTTGACGAGTCTGAGATACGTGACATGGGCCGCAATGCAACCGGTGTCCGTGGCATGGTTCTCGACAAGGATGATGCTGTTGTCGGCATGATTGTCGTCAATGACCCCGTGAAGGAAAATGTCATGGTTGTCAGTGAGAATGGTTATGGCAAGCGCTCAGCCATTGAGGACTACCGTAAGACCAGCCGCGCCAAGAAGGGTGTCAAGACCATTGCCATCACCGAGAAGACGGGCAAGCTCGTCGCTATCAAGAATGTCACTGATGAGAATGATCTGATGATTATCAACAAGAGTGGCATTGTGATTCGCATGGCTGTGGCTGATGTCCGCGTTGTAGGTCGTGCCACACAGGGTGTGCGCCTTATCAACCTCTCAAAGAAGAACGATGTTATCGCCAGTGTCTGCAAGGTGATGAGTTCAGAGCTTGAGGCTACGGTGGAGGAGGAGAGCCGCGCTCAGTGGAATGAGACCAATGAGAAACTTGACAAGGATATCAATTCTCAGTCAGCCTCCTCGGCAACAGATAGTGCCGACGTCGACAGCAATCTGCCTGAAGACGAGACGAACAGCGAAACTTCTGATGACGAGAATATCACAGAGTAATCTTTTATAAATTCATAATCTATGAAAAAACTTATGTTTGCGGCTATGCTGGTGCTTGGCACCACCGCCGCTTTTGCAGGCGACAGCGAGCCGTTGAAAGCTGTCCTCAGCGCCAAGGATTATGCTCAGGCTGTGGCACTGTTGAAATCCAATCTGGGTCAGATGGCTAATGCGCAGGAGAAGGCCAAAGCTTATGACTATGTGACCAAACTGGCCATGAAGTCTTTCGATGCGCAGAATGCTATTGAGACCGCCAATCTCCAGGCTCGCATGCTGAAGCAGAAGGAGAACCCTTATGACACGATAGCATATTACGAGGCTGCCTACAATGCTACAGTGAACGCTGTGGAGTGCGCCAAGTTCGATGCTGAGCCCAATGAGAAGGGAAAGGTAAAGCCGAAGTATACTTCTGGCCTCTCTTCTACTGTGAGTAGCGCGCGTTTGCAGCTGGTAACAGCCGGCAACTACTATGCTCAGAAGAATGACCAGGACAATGTCCTGAAGTACTGGGGCACCTTCCTCGATACCGACAGCAATCCCATGTTCCAGTCTACTAAGGAGAATGAGAAGGCTTACATCGGTCAGGTGGCTTACTACACTGCTCTCTATGCTAACCAGGCTAAGCAGTATGACAGAGCCGAGAAGTATGCTGACATCGCCATGCAGGACACTGCTATGCGCAAGCAGGCTGAGACCTTCAAGTATGCCATGGCTCAGATGGCGCTGAAGACACATGCTGACTCTCTTGCCTTTGCCGAGAAGATGAAGGCCGTTTATGCCAAGGAGCCTGCCAATGAGACAGTGTTCGGTCTGCTGTGCAATATGTATACCGGTCTGAACATGACCAACGAGCTGAACGCTCTTGTAGACCAGGCTATCGCTGCCAATCCCAAGAACTTCACGGCTTGGGCAACAAAGGGCCAGAACCTTGTCAACAAGAACTCCAAGGCTGCCAACCCCAACTGGGACGAGTGCATAGATGCCTTCAAGCATGCTATCGAGATTCAGCCCAAGAGCTCTGTGGCCCTGACTTATCTCGGCTTCTCGCTCAATGCCAAGGCTTCAGCTATCAATGGCGATGTAGCAGCACAGAAGGCGCTGTACACAGAGTCGAAGGATTATCTGGAGCGCGCTCAGAATGTTGATCCTAACCGTCAGCAGTCTAACTGGGCTTATCCACTCTATCAGTGCTACTACAAGCTCTATGGTGCTGACGATGCTCGTACCAAGGAGATGGAGGCTATGATTAAGAACTAATCAAGAGCTGTTATCACATAAAAAAGAGGTGTGCAGGATTTTCTGCACACCTCTTTTTCTTTGCTCTCTCAGGAGTTAGAATTCAAATCTTACCTTTGCATTGATCTGTCGCCTGGTAAGGTAGTTGGGCACGGCAAACTGCTGATTGGTGACATCTGTAACCCAATAGTAGGAATTCACATTGCTGATGTCGAAAAGGTTCAGACAGTCCACACCGAGCCAGATATTTCTAAAGATGCTTCTGCTGTGTCTGTCGCTGTTGTTCAACAGTCTGTAGCTCATTCCGATGTCTGCACGTCTGTAGGCCGGAGCGCGGAAGCTGTTGCTCTCCAGCTCCCGGTGTGGAGCAGAGAACGGCAGTCCATCGGCGAAGGTCAGCCGCAGGCTCATCAGCCATTTGTCGGAGCCAGGGAAATAGTCTGTGAAGAAGAGGTGGGTAGCATACCGCTGGTCAGTAGGCAGGGGGATAGAGACGCCGTTGAGCTTCATGCGTGTGTTCATGAGGGAGAGCGTCACCCATGAGTCCGTACCCGGTACAAACTCGCCATACAGCTTGAGGTCAATGCCAGCGGCGTGGCCGTTGGCAAGGTTGTCTCCATAATAGGTTACTTTCACATTGTCTACAGAGTAGGGAATCAGGTTGCCCAAAAGCTTATAATATACTTCCGCTGAGAATTTAAACGGCCTGTTGTTGACATTGAATCTGTAATCCATACCGGCAATGAAGTGCAGTGACCGCTGACTCTTTATCTTGCTGTTCAGCGTTGCATAGGTGGTGCCGTTGACGGTAGTGGTGTCTCTCAACTCCTTGAAGAAGGGCGCCTGGTAATACAAGCCGGTAGCCAGTCTGAAGCTGATATTCTGATTGAACGATGGTATAATGCTGAGTGATACTCGTGGAGAGAGTATGGATTCGTGGTTGTAATTCCAATGTGAGAACCTCACTCCATAGTTAAGCGTGTATAAGGTCGGGACTATGCTGTCGTTGTCATCAGCTTTGTGTGACTGGAATCGCCAGTTGTCTTGGAGGTAGAGCTCCAATCTGTTGGCATTGAGCTCATTCCTTGCCCTCAACGAGTAGATCATGTTCAGGTCCTGGCCGGTGTGTGGTATACTGTATCCGGCAGAGTCCCTCATCTCATACTCATTGGACAGCTCTTCGACATGCTCGATTTTATAGGTCAGCGCTCCTTCAATGTTATGCTGCCGCATCGTATGTCTGACCATGAGCTTGAGACTTTCAACATGGCCTTTCAGGTAGTTTCTGGCGTGCTGGAAATAGGTGCCGACCCCTAAATTCTCCGATGTCTCGGTCTGTGTGAGCCAATATTGTCCTTGTATGTCATAGGTCTCCTGCTCTCGGGTGTTGAAGGCCGATGCCAGGAGAGAGATGAAGGTGGAATCACCGTAGTGGCGCGTCAAGCCTATTGTACCGAAATAGGTTCGGAATAGGTCGCGCTCCTGACCGTCGAAGTATACTTTGAAAGATCTGACATTCTCCAAAGTGCCAAACTTCGTCTCACGGTCTTCCGGGTAGAAATTGTAGTGGTTGTTGGAGATATTACCGATGATGTCTACACTCCATCTGCTGTTAGGTCTCCAGTTCAGATAAGTCTGATAATCAAGGAAGTTAGGATTGTACTCGCCCTTGCTTTCTAAAGAGCCCAAGAGGTATCTGTTGGTTTTATATCTCAGTCCGTTGGCCCATGCAAACTTTTTATTGCCAAAGCCCACATAGGCTCCTGCGCCTAACAGCGAGGCATCGACAGAAGCCTCGAAGCGCTTGGGCCGGCGATAGGTGATGTCGAGAGCTGAGGACATCTTGTCACCATACCGCGATTCAAAGCCGCCGGAAGAGAAAGCAATCTTCTCTACCATGTCGGGGTTGATGATGGACAGACCTTCCTGCTGCCCGCTGCGTACGAGGAAAGGCCGGAAGACTTCCACATTATTTATATATACAGAGTTCTCATCAAAGGCTCCTCCCCTGACATTATATTGCGAGGACAGTTCAGAATGTGCACTCACGCCCGCCTGGCTTTGGACAAGCTCCTCAACGGCATTGCCTGATGTGGATGGCATTCTTTTAAGCTGTTTGGTAGACAGGTCCTGCATCTGTCCAGACTGTATCTTCTGCCCGGTGACGTTGACCTCGTCAAGCTGGTTGGCACTGCCGATGAGCACTATCTGAAGCGTCTGGTTACCTTTAGGCCGACGTAGGATGCGGGTCTTGGTCCGATAGCCAAGCATGCTGTATCTGATGACGACAGAGTCTGCTGAATGGAGGGTCATCTTGTATTCTCCTTTGAGGGATGTGACGGTGGCTACACCCTGGGCTACACAGGCCACACTGGCCAGTTCAACCGGGTTACCCGCTTCGTCGATGACGCGTCCTTTCAGCGTGAAGGTCTGAGCCGACAGACTGACGGCTGACAGCAATATGATGATAAACGATATTATTCTCTTCATATTTTAGAATAACGCTTTGACAGATGTTTTATTGCCTTGAGAGGAAATGCTTTTTAGATGGAGGAGGGTCCTTAAAATCATAATCTTCTTCCAAAATATCGTAACAGTTTCATGCTATTAATTCCGTACCTTTGCATCATCAACAAATAAACGATAAGATTATGAAAACAACATTCACAGTAAATGGTATGAAGTGTGTCCATTGCAAGGCTAACGTAGAGTCTGCTCTTAAGAATCTTAAAGGCGTCTCTGATGCCGTAGTGTCTCTCGACGACCATAATGTGACGGTAGACTATGATGCGTCGCAGGTCAGCGCTCCGGAGATGAAGGAGGCCGTTGACAACAGTGGTCATTATGAGTTTGTGCTATGAAGCAGACTATTCCTGTAGTGGGCATGGCGTGCGCGTCATGCTCGTCAAACGTAGAGCGCAAGCTGAACTCTCTGTCAGGTATCAACTCAGCTTCGGTGAGCCTGGCTGGCCGTTCAGCTTTGGTGGATTATGACCCGGAGAAGATCTCTCTTGAGACAATGAAGAAGGAGATTAACAATATCGGGTATGACCTCGTCATAGAGAAGGATCGCTCTGTTGAGGAGATTCAAAAACGGGAATATAAGCTTCTGACTCGTAAGACAATCTTGTCATGGCTGCTGTCGATTGCCGGCATGTGTGTCAATATGCATTGGATATCTGTTGGCAGCTTGTCGGTAACCAATCAAGTGGCATTGCTGATAGCACTTGCCAACATGGTGTTCTGTGGTAAAGACTTCTACATCAATACGCTCAAGCAGCTGCGTCATGGAAGTTCCAATATGGATACCTTGGTGGCTCTGAGTACAAGCATCACTTTTGTCTTCAGCACCTATAACGTATTTTGGGGAGACCTTACCCTTACCTATTTTGACTCGTGTGGGATGATTATCACCTTTGTCCTCACTGGCAGGATGTTGGAAGAAAAAGCGAAGGATGGCACCGCCACCAGCATACGTCAGTTGATGGGCATGGCCCCCAAGACAGCTCATATCGTAGAGGGAGGAGAGGTCAGCGAAGTTCCTATTTCCACCATTGATGTAGGCGATATTCTTGAGGTTCGTCCAGGCGAGAAGGTCCCTGTCGATGGTGAAGTCATCTCAGCCGAGAGCTTTATGACTTCCGATGCCGCCTATGTCGATGAAAGTATGATAACGGGTGAGCCAACGCCGGCAGAGAAGAAGAAAGGCTCCAAGGTCCTCGCTGGTACCATCCCCTCTCAAGGCAAGTTTCGGATGCGCGCCCGTCAGGTGGGAGAGAATACAGCCTTGGCTCATATCATCCGCATGGTGCAGGAAGCAGAGGGCAGCAAGGCGCCGGTGCAGCGTATCGTAGACAAGGCCGTTCGGGTCTTCGTCCCTGTTGTCGGTGCCTTAGCAGTAATCACGTTTGTGCTCTGGATAGTACTTGGAGGTACAGCCATGTTGCCTAAGGCCATCATCTCAGCGGTGACCGTACTTGTCATCGCATGTCCGTGTGCGATGGGACTTGCCACTCCTACGGCCTTGATGGTTGGTATTGGTAAGGCGGCCGATAAGCACATATTGATAAAAGACGCTACCGCCTTGGAGCGTTTAAGAAAGGTTGACGTCTTGGTAACTGATAAGACCGGGACGTTGACAATACCTAATAAGGATGTCGATTTTACCAAGGCTGACAGCCTTCCCCTTGAAGACAGGGAGAAGCTTAAACCCAATGCTCGTGAGGCTATGGAAGTGCTTCAGAAAGACGGGATTGATGTCTGGATGATGAGTGGCGACAAGGAGGAAGCGGCGAAGTATTGGGCTGATAAGGCAGGTATAGGGCATTACAAGGCAAAATGTGTGCCTACTGATAAGGAAGACCTTGTCAGAAAGCTGAAATCAGAAGGCAAAACAGTGGCGATGATTGGTGATGGTATCAATGACACCCAAGCACTTGCCCTGTCGGATGTGAGTATTGCCATCGGTACTGGCACTGATGTTGCTATGGATGTGGCACAGGTGACCCTTATGACAGATGACCTCAGTGCCCTGCCTTATAGCGTGAAGTTGAGTCGCAAGACGGTGCGCATGATTTGGGAGAACCTGTTCTGGGCTTTCATCTACAATATCATTTGCATTCCTATCGCCGGGGGCATTCTCTATCTGTTCTATGACAAGCCGCCGATAGAGCTGACACCTATGTGGGGCAGTGCTCTGATGGCTTTCTCCAGCGTCAGTGTGGTCTTGAACAGCCTGAGGCTGAAGTTCGCCTGATGTTTACTTTTGGTAATCGTACTTTCGGTTGTAGCCAAATCCGGATTTAGGATACCAGTCTTTTTCTACTGAAATTTGCAGTGAGAAGTTATGATTGGGTGTCCACCGGACGGCTGCACCGAGACGGTCGCCAAAAGGATTGTATCCGAAGCAACCATCATAATAGTCGTAGAAGCCTGGATAGCCATAGTAATAAGGATAGCCATATCCAGCCATGCCACTATTGGCAAGAGACTTCTGTCCATAGATGTAGGCTGACCAGTGCTCATCGAAGTTGTAGCCTAATTCTCCATATAGTCCTCCGTTGGTGATATTGATACCATCCCAGTTGAGGTGGTTCATATATCCTCCTACGGTCAGCCATCCGCGTTTTCCTAATGGGGCGGTGTAGTCCAGATTGACATTCTGAGCGAATCCGGCGCCATGAGGCGCTCCCTTCCCAAAGCCCGCCATGACGCTCAGTCCTACACTGCCATGCAGGGCTCCTTTGCTTTTCTCTTCTCTCTGAGGCTTGATGGACGCGAGGCTTACAGAAGATGTGTCGGCAATCTCACCACCTCCCTGGTATGAATAGTCCTGTGCTGGCGTCTTGATAAACGGCGAGCCTACCGCCTGCCAGGTAGAGCCAGTAGCTGGGTTGGTCTGCAACAAGGCAGAGCCGGGTACAAATCTGACTGCACCATGGTTGTTGATGATGGTGGATTCGCGCTGGGCCCAGGTGGAGACGGAGAAGACAGTGAAGATGAGGAGGGCAAGTCCTCGTAATAGAATGAATCTGATATTTCTGTTGTTCATTATTTCGTTTCTTTTGTAGCAAAATTACTCATTACGGGCGTTACGAGATACGTTTTTTATCTTTTTTATGCCAAAATCGCCCTTTTTCTAAATTTTTTGGCCATTTTTCTTGCAGGTCTTAAAGAAAAGCTATAATTTTGCCCTCGTAAAATAAGAAAGACAGTTATGAACGCATACGCAACATATTCCTATTATTACTTTTACTTTGCAAGAAATTGTGAAGCGGGAAGTTGCGTGTAAATTTCAACTTAAGACTAAGGTATAACCTAAGGATAAGGTATACGTCAAGGTCCCGCTTCAAGAATATTGAGGCGGGATTTTTGTTTACGACCCTTAGACATTAGTTTAAAAGAAGATATGAAGAGAATAGCAATACAAGGCATGCGTGGTTCGTTTCACGACATAGCGGCGCATGAGTATTTTCAAGGAGAGCAGGTGCAGATTATCTGTTGTGACACTTTTGAAGAGGTCTTCGGAAACATCCACAAGGACCCTACCGTCATAGGCATGCTTGCTATTGAGAATACCATTGCCGGTTCACTGCTCCACAACTATGAGCTGTTACGGGACAGCGGTACCACTATCGTTGGCGAACACAAATTGCATATCACTCATAGCATCTGCTGTTTGCCCGATGATGACTGGACAACGATTCATGAGGTTCATTCACATCCGGTGGCTTTGATGCAGTGTCGTAACTATCTTTCTAATCATCCTGAACTTAAAATCGTAGAGGGCGAGGACACGGCAGGCAGCGCACAATATATTTATGAGCATCAGTGCCATGGGTGGTCGGCCATCTGCCATGCCGATGCAGCGCGGATGTATAATATGAAGGTGCTTGAAGACCATATAGAAGACAATAAGCATAATTTCACCCGTTTCCTTGTTGTCTCTGATCCTCATAAGGCTGACTTCCTTCGGCCGCTCAATCAATCGAACAAGGCCAGTCTCGTCTTCTCACTTCCTCATGCTGAGGGCTCGCTTTCCAAAGTCCTTACGATTCTTAGCTTTTATGATATTAATCTTACGAAGATACAGTCCTTACCTGTCATTGGTCATGAGTGGGAGTATATGTTCTATGTAGATGTCACTTATGAGGATCTTATCCGATACCGCCAGTCCATAGACGCAATAACCCCATTGACCAAGAGTCTGAAGATTCTCGGCGAGTATAGTGCAGCATAACGATAATCAACTTAAAGGTAGCATAAATATGAAACCAGCAGATAGAGTAGACAGTGTTCAAGAATATTACTTCAGCCGCAAGCTGAAGGAAGTGGCAAAGCTCAATGCAGAGGGCCTGGACATCATTTCCTTGGCTATCGGTTCTCCCGACATGCCCCCATCCAAGCAGACTATCGATAAGCTCTGCGAGGTGGCCAGCGACCCCAATGCCCATGGCTATCAGCCTACGAGTGGACTCCCTGAACTTCACAAGGCTATGGCAGGTTTCTACCATCGTGTCTATGGCGTTGACCTTGACCCCATGACGGAGATACAGCCCATCATCGGCTCCAAGGAAGGAATCATGTATGTCACGTTGGCGTTCTGCAATCCGGGCGATAAGGTCTTAATTCCGGATCCTGGTTATCCTACTTATACAGCTGTGAATAAAATTTTCGGGACACAGATTGTCAATTACGACCTTCGTGAAGATAATGGTTGGCAGCCCGACTTTGACCAGTTGGAGAAGATGGACCTCAGTGGCGTCAAGGTGATGTGGGCCAATTATCCGAATATGCCTACTGGTGGCAATGCCAGAATTGAGACATTAGAGCGGCTTGTAGACTTTGCCAAACGCCATGACATTCTTGTCGTCAACGACAACCCCTATTCGCTGATACTGAATGAGCATCCTATGAGTATCATGCAGGTGCCTGGCGCTAAGGACTATTGCGTGGAGTTCAATTCGATGTCAAAGAGCCATAACATGCCAGGATGGCGTGTGGCCATGATGATAAGCAACAAAGAGTATATCTCATGGATGTTCAAGATACAGAGCAACATAGAGAACGGCACCTTTAAGGGCATACAGCTCGCCGCTGCTGAGGCTTACAACACGAATACGCCTGAGTGGCATCGTGTGAACAACATTGAGAACTACAGTCGCCGCCGCGCTATTGCCGAGGATATCATGCGCGCTCTGGACTGCACCTTCGATCCCTCTCAGGTAGGTATGTTCCTTTGGGGCAGAATTCCGGATAAATATAAAGATGTGGAAGAGCTCACAGAGAAGGTGCTGCATGAGGCCCGCGTATTTATCACGCCCGGTTTCATTTTCGGCAACAATGGTAAACGCTATATCCGCATCAGCCTCTGCGCCAAGGACGAGAAGATGCAGGAGGCATTACGTAGAATAAAGGCATTAAAAAAATAATAACACACTATTGGGATAGAGCTTCTCTTCTCAGTAATAAAAATCTTGAGGTTATGGAATTGGAACTTGAACCATTAAATTTGCCATCTGACAATGGTGGCGACCGCCCATTGGTTATTGCCGGCCCGTGCTCGGCAGAGACAGAGGAACAAGTGATGACAACCGCCCGTGAGCTTGCCGCCAAAGGCTGCCATATGTTCCGTGCCGGTGTTTGGAAACCGCGTACCAAGCCCGGAGGCTTCGAGGGTAATGGCGAGAAGGCATTGCCTTGGATGCAGGAGGTGAAGAAAGAGACGGGCATGCTGACAGCCATAGAAGTGGCTACACCCGAACATGTTGAGTTAGCCCGCAAGTATGGCATTGACATTCTGTGGGTAGGTGCGCGCACTACTGCCAACCCCTTTGCCATGCAGGAGCTTGCTGACAGTTTGAAGGGCTTTGAGGGTCCCGTCCTCGTAAAGAATCCTGTCAATCCTGATCTGGAACTGTGGATAGGAGCACTGCAGCGCATCAACCAGGCAGGCATCAAGCGCTTAGGTGCCATTCACCGTGGCTTCTCCAGCTACGACAAGAAGATATACCGCAACCTGCCCCAATGGCACATCCCCATTGAATTGCGCCGCCGCATCCCCAACCTGCCCATCATCTGCGACCCAAGCCACATCGGCGGAAAGCGCGAACTGGTTGCCCCCCTCTGCCAGCAGGCAATGGACTTAGGATTCAACGGGCTGATTGTGGAGAGCCACTGCAATCCCGAGAAGGCGTGGACAGATGCCAGCCAGCAGGTGTCGCCTGATATCCTTGACTACATCCTCAGTCTGTTGGTAGTCAGAAGCGAGCATTCCACAACAGAGGGCTTGCGACAGCTTCGGTCCCAGATTGATGAGCTTGACAATCAGCTTATGGACCTCCTGGCAAAGCGCTTCCGTGTTTGCCGTGAGATAGGAACCTTCAAGAAGGAGCACAATATGACAGTCCTCCAGGCCAGCCGATACAGTGAGATCTTGGAGAAGCGTGGCGCCCAGGCATCACTTTGCGGAATGTCGCCGGAATTCGCTGCCCATATCTTTGAACTCGTCCATGAGGAGAGTGTGAGACAGCAGTTGCAGATAGTTAACGAATAAGAAAGACGGGGAGTGGGTGAGAAAAGGCTCACTCCTTTTCTCCTATAATCTTGATAATGAAAATATTAATAATGGGAGCTGGAAAGATGGGCTCCTTCTTTATCGATCTTTTGAGTTTCGACCATGAGGTTGCAGTTGTTGAGAAAGACGCTAAACGGATGCGGTTTACGTACAACTGCCAGAGGTTTACTACGATGGATGAGGTGAAGGCTTTTGCACCTGATCTCGTCATCAACGCCGTTACGGTCAAGTACACCATTCCGGCTTTCGAAGAGATTCTTCCCTATCTGCCACAGAATTGCATCATCTCGGATATTGCTTCTGTGAAGACAGGGCTGAAGGACTTCTATGAGAAGACAGGACACCCATATACCTCTACCCACCCTATGTTTGGTCCTACTTTTGCCAATCTCAACCAACTCTCAGAAGAGAATGCTATCATTATCAGCGAGGGGGATTATATGGGCAGAATCTTCTTCCGCGACCTTTACAGTCGTCTGGGCCTGCATATCTATGAGTATACCTTTGAGGAGCATGACAAGACGGTGGCCTACTCTTTGTCAATACCGTTTGTCTCCACATTCGTCTTTGCTGCCGTCATGAAGCATCAGGATGCTCCTGGCACAACCTTCAAACGGCATATGGGTATTGCCAAGGGGGTGCTGTCTGAAGACGACTACCTGCTTCAGGAGATTCTCTTCAATCCTTATACCCATGACCAGGTGGCACAAATACGCACCGAACTCAAAGAGCTCCTTCAGATTATAGACAATAAAGATGCGCAAGGCATGAAGGCGTATTTTACAAAGATAAGGAAAAATGTTGCCGAGCAAGAATAACGGCAGAAAATGAAATATAAAAGCTCCAAATGGATTTTCCATTTGGAGCTTTTATTATAGAGCCTCGTCATCAGGCTTATGGAGCTGTCGTTTTATTTTCGGCATATGCTTCTTGTTACGTAGCCATGCTTGTTTACGTTCTTCGTAATCTTGTCTGTGACGCTCAAGAAAGTTGTCTGCCATAATAAATGCTTTATTTAAATTTACTATAGATGACTTCAAGCTTTATAGGACTGTCAGACGAGGTGCCTTTGACGAGTTTTGTGCTCTTCAGTGTCATGTCGTGAGCCACTTTTGAAGGGGTCGTTGATGAACTTGATGAGCTTGACGAGCCATAGTAGTAATAATAGTGATAACTTGAACTACTACTTGTCGATGTTGACGTCGTCGTCACTGTCACAGGGATGATAACAGCTTTATTCCAGTCCGCTGATCTTTTGCTCTTGTCTATGGCAGCCATAGCTGTTATGATGCCGGAAATATTGCTGAAGGTGTAGCAGTTGCCGCTCGATGTCGTCGATGCACTCGTGGAAAGGGTGGTCACGTATGATGTGCGGTTGTTATAAACCTCATTATTCTCAAAGAAAGAGTATAAACTGTCCTTGGGTATGAGCAACACTGTTTTCGGAGCACCAAAATTGTAGTCACTTTCTGTGGCGCTGTTGATGCGCTGAAAGGTAAGGGTGGCACCGGCAATATTGTCACTTTCATGATTGCTCATGATGTTGTCAATGGGCAGGGTTACCTCAGTGAAGATGCCTGCCGGCGTCTTCAGATAAGTGCAACTATTGTCAGCAGCAAGCTTCTTTAGAGTTGCCTTATCGTTGGTATAGTTTGTCGTCTGAAGAACTTCCTCAGTGCCCCAGAATACATCCAATGCAGTGGCTACGGTGTCGGCATTTACATATTTATAGTAAATGTTGAGCTGTGAGGCATCGATGTAAGCCATATTTCCCAATCCCGACTTGTGCTTGAAATAGAACCCTGGTACGACATTGTTGCGGAAGGTGTATGCATTCTTGAAGTTGGACGGATCGTCATAATACTTCTGCATGACGTAAGTGCCATAGTTGCTATACGTCTTTCCGTTCTCGTCAGTATAAGGATCATTGAGCTTTATCGTGATGTATGGCTCATAAGTTGAGGTATCACGTATGCTCTTGGCCACATTATAGTCTGTCAGCGCATAGACCTTATCCTTGTGTATGCCATTCTGGCGGATATAGCCTTCTGCCATGGGGTCGAAGTTGCTGTAATAGTTACGGTCTTCGTTCATGGGCTTCCCCATTTCATAAGCAGTCAGCTTCTGTGTGCTGGTGCTGTCTCCATAGAACGAGGAGTAGAACAGACGCAGCTCACACGAATCAGCTTTTACAATGCCTCTCTGCTCCTTGCCATCAGCATCGTAGGTGACAAGCTTACTCTTCTCTGGGAATCTGAAGTTCTCCAGACTGAAGAACTGAGCCATGAAGTCTCCTGTGACGTATGCTCCTGTCTCTGGATCACGCACTTTGCCTATACTTCCTGTCGTTGCCCTGGAAAGTACGGAATCGGCAAGGATGGATTGACTCTCAATGTCAAACGATGCCGTTTCTACGCTTACAGGGTCCACCACATCAGAGATGGAAGAGCCGATGGCATCGGTAGAATCTGAACAAGATGTAGCCACTGCCATAGCAGCAAGGAACGCTGTTGCGACGGAGTATATTCTGAATTTCATATTATCCAATAATCTTGTTGTAGAAATCTTTATATGCAGCAGCATAGTCAGGACCCGGATAGTCGAGTAGGGGCTTGCCGGTGGCCTTAGCATAGCTCAAGAGCTCTTTGTTGACATCTTCGCCAGCCTCAATGATGCCGTCGCTATAGTCGATGGCAAGTTTACCCAACTCCATGAAATCGAAATGAGTAGGGTACTTGTCTAACAGACTTGCCTTGGCACTCTTGAACTCCACGCACTGCTTGAATCTGTCGCCTAATGTAGACTTAAACTGATTTTGGAAGAGCGAGGTAACCACTTTAGAGTTAGCAAAGGTAGGCTCGTCATGATATGCTGTCTTGATATACAAAGGCACCACTCCTGCCATCCAGCCTTGACATTGTATAATATCAGGATTCCAACGGAGTTTTTTCACTGTCTCCAAAACACCACGTGCAAAGAAAATGGCGCGCTCTCCATTGTCATCATACTCTTCACCGTTATCGTCGGCTGTCATATTCCGGCGCTTGATGAAATAGTCCTCGTTATCAATGAAGTATACCTGCAAGCGGGAGACGGGGATGCTTGCTACTTTAATGATAAGGGGATGGTCTGTATCGTCAATGACAATATTCATTCCGGAAAGTCGGATAACTTCATGGAGTTGACCGCGTCTCTCGTTGATATTTCCCCATTTGGGCATGAATGTACGGACATCAAAACCACTTGAGGCAGCTTTCTGCGGAAGGTTGCGCCCCATTGCTGCCATTTCAGAATCGGGTACGTAAGGAACAATCTCTTGGTTGATGAATAAAATTCTCTTTTTGGCCATTATGTTGATTTTATTCTATTTACTTATAAATAATGGTGCAAAGGTACGAAGAATTAATGACAAAATGGCCGGTTTTGCATGATTTCACACAAATTAAGGGCATTAGCGCCATCTTTGTTAACGAAAAGAAACAAGTCAATAGGAGAATGATAGAAGTATAAAAAAGAAATATAAAACACGGAAGTCCAAAAACTCAGCAAAGAAAGTGGCAACTCAGTGAGGTGCTACGGAAAGCTGAGCTTTTGGACTTCTGTATTTAGGAGGTTATCGTCGATGTTACTCGATGACAACCAGGGCGTCGTCTTCCATTACACTTTGTCCGGTCTTGACGCAGATAGCGGTGACCTTACCGTCTTTCTCGGCTTCAATGTTGTTGGCCATCTTCATGGCTTCAAGCACGAGCACGGTGTCACCGGCTTTCACCTCGTCGCCGACGTTGACATTGATGGCAGTGATGGTGCCGGGCAGGGGGGCTTTGATGGCATTGGCGGTGTTGACATTTCCTGCAGGAGTAGCCTCCTCGGCATTGTCTTCCTGGGCAGCTTTGCCAAGAACTACTTTCGGCTTCTCCTCCTCAGCAGGCTTCTCCATTCCTACTTCGAATTCTTCACCGTTAACTTTGACGTTGGCGACATTCGTCTCTTCGTTGACATCGGTAATCTCGACATCATACTCTTTGCCGTCGATGGTATATTTGAACTTTTTCATCGTATTGTTATGGTTTAGCTGTGAAAGAGAGCTGCTTGGCATCCCAAAGCGTATGCTTGGGCTTAATGGTGATCACCCCCGGCTCCCGGTCATGCACGTTGTTGCCCTGGTACTCGAAGATGGCCATGGCAATGGCAGCATAGATATTCTTATCCATTATTTATCGTTTCAAATCGTTTACATTGGCATGCAGCCGTGTTTCTTTGCAGGCAGAGACTGGCGCTTATGAGCCAGCTGAGCCAGTCCGCGGCAGATACGGAAGCGGGTGTTGCGCGGCTCAATGACATCATCAATATATCCGAACTGTGCAGCCTGATAAGGATTGGCGAAAGTCTCTGTGTACTCTTCTTCCTTCTCAGCGAGGAAGGCCTTGACATCACCGCCTTCTTCCTTGATCTTCTTGGCCTCTTTGCCGCAGAGAATGGCAACAGCACCACTGGCACCCATGACGGCAATCTCTGATGTTGGCCATGCAAAATTGAGGTCAGAACGTAGCTGCTTGCAGCCCATGACGATATGGCTGCCACCGTAGCTCTTGCGCAGTGTTATGGTGATCTTTGGCACCGTGGCCTCGCCATAAGCGTAGAGCAACTGTGCGCCATGAAGAATCACGGCATTGTATTCCTGACCTGTGCCGGGAAGGAAGCCGGGAACGTCGACGAGGCTGACGATAGGAATGTTGAAAGCGTCGCAGAAGCGTACGAAACGGGCACCCTTGCGTGAGGCATTGACGTCAAGAACGCCTGCATAAGCTGCGGGCTGATTGGCGACGATACCTACGCTCTGACCATTGAAGCGTGCAAAGCCAGTGATGATATTCTTGGCAAACTTGGGTTGTACCTCGAAGAACTCGCCATTGTCAGTGATAGAGGTTATCACCTTATACATATCATAGGCCTTGTTGGGGTCGTCAGGGAGGATCTCGTTCAGAAGGTCGGCTTTGCGGTCGATGGGGTCTGTGCACTCCACACGTGGAGCCATCTCTGTGTTGTTGGATGGGATGTAGCTAAGAAGCTTCTTAATCATAGCCATAGCCTCCTCTTCGGTCTTTGCCGTGAAGCTTGTCACGCCACTCTTGCTGGCATGGACGCTGGCGCCACCGAGGTGCTCGGAGTCAATATCCTCGCCCGTGACGGTCTTTACTACTTTCGGACCTGTAAGGAACATATAGCTTGTGCCCTCAGTCATGAGGATGAAGTCTGTCAAGGCAGGAGAATAGACGGCACCACCGGCGCAGGGACCGAGAATCATGGAAATCTGAGGAATGACACCTGATGCAAGGATGTTGCGCTCGAAAATCTCACCGTAACCAGCCAGAGCTGAGATACCCTCCTGGATACGCGCACCACCGGAGTCGTTCATGCAGATAACAGGGGCGCCATTTTGCATGGCCATATCCATGACCTTGCAAATCTTCTGAGCCATCGTCTCTGACAGAGAACCGCCGTTGACGGTAAAGTCCTGTGCATAGACGTAAACGAGGCGACCGTCAATGGTAGCACTGCCGGCTACCACACCATCACCGAGGAATTGCTTCTTCTCCATACCGAAGTTATGGCAGCGGTGGAGCTTGAACATATCATACTCCTCAAAAGAGTCTTTATCAACAAGCATCTCGATACGCTCGCGGGCTGTGTATTTGCCACGGGCATGCTGCTTGTCGATGGCCTTCTGGCCACCTCCGAGACGGGCTTGCTCACGCTTGGCGACAAGCTCCTTGATTTTCTCTGTTTGAATGCTCATAATTCTTATTTTGTGTATTCTTATTGGTGTTCTTGATGTGTGCTTTTCTTAAATATAGGTGCAAAGTTACTAATTTTTTGATTAAAACGCTTGCCAGTCAAAGAAAAAGCATTATCTTTGCTGCTGATAAAACTAAAACATCATTAATTTCTATAAATTATGAAACAGACAATACTTGTCACAGGTGGTACGGGCTTTATCGGCTCCCATACTTCTGTAGAGCTCATAGAGGCTGGTTATAAGGTTGTTATCGTGGATGACCTCTCCAACTCTAAGATAGAAGTGCTCGACGGAATAGAGAAGATTACGGGTGTCCGTCCGGCTTTTGAAAAGGTTGATCTTCGTGACAAGGAAGCAACGGAGAATGTCTTTAGAAAATATCCGGACATCGAAGGCATCATTCATTTTGCAGCCAGTAAGGCTGTAGGTGAGAGTGTGCAGAAGCCGTTGCTCTATTATCGTAATAATATTACATCGCTCATCAACCTCCTGGAACTGATGCCGAAATATAATGTCAAGGGTATCATCTTCTCGTCAAGTTGCACCGTCTACGGTCAGCCGAAGCCAGAGAACCTCCCTGTCACAGAGAAGGCACCTCATCAGAAAGCTACATCGCCTTATGGTAACACCAAGGAGATCAATGAGCAGATAATCTATGATTATATCCATAGTGGCGCTCCTATCAAGAGCATTATCCTGAGATATTTCAATCCTATTGGTGCTCACCCGTCAGCACTCATCGGTGAGCTGCCAAATGGAACGCCGATGAATCTTATCCCATACGTTACTCAGACAGCGATGGGGATTCGCAAGCAGCTGACAATCTTCGGCAATGATTACAATACACCTGACGGTACATGTATTCGTGACTACATCTATGTTGTAGACCTTGCCAAGGCGCATGTATCGGCTATGCGACGGGTTCTCGACGATGAAGATAGCCCAATGATTGACTACTTCAATATTGGTACTGGTCATGGCAATTCTACATTGGAAATCGTAGAGACCTTTGAGAAGGCCACTGGCGTGAAGCTCAATTGGAAATATGGGCCGCGCCGCGAAGGTGATATTGAAAAGATATGGGGCGATTGCTCCAAAGCTAATAAGGAACTTGGCTGGAAGGCCGAGACGCCTCTCGATGATGTGCTGCGCTCCGCTTGGAAGTGGCAGCAGAAATTGAGAGAGGACGGAATCATGTAACTTTTTTAGCGGGTCTACCCCGCGTTTTTGTGTTTGTGTTGTTGTGAGGTTCACGACGTGATGTCGTGGCCTCACTTTTTTTTGAAAAAAAACATTAAGATGTGTGCTAAGTGAAAGAAAAGTAGTAACTTTGCACCCGCTGTCACGAGATGGCAGCATAAAATTCAAACCTTATAAAAAAGTTTTTTAAACACAATGGCAACAAAAATCAGATTGCAGCGTGGCGGCCACAAGAACTACGCAGTTTACAGAATTGTGATCGCTGACGTGAGAGCACCACGTGATGGTAAGTTTATCGAGAAGATTGGTACATTCAATCCTAACACCAATCCTGCTACCGTAGATTTGAATTTCGACCGTGCCCTTTATTGGGTAGAGGTAGGCGCACAGCCCACTGACACTGTCCGCAACATCCTTAAGGGAGAGGGCGTCTACATGATGAAGCATCTTCGTGGTGGCGTTAAGAAGGGCGCTTTCGACGAGGCTGCTTGCCAGCAGAAGTTCGAGGCTTGGAAGACAGCCAAGGATCAGAAGCTGACTGCTGCTAAGGACGCTCAGGCTAAGAACCGTCAGGAGGCTGCTGCTAAGGCTCTCGACGCTGAGAAGAAGGTCAACGAGGCTATCGCTAAGAAGGTCGCTGACAAGAAGGCCGCTGAGGCTGCTGCTAAAGCTGAGGCTGAGGCTGCAAAGGCTGCTGAAGCTGCTGAGGCTGCACAGACAGAGGCTCCCGCTGAGGAGGCTGCTCCTGCTGAGGCTTAAAGGTCGTAACAACGAATTAAATGAGCCCCCACTGACATCGTCAGTGGGGGCTTTTTTCGTCAGTCAACAAATCTTTTTGTGATGTCTCCGTATTGGTCTATGCGCCTGTCTCTGAGGAATGGCCACCACCTGCGCACCTGCTCGCTCCGTGAGAGGTCTACCTCTACAATCTGTTCCACCTCTTTATCTATGGGCGCTCTGTAGAGCAACTCTCCCTGTGGCCCTGCTAAAAAACTTGAGCCCCAGAAGGTGATACCATTGGTCTGGCCGCTTGGGTCTGGCTCATAACCGGTACGGTTGACGGTGATAACCGGAAGTCCATTGGCTACGGCATGACCGCGTTGTATCGTTGTCCAGGCTTCCCGCTGTCGCTCCTGCTCATCGTCTGTATCTGAAGATTCATATCCTATTGCTGTAGGATAGATGAGCATCTCTGCACCCTGCAAAGCCATAAGGCGTGCTGCTTCTGGATACCATTGGTCCCAACAGACAAGAATGCCAAGACGGCCTAACGAAGTGTTGATAGGGTGGAAGCCGAGATCGCCAGGAGTGAAATAAAATTTCTCATAGTAAGCCGGGTCGTCAGGAATATGCATCTTACGGTATATCCCGGCTATACTGCCATCGGTGTCCATTACAACGGCAGTGTTGTGGTAGAGTCCTGGAGCGCGTTTCTCAAAAAGTGAGGTGACAATGACAACTGACAACTCATGAGCCAGTTGACAGAAAAGCTCGGTGGAAGGGCCGGGGATGGGCTCTGCAAGGTCGAACTTGTCCACGTCTTCCGTCTGGCAGAAATACAGGCTGTTGTGAAGTTCCTGAAGGACGATGAGCTGTGCTCCGGAGTTGGCGAGTTTCTTTATCTTTTCTACAAGGCGTAACTTGTTGTTTTCAACATTGGATGTATTGTGTTGTTGAATGATTCCTACTTTTATTTTCATGGATGTATATTCTTTTAAGAGATTCTTAATGTATCAGTTGGCAATTGCATTGTCAGGCAATGTATGGAGCCATGTTGCCGGACGATAGTAGATGCGTCGATAGCCACCATCTCTCTGTCTGGGAAAGCGGAGGCTATAGCTTTGACGGCCTTAGTGTCGAGGTCGGGCTGATGGTAAGTGGGGACTAATACGGCACCATTGATGACAAGGAAGTTGGCATAGGTGGCTGGGAGACGGTCCTGACCATCAAACATTGCTCTTGGCATTGGTAGGGGAATGAGACGGTAGGGCTTTCCTTCCTCTGTTTTGAGATTCTTGAGTTGTGCCTCCAAAAGTAGAAAGTCTTCATACTGTGGATCTGTAGTATCGGTGCAACTTACATATAATAATGTGTCATCGGGGGCAAAGCGAACAATGGTATCTATATGTCCGTCAGTATCGTCTCCGATAAGCTGTCCGTGGTCAAGCCAGATAACTCTCTTGGCATGGAGGCGTCGCAGGAGCTCATTCTCTATTTCAGCCTGACTTTTTGGCTGATTTCTGTTGGGTGCCATAAGACAGAATGATGTTGTCATGATAGTACCTTTACCGTCGCTCTCAATAGAACCGCCCTCAAGAACAAAGTCGTTGTTGTCCACGAGTTCTCCGTTGAAGACACCCTGGGCATAGAGCGTACGGGTGATGGCGTTGTCTTTCTCAGATTCGAACTTTCTCCCCCAACCATTAAATCGGAAGTCTAAAAGCTGACGTTGGCCGTTGGAACCCAAGAGAGTGATGGGACCATGATCTCTGGCCCATGTGTCATTGCTTGGACATGGACAGATTCTGACATGGTGTCGCTTTTTATTAGTGCAGGCATTGGATTCGTCGTCTGCCGTGCTATTAAGCAGGTCTGCAACTTCTTGTGGGTGTGGGGTAGCGACAATGAGGTCTTCTCTTTGAAGTATAGCTTCTGCAATCTCAACGAACGTCGTTGTTATATCTTCGAGATAAGGTCGCCAGTCAGTGTCACTATGCGGCCACGTCAGCATAATGCCACTTTGTGGGGCCCATTCGGAGGGAAGAAAATATGGTTCCATAAGTCTGTGCTATTAATATTGCAAAATTAAGGAAATTAATTTGCATAGCAGGGTAAAAAATAAAAAAACTCGCAGCCTTTTAGCTTCAATGTATGAAAAAGTAGTATCTTTGTAGCAATAAAAGTCAGGTAAGTGATGTTAGAATTCAAGAACACGACAGTAAGCCTACAAAATGGCGGCATGTCCACACCTTTCTCCCTTGTTGTGGAAGGGGGAGACGTTGTTGCCGTATGTGGAGCTCATGGTACTGGGAAAAGTACTGCGTTGCGTGCTATTCTTGGGCTGGAGCCTATATCTGAAGGCTTTATCACTATTGATGGGGAACTTGTGACCCCTGGCTCATCGGCGTATTTCCGTCAGATGATAGCCTATATTCCACAATTATTGCCACACAATGATATCACGGTCCGAGAGTTTGCCATGCGTCTCTTTGGACTGCGCACGAATGCTGCGACAAAATTCGACTTCAATAAGCTCCTTGCCGACTGGCAGTCATGGGGGATAGAAGGGTCTTTGGCTAACAGAAATATGAAAGACATCAGTGACGCTGATTTGCAACCGGTTTTGTTGTCTTTTCTTCCTTTGCTGAAAAAGAAGATTATTCTTATTGACAATCTTGCTCCTTCCGAAGTGGCTCGCTCTGTCATCTCTCGCTTAGTGGCATCGGCAGACACCGAGGTCGTTTATAGTTGCGTGGAGAATAAGATTGGGTGTAATAAAACTATAAATCTCTGATTCATGAAAATAACTGCTTTAGGATTTTTGTTCGCGTTGGTGCTGACAGTTTTCCCTCTATATATCATCTTCCATTTCCGACTTAACGTCATGCGCCGTTTCAGCCTCAGCATGGTGCGAATGATCATTTCTGTCGCAGTGATGGCTGTTGTCATCTGGGGGGCTGTGATTTTGAAGAGTATTGTCTATGATATCGTTATGTTGTTGCTCTTGTCAGCAACGTCGGCATTACTCACGTTGAACCGCGCTCGGTTGAAGGTCTCACGATTGTTTATCCCTGTCAGCGTGGGTACACTGGCAGGCATTACTGTGTTAGCCTTCTATGGTCTGTTTCTCGTTATGGGGCTGCACAATCCTTTTGTTCCACATCTTTTCCTTCCTTTCGTGGGGATTATAGCTGGTGAAATAGTTGGAGTCAACAGCAAGGCTCTGCAGACTTATTACTCAGGCCTATTACATCATGCACAACTCTACAACTATATTCTTGGCAATGGTGGTACGCATCGTGAAGCCTTAGATTATTTTATGCGCCGTTGCATGCAATCGAGTGTCGTAATGGTGGGCAAAGGCATGTCGCGGCTGGTCCTGCTCACTTCACCGGTATTGTTGTTGGCAATGGTAATGAGTGGTACCGACATTTTTACAGCGGCTGTTTTCCAGATATTCTTCTATATAGCCGTTCTCTCCGCTTCCTTGTTATCGCTTCTTATTGTGCTTTATCTTGGACGTCGTTATAGCTTTGACCGTTACGAGCGTCTAAGGCCAGTGTCAACGACTTCATCCAGTCCTTCAGTACCCCACGATACTGATTCTGTGAGTCAGCCACAAGTAGCAGAACCCGAGAACCATCTTTCAGAGTAGGGCCGAGACACATGCCTTCGTAGTTGGCAATGTCACGTCGTAGGATGTTCAGCGAAGTCTTCCATTGGAGTAACAGTTTTTTCGCCTGAGGCTCTACCGCCAACGCCTTATTATGTTGCGGGAAGATGTGGAAGAGCTTGCAGTTGACAAAGGCGCCAATTTTCTTCTTGGGTACATAGAATTCCCTTTCCAAGAGTAGCAGACTCCCGTCATCGAGGGCGGTAATGCAACCAATGCCGTGAGCATAGTATTGTGCTTTGCTCTTGTTGGCGATAGGTTCATCAAGCTGATAAAAATAGGTGTCGCCCATTTTTAAGCTATCGTCATAACTCTGTATGAACACGGAGTCGCTCTCATTGCACGTCCATAGACGGTGGGTGGCAGCATTGTAGCTCAGGGCCTCAAGTCCAAGATTTCCGGGCAGATGTCGGTAGAGTGGGGTAGGGGAGATAACGCGGCCAGTGAGGTGACCACTCATGTCATATTCTTTGATGTTGTTGTCGGCCTCGCCACTGATGAAGATGGTATTGGAGTGCGGATTATAGGCAATGCCTTCACCATCGCGATTCACTTGCCCGGACGATAGAAATTGGTTGCTTTTTGCAGATGTTATCTCACCTGTGATGGAATCAACATCAATGTTGAAGATAAAAAATCCGTCTGTCGTCGACTTGTCGCTGACTACTGCATATTTATTTCCCCCGAGCCATGTGATGCCGCTGTAGTTTCCCGGTGGTATTGTTTCGGGAAATGTATGTTGTTGGTTCTCTGTGACGCGATAGTAGTCTACTTTTGTATTATCTTGTGCTTTGATAGAAGTAGTGGCAATTGTTATCAGTAGCAGAATAAGATATGTACGTCTTCTCATAATCAATTCGTAGAACAACAAAACCATCTGCAAATCAGAAAAATTGCAGATGGTTTTGTCTTATTTAGCATGTAGGTAAATCTTAGCAGATTCTCCTTGAGCCATCGCCGATGACAACATCGATAACGACAGGCTCGTGTCCGTATTTGGCACAGAACTGCTCCTTAGCATCACTGATGAACTTGTCATAGATATCCTCTTTGACAAGATTGATGGTGCAGCCACCGAAGCCGCCGCCCATGATACGACTACCCGTAACACCGTCTTCTTTAGCGATGTCGTTGAGGAAGTCAAGCTCTTCACAACTCACCTCATACTCTTTGCTCAGACCATAGTGGGTCTCGTACATTTTCTGTCCCACGGTCTCGTAATCGCCTTTCTCCAGTGCATCACTGACGGCCAGGACGCGGTCCACCTCGCCCAGGACAAAGTGTGCACGCTTGTAGTCTTCAGCGCTGACAGCATCCTTGACAGCTTCCAGATCGTCCCAGTTGGCATCACGCAGGGTGTCAAAGTGACGGTCGGGGAAATGAGCATTGAGCTCTTTTACGACATTCTCGCAGGAATTGCGGCGATCGTTGTAAGGAGAACCCTTTAGTTCGTGCTTGACTTTGGAGTTGAGAAGCACCAGCTTGTAGCCCTTAGGCTCCCAGGGGAAGTACTCAAACTCACGGCTACGGCAGTCGAGGCGCATGAGTTTGCCCTTCTTGCCGAAGACAGAGGCAAACTGGTCCATGATGCCACAGTTCACACCGATATACTTATGCTCTGTAGCCTGGCCTGCGAGGACAAGATCCCATTTTGATACCTTGTTGTCGCCGAAGAGATCATTCAGCGCAAAAGCGAAGCAACTCTCCAAGGCTGCACTCGATGACATGCCGGCTCCTAAGGGGACATCACCAGCAAAAGCAGCGTTGAAAGGTTTCACGTCAACACCACGAGCTATCATCTCACGGCAGATACCATAGATATATCTTGCCCAGGTTGCTGTGGGGCCTTTGGGGTCGTCAAGACGGAAATGCGCCATGTCTTTCAAATCGATGGAGTAGACGTTGACACTCTGCTGACCATTGGGACGGATCTCTGCCATGATACCCTGTTTTACGGCACCGGGGAAGACAAAGCCACCATTGTAGTCAGTATGCTCGCCGATGAGATTGATACGGCCTGGAGAGGCGTAGATATTGCCGGTCTGACCATCAAAATGCTTGAGGAACCGACTTCTGACAAATTCGATATCCATAATTAATTGATTTATGAGTTATTTTTAAAAGGTGTTTATTTCTCTACGCCAAACTTGTAGACTGTCGTTGACTTGAATCTCTCTTCTGGGTTGAGAACCACAGAGGGGAAATAAGGATGGTTGGGTGAATCAGGGAAGTGCTGCGTCTCTAAACTTATCGACGAGCGGTAGCCGTAGACGGCACCGTGGTTACCTTTCTCACCATTGAGGAAGTTGCCAGTGTAGAGTTGCACGCCGGGCTCTGTGGTGTAGACTTCCATGGTGCGCCCGCTGACAGGCTCGTAGGCCTTAGCGCAGAAACTCAACTCACCAACTTCGCGCTTGTTAAGCACAAAGCAGTGGTCATAGCCTGAGCCGTTCTTTATCTGCTCGTTGTCGGCATTGATATCGCGACCTATAGGCTTGGCTGTTCTGAAGTCGAAAGGTGTGCCCTCAACTTTGAGAATCTCACCTGTGGGGATGGAGGTGTTGTCGATGGGCAGATAGAAGTCTGCATTGATTTGTAACTCTACGTTGTCTACTGAAGGAGTGGGGTTGGCTATGCCCGCAAGTGCAAAATAGCCGTGATGGGTAAGGTTGATAACAGTCTTCTTGTTGGTAGTAGCCAAGTAGAATATACGTAGCTCATTGTCATCAGTCCAGGAATATTCCACCGTGACTTTCAATTCGCCCGTATAGCCTTCCTCGCCGTATGGCGAGACATAATTGAGGACGAGTGTCTTGTCGTTCATCATCTCTGCGTCCCAGACTTTCTTGTTAAAGCCGTTGAGGCCGCCGTGGAGCGAGTTGGGACCATTGTTGATGGGTACGAAATACTCCTTTCCTTTGAGATAGAAGTGCCCTTTAGCGATGCGGTTGCCCATACGCCCAATGAGGGTGGAGAGATAGGGCTCCTTGGAGTTCAGAATGTCATGAATGTTATCGTGACCCATGATGACATTAGCGTAGTTGCCGTCTCTGTCGGGAACCATAATGGCTACCACGGCACCTCCATAGTTGGTGATGGCTACTTCGTTACCTTGGCTATTGCGCAGAATGAAGAGATCTGTCTTCTTGCCGTTGACGGTGGCCTGAAAGTCTTCGCGTTTCAGGCCACAAAGGTTGTGTGTTTCTTCTGAATTCGCCATACAAGTATGTTTTTAGTTGTATTTTACGTCTTCTTTCTGCAAAGTAAATAAAAATAAACGAGATTGACAACTAAAAACGCGAAATATTGCACTGTAATAGGTGTTAAATATTCTTTATCGCTAAAAGATCGGCCACAATATAGCTTGAACCACCTACGAAGACGAAGTCGTCAGGACTTGCTTCTGTCATAGCGTGACGGTAAGCTTCCTCCACACTACCACAGTTGGTGCCTGTCAGCCCGTGTGCTTTACCAATTTCTGCCACTTTGTCAGATGGGAAGGCGCGCTTTGATGTAGCCTGTGCCCAGTAGTAGACAGCGTTTTTCGGCAGCATCTCCATGACAGTAGAAATATCCTTGTCATCGACCATGCCGAAGACAATGCGCAGCGTAGCACAATGTTGGGCTTTAATCTGTTTCGACAGATACTGCCAGCCACCGGCATTATGCCCTGTATCACAAACAACGTGTGGGTGATGGTGTAGAGTCTCCCAACGGCCACGGAGGCCTGTAAGCTCACAGACATGAGAAAGTCCTTGGCTGACAGCTTCTGCCGTTATATTGAATTCTAATCCTATCTTCCGTAAAGCTGTGAAGATGGTGTTAAGGTTCTTTTCCTGATAGCTGCCACCGAGCTCGCAGTGCAGACGGCCATAGTCGGAACTGTTGAAGTCGAGACCGCCTTGGGGGCAGAATTCAAAGCTGCTGACAACAGGATTGTCCTGAGCAAAAGTGATAGGCGCTTGAAGTTGCTGAGCTTTCGATTCAAAGACGGGACGGGTCTCAGCCACATCTTCACCGATGACAACGGGAATATGTGGCTTGATGATACCGGCTTTCTCACCGGCTATCTTTGCCAAAGTGTTTCCGAGAAACTGGGTGTGGTCAAAGCTGATATTGGTGATGATGCTTAGCTCCGGAGAGATGATGTTGGTACAGTCAAGCCTTCCTCCCAGGCCTACTTCGATGACTGCCACATCTACTTTCTGCTCCTTGAAATAGAGAAAGGCAAGAGCTGTGGTGAGTTCAAAGAAAGAAGGATGTAGTGGCTCAAAGAATTTTCGCTCCTGCTCAACGAAGTCTACGACTCGCTTTTCCGGGATAGGGACACCGTTGACACGGATGCGTTCGCGGAAGTCCACAAGGTGTGGCGAAGTGTAGAGACCTACTTTCCAACCTGCTGATTGCAAGATGGCGGCAATACTATGTGAGCACGAGCCTTTGCCATTAGTCCCGGCGATATGAATGGTCTTATAGCAACGGTGGGGGAATCCAAAATGTTTATCCAAGGCTTGCGTGTTTTCAAGCCCCTCTTTGTAGGCGGAGGCTCCCACATGCTCGAAAACAGGAGCCACATTGAACAGATAGTTGACAGTCTCTTTGTATGTCATAACAGAAAAAGCCCTACCCACAAGGGGATAGGGCAAACAGAATATTTTAATTGAAATAGTTTCTGAACTTCTCGAAGATGCTCTTCTTCGTGGAACTGTCACCTTGGAAGTTCTCACTCTCACGCAATTCCTCGATGGCTTTCTTCTCTTTCTTGTTGAGTGTCTTAGGCACATAGACGCTCATATTCACAATGAGATCTCCGACTCCTGATCCATAACCTTTTACGGCTGGCAGACCTTTGCCTCTCAGACGTACTGATTTACCAGGCTGGGTGCCTGCGTCTATCTTCAGTGATATTTTCTTACCGTCGATAGTCGGTATTTCGGCCTCGCCACCAAGTGCTGCTGTAGGAAAGTCGAGGAGCAAGTTGTAGATGACGTCCTGCTTGTCGCGGACGAAGGTGTCATTTTTCTCTTCCTCTATCATTACCTGGATGTCACCGGCTACACCATTGCGGGGGCCAGCGTTCCCTTTACCATGGACATTGAGAACCATACCCTCTTCAACACCGGCGGGAATATTGATCTCTACAACCTTCTCTCCTTTTACCACACCTGTTCCGCTACAAGCCTTGCACTTGTTCTTGATAATGGTGCCTTCACCGTGACAGGTGGGACATTCACTTTGTGTCTGCATCATGCCGAACATGGAACGTACGGTGCGGGTCACCATACCGGAGCCGTGGCAGGTGGGACAAGTCTCTGGTGATGAACCGTTCTCACAGCCTGTGCCTTTACATTTGTCGCAGGGAACGTCTTCCTTGACTTTGAAGCGTTTGGTGACGCCGCTGGCAATGTCCTGAAGGGAAAGCTTGACTTTGAGACGGAGGTCAGAACCTCTATAGACTCTTTGACCTCCTTGGCTACCACCGCCAAATCCTTCAAAACCGCCGCCAAAACCGCCATGACCACCAAAAATATTGCCGAACATGGAGAATATATTGTCTATATTCATACCACCGCCGCCAAAGTCGCTGAAGCCTTGTGGACCGTTGAAACCGAACTGATCATACTGCTGACGCTTCTGGGGATCGTGCAGAACCTCATAAGCCTCGGCTGCTTCCTTGAACTTTTCCTCGGCCTCTTTGTTGCCGGGATTGAGGTCGGGGTGATATTTGATGGCAAGCTTGCGGTAAGCTACCTTTATCTCATCTTCGCTGGCGTTGCGGTCTACCCCCAACACCTCATAATAGTCTCTTTTCTCAGCCATAATCCTTCTTGTCCTTCTTGAAGTTCAGAAGTCAGTATTTTATTGTCCTACCGCCACCTTGGCATGACGGATTACTTTGTCATTGAGGGTATAGCCTGTCTGTACGCAGTCGATAACCTTTCCCTTCTTGTCGTCGCCCATGCCTGGAACCATCGCTACTGCTTCGTGAAAATCAGTGTCGAAGTCCTTGTCTTGAGTGTCTATTTTCTTCACACCGAGACTTTCGAGCGCCTTGACGAATTTGTTGAAAATCATCTTCACGCCTTCTTTGATGGCCTTGGGATCTTCACTCTTGTCCTTGAGTGCGCGCTCAAAGTCGTCAAGGACGGGAAGCACAGCTACCACAGTCTTCTCTGAACCGTTGAGGATGAGTTCAGCCTTCTCTTTGAGAGTGCGTTTCTTGTAGTTGTCAAACTCGGCTAAGGTGCGCAGGTACTTGTCCTTGAGGTCTGCTATCTCTTTGTTGGCTTTCTCAAGAGGGTTCTCTTCCTTGGTTTTCTCTGCCTCAGCTTGGCTTGAAGCATCTTTTTCGGCTTTTGACGGCTCTGCATCGTTGGCTTGCTGCTTGTCATTAACCTCCTCGCAGTCTTTCTTTTCGGCCTTCTCGTCAGCCTGCTGCTGATTGCTGTTGTTTTGACCGGAAGTGTTCTGACTGGTTTCCTGGCCTTCGACCTTTATCTCTTTTTCCTTATTTTCCTTTTCTGCCATAATGTCTTAATACTTTTTTGTTTCTTAGTTAACAAAAATCGTGCCATGAGTCTACTGTCGCACATGGCGTGGGAAAGGTTCGAACAAAAAACACCGCACATCAAATCAGTGCGGTGCCTTCATGAGTGTTGTCAAGTAAAAGATTATTTGTACATCTTTTCTTTCTGTTCCTTTATCTGCTCGTCGTGGACATATTCCTCATAGGGCATGAGCTTGTCAATGGTGCCATTAGGCGTGAGCTCGATGATGCGGTTGGCTACCGTTGAAATAAGCTCGGCGTCGTGAGACGAGAAGAGAATATTGCCTTTGAAAGCCACCATATTATTGTTCAGAGCCTGGATGGACTCCAAATCAAGATGGTTGGTAGGTGTGTCAAAAATAAGACAGTTGGCATTCTGAAGCTGCATTCTGGCAATCATACAGCGCATCTTCTCTCCACCGGAGAGGACGTTTACCTTTTTCTCCACTTCTTCTTGTCGGAAGAGCATACGACCCAGATAGGCTTTCATCGTCACCTCGTTGCCTGGTCCGTATTGTGAAAGCCAGTCGACCAGATTCAAGTCGGACTTGAAAAACTCTGTGTTGTCGAGTGGGAGATAGGCTGTGGTGATGGTGACACCCCATTTATATGTGCCAGCATCGGCCTGGCGGTTGCCGTTGATAATCTCAAAGAGAGCGGTCATCGCCTTGGGATTGTGGCTGAGGAAGACGACCTTCTGCCCTTTCTCAATGTTGAAATTGACATTGTCGAAAAGTACGGTGCCATCTTCGTCAACAGCCTTGAGGTTCTCGACTTCAAGAATTTGGTTGCCAGGCTCGCGCTCCATTTGGAAGATAATGCCAGGATATTTGCGGCTTGAAGGCTTGATCTCCTCGACATTCAGTTTTTCGAGCATCTTCTTACGGCTTGTTGTCTGACGGCTCTTGGCAACATTTGCAGAGAAGCGGCGGATAAACTCCTCGAGCTGTTTCTTCTTCTCTTCGGCTTTCATCTTCTGGTTCTGAGCCTGACGTAGTGCCAGCTGTGAACTCCCATACCAGAAGCTGTAGTTTCCGGCGAAGACGGTGACCTTGCCGAAGTCGATATCTATGGTCTGTGTGCTCACAGCGTCTAAGAAGTGACGGTCGTGGCTGACGATGAGCACTGTCTGATGCTCATCGATGTCGCCAAGATAGTCCTCCAGCCATTCTACCGTGTCAAGGTCGAGGTCATTGGTGGGCTCGTCGAGGAGCAGGTTGTCGGGCTTGCCGAAGAGCGCTTTGGCAAGCATGACGCGTACCTTCTCATTGTTAGAGAGTTGTGACATCTGTTTCTGGTGGAGATCGTCAGCAACGCCAAGATTCTGCAGTAGCTGGGCTGCATTGCTCTCTGCCTCCCAGCCATTCATTTCGGCAAACTTTTCTTCCAGCTCAGCGGCGCGGTTGCCGTCTTCTTCGGTCATCTCAGGCTTGGAATAGAGTGCTTCGCGCTCCTTCATATTGTTCCACAGGGCATCGTAGCCCATGAGAACGGTGTCCATGACCTTGTACTGGTCATATTTGAAGTGGTCCTGCTCAAGAACTGAGAGACGTTCGCCGGGACCAAGCTCTACTGTTCCCTTGTTGGGCTCCAGATCGCCGCTGATGGCACGGAGCAGGGTAGACTTACCAGCTCCATTAGCGCCAATGACGCCATAGATGTTGCCACGTGTGAACTTGATGTTCACATCTTTATAAAGTACTCGTTTGCCAAACTGGATGGCTAAGTTCGTAAGTGTAATCATAGCTTTGCTGTTCAAGAAAAAAGACTGACCTCTTTTGAAGATCAGTCTTTCTGTGTGCGTCCTTAGGGATTCGAACCCTAGACCCACTGATTAAGAGTCAGTTGCTCTACCAGCTGAGCTAAGGACGCTTTCTTGCTCTCGTTGTGAGGTTTGTGACCTCATTTCCGAAATGCGTGTGCAAAGGTACGCACTTTATTTTAAACTACAAAGGAATTCGCGATTTTTTTTGAAAAAAAACTTTCAGCAAGCTTGGTGCGTATATATAATAATGTGTAAGATACAAGTGAGTGGCATGACTCTCCGCTGATAACTGCTAACTGGATGCCATGAAGTTGAAGTTGGATACTTTGCAGCTTATGGTTGATGGGGGTAGGTATAGTTGATGGAGGTCGACTCGTCTCATAGATGTCAGTGCTGAGCATGTTCTTTTCGGATGATGCGTTCCGACTATACTGGACTGACAACATGTTAGGCATTGTTTTTGTGCACAAAAAGCCTGGGAACGGTTCCTGCAAACGTTGTGCAAAAATTTAACATTCGTTTTACATTTGTAAATAGCTGCAATTCAACATATTATAAAAAAGTTACAGAAAGAGGCAAAAAAAGTTCGTAAAAAATGACCAACGTATTGAAAAAATGTCTACCTTTGCAGCGTTGTTAATAAACAAAGATTGTTTTACAGATTTAAAAAGCAAAGAAAATGAAGAAATTAGTTTTAATGTTCGTAGCTATCGCAGCTATCTCTTTCGCATCATGTGGTAACAAGAATCAGAAGGCAGCTCCTGCTTCTGACTCTGATACAACAGCTGTTGACACAGCCGCTGCTGATACAGCTGCTGCTGACACTGCTGCTGCTGACACAGCTGCCGCTGCTGAGTAATCGTCTCAGCGCTTCGTTAGCACGAATTTGAAAATTGAGAGACTCCGCTCCAGACTTCGGTCTGGAGCGGTTTTTTTATGCTTGTGTTACGGCAGAGGTTCTCGGCATTTACCAAAAACATTTAAAAGTCACTATCTATTGTGCTTCTTAAGGCTTATTTTATTAACTTTGCAATAAAATAACCCTGGTTGTCAATGCATTCAATAAAATATTCAATCCTTATTATCCTTTCTCTTGCCATCACGGTGGGAGCGCGTGCGCAGATGCGCATCAACACTGCCTACCAGCAGTACATAAGTCAGTATAAAGACTTGGCTATTGAGCAGATGGTTCGCTATCATATTCCTGCAAGCATCACCCTTGCTCAGGGACTCTTCGAAAGTCGGGCCGGACTGAGCCGACTGGCCAGTGTGGGCAACAACCATTTCGGCATTAAGTGTCATGGCTGGAAAGGCCGGTCTATCAATGCTGACGATGATGCGCAGGGTGAGTGCTTCCGTGCCTATGACAATGCAAAGCAGAGCTATGAGGACCATAGCAGATTCTTGAGAAACAGTCCAAGGTATGCCAGCCTTTTTAATTTGAGTATTACCGATTATAAAGGTTGGGCTCGGGGATTGAAAGCTTGTGGCTATGCTACTAATCCAAGGTATGCTGACAATCTGATAAATATCGTAGAGCTTTACGGACTTAGCAAATATGACAAAGCTAAGGATTATGATCACTTCATGGCTGACAGATACGATGCCCGTAATCACTCCTATGCACCTAACGGATTTCATCCCATTTCACGATGCAATAAAAATTACTACATCATTGCCCGCGACGGGGATACTTTCAGAAGTTTGTCAAAGGAGACGGGGATCTCACGGCGGAAATTGGCTAAATATAATGAGCGTGACAAAGACGATGTGCTTCATAACGGAGATATCATCTATCTAAAGAAGAAACAGAAAAAGGCTATGAAGGTCTTTAAAGATAAGCCACATGTGGTAAAGGACGGCGAGAGCATGTACTCCATCGCGCAGATGTATGGCATAAGACTGAAGAATTTGTATGAGATGAACCACATGGCGCCGGAAGATGGCATCAGCGTGGGACAGTTACTTAAAGTAAGGTAATATATGAAAAGATTTTTGTTGGCTATTGTTTGCGTAATGGTGTCGGTCTCCATCTATGCGCAAGATTTTGACAAATGGTTCAGTGACAAGACACTTCGTATAGACTACATCTTCTCTGGCAACGATCATGAACAGCATATCGCTGTTGATGAGCTCTGTCAGGAGCCGCGGTGGTATGGTAAGCGGCAGCGCTTGGCTGAGGTGCCTGTCGAAGGAAATGGTCAGATTACGGTGCGTGACCATAAAACCGGGAGGGTTATCTACCGGAACTCCTTCTCTACGCTTTTTCAAGAGTGGCAGTCATACCCTGAGGCTAAGACAGCGACAAAAAGTTTCGAAAATGTATTCCTTGTGCCAATGCCGAAAGACACCGCTGACATTACTGTTGACTTGCGTGACAACCGCAGGCAGGTGACGAGTTCTCTGACACATACCGTGGTGCCCTCTGATATTCTTATCCGCCACATTGGTGAGAAAGGCGTCACACCTTATGTGACTTTGCAGCAGGCTGATGATACCACGCGGTGCATACACATCGCTTACGTTGCTGAAGGATATACTAAAGCTGAGATGCCGTTATTCCTCGAAGATGCCCGAAAAGCGATGGGATTTCTCTTCTCATACGAGCCGTTCAAGAGTATGAAGGGAAGGTTCAATATTGTGGCTGTAGAGTCCCCATCGGTAGACAGCGGAACGAGTATTCCGGGCAAGGGAATATGGAAGAATACGGCGCTGCACTCCAACTTCGATACCTTCTATAGTGACCGTTATCTTACTACACTGCACCTCAAAGACCTGCATAACTGGCTGGCCGGTACACCCTATGAGCATATCATCGTGCTTGTCAACACTGACAAATATGGTGGAGGTGGTATTCTCAACAGCTATAATCTCTCTATGACCCACCACGATTGCTTCCGCCCGGTTGTCGTGCATGAGTTTGGTCATAGCTTCGCCGGTCTTGCCGACGAGTATGCCTACGATACGGAGGAGGTGCCGATGTATCCTCACGATGTGGAGCCATGGGAGAAGAACATTACGACAAAGGTAAATTTCCATGGTAAGTGGGAGAACCTTATCGGCAAAGATCCCAAGGCGGGATTCTATGAGGGTGCAGGATATAGTCCTAAAGGCGTTTATCGCGCTTATCCTGATTGCCGTATGAGGACGAATGAGTATCCGGAGTTCTGCCCAGCCTGTAAGCAGGCCATACAGAGCGTCATCGATTTCTATACACGATAGAGTGGTGAGGAGATTTCTTTCGATTCTTCTTTCTTTCTGTGTGGCAAGCTCCCTGGCTCAGCCAAAGGCTGACAGACAACAGCTTGCCATCGCTTTAGACTATTTTCAAGGTGGAAAATATCATGAGGCACTTATGATTTTTTCTCGCCTTGACAGTCTCTACACTCTCAATCCCCGTATCAGAGCCTATACTGGGCTCTGTTATTTCTATGACAATGACTTTGGACAGGCAGCGCGTATTCTCGATGATGCCTTACCTAAGCTCAGAGCCTTTGCGCCCGTGGAGCGCTCTGTCTACTACAGAGCTGACGCTGACAGCCATTTCTTCCTAAAACAGTATGATAGTGCGCTGGCAGCCTATGATTCGCTAACGGCGCTCTGTCCTGAGATAGACAAAGCGGAAGCGTTCTACAGAAAGGGATTTATTTTAGTCTATCAACAGGCATGGTATGAGGCTCTCGACAATTTACAGACAGCTCTTGTCTATTATAAGAAATATCTTCCGCATGAGGAGGCTCGCATAGCGCAAATTAGGAACATGATATATGGCTGTTGCGAGGAAATAAACAAGACATTATGATTTTCTATCTCTCTGGAACAGGAAACACGAAGTGGGCAGCTAAGACTTTAGCTGCTCTCACCAATGAAAAACTATTGTTTATCCCTGACATGATGAGGCAATATAATGTTGACGGAGAATATCATTTGCCCGAGCTCGCCGATGGGGAGCGCGTGGGCTTTTGCTTCCCTGTTCATGGATGGCGTCCGCCAGCAATCGTCCGCAACTTTGTTGCTAACCTGTCACTGGATGTCGCCGGGCATTATGTCTATGCGCTCTGTACGGCCGGGGATAATATCGGTGAGACAATGAGCATCTTTAGAAAAGACCTTACGGCTCGTGGCTTTCATTTGAATGCTGCCTTCTCACTGATTATGCCTGAATCGTATATGGGACTGCCTTTCTTCAATGTCGACAAGCCGGAGAAGGAGCAGGAGAAGATAGAGAATGCGGCAGCAGACATAAAAACTTATGGAGATGCCATCCTTGCCCGTCGTAGCGAGGAGCATCTTGTCATAGGTCGTTGGCCACGTATTGACTCACGTTTTCTGGGCGGGTTCTTTACGCGGTATCTCATCACCGATAGTCCTTTTGGGGTTGACAGCCGTAAGTGTGTGAAATGTGGCATTTGTGCCGATGTATGTCCCACTCATAACATTACAGGTGGCCTTGGCTATGAGCCGCATTGGAATCACGATGGTTCCTGCCTCGCTTGTTTTGCATGTTATCACCATTGTCCTCACCATGCCATCGAATATGGTCGTATGACAAAGGGAAAAGGACAATACTTCTTCAACAGACCCAAGGGGCGTTAGCTTGTTCTTTAAGGTCTGTAATCCCGTTGTCCGGCAAATGCCACGGATATCGCTGGCAAATGCCACGGATATCGCTGGCAAATGCCACAGATATCGCTGACAAATGCCACAGATATCGCTGACAATTGCCAAACATAAAAAAGCCGTCGGTTTACCGACGGCTTTTTATGTATAGGGGAAGTAGTGTTTACCCGAAGTTGTCGTACATGATACTCTCAGGCTCGACGCCCAGGCTATCGAGATAGTCGGTGACGGTCTTGATCAGCATTGGTGGGCCACAGAGGTAGTATTCACAATCCTCGGGAGCGTCGTGATCTTTGAGATAGGTATCGCGGACGCAGTTGACGGCAAATCCAGCATAGTATTTGACACCAGCCTCGTCAGCCTTTGGGTCAGGACGGTCGAGGGAGAGGTGCATGTGGAAGTTGGGGAACTCCTTCTCCAACTCCCAGAAGTCTTCAAGGAAGAAGGCCTCGGACAGTGAACGGGCACCATAGAAGAAGTGCATCTCACGGTCTGTGCAGTGAATCTGCTTTGTCATATACATAATCTGCGCGCGCAGGGGAGCCATACCAGCACCACCACCAATCCATATCATCTCCTTCTTGGAGTCAAGGTGAGGATGGAAGTCGCCATAAGGACCGCTCATCTTCACTTTGTCGCCGGGCTTCAACGAGAAGATGTAAGAGGAGCCGATACCTGTCGGTACGTCCTGGAAGCCTACCTGTGGACGGGGCTTGAACGGTGTTGTAGCGATACGTACGGTAAGCATGATGATGTCGCCCTCGGCAGGATAGTTAGCCATGGAGTAGGCACGGATGGTAGGCTCTGGGTTGTGGGCCTTGAGTGAGAAGATATTAAACTTCTTCCATGCTCCCATATATTCCTCACCGATGAGGTCTTTGTCGAAATCCTTGTCGTAGTCGATGGTATCGTAGGCAGGGATATAAATCTGTGCATAGGAGCCGGGCATGAAATCCATGTGCTCTCCAGGAGGCAGAGCCACTTTGAACTCCTTGATGAAACTTGATACGTTTTTGTTGGAGATGACGGTGCACTCCCATTCCTTGACATTAAGAATGGCATCAGACACCTTCACGCTGAGGTCGCCATGCACCTTTGTCTGGCAGCCTAAGCGCCAGTGGTCTTTGATTTCCTTTCGAGAGAAGTGTCCCTTCTCGGTGTCGAGAATCTCGCCGCCACCTTCGAGAACCTGCAAGCGGCACTGACCGCAGCTGCCTTTACCGCCACAGGCTGAGGACAGGTGCACTCCATTCTCGTTGAGGGTAGAGAGTAGGGATCCACCTTGCTCCACCTCCAACTTCTTGTCACCATTGATGGTGATGGTCACCTTTCCGCTTGGGCTGAGATATTTTTTTGCAATAAGCAGTATCACAACGAGCAGCAGGATGATGACGAGGAATACTGCCATGCTAACGCCTATAAATTGTCCCATAATTTAAACATTCCGCCCTTCCACTGCCGTCTATCGTTTCCTCGTGGAGGAATCCTGGTATGCGACAAGTGGCAAAGGGCTATTTGTTATTGAATATTGTTGTTTATCTATGTGTTAAAATTTCAGACCGCTGAAGCACATCATGGCCATAGCCATCAGTCCCACGGTGATGAATGCTATACCCATGCCTTGCAGTGGCTTGGGCACATCGCTGTATTCCATCTTTTCACGGATGGCACCAAACATGACGATAGCCAGTGTCCAGCCCAGTCCGCTACCCAAGGCATAGCCGATGGCATCCCAAATATTGGAGATGGCCTGTGCGTTGGTAGGATCAAGTTTGATGCGTTGCTGCATGAACAGCGAAGCACCCATGATGGCACAGTTGACGGCGATAAGTGGAAGGAAAATGCCGAGGGCTGCATAGAGCGAAGGGCTGTATTTCTCCACAGCCATCTCCACGAGCTGTGTGATACCGGCAATGATAGCGATGAAGAGGATGAAACTCAGATAGCTGAGGTCGACACCCGGAACAAGACAGTCAGGCCCTAAGACATAGACCTGAAGCAGGTAGTTGATGGGCTCGGTGATAACCAATACAAAGGTCACGGCGAGACCCAATCCGAGAGAGGTCTTTACATTCTTGCTCACTGCCAGGTATGAGCACATACCTAAGAAGTAGGCAAAAATCATATTGTCTACGAAGATAGACCGGAATAATAATGATAAAGCGTGTTCCATTGTTTACTTCTTTTCTTCTTTTACGAAAAACGCACGGTTCACCCAGATGATACATCCGATGAGGATCAGCGCAGTGCACGACATGGTCATCATGCCGTTGTTGATATATCCGAAGTCGTAGGCGCCCTGTGGGATAATTTGGTAGCCTAAGAGGCTGCCACGTCCGAAAAACTCGCGGAAGGCACCGGCGATGACAAGGATTGCTGCATAGCCGAGTCCGTTGCCCAGACCGTCGAGGAAGGAAGGCCAAGGCTTGTTCATCATGGCGAAGGCTTCAAGGCGACCCATGAGGATACAGTTGGTGATGATCAGTCCGACATACACAGACAGCTGTACACTCACATCATAGGCGAAGGCTCCGAGAATCTGGTTGACGATAGTCACCAGGGCAGCCACAACGACCAGCTGCACGATGATTCGGATGCGCATAGGGATGGTCTTTCGGATGAGCGAAATGATGACGTTTGAGAAGGCCGTGATGACCGTTACGGCAAGGCCCATGACGATGGCGGGCTTGAGCTGCGATGTCACGGCAAGCGAGCTACAGATGCCGAGCACCTGAACCATGATAGGGTTGTTGAGGTGCAGAGGCTCTACAAACGCTGCTTTATCTTGTTTGGAAAATAAACTCATGTTTCTTAAAATCGTTTATAGTTGTGACGTTCTTTAGTTGACAGCTTATGAGTATAGGCTCATAAACCTAAGAAACTCAACCTTACTTGCCATTAAGGAAGGGCAGGAACTTACCCAGTCCGTCGTGGAGCATGTTGGCGACACCATTTGAGGTAAGCGTAGCACCAGTAACGGCATCGACCTGAGTGTCAGGATCAGTAACCTTTTTCTGCACCGACAGTGCGATGCTGTTGCGGTTATCGCCTTTGAAGAGCTTCTTACCCTGGAACTTCTCTTGCCATTTCTGGTTGTCCTTGATTTCGGCACCCAGTCCGGCGGTCTCACTCTCATGGTTGAAGTAAGCGCCATAGACTGTCGACTTGTCATCGTTGACAGAGACAAAGCCGCTAATGCCACCCCACAGGCCGAAGCCTTTCATGGAGAACACATATTTTGTCTTGCCGTCGACATTGCAGACATACATCTCACTACCGTCGACCGTCTTCTCGCTCTTTACTACCTTATTATATGTATCCTCGGCAGCCTTGTCGTCAAGACCGCGGATGTTAAGACTGTAGAGAATCTCTTTCTTCTTCGCTAATGCCTCGTTGGCAAGTTGCTGTGGTCTGAGTGCCTGATAGACAAAGGCAAGCAGGAAAGCCACAATCACCACGATGACAGCGGAGTAGATGATAGTATATGAATTGCTGTTCGTTTTCATAGTTGTGTATTAATCAGAAACTTTACTGCGCTTTGCACGTTTTGAGATGTTGCACTCTACGACACAGTAGTCGATGAGCGGAGCTATCATGTTGCCGAAGAAGATGGCGAGCATCATACCCTCAGGATAACCGGGGTTCTTGACACGCACGATGATGGCCATGGCGCCGACGATGAAGCCGTAGATCCATTTTCCTGTCTCTGTGCGTGCCGATGTCACCGGGTCTGTGGCCATGAACACGGCACCAAAGCAGAAACCACCTAGGATGAGATGCTCCCACCAAGGAATAGGAGTAGCTCCTGTAGCTTGGAAGATGGCAGCCAGAACGCTACCTCCAACGAAGACGCTCAGCATGGTCTTCCAGCTGGCGATACCCGTCCAAAGAAGAATTACGGCACCGATGGCGATGGCGATGACAGAAGTCTCACCGATGGAGCCAGGCATCAGGCCTGTAATCATCTGGCAGATACTGGTGTCAACAGGTGTGCCCTGTGCAAGGTGGGCCAGGGGAGTGGCCATCGTGAAGGCGTCGGGGAGGGTGTTGCCCAGGCCACAGATGGTGTCCTTGGCTACCCATACGGTGTCACCCGTCATCTTGGAGGGATAGGAGAAGAACAAAAACATACGTGCACCAATGGCAACATTGAAAATGTTCATGCCCGTACCGCCGAAGATTTCTTTGCAGAAAATCACGGAGAAGGCTACGGCCAGCGCCAGTATCCACAGCGGTGTTGTCACCGGAATGATGAGTGGAATGATGATACCAGAGACGAGGTATCCTTCCTGAATCTCCTCTCCTTTCCATTGTGCCCATGCAAACTCAATGCCCAGGCCAACGATATAGCTGACGAGGAGCTTGGGAAGTACGGCGAGGAAGCCATAGAAAAAGACAGCCCAGAACGATGCTGAAGCAAGGGTGCCGGCAGCGAGGTAGTTTTGGTAGCCAACATTATACATACCGAAGAGCAGAGCCGGGAGCAACGCAATGACCACAAAGCTCATGATGCGCTTCGAGTCGATGGCGTCGTGGATAGAGGTACCGCTCTGAGACGTAGTGTTGGGCACAAAGAGAAACGACTCAAAACCCTCGTAGACACTCTTGAAAGCGTGGAGCTTGCCACCGTCCTCGAAGTTGGGCCGTATCTTGTCGAAATAGTGTTTTAATGAATTCATCTTTTAAGCGTTTTCCTTTCTTAAAGTGTTAAGGCCTTCACGTACAATTTTCTGCAGGGGCAGTTTGGAACTGTCGACGAACTCAGCCAGTGCAAAATCCTCGGGAGCTACCTCGTAGATGCCGAGTGCCTCCTGGCGGTCGATATCACCGGCGATGATGGCCTTGATAAGATATTCCGGGAAGATGTCCATTGGGAATACCTTATCATATTCACCGCTCATGATCATGTGTCGTTCACCGCCTTTGATGCGTGCGTCGAGGTCGTAAGCCTTCTTCTTGCCAAAGAGCCAGGAGAAATAGCTTCGGCTGACAGAGAACTGCTTGGTGCGTGGCATTATCCAACCCAACATTTCATCGGCATTGTCACCCTCCGGGATAACTGTCACCTCAGAGGTATGTGCGCCGAGATAGCTGTCGAGGCTGGCTTTGGCGCCGGTCAGCGGATTACCATTGATGATGCGAATATGTTCTGTTGCGGCAAGACGGCCACTGAGAATGTCTTTCAGAGGAGTGCCTACGAGAACATCGGTATAAGCGGGATTTTTGATCTCATTGCCTGCAACGGCAATGGTGCGTGTGAGATCCACTTTTCCGGTAAGGAAAAGTTTGCCTATGAAGATGACAACAGTGGGGTCTACGGTCCATACAACTTTGTTTTTGTTGATGGGGTCGATGTGATTAATCTGTACGTCGACATTACCAGCCGGACAAGGTCCATCGAAGACATTAAGATCTACATCCTTGACATCTGTCAGAGCTGGTGATGTCTGGTAGGCACCTGTGCCGAGGTGTACGGTAGCGATACGCGAGAGAGCTGTCAGACCTGTTTGGAAAGCCTGCTCGTTGCCTTTGAGCTCCATTTCAAAATCACCTGCCAATGGCATATCGCGCAGGGCTGAGATGAAAATGCCGTCAGGAGTGGTGTCGGGAGTCGTTGAAACGGCATAGGGCATCTGGTTGATATACCCGAAAAGGCCAGCTTCAAGGATTTTGGCTTTCACAGCCGCTGCGTCCATTGCTGTGGGGTCGGCCTTGCCGAAGTCGTGATACTGTTGATTGTTGTCGGCCTGAACTTTGACAAAGAGAATCTTCCTTCTGTCGCCTCGCACTACTGCAGAGACTGTACCGCTGACAGGCGAAGCAAATTTTACGTCGGGATAAGCCTTGTTGAAGAACAGGGGTTCACCGGCGAGCACTTTGTCGCCTTCCTTGACGGACAGCTTAGGAATCACTCCGGGGAAGTCAGACGGTGAGACGGCAAACTCCGTAGATTGTGGAGCTTGCATCTTCTCACCTTTGGCCTTCCCCTTCAGGTTAATGTTTAAGCCTTTACTCAACTTAATTACATTTGCCATAAGATGATATAGTTATTGTATAGTTTTATATGTTTTCTGCATGGAAAAATCTCTCTTCCGCAATGTTGTTGTTGACTTCTCGTGCAAATTTAAACAAAAATTATCTCATTATCCATAAAATCTCCTTTTTTTGTACTTTGACGGCATATTTTTTTTAATTTTGCAGTTGTTGAAACAGTTGAGAAACATTATCAGTGGCCTTGTATGGTTCGTTGTCGGACTATACTTGTTGCTTGTCATCATGGTTCATATACCCATGGTGCAATCGGCTATTGGTGAAGCTGTCGCCTCGGCGATATCCAAGAAACTTGGTGCACCGGCTTCTGTGGGTAATGTTTATTTAGGTTTCTTCAACAGAGTTATTATCGATGACGTGGCCCTTTTGGACCAAAAGGGTAAACAGATGCTGTTTGCCTCGCGTTTGTCGGCGAAAATCAGTATTACAGATTTGGCGCAGGGACGCATCGTCATTACTTCAGCACAGATTTTTACTCCAAGATTGAACTTGTATAAAGAGACAGCAAAGGCAAAGCCCAATTTCCAGTTTGTTATCGACTCGTTAGCTTCGAAAGACACCACTTCTAAGTCGTCGCTTACACTTGCCATCAATAGTCTCGTCGTGCGGCATGGTTCTGTAGCATGGAATCAATGGGATACTGCCAGAAAAACTTCTTTTGACACGCACCATTTGCAGCTCTCTGATATCAGTTCACACATTATTATATATAGAGCTGGTGGCGATTCCTTGAATGCTGTACTTAAAAATCTGTCAGTCAACGAGGCTTCCGGCATAAAGGTCACATCTTTGTCGATGAAGTTGACAGGCAACAAAAATGGCTATTGGCTGCGAGACATGCAACTGTCAATGCCAGGGTCGGAAGTTACGATTCCTCATGCGTCTATGCTGACGGACAAAGTGACAGGGCGACGGCAGTATGACTGTCGTTTGTCAGCGTCGCATATTGCCTTCCGCGATATTGCTGCCTTCTATCCGAAGTTCAAAAAATCCGATAAGCAACTTCTTCTCCAGGCCATTGTGTCAGGAAATGACAAATCGTTGCGTATCAGCTCTCTCGCTGCTGATGTTCTGCCATCGACTAACCATTTGGGTAACAAGCGCGTTGCTGACGTTAGCATTGTTGCTGATGGGGTAGTGGGGGTGCCGTTCTCTACTTCCTATTGGTCGGCAAATATCCGTAGGCTGTCAGTAAGGTCGGCAGGTCTGGCCATTTTTATGGATAAGGTGCCGGAAGTTTTGGAGAGAGGTGAGAACTTGCGGTTTCGTGGCAGGGCCAAGGGCTATGGGGTTGATTTCTCGCTACGTGGGGAGCTGCTCTCAGGAGTGGGCAATGCTTTCGTTGCGGTGGAGAAGGAGCGGAACGAAGTGGAAGGCTCTGTCAAGACCAAAGCGTTTGACCTTGGTAAACTGCTTGCCGACAAGCGTTTTGGCACTTTGGCTGCCGATATCAGGGGCGGAGGCTCGCTGAAGTCGAAGGCGTATTTCTTAAAAGGTAGCATTCCCTATTTCCAATATAATAAATATGATTATAAGAATATTACCGTTGATGCAGACTACGACAATGGTTTGGTGAATGGTAGATTCAATATTGCAGACGACAATATTGCGGCTTCTCTTGACGGCAGCATTGATGTGTCTTCAAAAGATAAGGCTATCAGAGCCGTAGCCTCTATCAGCCGTTTTGCTCCGTCAAGATTGAACCTTTTCAAAGGCCGACTGGCAGAGGCTGATTATAAGGCTGACATTGTTGCAGATATTACCGGACATGACATTAACAGTGCATCGGGTCACCTGGCAGTAAGAAATTTCTCAATGAAGTCGACAGCCACGGAATATGCTCTTGACTCCCTGCTTTTTAAGGCAGGACATAGTCGCCGTGGACATTATTTAGCTGTTGACGGTGGTTTTGGAAAGGCGGTGGTGTATGGTAATTTCGACTATGCGTCATTGCCGCAGAGCATAGAAAATATTATTGTCAGAAAGTTGCCGGGAATTACCAACCTTGCTCCTTTCAAATATCGGCCAGTTCATACCGGGCGGGTGGCTGTTCAGGCTTATATCTGTAACAGTGATTGGGCAAAGCCATTTCTGAACATTCCTCTTGAAATTCGTGAGCCACTGAGCCTTGCCGCTGATGTTGACAACGCTTCCAATTCTATACAGGCAGAGATTCGTTCTGGCGATATCGTTTACGGCAACTATCACCTCAAGAATGTCCGGACAACAGCAAGAACTGTAGACAATCGCTTAGAGATAGAGGCAGCCCTTCGAAATATGAGGTCGGAGAGTTTGGGGACTGATATCGAGCTGAAGACGAATGCAGGAAGCGACAAGCTGATGCTGTCGTTGAGTCTTGACAATCATGCCTTGCAGCAGCGCTTGCATGGGAATGTATATGGAGGTGTAGAATTTCGCAAAAATAGCTTGGGCCATACCGAGGCGCTGCTCAACTTCGATGAGTCGCATTTCTATATAGGTGATTCTTTGTATACCATTCATCCGTCTACGGTGCTCTATAGTAAGAAACATCTTGATGTCAACGACTTGGATATTGGCAGCAATACGCAGAGCATTCGTATCAACGGTATGGCAACAGACTCACCGCAAGACTCAATGGTGGCTCGTTTAAAGAATGTCGATGTCAATTATGTGCTGAACTTAGTCAACTTCCATTCTGTTGACTTCGACGGTTCTGTATCAGGACAGGCTACGCTCCGCAATCTCTTTGACAAGCCCAATATGGGTGGAAGTGTCCGCGTTGACAATTTCCGATTTATGGGTGGGCGTTTGGGTATACTCTATGCCAATGTGGACTGGAACAACAATGAGTCGCAGATTGACATTGATGCCATAGCAAAGGATACTCTTCTGAAAGCTGATGGCAGCGTAGCACCGCGGGCGGTAATCGTTAAGGGTTATGTATCGCCAAAGCGTAACTACATTGACTTAGATATGGGGCTGAAGAACTCTCGGATGGAGTTTGTCGGCGACCTCTGTTCGAGCTTACTTGACGATGTGGATTTGTCAGCCAATGGTAACTTGCGTCTGTGCGGAGATTTGAAGCAGATTAATCTTCTTGGGGATGTGACGGCTCACGGTGGACTTCTTGTCAAGCCCATAGGGACACATTATTCTATCCGTCATGGGAAGGTTCACTTCATAGAGAATAATATCATTGTCCAGCAGGACTCTGTCTACGATGACATGGGGCACCTTGGCATCGTCACGGGAGCACTGCACCACCAGCATCTTTCCAGACTATCTTATGATATTGATATTGCAGCACGTAACCTATTGGCTTTCAACTTTGATGGTGGCGATGGCAGCAGTTTTTATGGAAAGGTGTTCGGTACGGGTAATGCTACCATTCAAGGGCGTTCGGGGGAAGTGAATATAGATGTGAACATGCTTCCTACAAAGGGCTCGGAAGTGGTATATGATGCTACAAGCCCTGAGGCTTTAGCATCGCAGGACTTCATCCACTGGCGTTCAAAAGATTCACTGGAATATCATACCGACAGCATCAAACACAGTGGTGTGGCGAAGCTCGGCGACATTCCGGCTGACATACATATCAACTTGTCTATAAAAGCCAATCCAGAAGCCACTTTCCGCATTATCATGGACCGGCAGTCGGGAGACTACGTGGCTCTGAATGGCTCTGGTGATTTGCGGGCAACGTATTTCAACAAAGGTGGACTGAATATCTTCGGAATCTATACCGTTGACCATGGCGTCTATAATCTGACCATACAGAATATCATCAAGAAAAACTTCGTCTTCGCGCAAGGTGGTACCATTGTCTTCGGTGGCACCCCCTACGCTGCCTTGTTGAATCTTAAGGCGCAGTATCCTATTGCTTCTGTCAGTCTGGCAGACTTGCAGGTGGGCCGCAGCTTTTCGTCAAGCAATGTGAAGGTGAATTGTCTGATGGACATCACGGGAACACCGGAAAGTTCGAAGGTGGACTTTGGCCTTGACTTTCCTACGATGAGTGCTGATACCAAGCAGATGGTTTATAGTCTTATCAATGGTGAAGAAGAAATGCGCCAGCAAGTGCTATATCTCCTTGCTGTGGGACGTTTCTATTCCCGGGGTATCAACAATGCAGAGTCGCAGACCAACCAGACGTCGCTTGCCATGCAGAGTATCCTCAGTGGACAGCTCAGTCAGCAGATCAACAATATCATCGGAAGCTTCGTGAAAACGACCAACTGGAGTTTCGGCGCTAATATCTCTACTGGCGACGAGGGCTTCAACAATGCTCAGTATGAGGGGTTGCTGAGCGGGCACCTTCTCAACAACCGCCTGCTCTTCAACGGACAGTTCGGCTATCGTGATAAGGCCAATGCTACAACATCCTTTATTGGCGACTTTGACTTGCGATACCTTATTCTTCCCAATGGCAATTTTAGCGTGCATGTCTATAACCAGACCAATGACCGCTATTTCACTCGCAACTCCCTCAATACGCAGGGTGTGGGATTTATCTTGAAGAAGGATTTTGGAAGCTTCAGAGAACTATTCGGGCTGGAGCGTAAGAAGAAAAAAGCCAAAGAGTAGCCATTTCTAAATTTATTTCCACAAAAACGCTTATTATTAAAGGAATTATCGCTAACTTTGCAACAAATAACGACAGAATAAATTATGTTTGAGAATTTAACAGACCGTCTTGAGCGCTCTTTTAAGATATTAAAGGGTGAAGGCAAGATAACGGAGATAAATGTTGCAGAAACACTGAAAGATGTCCGTCGTGCGTTGCTCGATGCCGATGTCAACTATAAGGTTGCCAAGTCTTTCACTGATACGGTGAAGAAGAAAGCTCTCGGTATGAATGTGCTGACAGCTATTAAGCCTGGGCAGCTGATGGTGAAGATTGTTCACGACGAGCTTGCCAAACTGATGGGTGGTGAAGCCGCTGAATTGCATCTTAATGGTAAACCATCCATTATACTGATGTCGGGTCTGCAAGGTTCCGGTAAGACAACGTTCAGTGGCAAACTTGCCAATATGCTGAAAAAGAAGGATCATAAGAATCCTTTGCTTGTGGCATGTGATGTCTACCGACCTGCTGCTATCGATCAGTTGAAGGTAGTGGGTGAGGGCATAGGAGTCCCTGTATACAGTGAGCCAGAGAGCAAGAATGTCAACGAGATTGCTGACCATGCTATTCAAGAGGCGAAGGCGAAAGGTTATGACGTCGTTATCATTGATACTGCCGGACGTCTGGCTGTCGATGAGCAGATGATGAATGAGATAGCCTCTCTTAAGGAGCATGTACACCCCGACGAGACGCTGTTTGTTGTTGATTCGATGACGGGTCAGGATGCCGTGAATACAGCCAAGGAGTTTAACGACCGTCTCGACTTCGATGGTGTTGTCTTGACAAAACTTGATGGTGATACGCGTGGCGGTGCTGCTCTCTCTATCCGTACGGTGGTTACGAAGCCAATCAAGTTTATTGGCACTGGTGAGAAGATGGAAGCTATTGATGTATTCCATCCTGACCGTATGGCCGACCGTATCCTCGGCATGGGTGATGTTGTCTCTCTCGTAGAGCGTGCGCAGGAACAGTTCGACGAGGAAGAGGCAAAGCGCCTGCAAAAGAAGATTCAGAAAAATAAGTTCGATTTCAACGACTTCCTCAATCAGATAGAGCAAATCAAGAAGATGGGCAACCTCAAGGAGCTTGCATCCATGATTCCTGGAGTGGGGAAGGCCATCAAGGATATTGATATTGACGACAATGCCTTTAATGGTATTGAGGCCATCATCCGTTCGATGACGCCCAAAGAGCGCACTAATCCGGAATGCCTCAACCAAAGCCGTAAGCTACGTATTGCAAAAGGCTCTGGCACAAGCATTCAGGAAGTCAATCGTCTTGTGAAACAATTCGACCAGACTCGCAAGATGATGAAGATGGTGACTGGTAATGGCATGAAGCAGATGATGCGCAACATGCCGAAGATGAAGAGATAATTTCTTATTCGGGTATTATAAGTTTTCCGAATTATAAACACGCAAGCTATGACATTGATAGATGGTAAGGCTACCGCCGCTGCCATTAAGCAGCAGATAGCAGACGAGGTGAAAGCAATAGTGGCAAAGGGTGGCAAACAGCCCCATTTGGCAGCTGTCTTGGTGGGCCACGACGGTGGCTCTGAGACCTACGTGAAGAATAAGGTGATAGCCTGCGAGCAGTGTGGCTTCAAGTCCACGCTCATCCGCTATGAGGATGATGTCACGGAAGAAGAGCTATTGGCATGCGTCGACAGACTGAATAAGGATGCTGATGTCGATGGCTTCATTGTCCAACTGCCTTTGCCAAAGCATATCGACGAGCAGAAAGTCATCATGGCTATTGATTACAGAAAAGATGTCGATGGCTTCCATCCCGTCAATGTCGGGCGTATGGCGATTGGACTGCCTTGCTTTATCTCCGCTACGCCTTTAGGTATCCTCACCTTATTGCAGCACTATCATATTGAGACTTCAGGCAAGAAGTGTGTTGTCTTAGGCCGCAGCAACATTGTCGGAAAACCAATGGCTCAACTGATGATGCAAAAGCAGTATGGTGATGCCACTGTGACAGTTTGTCACTCTCATTCTAAAACGCTGAAGGATGAATGCCGTGAGGCTGATATCATCATCGCTGCTATCGGTCAGCCTGACTTCGTTACTGCCGACATGGTCAAGGAAGGTGCTGTTATCATAGATGTAGGTACTACAAGAGTGCCCGATGCCACCCGCAAGCGTGGATGGAGACTCAATGGTGACGTAAAATTTGACGAAGTGGCGCCAAAATGTTCATATATTACGCCAGTTCCCGGTGGCGTTGGTCCTATGACAATCTGCTCTTTGATGAAGAACACTTTGTCAGCAGCAAAGAAAGAATTTTACCAATAAGTGTATGTTTTTTGCCTCAAAATACTTGACTAAAATCAATAAATTGGGTGCTGTAGCATGTGTTTTATGACTTTTTAATTAAAAGTACGTAAATTTAAGGTCTTTAGACATTGTAATTCGAAAATTGGCCTTACCTTTGCAGCGCATTAGTAGAAAATTTCAAAATAATAGTATTTAATTTAAGGTAACATGAAAAAATTAATGACTTTGGCTGCTGCTGCTGTATTGGCAGTTTCAGCTTCTGCACAGACCGTGCAGGAAAGCAAGGTTTATGACAACATCTATGTTGGCGTAAATGGCGGCTTGGCTACTAAGACAACAGGTCACTCTTGGATGAAGGGTCTGGATCCTAACTTCGGCGTTCGCGTCGGCCGTTGGTTCACTCCTGTTGTCGGTCTTGCTGTTGAGAGCAATGCTTACTTCTCCAACAAGCCTTTCAACTCAACAGGTACAGCAGTTCGTTTCCTCAACACAAGCCTGTTAGGAACTTTGAACCTGAGCAACCTCTTCGGTGGTTACAAGGGTGAGCCCCGCTTCTTCGAGGTTATCCCTGTTGCAGGTCTTGGCTGGGGTCACATCTTCGGTGACAACAACGAGCGTCTCGACGGTAGCAAGGCTTTCGATTATAAGAACAACCTGACTTCTAAGTTGGGTATCGACTTCGCCTTCAACTTCGGTGGCCAGAAGCAGTGGCAGGCTTATATCGAGCCTTCTATCACTTATGGCTTGAACGACAAGACAGATCGTGCTAACTACAACATCTCTAACGCTGGTGTTCAGTACGATATCAACCACAGCTTCGTTCAGCTCAACGCTGGTGTCGTTTACAAGTTCAAGAACAGCAACGGTACTCACAACTTCAAGATTGTTGAGCCCCGTAACCAGGCTGAGATTGATGATCTGAACAGCCAGATCAACGACCTGCGCAACCAGCTGGCTCAGAAGCCTAAGGAGGTTGTCAAGGAGGTTGTCAAGGAAGCTCCTGCTAAGGAGGTTCAGGTTGAGAACCTTGTTTTCGTAACATTCGCTCAGGGTAAGAGCGCTCTGACAAAGGAGGCCAAGAAGGCTCTTGACGCTGTGAAGAGCGGCAAGCACGTTCAGATCGTTGGTACTGCTTCTCCTGAGGGTTCTAAGGAGGTTAACGACCGTCTGTCTCAGGCTCGTGCTGACGTGGTCGCTAAGTATCTGAAGAAGAATGGCGTCGTCGTTGACGAGGCTAACGGTAAGGGCGTTCAGGGCTCTACTTCTAACCGTCTGGCTGTCGTTTACGTCAAGTAAGCTTAGTTAGATATTTAGATATCTTACAATAACAATCCCGCTGTCTGTTGGCAGCGGGATTTTTTGTTCCATAACCTATTGTGTTTACGTATAAAACCAATCGCCTTTTGCTTGCCTCTAATTATTTATTGTAAGGAAAATCTATATGGAATGATATTGCCTCTTATTATTTAAGGTAATCTAATTGCAGTTTTTTTTTTATTCTCCTCATAGGCTTTAATAGTTAGCTTTACATATCGGATTGTAGCTTTAGCTGGTTTGTATGTTATAATTTTGCATTATAAAGGAATAAATTTGTAGATATTATTGCGATTATAGTTAAAAGTATGTATCTTTGCAGGAAATTTCAAACAAGAAGCATTATGAAGCATCAGTTAAGAAGCGCAGTATGCACTCAAGGCCGCCTCATGGCAGGTGCAAGGGCTCTTTGGGTAGCAGCAGGAATGAAGCATGAACAGTTTGGTAAACCTATTATAGCTATCGTCAACAGCTTCACACAGTTTGTACCGGGACATACGCATTTGCATGAGGTCGGTCAGATTGTAAAGAAGGAGATTGAGAGCATGGGTTGTTATGCTGCTGAGTTCAACACTATCGCTGTTGACGACGGCATAGCCATGGGACATGACGGAATGCTCTATTCGCTGCCTTCACGCGACATCATCGCCGACTCTGTAGAGTACATGGTGAATGCGCATAAGGCTGATGCTATGATTTGCATCTCCAACTGTGATAAGGTAACACCAGGAATGCTGATGGCTGCCATGCGACTGAATATCCCTACTATTTTCTGTAGTGGTGGTCCTATGGAGGCAGGACGCTGGAAAGGTGAGAACGCTGACCTTATCACAGCTATGATAGCCGGTGGTGACAAGAGCGTCAGTGACGATGACCTGACAAAGATAGAACAGACTGCTTGTCCTGGCTGCGGATGTTGCTCAGGTATGTTTACGGCCAACTCCATGAACTCCCTGACAGAGGCTATCGGCTTAGCGCTTCCGGGCAATGGTACAATCCTGGCTACGCACAAGAATAGAATACAGCTCTTCAAGGATGCAGCCCGTCAGATTGTCAAGAATGCATTCGCATATTATGAGGATGGCGATGAGAGTGTGCTGCCTCGGAATATCGCTACACGCCAGGCTTTCCTCAATGCTATGACACTTGATATTGCCATGGGTGGCAGTACCAATACGGTACTTCATCTCTTGGCTGTGGCTCAAGAGGGTGGCGTAGACTTCAAAATGGAGGACATTGACAAGTTGAGCCGTAAAGTTCCTTGCATTTGTAAGTTGTCTCCCAACACACAGAAATACAGTGTTCAGGAGTGCAACCGTGCAGGTGGTATCCTTGGTATTCTGAATGAGCTGAAGAAAGGTGGTCTTATCGATGGCAGCGTGAAGCGCGTTGATGGCACCACGCTCGATGAGGAGATAAAGAAATACGACATCACCGGCGAGCACATAGATTCTGAAGCTTCGCGGATTTATCATAGTGCTCCTGGCCGTCGTTTCTCTACAGTCATGGGCTCGCAGGATGAGCAGTGGGAGAGTCTTGATACTGACCGTGAGAATGGTTGCATTCGTGACTTGCAGCATGCTTACACTAAGGATGGCGGACTTGCCGTCCTCTTTGGCAATATTGCACAGAACGGCTGTGTGGTTAAGACGGCAGGTGTTGCTCCTGAGTTATGGCATTTTGAGGGTCCGGCAGTTGTCTTCGACTCTCAGGAGGATGCTTGCGAAGGCATCTTGGGCGGTAAGGTAAACAGTGGCGACTGCGTCGTTATCACTCATGAAGGTCCTAAGGGCGGTCCGGGTATGCAAGAGATGCTCTATCCAACATCTTACATCAAGAGTCGCCATCTGGGCAAGGAGTGCGCTCTTATTACTGATGGTCGTTTCTCTGGTGGTACCAGTGGCCTCAGTATCGGACATATTTCTCCGGAGGCTGCTGCAGGTGGTAACATCGGAAAGATTAAGGATGGTGATATTATTGTCATTGATATCCCCAGCCGGTCTATCAATGTCAAGCTTAGTGATGAGGAACTTGCTGCACGTCCACAGCAGCCACTGAAGCGTAAGCGAGTGGTAAGTAAGGCATTAAGAGCTTATGCTCAAAGTGTTAGTTCAGCCGATAAAGGCGGTGTTAGAATAATCGATTAAAGTATGAATACACGAAAAGATTGGCCCGAGGCTCCCTGGTCTGGCATAAAGATTGGTGAAGAAGTCTCAGGCTCAGAGATATTGATGCGCGCATTATATCAGGAAAATGTGAAGACCATCTTTGGCTATCCAGGTGGTGCTATCATGCCTGTCTTCGACGCGCTTTACACTTATACTCATAAGAAAGATCCCTGGTTTGATTTTGTTCTTGTTCGCCACGAGCAGGCTGCGGCTCATGCTGCTGAAGGCTTTGCCCGTGTCAACGGTGGGGTAGGTGTCTGCTTAGTAACGTCCGGACCTGGCGCTACCAACACCTTAACGGGCGTTGCTGATGCTATGATGGACTCGGTGCCTATTGTGGTGATAGCCGGTCAGGTAGGTGTCAACTCCCTGGGTACTGATGCCTTTCAGGAGGTAGACCTCGTGGACATGGCTCAGCCTATTACAAAGTGGAGCTATCAGATACGCCGCGCGGAGGATGTTGCTTGGGCTGTGAACAGAGCTTTCTATATCGCCCGTAGTGGGCGTCCGGGCCCTGTTGTCCTCGATTTCCCACGTAATGCGCAAATGGGAAAGTCGGTGTGGATGCCAGGTAAGGCCGACAAGGTTCGCTCTTACAATCCATATCCAAAGATAAGTAAGGACGCTGTTGCAAAGGCTGCTGAACTCATCAATTCGGCTAAAAAACCTTTCGCACTGGTTGGCCATGGCGTAGAGCTTGGTGGTGCGCAGAAAGAATTGCAGGCTTTTCTGGAGAAGGCTGATATTCCGGCAGGACGTACGTTGCTCGGACTTTCTGCCCTGCCTTCTGATCATCCTCTGGATATGGGTATGTTGGGAATGCATGGTAACTACGCTCCCAATATTAAGCAGCAGGAGTGTGATGTGCTGATAGCTATTGGCATGCGATTCTCCGACCGCGTCACGGGCCGTCTTGACCGCTATGCTAAACAGGCGAAGATCATTCATCTTGACATCGATCCTTCGGAGATTGATAAGAATGTCAAGACTGATGTAGCCGTCATTGGCGATTGCAAAGAGAGTTTGGCTGCCATTACGGCTCTGCTAAATAAGAACGACCATAAAGACTGGATAGAGTCGTTCAAGCCTCTTTATGAGGAAGAAAAGCGCGAGGTGATAGATCCGCATGTTCATCCTACAGAGGGACCACTGCTTATGGGCGAGGTCATCAATGAGGTGGCTGAGCAGACCAAAGGTGAGGCTATCATGAGCAACGATGTGGGCTTGAACCAGATGTTCTCAGCTCGCTATTTCAAGTTTAAGAAATATCACAGCATTGTCAGCAGTGGTGGCTTTGGCACCATGGGCTTCGGCCTGCCGGCAGCTATTGGTGCTTCCTTCGCAGCTCCAGACAGGACTGTTGTGCTGTTCACTGGTGACGGTGGCTTCCAAATGTGTATCGAGGAGCTGGGTACCATTATGGAGCAGCAGACTCCATTAAAGATGATTCTTCTCAACAACAACTATCTTGGTAATGTGCGCCAGTGGCAGGACTTGATGTATAATCATCGCCGTTCATTCACGAAGATGCTCAATCCTTATTACCAGAAGATAGCAGAGGCTTATGGCATCAATTATGATGTTGTCATCGACCGGGAGGATTTGAAAGCCAAGGTGGAAAAGATGCTGCATACCGATGGGCCTTACATCCTTGAGTGCGCCGTCAAGGAGGAGGAGAATGTCACGCCTATGGTCACGCCGGGATGCGCGATTGACGAAATGCAGTTGCATCTTGATATTTAATACTATGGAAAAGCAGTTCTATACATTATTAGTATACAGTGAGAATGTTGCTGGTATCCTCAATGAGGTCGCCAATGTTTTCACACGCCGTCAGGTGAACATCGAAAGCCTTAATGTGTCGGCGTCGAGTATTGATGGCATCCACAAGTACACGATTACTTGTTGGAGTGACCCAGAGGAGATAGTTAAGATAAAGAAGCAGATAGAGAAGAAGATCAATGTCATCAAAGCAGACTTCTACACCGATGATCAGATTTTCATCCACGAGGTTGCTCTCTATAAGATAGCTACTCCCGTATTGCTCGACAATCCCGAGGTCTCTCGTACCATCCGCCGCCATGACGCCCGTATGATGGAGGTCAATCCAACCTACAGTACCGTCCTGCTTGCCGGTCTTACCGAGGACATCACCGACCTCTATTCCAAGCTTAACAGTTTTGGTTGCCTTCTGCAATATACACGGTCAGGGCGTATTGCCGTGACGAGAAGTGTGGAAGAGCCGGTTAGCAAATATATTGAGGAGCAAGGCGAATAAATGAGTATTGAGCAAAAGGGCGGGACCTTTCTTCCCAAAGTTGGCCGTTATCTGTTTCAGGTAGAGCCTTTCCACTGTGATTATGGTGACAGGCTCTTCCCGGGGCACCTTGGCAATGGCATGCTCAATGCCGCCGACTATCATAGCAAAGATAGGGGCTATGGCGTATCAGAGCTCAACAAACTTCATAAGACGTGGGTGCTGTCACGTTTTGCCATTGAGATAATGGAGATGCCAAAGGCTTATGACAAAGTGACAGCGGAGACGTGGGTCGAGTCTGCCAAAAAGTTCTTCACAAGCCGCAATTTTGCTGTATCAAGTGAAGATGTGGGAAAAGTCTATGCCTATGGCAGAAGTATTTGGGCTATGATTGACACTGACAGTCGTCAGCCGACGGATATTTATGCTGTGAAGGAAGGGCTCATAGAGAAGTACATCGAGACGGAGAAGCAATGCCCTATCGCTCCACCTTCACGGGTTGTCATGTCACACGAGATTCCTATGGCACGCCAGATTGTCACATATTATAATGATGTAGACATCAACGGCCATGTTAACTCGGTGAAATATATCGACCATGTGCTTGATCTTTTCGACTTGGACTACTATCGTTCGCATCGTCTGAGGCGTATCGACATTGCCTATGTGGCAGAATCACATGCCGGCGACACTTTGTGCCTTTATAAAGAGGAAGTTGCCGATGGTGAATATTGCGTCAGGATAACTAAGAAAGCAGCGAAGGAAGTTGAAGTTGTAAGATGTAAGGTTAAATTTATAAAAGATTGAAAGAAAAGCTTGGTGGTATTATAATAAATCATTACCTTTGCAGCCGTTATCAGAAAGGGGTACGGTTTAGCGACCGTTAGTAGAAGAGAGAATAGTTAACACGTTATATTAAAAGTAATTTTAATTATGGCAAAAATGAATTTTGGTGGCGTTGAAGAGAATATCGTCACGAAAGAAGAGTTCACATTAGAGAAAGCACGTGAGGTACTGAAGAATGAGACGATTGCCGTCATCGGTTATGGTATTCAGGGTCCTGGTCAGGCCGGCAATCTTCGCGATAATGGTTTTAACGTAATCGTAGGCCAGCGTCCTGGTAAGAGCTACGATAAGGCTGTTGCTGACGGATGGGTTCCTGGCAAGACACTGTTCTCCATCGAGGAGGCTGCCGAGAAGGGCACTATCATCGCTATGCTGCTCTCTGACGCAGGTCAGATAGCTCAGTGGCCAAAGATCAAGCCTTTCCTGACAAAGGGCAAGACGCTGTACTACAGCCACGGCTTCGCCATCAACTGGCAGAACCGTACAGGCGTTGTTCCACCAAAGGACATCGATGTCATCATGGTAGCTCCTAAGGGTTCTGGTACTTCTCTGCGTACTCTCTTCCTTGAGGGCCGCGGTATCAACAGCAGCTATGCTGTCTATCAGGATGCTTCTGGCAATGCTAAGGAGAAAACACTTGCTATGGGTGTCGGTATTGGTTCTGGCTACCTCTTCGAGACAACCTTCAACAAGGAGGCTACTTCTGACCTGACTGGTGAGCGTGGTGCTCTGATGGGTGCTATCGAAGGTCTTTTCGAGGCTCAGTACGATGTTCTTCGCGAGCATGGACATTCTCCTTCGGAGGCTTTCAACGAGACTGTTGAGGAGTTCACTCAGAGCCTCTGCCCACTCTTCGGTGAGAAGGGTATGGACTGGATGTACGCTAACTGCTCTACAACAGCTCAGCGTGGTGCACTTGACTGGCGTCCTCGCTTCAAGGCTGCTAACCTTCCTGTCATGGAGTGGCTGTACAGCTCTGTGGAGAGCGGCAACGAGGCTCAGATTTCTATTGACAGGAACTCTCAGCCTGACTATCGTGAGAAGCTGAATGCAGAGCTGAAGGCTATGCACGATATGGAGATGTGGCGCGCTGGCGAGACTGTTCGCAAGCTTCGTCCTGAGAACAACTAAGATATTAATTCTTTAAGTTCGTAATATCATTCCCCCGGATATTCTTTTCGAAGAGTGTCCGGGGATTTTTTGTGCCATCGCTCTACACATATTATAATATGTGTCGTTTCTGTCATGGAGAAAAAGGCACTTTATTGTTATTATATGCAAAAAGCTGACAATTTTGTCAGTCTGCCACTTCCTTATGCTTCTTTTGGCACAGTTTTCGTATATGCTTTTGTGGATTAATAATCCATAGCAGTAGAAATACAATAGATTAAAAAATATACGACTATGAAAATTCAACCATTAGCAGACAGAGTGCTGGTACTTCCTGCACCAGCTGAGGAAAAAGTAGGTGGAATCATCATTCCTGATACAGCCAAGGAGAAACCACAGCGTGGTAAGGTGATTGCCGTTGGCGGTGGCACCAAGGATGATCCTATGGTTCTCAAGGAGAACGATACCGTGCTCTATGGCAAATATAGCGGCACTGAGCTGGAGATTGAGGGCACTAAGTATCTGATGATGCGTCAGAGTGATGTCCTCGCAAAGGTAGACTAACACTTGCTAGAGTTAAATTCATCAACAATAAAAAGCTTTAAATAAAAATGGCAAAGATTATCAAATACGATACAGAAGCACGTGAGCTGCTTAAGAGTGGTGTTGACCAGCTCGCCAACGCCGTAAAGGTGACACTTGGTCCTAAAGGCCGCAACGTTGTAATCGAGAAGAAGTTTGGTGCTCCTCAGATTACAAAGGATGGCGTGACAGTAGCAAAGGAAGTGGAGCTCGAAGATAAGTTCGAGAACACTGGCGCTCAGCTCGTCAAGAGCGTAGCTTCAAAGACTGGTGACGATGCAGGTGATGGTACAACAACAGCTACCATTCTGACACAGGCTATCGTTACAGAGGGTCTGAAGAATGTTACGGCTGGTGCCAACCCTATGGATCTGAAGAAAGGTATCGACAAGGCTGTTGCTAAAGTCGTTGACTATATCAAGAACAATGCCGAGGAAGTTGGTGACAACTACGACAAGATTGAGCAGATTGGTACTGTATCTGCTAACAACGACCCCGAGATTGGTAAGCTCCTTGCCGATGCTATGCGTAAGGTCACCAAGGATGGTGTCATTACCGTTGAGGACAGCAAGACACGTGACACTTCTATCGGTATCACAGAGGGTATGCAGTTCGACCGTGGCTATCTTTCTGGCTATTTCGTGACCGACACTGACAAGATGGAGTGTGTCATGGACGATCCTTATATTCTTATCTATGATAAGAAGATTTCCAACTTGAAAGAGTTCTTGCCTATCCTACAGCCTGCTGCAGAGAGCGGTCGTCCTTTGCTCGTTATCGCTGAAGATGTTGACTCAGAGGCTCTTACAACTCTTGTTGTCAACCGTCTGCGTGGCAGCCTGAAGATTTGTGCTGTAAAGGCTCCTGGTTTTGGCGACCGTCGTAAGGCTATGCTGGAGGATATTGCCGTTCTGACTGGTGGCGTTGTCATCAGTGAGGAGAAGGGTCTGAAACTTGAGCAGGCCACTCTTGAGATGCTTGGCTCTGCCAAGAAGGTGACTGTCACTAAGGACAACACAACTATTGTCGGTGGTGCTGGTGCTAAGGAGAACATTCAGGAGCGTGTCAACCAGCTGAAGAACGAGATTGCCAACACTAAGAGCAGCTATGATAAAGAGAAGCTTCAGGAGCGTTTGGCTAAGCTCGCTGGTGGTGTTGCTGTGCTCTATGTCGGTGCTAACTCCGAGGTAGAGATGAAGGAAAAGAAGGATCGTGTAGACGATGCTCTCTGCGCTACTCGTGCAGCTGCTGAGGAAGGTGTTGTCGTAGGTGGTGGTACTACCTATATCCGTGCTCAGAAGGAGCTGGAGGATCTCAAGGGTGACAACGCTGATGAGCAGACAGGTATCAACATCGTCCGTCGTGCTATCGAGGAGCCGCTCCGTCAGATTGTTGCCAACGCTGGTGGCGAAGGCGCCGTAGTCGTTGACAAAGTCCGTAAGGGTGAGGGCGACTTTGGTTACAATGCTCGCACCGATTCTTACGAGGATCTTCGCAAGGCTGGCGTGATTGACCCGGCTAAGGTTGAGCGCGTAGCTCTTGAGAATGCAGCTTCCATCGCAGGTATGTTCCTGACAACAGAGTGCCTGATTGTTGACAAGCCTGAGGAGAAACCCGCTGCTCCTGTAGCTCAGCCTGGAATGATGTAATCATTTCCATAATAAATAATTTAAAAGGGTACAAGTTTTGTGGCTTGTGCCCTTTTTCTTTTCTCTGCATTTAAAAGATATGCTGCATTCGGGTATGCCAAAGAAAAACTTTGGGCTTTTCTTTGGCATGTCGCTCATTTGCATTATCTTTGTACCATGAAAGTGAAATTACACCTCAACTGGAAGAAGATAGTCCTCTTCCTGCTCGTCTCAGCAGGACTTATTTATCTCACTCGCTCCCTGCTGATGTCCATAGGCATTGTCATGATACTATTTGTCATCGATGCCCTCATTGCAAATTATGAATACCGTCAGCAAACAAAGAGAATCTTTGATGATCTGCGACGTGAACATGAATCAAAGGAAGAATAGTGTGACTTCAAGTCCGTTATCACATTATGCAGCAACTTATAGAACTTTATAAGAAATGGTCGGGCTCTGCTCCCGCCAAGGTAGAGAAAATAGCTGGTCAAGGCAGCAACCGTCAGTATTTTCGGTTTACAGCTTCTGATTCTTCAACTGTCATTGGTGTTGTCGGTACCAGCCATGACGAGAACCATGCCTTCATCTCTATTGATCGGCATTTCACTAAACGCAAACTTCCGGTACCACACATTCTTGCCGTCAGCGACGATGAGATGCGCTATTTGCAAAGCGACCTGGGAAGCACCTCTCTCTTCGATGCTATCCGGGGCGGTCGTGAGGCGGGGGGGCGATACAACCTCGCTGAGCAGGAACTCCTGAAGAAGACAATACGTCAACTACCGAATTTACAGATTCGGGGAGCCATCGGTATGGATTGGAGTGTCTGCTATCCGCAGCCGGAGTTTGATGAGGATAGTGTGCTCTTCGACCTTAACTATTTCAAATACTGCTTCCTCAAACCTACGGAACTCGACTTCCACGAGGTGCGCCTTGAAGCCAGCTTCCGTCGATTGGCCAAGGACTTGACAGCGGAAAAGAGCGAGAGTTTCCTATATCGTGACTTCCAGGCTCGCAACGTGATGTTGGATGCTGATGGAAATCCTTATTTTATTGATTTCCAAGGGGGAAGGAAGGGTCCGTTCTACTATGACTTAGCCTCTTTCCTATGGCAAGCGTCAGCAAAATATTCTTATAAGCTTCGTAGAAACCTTGTAGCAGAATACTACGATGCGCTTAAGCAGTATATAGAGGTTCCTAACACTCGCCATTTTGTAGCGCGTCTGACCCTCTTCGTCCTTTTCCGAACGTTGCAGGTCTTAGGTGCTTATGGTTTTAGAGGCTATTTTGAACATAAACAACACTTTATTGATAGCATACCACCGGCAATGGATAATCTTCGGGATTTGTTAAAACTCCGCGCAGATATACTGCCTTACCCTTATCTTCGTGATGTGCTGACCCGTCTCACCGAACTGCCTCAGTTCGCTCATAAGGAGACCCCGGTGTTGCCCCGTACTGATGGATTCCGAACTACTGATAACAGCATTTATCCGCATCATCCGATGGATGGTCTGCCTACATTCTCTAAATATGATGGCAAGGGTCCTCTCGTAGTTGACGTCTATAGCTTCTCTTATAGGAAAGGTATCCCGGAAGATCCGTCTGGCAATGGAGGTGGCTATGTCTTTGACTGTCGGTCCACTCACAACCCCGGACGCTATGAGCCGTATAAAAAGCTGACAGGTCTTGATGAGCCCGTCATTCGCTTCCTTGAGGACGATGGTGAGATTCTTGAGTTCCTTGACCATGTCTATGCCCTTGCCGACAAGCATGTGGCACGGTATATCCAGCGTGGGTTCACACATCTCATGTTCTGCTTCGGTTGTACGGGTGGTCAGCATCGCAGCGTCTATTCGGCTCAGCATTTAGCAGAACATCTTCATGATAAGTTTGGTATTGAAGTACGTATCAATCACAGAGAACAAAACATACAGCAGGTGTTGCCCGCTGTAGAGAGAAATAAGGCTTAGACGAATGAAACAGGCAATGATTTTTGCGGCAGGACTTGGCACACGCCTGAAGCCACTCACTGACACCATGCCAAAGGCAATGGTGAGGGTAGGGGGGATGCCTCTTATTCAAAGGGTCATCTACAAGCTTCGTGACAATGGCTTTGACCATATTGTAGTCAATGTACATCATTTTGCCAATAAGATAACAGACTATCTAACAGATAATAACAACTTTGGGCTCGATATAAAGATTAGCGATGAGAGAGAACAGCTTCTCGATACCGGAGGTGGTCTTCGCAAAGCTGCACACTTGTTTGGCTCCAAGCTACCTATCCTCATTCATAATGTAGATATCCTTAGCAATGTTGATCTTGCTAAGTTTTACGCTTTAGACCCTAAGGTAATATGCCCGGACTGTGGCATTCCTCACCAATATGCAGGTGCACAGCTCCTTGTCAGTTGGCGGAAGACGAAACGCTATCTGGTCTTCAACGACAACATGTTGCTTGTTGGGTGGGTCAATATAGCGACTGGCGAGGTGAAGAGTCCGTGGCCGGAGGTAAAGGAGGCACTGGAAAAATCTGCTTATCCCCTCGTTGCCACTGATGAGCCGTTGACTATAGCCGGTTATCATCTATATGCTTTCAGCGGAATCCACTTGTTCTATCCGAGATTGTTCACCTATATGGTGGGAGCCCCCGACAAGTTTCCTATCATGGACTTCTACCTCTCGCTCTGCCGTAAGGTCCCCATCAAAGGGTATCTTAAATCCGACCTTAGATTGATGGATGTCGGAAAACTGGACACGCTTCACGACGCAGAGCGCTTTCTGAAAGAACTCTGACACACACATACAGGGTACAACACAACACAAATGAAAAATTTATTATCATCATTATTTTTATTAGCTGCCTCTTCGCCTTTGTCAGCACAGAATTTCCATGCTGACATGACGATGGAGGTGGAAACTAATTTTAAAGATAAAACCAATTGGCTGAACCTTCTCAAACTCAGCTTCTCTGTAGCTCTCTGTAAGGAGCATTTATATCTCGACCTCGCCACCTTCAGCCTTTGGGAGACCCGTAAGTCGGGAGTGAGCAATGACTATCAGACTTTCTCTAACATCTTTACGGGCAACATGCTCCTTACTCCTGCTACTATTGGACTGCGTTGGGAAAATGGCAAGTCCTCACTCTTTTTAGGGGTGCAAAAGTCTGATGACAGTTATATAGCCTATCCTGGTGCAGGTCTTTTCACCAACAGTTCTGCGGGGACTTATCCAACAATGTCGATGAACTCGTCTATTCCTGTTTATCCATCAGCGGCTTTGGGCATTCATTATGTCTATTCCTCTTGTGGATGGACGGCTCAGGCTTCAGTTCTCAACGGTAAGGCTGGCAGCCATTTTTCTGGTAGCGATAATGTGTTCCGCTTCTGTCCGAAATCAGATGGTGTTTTCTCCATAGCCACTGTTGACTATAGCGCGCATGGAAGCATCTACATGCTCGGCAGCTCTTTCTATTCAGGCCATGTCCATCCAGACTTGCCTGTAGACAGCGAAACGCCTGATGACGGCAGTCGTTTGAACCGGCTGGCTTTCCATGGTTATGCAGAGCAGCAGGTCTCGCCCTCGGCAAAACTGGTGTTCCAAGCCTCGGCTTCACCATCTCATGGTGCTGACTGCACGGCCTATTTTGCTGTTGGGGCTACTAAGAAGGTGAAGCAGACCGAACTTAGAGTCATCTCTAATTATGCTCATTTCTCCTTTGGAAAAGAGTGGGCGACGGAGGCGACGGCTAAGATAACGCTGTCCGATAACATGTATATACAGCCTGCATTGGACTTTATATGCTCAGATGGCGACACAAATGTCATAGGACTCTTTAGAGCTGGATACAGCCTTTAGAGAAAACTGATAAATATTAGTGAAAGAATAAGCGAAAGTAACAGATTTTTTTTATCTTTGCACCGTATTTACTCATAAAGGATACCATTTCTATATTTTCATATGCAACAGAAAATCATTATCCTCGACTTCGGGTCGCAGACCACGCAGCTCATTGGCCGCCGTGTCCGCGAGCTGGACACCTTCTGTGAGATTCTGCCTTACAACAAGTTTCCTAAGGACGACCCCAATGTTATCGGCGTCATCCTCAGCGGAAGCCCCTATTCTGTCCATGATAAAGAGGCTTTCAAGGTAGACCTTACAGAGATTATCGGCCACTATCCCGTCCTCGGCATCTGCTATGGTGCACAGTTCATCAGCCATAACCTTGGTGGAAAGGTGGAGCAGACTGGAACTCGCGAGTATGGGCGTGCTAATCTGGAGACCATCGACACCACATCTCCGATCTTTAAAGACTTTGAGAAAGGCTCTCAGGTGTGGATGAGTCATGGCGACACCATCACCGCCATTCCAGACGGCTATCATGTCATCGGCTCTACTGCCGATGTTAAATATGCCGCTTTTGCTAATGATGCGGATAGGGTGTGGTGCGTACAGTTCCATCCAGAGGTCTATCATACCCTCCAGGGTAAACAACTTCTGAGAAACTTCGTTGTTGACATCTGTGGCAGCCGTCAGGAGTGGAGTCCAGCCTCTTTCGTGGAGAGCACGGTCAAGGAGCTTAAGGAGCAGATTGGTAACGATCGTGTTATCCTTGGCCTTTCCGGTGGTGTTGACTCTTCTGTCTGTGCTACGTTGCTGCATCGGGCTATAGGCAAGAACCTTACTTGTATCTTCGTTGACCATGGTATGCTTCGGAAAAATGAGTTCAAGAAGGTGATGGAAGCCTACAATGGTCTCGGCCTTAACGTCATCGGCGTCGATGCCAGCGACAAGTTCTTCCATGACCTCGAAGGCGTTACAGACCCTGAGAAGAAGCGTAAGATTATTGGTCGCGACTTCGTCGAGGTCTTCAATGCAGAAGCTAAGAAGATTACCGATGCCAAGTGGCTCGCTCAAGGAACGATTTATCCGGACCGTATAGAGAGCCTGAGTATCACGGGAATGACTATCAAGAGCCATCATAATGTCGGAGGCCTTCCCAAGGACATGAAGTTGCAACTCTGTGAGCCGTTGAAGTGGCTTTTCAAGGATGAGGTGCGTCGTGTGGGCTATGAGCTGAAGATGCCCGAACGTCTTATCAAGCGTCATCCTTTCCCCGGACCTGGCTTGGCCGTGAGAATCTTGGGTGATATCACACGTGAGAAGGTGCGTATCCTTCAGGATGCTGATGACATCTATATCGAGAAGATGCATGACTATATTATGCCCGACGGCACATCCCTCTACGACAATGTCTGGCAGGCAGGCACAGTCCTTCTCTCTACCATCCGTTCTGTAGGAGTCATGGGAGATGAGCGCACCTATGAGCACCCCGTTGCTCTTCGTGCCGTTACTTCTATGGATGCCATGACAGCAGACTGGGCACATCTGCCTTATGACTTTATGGCTGACGTCTCCAACGAGATTATTCGTAAGGTCAAGGGCGTGAACAGAGTATGCTATGACATCTCCTCAAAACCGCCTTCGACAATAGAATGGGAGTAAGATGGCCAAAGTCTTTACCCATTTCGACAACGACGATGCTGCGCGCCGCGATGAGCTGATACGCACGATTGAGCATAGTGTGGAGAAACTCACGTTAGGCGAGCTCGAGTCACTATACTATGATTTAGTTTCTAAAGACTATATCAGAAAGTAAGCGTGGAGAATTGCAATCAATGATATAAGGTAAAAGGTCTGAATCCATTTTTTGGTTCAGACCTTTTACGTTATAGGTGCGTTTTGATTTTCTGTTGCAACCAAAGAAATTAATTCTTTTCCTTCAGCAGATCTCTTATCTCTGTGAGCAACTTCTCCTCATTGGAAGGTGCTGGCGGTGCAGCCGGTTCGGCCGGCTTCTCCTCCTTCTTTGTCAGTTTGTTGATGCCTTTGACGAGAAGGAAAACACAGAAGGCGATGATGAGGAAGTCGATAAGCGTCTGTATGAAGTTACCATAGTTGATGGTAGCAGCCTGCATCTGTATGCCGTCGGCAATTTTCTCGGCAGGCAGCGTGACCTTGAGGTCGGAGAAGTTGACGCCGCCAATGAGCCAGCCGATAGGCGGCATAATGATGTCGTCAACGATACTGGAGACAATCTTGCCAAAAGCACCGCCGATGATGACACCGACAGCCATGTCTACGGCGTTGCCCTTAACGGCAAAGGCCTTGAAATCGTTCAGAAATTTTCCCATGTCTTATTATTATATATAATGTGTTGATGTTTGCCATCTCTCTCTCCCCAGCCATGCCGGCATTTCTCTCCCGCAATTGCAAAGTCTATATTGCACACGTTGCTATTAGCACGAAGTGTTCACATCTATTTGCCAGCACAGATGCGTTTTTTATATTATTTAATATACATACCAACGGCAAAATTAGAAAATAAATTGTATCTTTGCAACCGAAAAGAAGAAAAACTTCTTAAAGGATTGCATTTATAAACCTTTATAAAACAAAAATTAAAAAATGGCAAACGTTAAAGTAGCTATCAATGGCTTTGGCCGTATCGGCCGCCTGGCATTCCGTCAGATGTTCGCAGCTCCTGGTTATGAGGTTGTTGCTATCAACGATCTTACAAGCCCGAAGATGCTGGCTCAGCTCTTGAAGTATGACACCACACACGGTGGCTACCAGGGCATCATCGGTGAGAAGCCTGTTCACACTGTTTCTTATGACGATACTCCGTTCACAGAGAACGGCAAAGAGGCTGCCGGCTACATTTCTGTTGATGGCAAGAAGATCACCATCTACAAGGAGAAGGACGCAGCTAACCTGCCTTGGGGTGCTCTGAACATCGACGTTGTTCTCGAGTGCACTGGCTTCTATACTTCAAAGGATAAGAGCATGGCTCACATCAAGGCCGGCGCTAAGAAGGTTGTTATCTCTGCTCCTGCTGGCAACGACCTGAAGACTATCGTCTTCAACGTCAACAACAATACGCTGACTAAGGACGACCAGATCATCAGCGCTGCTTCTTGCACAACAAACTGCCTGGCTCCTATGGCAAAGGCTCTGAACGACAAGTATCCTATCCAGGCTGGTATCATGCAGACTATCCACGCTTACACTGGCGACCAGATGATTCTTGACGGTCCTCAGCGCAAGGGTAACCTCCGCCGCAGCCGTGCAGGTGCTTGCAACATCACTCCTGCTTCTTCTGGTGCTGCTAAGGCTATCGGCCTCGTTCTTCCTGAGCTCAACGGCAAGCTGATCGGTGCTGCTCAGCGCGTTCCTGTGCCAGATGGTTCTACAACTCTGCTCTACGCTGTTGTCAAGGGTAAGGACGTTACTGTTGAGAGCGTCAACGCTGCTATGAAGGCTGAGGCTAACGAGAGCTTCGGTTACAACGACGAGGAGATCGTTTCCAGCGATATCCTGGGTATGCGCTACGGTTCTCTCTTCGACGCTACACAGACAATGGTTGTGAAGCTCGACGACGACACATACGAGGTTCAGGTCGTTTCTTGGTACGACAATGAGAACTCTTACACTTCTCAGATGGTTCGTACTATCAAGTACTTCGCTGAGCTCGCTTGATATTTCGAGTTTTCCGAAACACTCATATGAAGGCTATGTGGCACTGCCGCATAGCCTTTTTTTATCAAGACTACATTTATTATGATTAAGAAGATTCTTTTCTGTGTTGCGTTGCTGGCTTGTCTTACCTCAGCCCATGCGGCCACGCCTGTTACAGTGACTGAGACGCAGCAGGTCACAGCGATGCCGGCTGATGGCGAGTCGATAGACTTCACGCTCAATGACATCAATGGCAAGTCCTTCAGTCTCTCATCTTTGAAAGGCAAATATGTCATTGTAGACTTCTGGGGATCTTGGTGCATCAACTGTATCAAGGGCTTTCCTAAAATGAAGGAGTATTACGCTGCCCATAAAGACAAGTTGGAGATTGTCAGCGTAGACTGCAATGACACGGATGCCCGTTGGAAGGCTGCCGTGGCAAAGCATGCACTGCCTTGGCTCAACGTCTACAACGCCAGGGGAGCCGGTGACATCACTAAGAAGCTGGGTATTGCCGCATTCCCGACTAAGATTGCTGTAGACCCCGAGGGTAAAGTTATTGGTACTTTCGTCGGTGAAACCGACGATATTTACACAGCTCTTGACAAGGCGATGGCTCAGTAAGCTTTGCTTTATCTGTCTCTACAAATGCCAGCGATGTGTAAGGCTTATGCCACACATATCGCTGGCATTTGTCGCGTATGTCGTTGGCATTTGTCGCGTATGTCGTTGGCATATGCCATAGATGTCGTTGGCATATGCCGTGGAAGATGGACTCGATTGGCGTTAATACGCAATCAGCCCAATGATTCCGCAGATGAGCATGGCGAGGATGGGATTGACTTTAAAGCGAAGGGTGGCGAAGAATACGGCAATACAGAGGGTGATGCTGAGTACAAAGAGTGGCAGGCTTGCCGATGGCGTACCAAAATTCTCTTTGTTCATCAATAGTAGAGCGGCAGCAGCGATGAGGCCAATGATAGCCGGGCGTAGTGCTGCGAAGACGTTTTTCACCCAAGGTGCATCCTTGTGGGTAAGCAGGTAGTGGCTGATACTAATCATCAGAATAAACGACAGCCACATGATGCTCAACGAAGCCAGAACGGAGCCTAACACAGCGGCCCATACGGGGTAGCCGGCATTGATGACCGACGTATAGCCGACGTAGGTGGCAGCGTTGATGCCGATAGGTCCTGGCGTGGACTGACTGATGGCAACGATGTCGGTGAATTCGGCATTTGTCAGCCAGTGGTTCTTTACTACTGTCTCGCTATAGATGAGCGAGAGCATGGCATAGCCACCTCCAAAGTTGAAAATGCCTATCTTGCTAAAGACATAGAATAATTTGAAAAACAACATACTCCTAACTGCTAATTGCTAATTACTAACTGCTAATTTCTAACTTCTAACTCTTCCATAAACGTATCCTCCCACTCCAGCCAAGAGGATGATCCATATCGGCGAGATGCCAAAGGCCGCAATGAGCAGACAGCTCACAATAGGAATCCAGCATGTCGACCATGAGATATTGGCTGTTCGTGCCATTTTGAAGCAAGGGGCAGCAATGAGCGCTACTACGGCAGGGCGCACGCCACGGAAGAACTTCTCCACATAGACGTTATCCTTGAAGTTATGAAAGAAAATGGCGATGAGCAGTATGGCGATGATAGAGGGAAGCGCGATGCCCAACGCACCGACAATGCCACCCCACACGCCACGCAGCTTATAGCCGATGTGACTTGCAATGTCGATGGAGAAGATGCCGGGAGTAGTCTGCGCCACCACCATGATGTCCATGAACTCCTCGCGGGTGAGCCAGTGGTTTTTGTCGACATATTCCTGCTCCATGATAGGAATCATTGCATAGCCGCCACCAAGGGTGAAAGCGCCAATCTTATTACACGTGAGAAAGAATTTTAATAGCATACTCTGTATCGTTGATGATATTATGGTGTACCGAGGAAGCTACTCCTCGTCTTTAGTCGGTGCAAAGGTAGGTAGCTTTGACGGGGTAGGCAAAGAAAGGCTATTAAAAACCTTTAATATGGTATGAAAGCATTCTCATCGATTCTGTTTTAGCACGTTACGTAAACTCCGTAACTTTGCGGCGATAAAAAAACAGAGTAACATGAAAATACGTTTTTGGCTGATGCTGCTCGTGGCTTGGGTTTGTTGTGATGGGACTCGGGCTGAGCGGCTCAGCTTTTCCGAGGCCGACAGTCTGTTGGTCATGCGCAACCCTGCTCTCCGTTCCGTGCGCTTGGATGTAAGCGCAGCAGAAGGTCAGTTGGAGCAGTCACGACGCTACGACAATCCCACGATGGGCGTGATGTACAATGTGCAGAACCCCAATAACCACCGCTGGTTTGACACCGGGCGCACGGGAGAAATTGACATTCAGGTGTCGCAGCCCTTTGCCATCGGAGGGCAGCACGCCGAACAGGTGAAACAGAGCGCGGCTCTGTTGGAGGCTTCTCATAGTCAGCTACTCGTGACCCAGCGCGACTTGCGCACGGAGGTGCACACCGCTATGGTGGACCTCTACTACCAGCAGCGGCAGGAAAGGCCTGATGGGCGGGGACCGGAGCC
>UQRP01000009.1 GCA_900543585.1 uncultured Prevotella sp.
ACCGGTCACGGCCACATATAGAGTTTAATAAAAGCCACTTTTTAAAGTGGACTCAAACATGAAAAAGCTAACAAGTATCATAGCCCTATCACTTCTTCCTGTCACCCTGTCTGCTCAGTCGTTCACCCTCTCCGGTCGTTTCCCTGGTTTGACAGAAGGTGCCAAAGTCGTAGTGAAAGCCAAGAGCGATGTCATGACACAGACCGTGGCAGAGGGAATCGTGAAAAACGGCGCCTTCAAAGTCAGCGGCAAACTCGACAAGCCCACCGTCTGCGCCCTTGCCATCGACGACAGAGTGCCAAAGAATCAAGAAGATTATCCCCAGGACCGCGGTGTCTCGTTCATGGCCGACAATGTGGCTATGACCGTCAGCGCCCCGCACTTCGACTCCATTCCCCGCAACTACGAGATGGGCGGCGTGCCGATGCTCCACGAGAAGAATGTGACGGTGACGGGCGGTAAGTTTCAAGACGAATACAACGAATGGCGCAAAGCCGTCTACGACAGCAATCTCGCCTATGCCTTGGCAGGGCAGAAACTGTGGAAGTATAAGTTTGGCAGCGACAACCCCGGAAAGGCCAACTACGACACCAGTCGTGAGAAGGAGCTGCAAGACAACGAACGGAAGGCGCTGGAGACTTTCGACAAAGCCAATGATGCTTTCATCGCTGCACACCCCACTTATGCCATCTCCCTCTATCTGCAAAGCAAAAAGCTCGACAACGCCTTCAGATATACCGACGAAGAGCTCGACAGCCTGCTGAGTATCTTCAAGAGCAATGGCGACAAAGCGGGCTACAGCGACTTTGAAGAGAAGGTTAAAGCCTACCGGCCCTATGCCAAAGGATTAGATTATAGGGATGTAGATCTTCAGACCACAGACGGAAAAGCCGCCAGGCTGAAAGACTATATCGTAGCAGGAAAATATAACATCATCGACTTCTGGGCCTCCTGGTGTGGCCCCTGCCGCTTGGCCATTCCCCATGTCAAGCGTCTGCATGAAGAGCATCCTGAGGTGAACATCATCTCCATCTCCTGCGACCGCAGTCTCACGGACTGGGCCCAGGCTATGGACGAGGAGAAGATGCCATGGGCGCAAGCTGTGCTCTCTCCCGACAAGGTGAAGAACAAAGCTGCATCGGCAGCGTATCGCATCCAGTTCCTCCCTTACCTGATTATCATCAATCCGCAAGGGAAAATCATCTATGCGACCAGCAGCGCCGATGAAGTCATTTCGAAGATAGCTGCCACACTCTGAGTGGCAGTTACCGGTTCACGATATATTTTCCGTGGGGCGGATATTAGTCATAGTCTTTGGTTATAATCTTCATTAGGGGAAGGCATAGCTCAAGCCCAAATAGTTTATAACCAAAACCAATAAAACCTCTTTGTGTCAGCGCCAAGGGCTTAGGCCCTTTGCCATTTGCTGTTTGAGGGCTCGTGAGAGGCTTTGCCTCTCATCGCCCTCAAACAGCAAATGGCAGATTCTCCTTCGTCAAATCTTGGCGCTGACACAAAGAAAACCTTGAAAACAGGCTGGCGCAGTGTATTCTTCAACACAAACAACGTTTACAAAGACACGCATATATGAAGCGATAAAGTATTATTATTACAATACAATATTTCGGTATCTATTCAGTTCTCTTAATATGGAGAACTAAATCTATATGTAATGATAGTACAAAGTGGCAAAGAACAAATTAATCCAGAGCTTCTGATGAAGCTTAAACGTTACGTGTATCCTATATTGGGCTGCTGTCAGGAGGTTCATAGAGAGATGGGACCTTGGCTGAATGAATATATGTATCAGGATGCCTTAAAGATAGCTTTTGCTGATGCGGGTATTTCTTTTCAAGCAGAGTTCCGATTTTTTGTCAACTTCCATGGACATCAGATTCCTCACGAACATAAATTGGATTTTCTTGTTGAAGATCATGTTATTATAGAATGTAAGGCAATTACGGAGATTGGCACAGAGCAGCGTCAACAACTATGGAATTATCTGCGCCTTACCAATTATCGAATAGGCATTCTTTATAACTTTGCACCAGTTAAAGACCAATGCGAGAAGTATTACTATAATCCCGATACGAAAAGTATCTTTGCATTCTGAATTATCAAGGAGGCAATCGGGTATAATCACCGAAGTGACCAATGGCTTTTCCTGTCACCGCGATAGCCTGTTTTCAAGGTTTTCTTTGTGTCAGCGCCAAGATTCGACGAAGGAGAATCTGCCATTCGCTGTTTGAGGGCGATGAGAGGCAAAGCCTCTCACGAGCCCCTCAAACAGCAAATGGCAAAGGGTCTAAGCCCTTGGCGCTGACACAAAGAGGTTTTCCTGGTTTTGGTTGGAAAATCTATCGTTTTTTAACTGCTGAGTATCATTGAATGTAGTACAGGGTTTATCCGATGCGCCCACTTATCATTTCGAAGATAGCAGCCACACTCTGAGTGGCTCTATTCTTCTGAGGCCTGATACCATGTTTTGATTTCAGCATAGTGACGGGCAAAGTCCACAGCCTGGTCTTTGCCCGCTTTCTTTACGCATTTAGCCGGTATTCCAGCCCAAATCTCATAAGGCGGCACCTTCGTATCGTGGAGGACGACAGCGCCGGCAGCAATGATGGCGCCCTCACCAATCTCAGCGTTGTCGAGAACGGTGGCGTTCATCCCTATCAGCGCACCGTCGTGAATGGTGCAGGCGTGGACAACGGCACCATGGCCGATGCTCACATCATTGCCTATGACGACAGGCGAGCCCCCGGTCTGATGAAGGCAGGCGCAGTCCTGGACATTGACGCGGTCGCCCATGACGATGGCGTCGACATCAGCGCGCAGAACGGCGGAGAACCACACCGAGCAGTCGTCACCCATAACAATATCGCCGGCAAGCGTAGCGTTGTCGGCGAGATAGCAGTGAGCGCCCACACGGGGCGTCTTACCTTTTACTGTAACGATGGTGGCCATAAGCCTTAGATAGCGTTGTAGCCGCGTGTGGAGTTCTCCTTCATGATGTCGCGGATATTCTTCTCCACATAAGGACCATCGTGATGGGCAGTAGGATCTGCATGGTGGGGAACATCCTCAACATAATTGAAGTTCTTGTAATGCAGCTCACCAAGGCCCCAGAGAAGGCAGGCCACGATGAGGAAAAGAATCAATGCGAATGCTATATTCATTGTATTACCGGTAATGATTTATAATTTTCGGCAAAGTTACCAAATTTCCCCCAAAGACATCACCGTTTGGCCTCTTTTTTTGCTAATTTTGCAGCATAAAAATCAATATCGCACAATTATGGCAATGGGAAAATGGATTGGCGGCTTCTTGGGCATGATGGTGGCAGGACCTCTTGGCGCCATCGCCGGCTTCGTCTTAGGCTCGCTCTTCGACAAGGGCTCGTCAGAAAACCAGCAGTTTATCGACAACGACAACTATAATAGCAATGGCACCTACGGCAGCAGCTATGGCAGTGGCCCTTATGGCGGCTATCAGACGCAGCAGCAGATGTATGAGGGTCAGCGCAACACCTTTCGTTTCTCCCTCCTTGTCTTAGCTTCCTACATCATCCGCGCCGACGGCAAGGTGATGCACTCTGAGATGAACCTTGTCAGACAGTGGCTGCGCGTCAACTTCGGCGAAGCTTCCGTCAGCGAGGGTGAGGAAATCATGAAGCGGCTCTTCAACGAGCAGAAACGCCTCGGCATGCCGGAGTTCCGCACGGCGGTGCTCAGCAGCTGCCGACAGCTCCGACAGATTATGCCCTATGAGCAACGCCTGCAGCTCCTCAGCTTCCTGGTGAATATCGCCCAGGCCGACGGCATGGTCGTGGCGGAGGAAGTCAGCGCTCTCAGAGAGATAGCCACCGACCTCGGACTCTCGGAAGCCGACCTCGACAGCATGCTCAACCTCCATGATGCCTCGTCGAATCTCGACGCTGCCTATAAGGTGCTCGGTGTGGCGCCTACAGCTACCGACGACGAGATTAAGGCGGCTTACCGCAAACTGGCTCTGAAGAACCACCCAGACCGCGTGGCAAGTTTGGGCGAGGACGTGCGCAAAGCCGCTGAGAAGAAATTCCAGGAGATTAATGCCGCCATGGAGACGGTGAAGAAGGCAAGGGGAATGTAACACATTAGAGAAGCCCGGAAGTCCAGAAGTCAGGACTCCCGGGCTTCTCTAATTCTGATACACCCTTAATCTTTACTTACAAACAGTTACTCGTCAGTTTCTGTCTTCTTCTTTCTGACCGTGCGCTTACGCTTCGGCTTAACCTCCTCCGGTGTCTCGGTCTTGACACCAGCCAACTCCGGGTCGATGAGGATACGGCCGCAGTATTCGCAGACGATAATCTTCTTGTGCATCTTGATGTCGAGCTGACGCTGTGGCGGAATCTTGTTGAAGCAACCACCGCAGGCATCACGCTGCACGTAGACGATGCCGAAACCATTGCGGGCACCCTTGCGGATGCGCTTGAAGCTGGCCAACAGACGCGGCTCAATGCGCGTCTCAAGCTCTTTGGCACGCTCCTTGAGCTCAGCCTCAGCGTCGCGGGTCTCCTGAAGGATGTCGTCAAGCTCGCTCCGCTTGTCCACAAGGTCAGCCTGACGCTCCTGGATGCCAGTCTGAGCCTGCTGAAGGTCGCTCTGACGCTCGGCAATCTTCTGGTTGGCTTCCTTAATCTTCTTGTTGGCAAGCTCTATCTCCAACGTCTGGAACTCTATCTCCTTGGACAGAGTGTCATACTCGCGGTTGTTGCGCACGGAGTCGAGCTGAGACTTATATTTCTCCACGCTCTGCTGAGCCTGCTCTATCTCGTTACGCTTCTGGGCGATAGCCGACTGATAGTCGTTGATTTCGTCCTGTATCTTCTGCAGACGGGTGTTGAGACCCTCTATCTCGTCCTCCAAATCCTGAACCTCCAAGGGAAGTTCACCACGAAGGGCACGCTTCTCGTCAATAGCTGACAGAGTCTTCTGAAGCTCATAGAGGTTGCTGAGCTTCTCTTCAACAGTCATTTCTGACGGATCTTTCTTTGTTGACATATCTATTGTGTTTTAATATTTTCTTACGTCTACTTTATTTCCAGTATTTTCTATACGTCTACTTTGTTACCAGTAGAGAATGGGGTTGGTGTTTATCTCCGACAGTACGCACCTCACGCCCGGGCACTCCCGCGCGATGATGTCGCGGAAGATCTCTTTCGTGAACTGCTCGCTCTGATAGTGGCCGAGGACGGCAATCTGTATCACCTGCTCATAACCGAAATACTGATGATAATGCATCTCACCGGTGATGAAAGCGTCAGCTCCGGCCCTCATGGCATCGGGAAGGAGAAAGTCGCCGGCACCACCACACAAAGCTACGGTCTTGATGGGTCGGCGCAGCAGCTCATTGGTCATCACGCACTCCACATCGAAGCGCTCCTTGATAAGAGCAACGAAATCGTCGGCGGCCATAGCCTCGGAGAAAGCACCGATGACGCCCTCGCCACCTTTCACGCCGTCCACTTCTTGCATCTTGCCAAAGAAGCGAGGGGTTGAGAGCCCTAACTTCTCAGCGATTTTGAAGTTGACACCACCCAAGGCTGCATCCATATTGGTATGCATAGCCACAATGGCGACATCATGCTTCACAGCTTTCCTCACCGTGCGCTGCACATAGTCCTCATCAGACAGACGCCGCAGCTTATGGAATATCAGCGGATGATGGCTCACGATGAGGTTGCAGCCATTGGCAACAGCCTCGTCGATAATATCCTCAGTAACGTCAAGACACAATAATGCCCCTGAGACCTCGGCCTCTGTCAATCCCACTTGCAGACCGGCATTATCATAGTCTTCCTGCAGGGGCAGAGGCGCGAAACGTTCAAGGGCATTCACCACTTCTATTATTTTCACGCTTTAAAAACGAATTTGGCGCAAAGGTAAGGAAAAATTCCGCCATTAGCAAGACTTTCCTTATTATTTATTTTACCTTAACATACACACAAGCCTTTTTGGGGGAAACAGCGCGTAAAATGTGGCATTCCCTGACTTGTATAAACGTTAAAGGTGCAGATGTCAGCCTCCCCTTCCGGCGATGTGCGGCGAATGCCAACGAAGTCCGTGGCATATGCCAGCGAAGTCCGTGGCATATGCCAGCGAAGTCCGTGGCAAATGCCAGCGAAGTCCGTGGCATATGCCAAAGAAGTCCATGGCAAATGCCAAAGAAGTGTCATTCGATGCCATAGTCTTTGTCTATCTTGACAAAGGCAGCCACGGCAAAGGTGACAACGCAAGAGAGCAGGACGAAGATGAAGAAATGGCGGTAGCCAAGCATCTCCTGCAAGCCTCCGGCAATAAGCCCGGGCAACATCAGTGAGAGCGTCATCAGCGCCGAAGCCAACGCATAATGACTTGTGCGGAACTCCCCACGGTTGTAATAGATGAGATACAGCATGTAGGCCGTCAGTCCGAAGCCAAAACCGAACTGCTCAGCAAAGACGCAGCAGTTCACTACCGTCAAGCTCTCGGGCAATGCGTAGCTGAGATAGACATAGACGATGTCGGGCAGCGTATAGGCGCAGACCATCGGCCACAGCCACTTCCGCAGACCGCCACGGCTCACCACCACTCCACCGAGGATACTGCCCAATGCCACTCCGATCATGCCGACCGTGCCCTGGACAAAGCCATATTCCTGAGGGGAGAGTCCAAGACCACCATTGTGGCCCGCATCGATGAGGAAGAGTGCGGTCACCTTACTCAACAGAGCCTCGGGGAAGCGGAAGAGCATGATGAACAACATCGCCGCAACGATGCCCCGCTTGCTGAAGAAGGTATGGAAAGTGAGCAGAAATCCTTTCCATATCGAGCTGACGCTGACGTAGGGCCGCTGCTTGTCGGGTAAAGGATAAGGCAGCGCATAACCATGCCACAGCCATAGCGCGATGAAGAGTCCGGCCACACCATAGAAAGCCAGACTCCAGGAATAGCTGATGCTACCCCGGAAGATGACCTGTAAATTGCCAGCTATCATCACGAGGACACCCTGACCGAAGATGGTGGCAAGGCGGTCGGCAAGAGAGCGGATGCCCATGAACAGCGCTTGCTGATGCTCGTTTAGGCCGAGGAGATAGAAGCCGTCGGCAGCCACACAATGTGAGGCACCGGTGAAGGCTACCACCCAAAAGAAGAAGAGGGTGCCCTGAAGCCAGAACGATGTAGGAATGGTGAAGGCCACTCCACCAAAGGCGGCACCCAACAGCAGCTCCATGGCGAGAACCCACCAGCGCTTGGTCTTCACCAAGTCGATGAACGGACTCCATATCGGCTTCAATATCCAGGGGAGATACATCCAGGAGGTATAGAAGGTGATGGCGGTATTGCTCAGCCCCAACTGTTTATAGAGGATGACAGAGACAGCCATGACAGTCACCAACGGCAGTCCGTCGCTGAAAGACAACGACGGCACCCAGTACCACGGATTTTTCGAATTTTCTATGTTGTTCTTGTTAATTACCATACTTTCTCTATCGTTGCCCCGGGATAATAATGTTTTAATATTTCATCATAGCCATAGCCTTTATCGCCCATGACAGCAGCGCCTATCTGGCAGAGTCCTACGCCATGGCCCCAACCGGCGCCAAAGATGTGGAAGTGGAGACGACCATCTCCGTCAACAGATTTTCGCACGACAAAAGCAGAGCTATAGAGATGGCTCTCCGACAGCGCACGTCTGATTTCCAACTCCTTGCCGATAATCATCGTAAGTTTCGTCCCTACAATCTTCAACTCGCAGATGCGTCCGCTCTTGCCTCGCTTCATCGGGATAAGGTCGAGGATATCGCCGTAGTCGACACCCGTCTTGCGCTTGACGAGTTCAGAGACAGTCTGTTGAGAATATTCCACCTGCCAGCGGTAGAAATCCGTGGTCTCCTGGTCATAGTTGTTCAGCACTTGTCCGAGGATACGCTTGTCGGTGGTGTTGCAGAAGCTCTCCGGGGCCGAGAGAATCCATTTCTCTGCTTCCTCTTCCTTGGTGAGGTCGGGGATAACCTCAGAAGCAGTGTCACCGATGCCTTTCAGATAGTCTTTGGGTGCATTCTCCCAACAATATTGAAACTCCTCCATGGCTCCGCCACAGCATTTGGAGAAACGCGCGTCGCAGATTTCGCCTTTATAGGTCAGCACCTGCCCACGTGTGCAGGCGATGGCTTCTGCCACATTCCGGCTCGTCTCCTTGGTGATACCCTGGTAGCGCTGACAGTGGTCGTCGGCACAGACATCGAAGAGTGTGTGGTCACTATGGTCATACCATTTGATATATCGTCTCACGCCCGTAACTTTGTCGTCAGTGATAATTTCCGTTGGTTGATGGGCGTCCGTCGAAGACTGCATCTGCCGAAGCAACCACGACCGCGAGATGACGGCATGCGCCTTGAGCAGCGGGAGATTGGACGTAGCGCTCATCTCACTGAAGATAACGCTCTCTAAGTATTTCTCTACCGGCACCTCATTGATGGCCCAGATTCTGCTGATACCGTCCGTCTGCAAGCCGTCAACGCCAGGCTTGAGATGAAGGGCACCGAGAAACGACTGCGTCTCTTTGCGCTCCCAATGGAAGTTGACGCCGATGACAACATCCTTCAACGAGAAACTCGACGCTTCGTCTATCGGAATGAAGCGCAAATCGGTGTAAGCCTTGCCATTCCAATGCATGATACCATGGTCAAGAAAAGCACACTGCACGCCCCTAACCTCCTCGCCATTAACGGCAAAAAGACCATTGAGCGAGAAGTTGATGCGCTCGCCGCTGACAATGCCGACGCTGACAATTTGCTCCTCGTTGTATTCTGTTTTCATCGTAGTATTAATGGGTCGTTGACAATTTATCTGTGCAAAGTTAGCGATTTTAGGACATTTACCACAATATTTATTGGAAAACTTTGTAACTTTGCATCAATATGGACAAGAAAATATTATTGGGTCTCACCCTCGATGAACTGAAAGATGTCGCCACCAGCTTGGGCATGCCAGCCTTTACCGGCTCTCAGATTGCCAAGTGGATGTATGAGCGGCATGTCAAGTCCATTGATGAGATGACTAACCTTTCCAAGGCCAATCGTCAGAAGTTAGCCGCGGAATATGAGATAGGCTGCCTGCCGCCCATTGACGAGCAGCGGTCGAAGGATGGAACTGTGAAATACCTCTTCCCCGTACGCACCACAAAGCCTATGGCTGGTGCGGCTGATAGCAGTGCACCGGCGCGCGCCAAGTTTGTCGAGACGGTCTACATTCCCGAGCAGGGTGGCCATGCCACACTCTGCGTCTCCTGCGAGGTGGGGTGCAAGATGAATTGCTTGTTCTGCCAAACGGGTAAGCAAGGCTTCGAGGGCTATCTCACTACGGCCGACATCCTCAATCAGATCTACAGTCTTCCAGAGGTTGACAGTCTGACGAATATCGTCTATATGGGACAAGGCGAGCCCATGGACAACCTCGACAACGTGCTGAAGTCGACACAGATTCTTACGGCACCCTACGGCTGGGCCTGGAGTCCGAAGCGCATCACCGTGAGCTCGGTCGGTATCAAGGACAAGCTGAAGCGGTTCCTTGAAGAGAGCGACTGCCAGGTGGCCATCAGCCTCCACTCCCCTATCCACGAACAGCGTGAGGAGCTCATGCCCGCGGAGAAAGGTATGGCTATCAAGGATGTCGTGGAGCTGCTGCGCAACTATGACTTTGCCCACCAGCGCCGTCTGACGTTCGAATACATCGTCTTTGGCGGTGTCAACGACGACATGCGCCACGCCCAGGCCATCTGCCATCTCCTCAAAGGTCTCGACTGCCATGTCAACCTCATCCGCTTCCACCAGATACCGAATGTGCCGCTCCATGGCGCCAGCCAGGAGACGATGGAGACGTTCCGCGACTATCTCACCGCTCACGGATTCTACTGCACGATACGGGCAAGCCGTGGCGAGGACATCTTCGCGGCTTGTGGACTGCTGAGCACGGCAAAGAAAAACAAAACCGAGAAATAAACATAGGCCAAACAATATGAGCCGACTGTTCTATAACCATCACCGATGCCAAGTACTGACAGTGCTTCACTGTCTCTTCTTGATAGCCATCTGTGGCACGCTGCTATCTGCTTGCGACGACCGCCACAGTCTGCTGCCGCCCTCCGGCGGCAAGCTCTACGAGGTTCTCGTCGTCGGTGACAGTGATGGCATCGTGCAGGGCGTGTTGTGTCAGGATGCTCCGGGGCTGCCACAGAGCGAGCCGATGTTTGATGTGTCGACCATAGACCGCGACCACTTCGGCGCTGGCGTAAGCGCGACACGCAACATCATCATGGTGGATGTCAACCCCGGCATCTATTCCTCGCCGAAGATAAAATACGAGAAGAATGTATGGGCAGAGCCTCAGACGGTGGTCCACATCCATACGCCATCCATGAAGATGCTCCGCGACAGCATCAGCCGCCTCTCTCCCACCCTGCTGCGCCTCCTCTCACGTGCAGAGCTGAAAAAGAATATCTCTCTGCTCCGCAATAAGCGGAATATCAAGATGGAACGCCTCGTGAAGAAGATGTTCGGCTTCGACCTCTGGATTCCGATGGAGATGACGTCGTATAAGAAAGGCAAGAACTTTCTCTGGATGAGCAACAACTCACCGACGACAATGAAGAATATCGTCATCTATAAAGCCAGCGGGAAAGGGCCTTCATCCGGCAGAATAGCCGCCGACATCTCCCAAGAGACGCAGCGGTTCATAGCAACACGCGACAGCATGCTCGGAGAGAATATCAAAGGGGAGACCAATGCCATGTTCATGCGGACAGTGGCTAACACCGTCTCGTATGACATAGACTTCAGAAACAGCAACGACCGCAGACGATGGCTGAAAGACAAGCGCAACAAAACCCTTCCCATCATGCTCTACCGGGGGCTGTGGGAGATTGAGGGCGATGACATGGGCGGTCCCTTTGTCAGTCGCACGTTGGCTTTCGACGCCAACAACTCACCTCACTTCCACCATTCGGAGAGCATTGTCATCGAAGGTTTTGTCTTTGCTCCAGGGAAAAAAAAGCGCAATGCCGTAAAAGAGCTTGAGGCAGTCTTGTACACGGCTAAAAAGAATAGTAAACTAAATAAAAATACAACGAAATAATATGGACAGTAGAAAAATACGCGTGGCTATCACCCACGGCGACACCAATGGCATAGGATACGAACTCATCTTCAAGGCTTTTGAGGATCCGATGATGCTCGACCTGTGTACACCTATTATATATGGCTCCCCCAAGGTTGCCGCCTACCACTGCGACGCCTTAGGTATTGACGGCAACGCTTTCAGCATCATCAACTCAGCCGCCGAAGCTCAGGACGGACGCATCAACCTGCTGCCGGTCTTCGACGAGGAGATAAAGATTGACCTCGGCATGCCTTCACAGGAAGCGAGCAGAGCAGCCATCAAAAGCATCGACAGAGCTATCACCGACTATAAGGACGGACTCTTCGATGTCCTCATCACCGGCCCTGTGGACAAGAACAATATGCATGTCGACGGCTTCGACTTCCCTTGTAATGAGAAGTTCATCGAGAGCTGCCTCGGCGACGGAAAGAAAGGTATCGACCTGCTTATCAACGGCATGCTGCGGCTGGCCTTCGTGACCGATGACATTGCCCTGAAAGATGTCCCCGCCGCTATCACCAAGGAGAATATCATCAGCAAGGTCGCCACTTTCTATACCACCCTGCGCCGCGACTTCAGCATCGAGAGCCCGCGCATCGCTGTCCTCGCCCTCAACCCCAACGATACCGACGCTCATCCCGGCAAGGAGGAGCAAGAAGCTATCGACCCCGCCATTCAGCAACTCTCCGAGGCTGGCGTCTGCGTCTTCGGACCCTATCAGGCGGAGACTTTCTTCGGCAACGGCTATTTCACCGACTTCGACGGCGTTTTAGCCATGTATCACGACCAGGGTGTCGCACCCTTCAAAGCCCTCGATCCCGACTGCAACATCCACTACCTCGGTGGGCTGCCGCTGATAAGCACCTCCACGGACATGGGGCCACGCTATGATATCGCTGGACAGAACAAAGCCGACGCACAAGCCTTCAGATATGCTATCTATCAGGCTATTGACAGTTTCCGCACACGCAACAACTTCGACGAGCCCTACGCCAATCCTCTGCCCAAACTCTACCACGAGCGCAAGGATGAGAGCGAGAAGGTGAGATTCTCTATCCCGAAGAAGCATGAGAATGCTATCAAAGAGCACCGTAAGCCAGCTGCTGAGAAGAATAACAAGGCTGAGAAGAATGCGCAGGAGAACAAGCCTGCTCAGAATACGACGCCTGTGGAGGCTGATCCTACCGACAACAACCCTAACGCAGAACAGTAATGAGTAAGAAATACCAAAATGCCTTCTTCATCTTCGGTCTTGTAGTGCTCGGCATCATGCTGACGCAACTCAACTTCACCGAAGTATGGCAGGGGCTCAAGCATGCAGGATACTGGTTCTTTGCCGTAGTCATCCTGTGGGCCTTCCTATACATCTTCAACACCACCTCGTGGTACCTTATTATAAAAGGTGTATGCTCACAGTCTGCTGACGACGAGAACCAGCTCAAGGTGAATGCCAAACACCCCGTCTCCCTGCTATGGCTTTATAAGGTCACCGTCTCCGGCTTCGCCCTCAACTACGCCACCCCTGGCGGTCTGATGGGTGGCGAGCCCTACCGCATCATGGAGCTGGCACCGAAGATAGGCACCGAGCGGGCCTCGTCATCGGTCATTCTCTATGCCATGACCCATATTTTCAGCCACTTCTGGTTCTGGCTGCTGAGCGCCATCATCTTTGTTCTCACACAGCATGTCACCTTCGCGCTCGGCATCATGCTCGTAGCCATCGGCATCTTCTGCTCCTTAGGCATCTGGTTCTTCATGTCCGGATACCGGAAAGGACTCGCCAACCGCATCATGAACCTCTTCCGACACACCCCCCTCGTGAAGAAATGGGCGCAGCCTTTCGTGGAGAGACATCGTGAACAGCTCGATACCATCGACAAGCAGATAGCCGCTTTGCATAAGCAGAATCCGCACAACTTCATCGGGGCAGTGCTCTGCGAACTGGCTTGCCGCTTCGCTTCTGCCACGGAGATACTCTTCATTCTCCTCGTGCTCATGCCGCATGTCAACTACATCAACTGCATCCTCATCTTAGCTTTCACGAGTCTCTTCGCCAATCTACTCTTTTTCATCCCCTTGCAGCTTGGTGGCCGTGAGGGCGGCTTCCTAATGTCGACGACAGCATTAGGTATCAGCGCCTCAGCAGGTATCTTTGTAGCCCTCATCGTACGACTCCGAGAGTTGCTGTGGACGGGAATAGGCCTCCTGCTCATAAAAATAGAGCGGAAGAAGGGACAAAAGTAAAAATATTCTGCCAAAATTGCAGCTATAGCGAAAATAATATGTAATTTTGTCAGCCCATGAATACTACAGAACTGCAAAAGATAAAGCAACGCTATAATATAGTAGGCAATAGCGAAGGATTAAACCATGCCCTCGACATTGCCCTACAGGTGGCTTCCACCGACCTGAGTGTCCTCATCGTCGGTGAGAGCGGTGTGGGTAAGGAGATCATCCCACGCGTCATCCACGACAACTCCCCGCGCCGACGCGAGCGATATTTCGCCATCAACTGCGGCTCCATCCCTGAGGGTACCATCGACAGCGAGCTCTTCGGCCATGAGAAAGGTGCCTACACCGGTGCCGTGGGCGAAGCTGACGGATATTTCGGCGTGGCCAACAAAGGTACCATCTTCTTAGATGAGGTTGGCGAGCTGCCTATGGCAACACAGGCAAGGCTGCTGCGCGTCTTAGAGACAGGAGAATATATCCGTGTGGGTGGACAGGAAATTAGAAAGACGGACGTGCGTATCGTTGCCGCCACCAATGTCAACATGCGGAAGGCTATCTCGGAAGGACGCTTCCGTGAGGATCTCTACTACAGACTCAACACCATCCCTATTCAGATGCCGCCATTGTGTGACAGAGGCGAGGACATCATTCTGCTGTTCAGACTCTTCGCCATGCAGATGGCAGAGAAATACCGGCTGCCGAAGATTACCCTCACCGACGATGCCAAACAGCTTATGCTGCACTATAAATGGCCGGGAAACGTCAGACAGCTGAAGAATATCACCGAGCAGATGTCTGTGCTCTCAGAGAAGCGGGAGATAGATGCCGAGACCTTGAAGAAGTTCATCCCCGACGACCCTGACTCCATGCAGCTCGCTACCATCAACAACGGCAGCGGCAAGCACTCTTATGAGAGTGAGCGAGACATCCTCTATAAGATTCTCTATGAGCTGCGCGGGAATATCGCCGATTTACGCAGAGATATGGTCAACTTGCGCAAGCAGATGGACGAAGACCGGGAGATACGGCAAGCCACATCTTTTAATAAGGGATTCATAGAGAGCAATACGCCACAGATGCCGACCGTGATAGGTCGTGAGGGCACCCAGCCCTTCGAGCAGACAGCGCAGGATGCCGATGCCGAGGAGATCAAGGCCGATGAAGAGCCCGAGAGCCTCAACCTCAACGACTTAGGCAGACAGATGGTGGAGAAAGCGCTGGAGAAGAACGACGGCAACAGAAAGAAAGCCGCACAAGAGTTAGGCATCTCCGACAGAACCCTTTACAGAAGAATCAAACAATATGGTCTCGATAAAAAATAAATTATCATTGACACACAGACTCGCCATTTTCATCGCTACCCTTGTGGTGGCGATGATGACGTCGTGTGCAGTCAAATATGGCTTCAATGGAGCCAGCATCGACTATACGAAGACGAAGACCATACAGATAACTGACTTCCCTATCCGCTCCAGCTATGTCTGGGGACCGATGGGGCCAATGTTCAACAATGAGCTGAAGGATGTCTTTGCCAACCATACGCACCTGCAACAGGTCAAGAGGAATGGCGACCTCGTGATTCAAGGAGAGATAACGCAATACAACCAGCGCAACAAGTCGGTATCAAGCAATGGTACGTCCACACAGACAGAGCTCTCGATGACGGTCAACGTGAGATTTACGAACACCAAGAATCATAAGGAAGATTTCGAGAAGCAGTTTACGGCCACGCAAACCTACGAGACAACACAGAATCTGTCGTCCGTTCAGGAAGAACTCGTACAGCTGATGTGCAAGGATCTCACAGACCAGATCTTTAACGCTACAGTGGCTAACTGGTAGGTGTTTAGGTGATAGGTGTTAGGTGATAGATATTAGTTGATAAAAAAGAGAAATATGGATTTGGCAAATTTAATCAGACACCCTGAAAGACTTGACCACGAAACGCTCTACGAGCTTCGCGGTCTGGTGGCTTTGTATCCGTATTTCCAGACGGCGAGGTTATTGCTCCTCCAAAATCTCTATCTTCTCCACGACCCTTCCTTCAACGACGAGCTGCGCAATGCAGCGCTATACATCACAGACCGGCGCGTCATCTTCAACCTCGTCGAGGCCGGACACTATAAGCTCAAAGAGGAGAGACGCAACAGAGAGACATTCACCGACACCAAACCGAAGGCATCAGCCAACAAGCCGCAAGGTGAAGACCGCACCCTCTCGCTCATCGACAACTTTCTGGACTCGCTGCCGGAAGACGAGAAAGAGGAAACAGAGAAAAAGAAGAAGCGCAAGCCCACTGCGGCTGATGCGGCCGTCGACTACGTCTCCTATCTTCTCGCCACAGAGAGCGAGGAGGAGAAGGAGGAAGAAGAGAGGAATGCACCGCAGATGAAAGGACAGGAGTTGATAGATAATTTTATCAACAACGAGGGCGGTAAAATAAAACTCAAAGACGAACCGGAGTTCACACCCGATATCGAGGAAGAGTCTAATGGCGAGGATAAAGCGGACAAAGATGGGTATTTCACCCAGACTTTAGCCAAAATATACATCCGACAAGGCCGTTATGATAAGGCTTTGGAAATTATTAGGCGATTAAATTTGAATTATCCGAAAAAAAATAGTTACTTTGCAGACCAAATCCGTTTCTTAGAGAAACTGATACTGAACAGTAAAAATAACAAATAAAAAATAGTAAAGAAAAATGTACACACTTTTCATTGTACTGATTTGCCTGGCATCACTGCTGATGATCTTCATCGTCCTCATCCAGGAATCAAAAGGTGGTGGCCTTGCAAGCAATTTCTCTTCCACCAATGCCATCATGGGCGTGCGTAAGACGACAGACTTCATTGAGAAAGCTACATGGGGCCTTGCCGCTGCCATGGTTGTCTTCAGCGTTATCTGTGCTTACACAGCTCCCCAGGCTGTCACCGACGAGAGCGTTCTCGAAAAGACTGCCACAGAGACACAGACCACCAACCCTACCAATACACAGGGCTTCGGTGCTGGTCAGCCTGCTCAGCAGGGTGCACAAGGTGCTCAGGGCGCTGCTAAAGCTCCGGCTCAGGGCGCTCAGAAGGCTCCTTTAGCACCGGTTCAGCCTGCAAAATAAAGAAATTTTGAAAAAAGTTCCGAATTTGTTTTGCGGTTTAAAATAAAAGCCGTACCTTTGCACTCGCTTTTAAGACATAAAGCAAAACAACACGGTGGGTGTAGTTCAGTTGGTTAGAGCGTCAGATTGTGGTTCTGAATGTCGTGGGTTCGAGTCCCTCCTCCCACCCCTCCGAAAAATCCCTGTAGTCTTTCGACTACAGGGATTTTTGTTTTTGTCATTTTCTTATCGTTCAGAACCGTTTCAGATACAGGCGCCGGTCACTGCCCGTCAGCGTCAGCTTACTGCCATGGATGGTGTAGGAATACGTCTTGTTCAGTTGGTCCATACCAAAGGGTGCCAGGAGACTAACATCAGTAGAGAGAGAGTCAGTATCGTAGGAAGGGATATAGACATTGCCGATGGTCAGATTGCCATCATTAGCAGTAAAGCGGCACAGCACCGTACTAATTTCGTCCGACTTATCGCTCAACTCCAGCAGCTTCTGCTGAAAAGACCAGAAGATGAGCTGATTGCTGAGATCCGACACTGAGCTCACCGTAGTAGCGCCCGCAGCATCGGTGGAGAGATATTCGATACGCTCCAAATGCCAGAAGCCCTCAAGATCTCCGTCGCCACTGACATTGTCTGTATTGAAAGAGCAAGCGGCAAGGAAAGAAATAGATAGGATGGAAAAGAGGAAAAGAAATATATTGCGTCTCATCATTGTCTAAAACTTTAGCAGCCCCGTCTTCGAGACTGTGAATTGAAAACCATAGTTGTTACCATTGAGGATGCTACCGAAGTCGGCACCAAATCCAGCCTTGACATCCAAGCCGTTCAAGAACTTATGGCGCAGGCTATGGAAAGAATAGGTAGTCTCAGCGAGGATGCTGACATTATGCCGTTCTTTCGTAAAAGGCAGCGTATAGGTTCCCCACCCTTTCTGATAGGTAGCGAGCACACGATAGCGGAAGCTGTCGTTGGGGTGCCCGCCAAGACCGAGGTGGAAGGCGATGAAGCGGTTGCCCTCAATGTCGAGCGACCCATCTGTGTTGAATATCGGCGAGCGGTACAGCGGATTACCCATCACCTGCCCCCAATGCTGGTAGCCGGCATAGAATCCATGGTTGTAGAAGTTGTCGCGACCACCGATATGGTCTGGGATGGCTGAGGTATGGTCGTGGTAGATAGGTCCACTCTGGTACTTGGTATACAGATATTCAAAGACGATATCGTTGAGCCAGGCGTCAGGCTTGTGGTTGTATTCCACACCCAGCATCCAGTCTTTGAGATCATAGATGGTATAGCGGTGCTTCCTCTTCACCTGCCATTCATCACCCTCACCATAGCCGTTATAGTCAACGAGAAACATAGCGGAATGGTCTTCAAAGAATTTGTCAGCATAGACAGCGAACCGGTTGCTCTCCCCGTCATAGCTCAGGCGAGCCACCCAGGAGCCTAACATATCGCCCTCTACATTCTTATAGACAACCTCCCCGGGATCGCTGCCGCCACCGAAGACGGCATGCCAATAATCTTTAATCCCCGTGCCACCTTTCATCTCTATCATATTTCCAGCCCCATCAGGGTAATAGAGTTTACCCCCGAAGAGGCTCACCATCTCCAAGCCCATCTCAAAAGCCCATGGACAGAAGGCGTCCTCATTGCCTATCTTCAGATAGCCGGCTTTGGAATGGTATAGCACATCATCGGTGTATTTATGCGCATGCGCCGTGAAGTTGCCTTCCCATCCGCCATCGGTGAGCATACCGAAAGCGAGATGCCCTTTCAGATGCAGCCAGCCGCGCGTCAGCGGCACCGTCCAATAGTCGGGCAACGCCAAACGAATCTGCGGCACTGGACGCGCATTGATACCGAGCGTCTGCGACCCGCTGCTGAGCAGTTGATTTTTCAGCTGCATCGGCTCTTCCTTAGCACCTATCGTCAGTGTGCCATGAAGCCAACGGCCCTCCACATAAGCTTGTTGCAGCACCACGTCGCTGGTATAGTTGACGGGGATGGCCACATCGACGCCATAGCCTAAGCCCAGCCGACGGTCTGCATCGGCCGACAACGGGCGGAAGATACTGCCTCGCACATAGCCATTGGTCTCGTCGAGTGAACTGAGACCGTAGTGGTTGGCATTGAGCCACAAAGGTGTTTTTCCATCCGAGAAGCTTCCCTGCATCTCTACCCTATAGGTCAGACTGTCGACAGGGCTCCACCGGTGCCTGCTGCTTCCGTCCGTACTATTTCCGCCAAAGGCAAAGAGTTGGGAAAGGAGAAGAAACAAGCCAAGAGTTAAAGTCTGTAGTTTCATCAATTTTTACGTTATCCGTTTTGAAGCTACAAACTTACAAAAATAATTCGATTTACTACGCTTCTTGCACACATTTCCCAAATAAAAGCTCCGGAAATGGTGATTGTTTGCCAAATTTACAAGCGCAGAGTAAGCCTTTGACACGCTCTTAGCAAGCAAAGGATACGCCCTCGACTATCTCATAGGGATTTTCCTTACCCCGATAGGGAAAATCCTTTCACGGGTTGAGAGATTATGCCTACCTTTGCGTCAGAAAAAACAAAAATCATACGATTATGAAAAAGTTTATATTTGCCCTTGTGCTGCTGTTTACCATGACAGTCTCGGCTTCAGCCATGAGCTACTCGCAAGCCCGCGATCAGGCGCTCTTTCTGACCGACAAGATGGCCTATGAGCTCAATCTTACCGATGAGCAGTATGAGGCGGCATACGAAATAAACCTTGACTACCTCATGCGCATTGACAACTACGACGACCTCTACGGTGTCTACTGGCGTCAGCGCAACCTCGACTTGAGTTATATTCTCCTCGACTGGCAGTACAACGCTTATTGCGCCGCATCTTATTTCTATCGCCCCCTCTACTGGGATGGCGGCTACTGGCATTTCGGCATCTATGCCCGCTACCCGCACCGCGACTACTTCTACTTTGGCTGCCCGAACTTCGTGTTCACTTACACCGGTGGTCACAGCTGGTATATGAACGGTGGTCGCAGCTGGTATTACGGCCGTCGGTGGGTCGGTCCCCGCGACTTTGGTCCTCACCCCGGTATGCGCGTCAGATTCGACGATGGCAGATATGGCCACGGCTACCGCTATGAGCCCGGCAGAAGGACTTGGGCGTCAGCTCCCGGCAACATGCCGCAGCGTGGCAACACCCAGCAGGTCGGCAACCGCACCTTCGGCAACTTGCAGCGTGGTGGTGTCAACGACAGCCCGCTCCGCAACCGCACCTTTGGCTCTGGTTCGACAAGACCTTCCACCAACGGCACACGCTCTTTCGGAATGCCACGGCAGAGCAGCACACGCTCCACGGTGAACATGCCGTCAGAGAGCTCTAACCGCACCTTCGGCAACCGCTTCTCCAGTGGCGACTCTCAGCCGGCACGCTCCTTCTCGCCATCCACACGCTCAACCAGCCAGCCCTCACGCTCCTTCGGCGGCAGCTTCGGAAGCCGCAACTCTGGTGGCAGCTTCGGCGGGCATAGCGCAGGCAGTAGCTTCGGAGGCCGTAGCACGAGCGGAAGCTTTGGCGGAGGAAACTCCGGCTCCTCAGCAGGCGGTGGACACTTCGGAAGAAGATAACAACCGCTGAGCCACTATCAGTTAGAGCATCAGCACTCGTATCTCGGCATTGTGCATCTTCACAATCTCATTCATCGGCTTGTTGAAATAGACGCTCTGAATGGCCTTGTTGATGATGCCATGCCCGACAGCCAACACGATCTTATCAGGATAAGTTACTTTGAGCCACGTCAGGAAATTTCTGGCGCGGCTTTTTAATGATTCCAACGACTCCACATCATCGGGCCATTCGGTATGCTCCAGGTCAGGGATAAACTTTCCCGTAAACGAGCCCCAGTCGCGCTCACGCAGCAACGGTGTGGTGACGATATCCTCCCGCTTCACACCATGACCGGCAGCGATAATCTCGCATGTCTGGATAGCACGGTTGAGATCGCTGGCTACAAAGACATCAATATGTTCACCTTTCATCTTCTCTGCCACCTCACGGGCCTGGGCTCTGCCTGTCTCGTTGAGCTCACCACCCTGGTGGCCCTGTAAAATTTGCGCTTTATTGGCCACAGTCTCACCGTGGCGCACAAGATATAATGTTGTCATAATGCTGCAAAATTACAAAGAAATCGAGACAACAAACACCTTTTCAGCGAAAATCCCCTTTCTTTGAAGATTTTACATTATCTTTGCATCAAACTTGCTTAAGCTATGAAAGTATTACAAAGTTCTATCTTCCGCGCTTTGTGCGCCATCGCCGTAGGTGCGCTCTTGGTGAAATACCGTGAGCAGACCGTGACATGGATCACCATTGTCATCGGCGTTGTCTTCTTCGTTTCCGGCCTTATCAGCTGCATCGCCTACTTCTCTGCCAAGCGCAAGAGCAACGGTGAGGATTACGACATCTACGATGCCCAGGGCCACCTCATCGCCCAGTCGAAGCCTACATTTCCCATCGTAGGCCTTGGCAGTCTCATCCTTGGTGCCATCCTGGCGCTGCTACCCACGACCTTCGTCAACGGACTCACCTATATGTTGGCCGCCATCCTTATCTTAGGTGCCGTCAACCAGTTTTTCAACCTCACCATTGCCACCCGCTTCGCCCATATCGGCTTTATGTGGTGGATAGTGCCGGCCCTCATCCTGCTCTTGGGCATCATCGCCCTGATAAAGCCGTCGGCCATCGCCTCGGCCCCACTCCTCGTCATCGGCTGGTGTATGATGGTCTATGGCGTAATAGAAATCATCAACAATATCAAGATTCACCAATGCCGCCGACGCGTGAAGCATGCCACAACGAGCACCGGGGCAACCTCCGACCATGCTGCGGAGACTGCCCCGGTATCAGACGACGCTTCCGAAGATACTACGGAACCAGCGTCTTGATATAGTTTGTCAACATTCCTATGCCCTTGACATTCTCCCCACCTTCAGGGATAATGACATCGGCATAGCGCTTTGTAGGTTCTATAAACTGCTCATGCATCGGCTTGAGCACCTTCAGATACCTGTCCACGACCATCGACACCGTACGTCCGCGGTCGATGGTATCGCGCTGGATATTGCGAATCAGACGCTCGTCAGAATCGCAGTCGACGAAAATCTTCAAGTCCATCATATCGCGCAGCCGCTTGTTGATGAGCGTCATGATGCCTTCGATGATGATGACCGGCTTGGGCTCCACATGAACGGTTTCCGGCAACCGGTTGCTGAGAATATAAGAATAGGTAGGCTGCTCGATGGCATGGCCCTGCCGCAGCTCGTTGACCTGCTTGATGAGCAACTTCCAGTCGAAAGCGTCAGGATGGTCAAAGTTGATGGCCTTGCGCTCCTCCGGCGTCATGCCAGTCGTGTCATTATAGTAGGAGTCCAAAGGCACTACGGCCACAAAATGCGGGGGCAGTGCCTCCACAATCTTTCGCACCACCGTGGTCTTGCCCGACCCTGTGCCGCCGGCAATACCTATGATTGTTATCTTGTTGTTTTCCATATCAGCTATAGGGATTTATCGTTGTCATCATACAAGCCCAGTTCGGCGAACATCCTGTCGTAGAACTTTGCCTTCTCCTCAACTTTCATCGGGTAGGCTCGGCTGGAGCTCGGCTCACGGTAGAGGCCAATCTCTCTTCCTTCGAAGAGGAAGTCGCGGTGCTCACCCATCTTCATTTTCCGGGCGTCGATGCCATAGTGCTCGGTGAAGAGCGTGGTGGCCAGCTGCCCGGCTGCCAACACGCCCCGGCAGAGAGGCAGCGCCCGGAGCATTCCGTCAAGGTCGGCCTGCTCCACCACTTCCAAGTCTTTGTCAGAGGCTGTCCCCGTCGTACGGCGGATGCGCAGACAGGTGTCGAAGATGGCTATGCCCTTCTCACGCAAGAAGGCTTTCAGCGCGTCAAGACGGTAGGTCTTATGCTCGGTATCAACGAAATGCAGTTTGTCGCCAAAGAAGCAGATGCCGATGATGCGCCACATGTCGTTGGTAAAGTTGGGGTAATACCATTCCATGCACCAGCGCTTGGGGGCCGGCGGAAAGGTGCCGAGCATCAGCAACCGCGCATGGGCGGGCAGAAAGGGCTCAAAAGGGTGTGTCTCTATCGGAAGAGCGTCTGTAGAATCTGACATTATTATATATAAGTTACCTGGAGATTATTTTTCTTTCTCCTTCGCCTTCAACTCCTCCAACTCCTGACTGCACTGCTCCATGAAAGCTTTCTCAGCCTCCGTATACGCAGGCAGAGAGAGGTCGCCGAGCTTCCCGGCCTTGATGCCCTGCTCTTTGACAAGGTAGACGACGGTGGGCAGGTGGTCACTATAGCCGTCGAGCCATACGCCACCAGCCGTCGTGCGGCGCGTGTTGCCTTTATATTTACCCTCTGTCTGGAAGAGGTAAGGCATGCGCTGAACCTCATTCTTAAAGAACTTCAGCGTAGAGAAGTCTTTCTGACCATTCTTGTTCAGCAGATTCGGCGAGAGGATGATCTGGTCGAAGAGATTCCACGAGCCCTGATACTGCAAGGTGCCAGTACCCTGCTTGGCCAGCACATTATACCAAGGATTATACATATCATCCTTGCCCACCATAGCTATCTCCTCCTTTGCCGAGAGCACGTTGTGCATACTCTTGTCGGTAGGGTCGTCATTCATATCTCCCATGACAATGACCTTGCAGTCTTTATCCTGCGCCATGACACGGTCCTTGACAGCCTTTATCTGAGCGGCACCCACCTCGCGGTAGTAGCTGTCGTTGAAACGGCTGGGCAGGTGGTTGACGATGAACACCACGTGCTCACCGGCCAGGGTGCCGCTGACGGCGAGGAAGCCACGCGTGCGGAATTTGCTGCTCTGCTTCTCCGTAGGGATATAGGGATAGAGCCGCACGTCGGCCACCTTGAACAGCGAGGGCTGATAGAGAAGTCCACAGTCTACACCACGAAGGTCAGGACCCTCAACATGGCAGAATTTGTAGCCCCGGGCTGCTAACGCCGGCTGACTGCAGAGCCCAACTAAGACGTTGTCGTTCTCTATCTCCGAGACACCGACAACGGCGCAGCCCACACCCGGCAGCATACGAGTGCCCATGTCGCTGAGCGCCCGCGCCATGTTGTGCAGCTTGTGGCTGTACTTCATGCCATTCCACTTATAAGAGCCGGAAGGCAGAAACTCGTAATCGTTCTTGCCAGCGTCGTGGCAAGTGTCGAATAAGTTCTCGAGGTTGTAAAAACCGATGCCATAGACATTAAACTTCTTCTGCGCCGAAGCTGTCAGGCAGAAAACGAATGCTATGAGGATTGTTGAAAATAACTTCTTAAACATGCTCATTCATATTTTCTGCAAATTTCGGAAATTAAATCGAAACTAAACAACTTTTAAATGAAAAAATAACATTAAAAAACTGCTAATATCATAAAAATAAACTATCTTTGCAGCATATATAAACAATCACACAACATCTTTTATGCAGAAAAAGCTTATCATGGCCATGGCGCTCCTATGCTCCGCCTCCACAACGTGGGCGCAGGAAGACTCCATCAGCATCGGTGAGGCGGCTTTCACCTTCACCGAGGCACAGCTTGGCGAGGACGAGGACATGAGTCAGAACGTGACTGTTGTCCACTCCAATAACAACGTCTATGCCTCTGAGGTGGGTTATCTCTTCTCACCAGCACGTTTTCGTTATCGTGCCCTCAACCAGAAGTACAATGCCGTATACATCAACGGCGCACCGCAGAACGACATGGAGACGGGGCAGTTTCGCTTCTCCACAATAGGTGGTCTGAACCGCTTCACACGCAGTGTGGACTATTCGCTGCCTTTCGAGAGCAACACCTTCTCCATGCCCGACGTGGCAGGAAGCAACAACTATGACTTCCGCGCCGGATCCATGCAGACCGGCCATTACGTCTCTCTTGGCGCTGCCAACCGCAACTATGTGGCCCGTGGGCTCTACACCTACGGCTCCGGCTTCAACAGCCGTGGCTGGGCCTTTGCTGCCGGTGTCACCTACCGCTGGGCCAACCGCGGATATGTGGAGGGCACCTTCTACAACTCGCTGAGCTACTACCTCGGCGTACAGAAGAAGTGGCAGAATGGACACTCCTTATCGTTTACAACATGGGGCAACCCCACAGAGCGCGCCACACAGGGTGCTTCTACAGATGAAGCCTACTGGCTCGCCAACAGCTATTACTACAACCCTTACTGGGGCTATCAGAATGGCAAGAAGCGCAGCTCAAGAGTTGTCAACGACTATGCACCATCAGGTATCCTTACCTGGGACTGGGGCATCAATGAGAAGCTGAAGCTCACCACATCTCTCTACGGCAAATACAGCATCTACAAGTCGACAAAACTCAACTACAGTAATGCCGAGAACCCACAACCCGACTACTGGAAAAATCTGCCGTCGAGCTACTATGATGTCTGGGGCGATGACCCACGCAACAACGAGTATACGCTCTCACAATGGCAGCGCTCTGTAGACTGGTGGCAGGCTTCCAAAGCCAACCGACAGATTGACTTTGACCGTCTCTATTCTGCCAACCGCATGCAGAACAGCGTCGGTGGCGATGCGCTCTACTATATCCAGGCTAAGCACAACAACGCCCTGATGATGAGCTTGGCTTCAACCCTCAACGCACAGTTCAACGAGAAGCAGAACCTCTCTGGAGGCCTCATCCTCTCACAGAATCGTGGTCGCCACTATCAGACCATGGACGACATGCTCGGTGCCACAACCTACCATAATATCAACACCTACGCCTTAGGCACCTATGGCATCGACGACCCGCGCGTGCAGTACGATCTCAACAACCCCAACGGTGTTGTTGGCGAAGGCGACAAGTTCGGTTATGACTACCAGATTGAAGTGCGCCGTGGCTCTTTGTGGGCCAACTACACAGAGGATTTCGGTAATGTACACTACTTCCTCGCCGGACGCCTCAACTACGACGACATCCGCCGCAAAGGATTCATGCGCAACGGTATGTTCGCTGATAACAGCTACGGCCACAGCGGACTCGCCAAATTCCTTACCGGTGGCATGAAGTTCGGTGCCAATATCGACCTCGGACACGGGCAAGTCTTCACCCTTGGCCTTGGCTATGAGCACCGCGCTCCTGACGCCAGCACCGTCTTCGTGGCTCCTGAGATGAACAACGATTTCGTCACCAACCTCGTCTCTGAGCGTATGTTCTCTTCCGAGATTGGTTACCAGTATCAGAATGCGTGGTTGCACTTCAATGTCAACGCATACTACAATAATGTGAACCACGCCACAGAGTGGCAGAACTTCTACTTCGACGACATCAACTCTTTCTCTTATGTCTCTATGACTGGCATTGACAAGAGCTACTATGGCGTGGAAGCAGGTGCAAAAATCAAGTTGACTTCCTTCCTCGATTTCAAGGCCCTCGGCACGCTGAGCGATGCGAAGTACAACAACAACGCCAACCTCATCTACCTCAGCTCTACAAAGGCTACTTACAATGACGCCACCAACGGTGCTGCCGACCGCGTCATGAACAAAGGCATGCATGAGAGCGGCACACCGCTCACAGCAACAAGCCTCGGACTGAGCTATCATCAGAACGGCTGGTATATAGACCTCAACGCCAACTGGTATGATCGTATCTACCTGAGCTACTCTCCCTGCACACGCTACGAGAGCACACTGTCGCCCGAAAATGGTAACGTTGACAACGATGGTCGTCTCATCGTCCCCGACCAGGCTCAGGGCAACGGCGGTTGGATGCTTGACGGCTCTATCGGCAAGAGCATCCGCTTGGGCAAAGGCTCACTCAACTTCAACCTCATGGTGACCAACATCCTCAACAACCAACATATCGTAACCGGTGGATACGAGCAGAGCCGCTCCGACTACTCCACACAGGCCGATGGCTCAAGGGGCAACCAGAGACTCTACAAGTTCTCCAAGCAGCCCAAGAAGTACTATGCTTTCGGCACCAACGGCATGTTCCAAGTATCATATAGATTCTAAGGCAATGAAAAAGATAACATTATTTCTCTCTGTCATGATGGCGATGCTCTTCACATCGTGCATGGACTCTGGCTACGATACACCCACGGAGGACAACAACGGCTCGCAGATTGAGCAGACCAACGTGATGACTATCCAAGCCGTAAAAGAAAAATATAAGAGCACCATCGATGCCAGCAGCTTCAAACTCATCGATGAGGATATACAGATTAAGGGTATCGTCACTGGCAACGACGCTGGCAGCAACCTCTACAACGAGATCTCGCTCCAAGACGAGAGCGGTGCCATCATCGTGGCTATCAGCCAGGGTGGTCTCGCTGGCGTCTTCCCCGTCGGCGCTACCGTGCTCATCAACCTCAAAGGACTATATATCGGCGCCTACGGCAATCAGGCCGAGATTGGCGGCGTCTACACCAATGCCAAGACCGGTGCCACTGGCATCGGCGGCATGGACAGATACCTTTGGCAGAACCATTGGCAGATCCTCGACAGAGGCAGCGAGGATAAGGCCACAGCACTCATAGAGCCTTTCGACTACAGCAAGGCAGGCGATGCAGACTATATCTGGCAGAACCAAGGCAAGCTGATGCGACTGAATGACGTCACCTTCAAGAACGGCGACGGCAAGACGGTCTTCGCACCTAAAGATGGCAGTGCAACTCTGACCAACAACAGCGCCAACCGCGGCTTCGTGGGCATGAGCGACAACAAGATCGTCTTCCGCACAAGCACCTACGCTAAGTTCGCCAATGATCTTATCCCACAGGGCAAGACGTCTGTCATCGGCATCTTCACCGTCTTTAGAAGCACATGGCAGATCCTCGCCAGAACGCGCAACGATGCTTACGGTATCTCAGAGTAATGTCCTGACTTCCAAATAACATTTCAACATCAGAATAAAAAGAAAAAAAATATGAAAAGATTCTTCCATTTCATGACCGTCATTGCCTTAGCAGCACTGACCCTCACCGGTTGCGACGACGTACCCATGCCGTACAACCAGCCAAACATCAAGCCTAACGAGCCGTCCGGCACTTCCTCACTGCCCTATTCCGACAGCAATCTTAAGGACTGGACGGTATCAACCGTAACAGGTGCAGACTGGAGTCTGGGCAGCACTTATGCCAAAGCCACAGGATATAATGGTGGTACCACGACAGCTACAGAGACATGGTTGGTATCGCCTACCATCAACACGACAACCTCTGATGGCGCTGTTATCAACTTCGACCATGTTATCCGCTATGTCAAGAGTGCTACTGACATCAACAACCACGAGATGTATATCAGCTCTGACTATACGGGCGACATAAAAACCGCCACATGGACCAAGCTTGACTATAAGCCTGTTGAGAGCGCTACGCAGACCTGGGATTTCTATGCGGCCGATCCTATTCAAATTCCTGATGCATACTTGAATAAGGATGTTGTTATCGCTTTCAAGTTCACCTGCAACGACCAGAACTCTACAACATGGGAGATTAAGAACTTCAGCGTTAAAGAGGGTAAGGCCGAGACCGGTGGTGGTGACACACCGGCACCGGGAGAGCCTAAAGGTGATGGTTCACAAGCCAATCCATACAATGCTGCTGCCGCCAACAAAGCCGCTGCTGCACTCTCTGCTGACGGCAAGTTAGAGAATATCTATGTGAGCGGTATCGTCAGCAAGATAGGTGAAATAAGCACTCAATTTGGAAACGCTACTTATTATCTTTCTGAGGATGGTACTACATCAGGCGAACAGTTTGAGGTCTTCCGCGGTCTCTATACTAATGGAGCGAAGTTTACCTCTGAGGACCAGCTTAAAGTTGGACAGAAAGTTACTGTCTTAGGTACGCTTGTCAACTTTAAGGGTAACACTCCGGAAATGGCACAAGGCAGCAAGATTGTCTCCATTGAAGGTAGCGGCACAACACCGGAGAATCCCGAGACACCAGGCACAAGCGAAGGCATAACTATTGACGGAACCACTGTGACCTTAACGAATCCAAAGGCTGCAGCTGGCACAGAGTCTGTAACCTTAGACTTAAATAGTCTTGGTCTCAGCAGCAACAGCGAGGTTTCAGGTCCTTATTCATTCTCTGATGGTACCACGTTTACAGTGGCTCAAGGCAAAGGGATGAATGCTCCAATATATCATTCTGGCACTAAAGGCTTCAGAATTTATGCTTGCAACACTATCACTTTCAATGCGATAAAGAAGATCGCAAAAATTGTATTCACATGCGATAGCTATAAGGGCACAGACTATGTAGGAAACGCAACACAAACCATCACCTTTGATGGTAATACCGCAACCTACAACAACTACAACGCAGAAGGAAAAGGTGGCACACAAATACGAATAAAGACCATCACCATCACTTACGCTAAATAGTTTGCGAGATTTTTCTTAGTCTCATCATCGGACTATATCATTTATCCCCAGGGCGCCTCTACCATACGGCACCCTGGGGATATTGATTTCATCTCACTAAGACCTCGTCCCTTGGGACTGGGCTTGTAATAAGCCACACTCCAGCAAAATCATAAAGCAGCCACCTGCCCGATTCGCTTTATTCGGTCTATCAAGGTAGGATCTTTACGAGCCTGCTGCATGTTATACTTCGCTTGCAGCTTCACAAGCGCATCAGCAGGAATGTCCAATGCAGCCTCGAATATTAGGGCTGTTGCAGGTGTAATCGCACGATGTCCCTTGAGAATTTCATTTAAGGCCGTAGGACTCATTCCTACCAACTCTGCAAATTTTCGCTGCGATATTCCACGAGCTTCTAATTCGTCGTTAACAACCTCACCCGGATGGGTAGCGTAAAATCCATGTCCTAAACTTGCCATAACAATTATTCCTCCCTATCTTTGATAATGATTCGACAATTCCATAATGTTGCAGATAGTAACAGTCTTTTCTGCCCCAACTAATTCTGAGCGAAATTCTATACGGTACTGGTTATTCACCCGAACTGACTCTCTGTCTTTTTTATCACCAATAAGCCGTTCATAATGCAAAGACTTGAAGCGAAACAAATCCTCCACTGATTCAAGAGATTCCATAAGGTCTATTACCCTAATATATTTCTTCACTATCTGAGGCTGAAAACGATGCTGTTTATCATCTGTCTTACCTCTATAGTAAAGTTCACTCAAATAGTCTTGCTCAAACTTTATTTCCATTCCGCAACCTTTTATGCAAAGGTAATACTTTATCTCGACATTCGCAACAAATGCGAACTTTTTATTTTTCATATCCGTTAAGAAGACAGATTTAGAGTTTGCAAACAGCGTTTTTACCCCGCCATCAATAATTTATGCCAGGCTAAAGCCGCCGAGTTGATGTTGCTATAAATTATTTATGGCAAGGTAAATTAAGCTATAAAGAGAAGTAGCACAAACCTTTCTTCCACTTACAAGACACCGAGAAGACAGATTGGCACATCCATATAGAAACAAAAGGCAAAGGAATGAGACATCAGCAAAGGATGGACCACGCTCAATCACAAATCACAAATCACAAATCACATTAAGGTACTTCACATGTTCCCGCAATGGAATATGGGAGAAGAGAAATTCTACCCATGGAAAGAATAAACCCATGGAAAGAATAAACCCATGGAAAGAATAAGAAGTGGAAAGGATAGGGTCTCCTACTTAAGGTAGGAAATAATAATAATTATAATAATATTATTATATTAATTATATATATTAAGTATATATTATATATCTATATATAATAATGTACGCGTAAATGAAAAATTCTGCGGAGGAGCTTTAGGAAACCATCTACTACCTTTTTGTGATTTGTGATTTGTGATTTGTGATAACGAAAACCAGGAGCTATCCGGTGCACCTGGATATGTAGCATTGGGAATAAAAGGCATGTCAAGAAGAGAAACTGTGATAATGTGATTTGTGACGAAATAAAAAGCTCAGCGATAAGGAAATAGTCGGCAGAAAATTTGGTAGGGTGGAGAAATCTTTGTAATTTTGCACCCGCTATTATTGGCAGAACATTATTAATTACATCATAAGAAAACAATGAAAAAAGGTATTCATCCAGAAAACTATCGCCCCGTCGTGTTCAAGGACATGTCCAACGGCGATATGTTCCTTACAAAGTCTACATGCAAGACTACAGAGACAGTAGAGTTTGAAGGCGAGACTTACCCCGTGGTAAAGGTAGAAATCTCAAGCAGCTCTCACCCCTTCTATACTGGTAAGAGCAAGCTCGTCGACACAGCTGGTCGTGTTGACCGCTTCATGAACCGCTACGGTAAGCTGAAGAAGTAAGGAAGCCTTCACCTTGGCCACTAAGCCAAGGAGACAAGATATACTAAGGGTACGACAGAACGTAGTTGCATATACGGTCTTTCGTACCCTTTTTATCTCTTATAACCACTATACTATGAAATTAAGAATCCTACCTTTTCTTTTCCTCGCCCTTACAATGACCGCTTGCGGCAGCGACAGCAGCGACGGCACGGGCAGCAGTGAATCGGCAAATACCAACTCCAACTTTGCCAACGCCAACCCTGCAACACATCGCCTGGAGTTTCCAAAGCTCAAAGACGCTACCACCAATATCGTCATCGTACATAACTCCGGCGGCGAGGTCAACTACAGCGTGGAATACGATACCAACAAGAAGCTCTCACGCTGGAGCTGTTACGAGATTTATGCGTCCAACAGAGAAACACATACGCAACGCTACCGTTCTGACTCCAACCAATATCCCCAAGACCCGCAGTTAGATTCAAAATACCGCTGGAGCACAGACCCCTTCTGGCGCAGCGGCAACTCTCACGGGCACCTTTGTCCCTCTGACGACCGTCGAAATTCATACAATGCTAACTATCAGACATTTTATCTGACCAACATGCTACCCCAAAATCAAGCCTTTAATGGTGGAACGTGGGAATACATGGAGGAGTGGGTGCGCAATCAGATAACGACCGTGAGCAAGGATACGCTTTATGTCGTCAAAGGCGGCACTATAGACAACGCAAGCCAATATACGACGATGGACCGCACCGGTGGCAAGCTTACCATCCCAAAATATTATTATATGGCAGTGCTCATGCGCAACAGCAGCGGATATAAAGCCATGGGATTTTGGATAGAGCATAAAGCTAACAGCACGAAGAACCTGACGCCCTATGTCGTCAATATTGACAAGCTGGAGTCGCTCACAGGTATCGACTTCTTCTGCAACCTCCCCGATGACATAGAAAACCACGTGGAGAGTCTGCCCGTGGAGAATGTGAAAAAAGCGTGGGGATTCAAATAAATCTGACTTTAGTACAGCATAATAACAACATAGGGGCGGTCCTCAGCGGCCCGCCCCTACATTTTACACCTTGAATTTATCTTCTTGTATTCAGTTGCATCGTGCCGCCGGTCAACGGGGTGATGCTGTTGCCAGAACCGATGACGCGGTTGCTGACGGAGGCAGCTCGTGTTGCCGACTTAGCCTCGTTGTTGGTCTGACGCTTGAGGTCGATGTAGATAAGGTCGTTGTTGTTGGTACCTATCATATAACCGCTGAATATTCCATTAGCCTCATCCAAGTGGAAGCCATGCTGACTGGCGCTAAGGTCCATGACGAATGTAAGGCCATTGCCTGTGAGATAGCGGATGTAGATGTCTCCCGTATTCTCATCGATATACCAGTTGAACTTCAATGTTTGAGTATCCGAGACATTGCCATTGGCGTCCAGGGTGTAGTCAACCTCGGTACCGGTGCCTTTAATGGCATTGCTGTTGTTCTGCACAAATGTCATATTGGCATAGAACTGACTCCTCTGGCCATTGTCGCCATTGGTATATGTCATCGTACCATCCCATTCGCCATTGAGAATCTCAGCCTCATCGAGGACGGTGTTACCATTATTGTCCTGGTAACCGCCACCATTATAGTTGGCATTGTTATAGGCATCCATCCAAGGGTCATCCCACGGGTCATCATCACAGCTTGTGAAGAAAGCCGGAGAAGCAACCAGCATAGCCGTTGCTATGAGCGTAAAAATCTTTTTCATAGTTGTATTCTTTTTAATTCTGCTGCAAAAATACACACTATTTATTGAATAGCAAGGGTATTTTTCCTATTCGTCAGAGGATTTTCCCTATTGAAGATAGGGAAAACCAAAAAAACTAAAATTTAGCCCGTCAGTCTTGCAGTATGGCATCTTTTTTGTATTTTTGCACCTACATAATATTTAAACACATCATAAAGGAAAAGCAAGAAAAAGATGAGAACTGTTTATGAATACTCAGTGAAAGACCGCAAGGGCAATGAAGTTTCACTGAAAGAGTATGCTAACGAGGTATTACTCATTGTAAACACCGCCACAAAGTGTGGCTTCACGCCCCAGTACGAGGAGCTTGAAAATCTCTACAAGACATACCACGCTCAGGGCTTCGAGATCCTTGACTTCCCATGCAACCAGTTTGGCCAGCAGGCTCCCGGCACCGACGAGAGTATCCATAACTTCTGTAAGCTCACCTACGGCACTGAGTTTCCGCAGTTCAAAAAGATAAAAGTCAATGGCGATGACGCTGCCCCGCTCTATAAATTCCTTAAAGAGCAGAAAGGCTTCGCCGGTTGGGATGAGACCCACCCTATCTACCCCATCCTCGACAAGATGCTCTCTGAGGCTGACCCCAACTACAAGGAGAGCCCCGACATCAAGTGGAACTTCACCAAGTTCCTCATCAACAAGAAGGGGCAGGTCGTCAAGCGCTATGAGCCTACCGAAAAGATAGCCAACATCGCCAAGGACATCGAGGAGCTCCTCAACGCCTAACGATTGTTTCACTTAATAACACCCAACTATGGAAAACACAAAATGCTTGATAATAGGCAGTGGACCTGCCGGTTACACTGCCGCCGTCTATGCGGGTCGCGCCAATCTGAGTCCTATCCAGTATAGCGGTCTCCAGCCTGGCGGCCAGCTCACCACGACCTCTATCGTAGAGAACTTCCCCGGTTTCCCCGACGGCATCGACGCCAACCAGCTCATGATGGACATGCGCCAGCAGGCTGAGAAGTTCGGTGCTGATGTCCGCGACGGTGTCATCACCGACGTCGACTTCTCTCAGAAGCCTTATGTGGCCACCGTTGACAATGGCGACAAGATAGCCGCTGAGACCATCATCATCGCTACCGGTGCCTCTGCCAAATACCTCGGTCTTGCCGACGAGCAGAAATACAGCGGCCAGGGCGTCTCAGCCTGCGCTACCTGCGACGGATTCTTCTACCGCAAGAAGGTCGTGGCCGTGGTGGGCGGTGGCGACACAGCCTGTGAGGAAGCCACCTACCTCTCCGGACTGGCCAACAAGGTCTATATGATTGTCCGCAAGCCTTATCTCCGCGCCACAGAGATTATGAAAAAGCGCGTGGAGGAGAACCCGAAGATAGAAATCCTCTATGAGACCAACACGCTCGGTCTCTACGGCGACAACGGTCTGGAGGGTGCTCACCTCGTATGGCGCAAGGGCGAGGCTGACGAGAAGAAATACGACCTGCCTATCGACGGCTTCTTCCTCGCCATCGGCCATAAGCCCAACACCGACATCTTCCGTGGTAAGCTCGACATGGATGCCGTGGGATATATCCGCACCGAGCGCGACACACCGCGCACCAGCGTGGAGGGTGTCTTTGCTGCCGGCGACTGCGCCGACCCCACCTACCGCCAGGCCATCGTGGCTGCCGGAAGCGGCTGCAAGGCTGCTATAGAGGTGGAGAGATACCTCGCCGCAAAATAGGATTTAGTAGAAGTCCGGAAATTTTGCTGAGAAGTCCGGAAGGACAGTCTGAAGGCCAGAAGTCCGGAAGTCCGGAAGTCCAGTCATATGATTAAGCATCTGCCTATCAGGTAGTGCTATAGTAATGACTGGACTTCCGGACTTCCGGCCTTCTGGGCTTCTAAAAAAATATACGAATGCAGTTGCTGCATTCGTTTTTTTTTCTTAAATTTGCCACATTAAACCAAAATACGAGCCATGGTCCATAGGCTACTTCCGTTAACACTCTTCTTTTTTGCGGCCGCGCCGCTGCATGCACAACTTCAGCAGACTTTCTCACCCGACTCTCTCGGCAAGGTGCCCGTAGGCATCGAGACGGGCTCGGTGGATGTCATCGGCCAGAATCGGATGAACAAAGGTATTGTCACCAACCCGCTCTCCGCCCTCAACGGTCAGGCGGCCGGTGTGACCATCAGCAACGGTGAAGACCGCATGGCACAGCTCTCCTCTGTGCGTGTGCGTGGTACCACCTCGCTGACGGGCGGCAACGACCCGCTCATCATCATCGACGGCATATATTCCGACCTCGCCACGCTCTCCACCATCTACCCCGCCGACATCGAGAGCTTCGCCATCCTGCGCAATGCCGCCGAGACAGCGAAGTATGGCTCACGTGGTGCCTCCGGTGTGATAGAAGTGAGGACGAAGAAAGGCTCCGGAGGCCAATTCCACATCTCCTACGATAATAACTTAGGCTTTGAGACGGTGTATAAGAACATCGAGATGCTCAATGCCGCGGAATATGTGGCCACGGCAAAGGAGCTTGGGGTAGCCTACAAAGACGACGGCTACGACACCAACTTCCGCGATGCCATCACGCGCACGGGATTCGTGCAGAACCACCATGTCGCCTTCACCGGTGGCGGTGCCAACAGCAGCTACCGTGCCTCACTGGCCTACACCAGCAACACCACCGTCATCGACATGAGGGGCATGCACAACTTCGTGGCCAAGCTCGACCTCACGCAGAAGGCGTTCGACAACCACCTCACCATCGACTTCGGTGTCTTCGGCTCCTCACAGAAGACGAAAGGCATCTTCGACGAGCAGATGCTCTTCTACTCTGCCGCCACACAGAACCCTACCATTGCCGCCGACGCCATCAGCAAGAATGGCAACGCATTGGAAATCAACCCGCCACGGACCGTCCTGCGCGAGAAGAACGACACGCGCAACATGAACTTCGACACCCACCTCGACATGACCGTCAGTCTGCCCCTTGACTTGAAGTTGGTGCTCCGCGGCTCCTACGCCTTCAACTCCACCGAGAACGCACAGTTCTGCCCGACATGGCTGTGGGCCCAGGGCCAGGCCTACCGTGGGGAGCATAAGAGTGAGGACTGGCTGGCCAATGCCACTTTAGACTGGCACCACACCTGGGGCATCCATGACCTCAGCGCACAGCTCCTCGGTGAATATCAGAGCACCCATCGCACAGGCTTCTGGACTACCGTCAAAGGCTTCACTACCAACGACTTCACCTACAACAACCTCGGTGCGGGCTCCATACGCCCCTATGGCGGCACCGGCTCCGACTATGCCGACCCTTCCCTGGCCTCCGGCATGGTCAGCGCCACCTACATGCTGCTCAAGCGCTATATCCTCTCGGCCACACTGCGCGCCGACGGTTCGTCAATGGTCGGCGACAACAACCGCTGGGGATGGTTCCCGTCGGTGTCAGCCAACTGGGATGCCATCGAGGAGCCGTTTATGAAGCCCCTCAAGCCCATCGTCTCCATGCTGAAGCTGCGCACGGGCTATGGTGTCACTGGTAACTTGGGCGCCATCACATCCTATACCACCCTCAACACGGTGGCACCCATCGGCATCGTCTCTATAGGCGGCTCTCCAACGATGACCCTGGGCTCACTGAAGAATGCCAACCCTGACCTGAAATGGGAGAAGCGTGCCACCTTCAACATCGGTGCCGACATGGGCTTCTGGAATAATCGTATCCTACTCACGGCGGAATACTACTACTCAAAGACCACCGACATGCTCTACCAATACGATGTCCCCGTACCACCTTTCACCTACAACAAGCTCTTAGCCAACATCGGCTCGATGGAGAACAGAGGTGTGGAGATAGGCTTTGCCATCACACCCCTGCAGAAGAAGGATATGGAGCTGAACATCAACGTGAACATGTCCTTCCAGAAGAATAAACTGCTCTCCCTCTCCGGCAACTACAACGGCTATGAGCTTTCGGCCCCCGACGTCACGGCCATCGGCACCCTCCTTGGCGCCGGACAGCAGGGCGGCAACTCCAATGTTCTCTATCAGATAGTAGGCCAGCCCCTCGGTGTCTTCTATCTACCTCATTGCAAGGGCATTGTAGACCGTGGCAACGGCTATAAGATGTATGATTTGGAAGACCTCAACGGCGATGGCGAGATAGACCTCAGCGACAACGGCGGCGACCGGCGCATCTGCGGGCAGGCTACACCGAAGATGACCCTTGGCTCGAATATCAGCTTCAGATATAAAGACTTCGACATCTCGCTACAGATGAACGGAGCCTTCGGCCATAAGATTTTCAACGGCACCTCGTTGGCATATTATAATATGTCGTCCTTCCCCGACTATAATGTCATGAAGGATGCGCCACAGCGGAAGATTGTAGACCAGAATGTCTCTGACTACTGGCTGGAGAGTGGCGACTACCTCAACTTCGACTACCTCACCATTGGCTGGAATGTGCCCGTTAAGAGCCGCTATATCTCTGCCCTGCGCATCTCCGCCTCCGTCAACAACTTAGCCACTATCACCTCGTACAGCGGTCTGACCCCGATGATTAACAACTACATCGTCTCCAACACCCTTGGCATCGACGACAAGCGGTCGTACCCCGTCTACAGAACGTGGTCGATGGGCGTCAGCATACAGTTCTAAACAAGAAAGCATTATGACAAGATACAGTTTTCTTATTCTCTCCGCCCTTTTCCTTTTCACCTCCTGCCTCTCTGAGCACCCCAAGGATCAGATTGACGAGGAAGAGGCCTATACCTCTGCCGCAACGCTCTTCAACAACACTGTGGGCACCCTCTATAACTATATCGGCGGCTCACAGCCTTCGCAGGGCTTGCAGGGCACTATCCGCGGCGTCTACGACTACAACGAGCTCACCACCGACGAGGCTTTCATCCCTATCCGTGGCGGCAACTGGTATGATGGCGGCTTCTGGCAGGACCTGTATCTCCACACCTGGAAACCGTCCGACGCTTCCCTAAAGGATACCTGGGACTATCTCTATAAAGTCATCATGCTCTGCAACAAGTCCCTCGCCACGCTCGACAAGTATAACGACCTTCTCACTACCGACCAGCTGACAGCCTATAAAGCTGAGGTCCGCGGACTCAGAGCCATGTTCTACTGGTATACGATGGATATGTGGGGCCGGATTCCGTTGGACACTCTTGCCAACCAAAGTCTTACCGATACCAAGCAGGCGGAGCGGTCGGTAACCTATCAATATATCGTCAAGGAGCTGCAAGAAGTGGAGCCCCTGCTGCCCAACGAGCACAGCAATCTGCAAGGCAACTACTATGGTCGGATGACACAGCCCGTTGCCGACTTCATATTGGCAAAGTTGGCTCTCAACGCTGAGATTTACAGCGATGACGACTGGACTGACGGTAAGCAGAAAGACGGAAAGAATATCTTCTTCACCGTCGACGGCCAGCAGATGAATGCGTGGCAGACATGCGTCTATTACTGCGATAAGCTCACTGCTGACGGCTATGAGCTCGAAGCCGACCGCACGGCCAACTTCGCTGTCCACAACGAGACGTCGAAGGAGAATATCTTCACCATTCCCCTTGACAAGACGCTCTACTCGGCCCAGTTCCGCTATCTCTTCCGCTCACGCCACTATGCTCACGGTGGGGCATTAGGAACGGCATCAGAGAATGGCACCTGCGCCACTCTGGCCACAGTGCATGAATATGGCTACAAAACGAGTCATGAGGACACCCGCTGGAAGCAGGACTTCTATGCTGACACGGTGAGGGTCGACGGCAAGACCATCGCCCTCGACGGGGGTGACATCCTCATCTATTATCCTTTGGAAGTGGCGATGAACCTCACCTACAGCCCCTACATCAACACGGCAGGGGCGAGAATGAAGAAATATGAGGTGGACCGCAATGCGTATAATGATGGCAACAATCCTGACAACGACATCGTTCTCTTCCGCTATGCCGATGCCTTGCTGATGAAGGCGGAAGCTAAGGTCAGGAATGGCGAGAGTGGCCAGGCAGAGCTCAACGCTATCAGATCCCGCGTGGGCATGGAGCCGCGCCCGGCAACATTAGAGAATATCCTCTCCGAGCGACGCATGGAGATGATGTGGGAGGGCTGGCGCCGCAACGACCTCATCCGCTTCGGACGCTACAACAAAGCCTATGACCAACGGCCGCAGCTCGACAAGGAAGGCAATGGTTACACCACAGTATTTCCTATCCCTGACCGGACGCTCTCTACCAACCTTCAGCTGAAGCAGAATCCTGGCTACGAGTCGAAATAGCGTCGGCTTACCGCCGCTCTTCCGTCTCCGGAATTTCCTTGATGACACGGCATGGGTTCCCGGCAGCCACAACACCTGACGGAATATCCTTTGTGACGACAGACCCGGCACCAATGGTAGTATTGCTGCCTATGGTGACACCGGGAAGGACCGTGACCCCACCGCCAAACCATACGTTGTCGCCAACGGTGATAGGCTCTGCAGCTTCGATGTCCTTGTTGCGGGCTTCCGGCCGCAGCGGATGGATGGCGGTATAGAAACTGCAATTGGGACCAATAAAGACATGGTCGCCAAAAGTGACCTTAGCCTCATCAAGGATGACAAGATTGAAGTTGGCAAAGAAGCTGTCGCCAACCTCAATATTGAATCCATAATCGCAGTTGAACGGTGTATTGACGTGCAGCTTCTCTCCTGCCTTACCAAAGAGTGCGGCGATACGTCTATTGCGCTCGTCGACTTTCACAGGCGGTATCTGGTTGATTTCAAAACATTCCTGCTGACAGCGACGCAGATATTTGACAATCTCAGGGTCGGCCGCATAATACCAGCGGCCGGAGCCTACCTCTTCAAAAATATTTCTGTCTAACATCTTTTATTTCATATTTCTCAGCACTGTCACGGCCTCCGCCACACTCGGCACGTCGGCAATCTTTATCATCCGATGGCCATGTGCATCCTTGAAGTTGCAACGTTTGGGATTGGCCATGACATATTTGATGACGCGCCCGAAAGTATTGCTCTTATAGAAAGGAGAGTTCTGATTGCTGACGAACTGCATGGTCATCACGCCCTGTTTAAGCATAATCTTCTCGCATCCGAGGCTACGCCCTAAACGCCTGAGCATCACCACCTGCATAAGCTCATCGCCCTCATGCGGCACGGGGCCGAAGCGGTCGACCAACCGCTGACGATAGCTCTTGAGGTCCTCATCACGCTCGATATTGTCCAACTCACGGTAGAGCAGCATACGCTCTGAGCTTGTGGGGACATAGGTGTCGGGATAGAACATCGGGAGGTCGCTCTCTACGGCGCAGTCTTCGACGAATTCGTCACCCGATACTTCCTTGCCTTCGTTGATGTCTTCAGCATAAAGGTCGGCAAACTCATCATTCTTCAGCTCCGTGACGGCCTGGTTGAGAATCTTCTGATAGGTCTCATAGCCTAAGTCTTCCATAAACCCACTCTGCTCGGAGCCGAGGAGGTTGCCGGCGCCACGGATATCGAGGTCCTGCATGGCAAGGCTGAAGCCACTGCCTAAGTCGGAGAAGGTCTCCAAAGCCTCTAATCGTCGGCGAGCCTCCGGGGTCAGCGCTGAGCGTGGCGGTGCGAGGAGATAGCAGAAAGCCTTGCGGTTGCTCCGACCCACACGGCCACGCATCTGATGAAGGTCGGAAAGACCAAAATGGTGTGCGTCGTTGATGATGATGGTATTGGCATTGGGAATATTGACACCATTCTCGACGATGGTTGTGGAGAGCAGGACGTCGTACTCGTAGTTGATGAACCCCATGATAATCTTCTCCAGCTCTTCAGGCGACATCTGTCCATGTCCGATAGCCACACGACAGTCGGGCACATATTTATGGATGAGCTCGGCCAACGACTGCAGTCCGGCGATGCGGTCGCTGACGAAGAACACCTGCCCCGACCGACTCATCTCAAAGTTGATAGCGTCGGCAATGACCTCTCCACTGAAGGTGCAGAGCTCGGTATGGATGGGGTATCGGTTGGGAGGCGGTGTGCGCATGATGCTCATATCGCGCGCTCCCATGAGTGAGAACTGAAGGGTGCGGGGGATAGGCGTTGCCGACATCGTCAGGGTGTCGACATTTGTCTTCAACTTCCGCAGCTTCTCTTTTGTGGAGACGCCGAACTTCTGCTCTTCATCGATAATCAGGAGTCCTAAGTCATGCCACTTCACATTCTTTCCTATCAGTTTGTGGGTACCCACCAAAATGTCAATGCGCCCTGCCTCTAAGTCTTCGAGGACCTGCTTTGTCTGCTTGGCAGAGCGGGCACGCGAGAGATAGTCAACCCGCACGGGGAAGTCGTGCAGGCGCTTTTTGAATGTCTGGAAATGCTGGTAGGCCAACACCGTTGTCGGCACGAGGACTGCCGTCTGCTTGTTGTCGCAAGCTGCTTTGAAAGCCGCCCGCACCGCTATCTCCGTCTTGCCAAAGCCCACATCACCGCATATCAGCCTGTCCATGGGCACAGCACGCTCCATGTCGGACTTCACATCTTGTGTGGCTTTAAGCTGGTCGGGAGTATCCTCATAGAGGAAGCTGGCCTCCAACTCATGCTGCATGAAATTGTCGGCAGAGAAGGCAAAGCCTTTCTCATGCCGCCGCTTGGCATAGAGCCGGATGAGGTCACGGGCTATATCCTTAATCTTTTTCTTGGTCTTCTCCTTCAGCCGCTCCCAGGCTCCGGTACCGAGCGTGGAGAGACGCGGTGGCTCTCCGGTATCGGCAGCGCGGTATTTGGAAATCTTATACAGCGAATGGATGGAGACGTCCACCTTGTCGTTGTTCTGGTAGATGATGCGTATCACCTCCTGATAGCCGCCGGTAGGATTAGGCACCTTTATCAAGCCGCCAAACTTTCCAATACCAAAGTCGACATGCACGAGATAGTCACCGGGCTGCATCTCCTGCAGCTCCTTCAACGTCAGCGCCATCTTACCCGACCGGGCTTTGTCCGACTTCAGACTGTATTTGTGATAGCGGTCAAAGATCTGGTGGTCTGTGAAGAAGCAAGCCTTCAGATCCTCATCATAGAAGCCCGCATGCAATGTCTTGTCAACATTTATAAAGGGGATAGCATCCTCACGCCCTGACGCTGTAGAGTCAGCAGCATCCTCGTCCATGCCATTGAAGATGTCTCTGAGCCGTTGCTGCTGTTTGGGACTGTCGGCAAGTATATATATCTTATAGCCCTGGAGAAGGAAGTCCTCCAACGACTGTTTCAACAGACTGAAATTCTTATGGAAGAGCGGCTGGGGATGGGTGTTGAAAGTCAAGGTTGCCGTCCCCATGCCGACGCCATGATTCGACGTCTCGGCATTTGGCGCCGCGCTTTTGAACTCCACCCATTGGAATTTGGAGATGTCGTCAGTGAATGTCGTCGGCCGGCAGAGCGTGCTCTCGCGGTTCATATCCCGCCTTATCTGCTCCTGCTCAAGCTCTGTGGCTCCTTCTAGGCGCTCTGTCATAGCCTGGGAGGAGAAGCCTTCATTATAGACCTTGGTGATGATGTCGTAGACAAAATGCTCATCCTTCATCACCACGAGGGTGTCGGAAGGCAGAAACTCAAGAAATGGTATCTTCTCATTCTCTACCGCTGCCAGCTCCGGGACAATCTCCACACCTGTCTTACGGTCTTTAGATAGCTGATCCTCAACGGTGAAAGTGCGGATGGAGTCTATCTCGTCGCCAAAAAAGTCGATACGGAAGGGCAGCTCAGAGCTATAGGAATAGACATCCAAGATGCTGCCACGCGCTGCAAACTGTCCGGGCTCATAGACATAGTCCACCTCCTTGAAACTCAAATCACGCAGTCTGTGCTCCAAATCGGTGATGTCTATTGTCTGCGAGGTTTTCAGAGAGATACGCCGCTCGTCGAGATGCCGCTCCGAGACGACAAGTTCAGCGATGGCCGAAGGATAGGTGACGATGCACAGCGGTTCATCTGCTTCACCCTTCGATGCCTTGTCTTTACGCTGTGCAAGGGCGGCAAGGACCTCTGTCCGCGATATCTCGTTGGCAGCATCACGCTGCCCATATTTTACGGCTCGACGGTAAGCAGAGGGAAAGAAATAATCAGCAGATGAACCCATCCTACTGATGTCATTGAAAAAATAGGCCGCCTCGTCAGCATCGTCGAGAATAAAGAGTATCGTACGACGGATCTTCTTCGCCACCGATGCAAAGAGCAGAGGCTGTGAAGATGCAACAAGACCCTGAAGGAAAACGCGGCGCACCGAATTGTCCTCAAGGGTCTTGGCAAGGGCACCAGCCTGTGGGAGATGCCCGTAAAGTTGTACTAAGTCAGGAAAAGTCATTATTTATTTCGGAAGGGCAGGATATTTCTTAAACCACCCGTCAAAGCGCAGTCGCATCACGCCAAAAAGGGCTTCAGAGAAGATACCTCCACTCATCTTGCTCGTGCCTTCACGGCGGTTGACGAAGATGACTGACACTTCCTTAATCTTAAAGCCTATCTTATAAGCGGTGTATTTCATCTCTATCTGGAAAGCATAACCTTTGAAGCGGATGTTGTCCAAGTCGATGGTCTCCAGCACACGCCGACGGTAGCAGACAAAGCCTGCTGTAGTGTCGTGGACATCAATTCCAGTCACAAAGCGTACATACTGAGAGGCAAAGTAACTCATCAGCCCCCGTCCCATCGGCCAGTTGACGACATTGACACCCGAGATATAGCGTGAGCCCACAGCTACATCGGCGCCCTCATCGTGGCAGGCGGCATAGAGACGGGGAAGGTCATTGGGATTATGGCTGAAGTCGGCATCCATTTCAAAGATGTACTCGTATTTCCGCTCCAACGCCCATTTAAAACCTGTGATATAAGCTGTTCCCAGCCCCTGCTTACCGCTGCGCTCAATCAGGAAGAGACGGTCGGCAAACTCATCCTTCTGCAAACGCTTCACGATAGCAGCGGTACCGTCAGGGCTACCATCATCGATAACCAGGATATGAAAGCACTTCGCCAACGAGAACACCGCACGGATGATATTCTCCATGTTCTCCTTCTCGTTGTATGTGGGGATAATAACTATAGAGTCACTGTCATTCATAATCAAAGAATTCTTTTGATGCAAAATTAGGAAAATAATAGGACATAGCAACAAAGAAGTGCATTTTTTTGCCCTTGCCTACTCCACTACCTTCCAGTCGTCGATGCACCGGTGCTGCCGCGAGAAGTTGACACCGACCTTGATGAGCTTGCGCGAATCAGCAGCAAAGGGCTTGGCATAACCTTTATCCTCTATCTGCTGCAAGGCGGCATCAGCATCTTTATCGTATTTAAACTCAAAGATATAGATATAGTCTTTCGTCTTGGCTATCATGTCAATGCGCCCATCGGAGATAGTACGCTCTACGTCAACATAAAATCCAAGGAGTTTGGTGACAACATAGAACGCATTCTGGAAATAGAGTTCGGCATCACCAACAATCTTATAGTCAGTGTCTGCAAACAGCACCTGCATGCGCTTCATAAAAGCCTCGGGCTTGCCCTGACGCAGGGCTATGACAAAATTGCGGATAAACATTGGCCCGCTCTCACTGCCCGTATTCATATAATAAGGCATGAGAAAATTGGTGAAGCCTTCCTCCACTTCCTCATTTGGGAAGCCAAGGGTGTAAACCTGAAACTCACTATCATATCCCTTTATCGTCAGATAGCCACTTTGATAGATAATAGGGACAGGGCTCTCATCAATAGAGTCGATGGAGTTGAGAAAATCGGCACTCACCTGCTGCTCGGTAAGGTCAGGCAAGTAAAACTTATCACGTTGGAGAAGCTGAACGAGGAAGGTGGGGGTACCAGTTTCAAACCAATAACTGCCAAACTCACCCTTAGCAAAAGTATTCAACAGACTAAAAGGATTGTACACTCCGTCACTCTTCTGATGGAAATGGTAGCCATCATAACGTCGCTTCATCTTAGCAAGTGTCTCCTCAATCGTTAGTCCATTAATTTCAGCTACATATCTTATCCCATTCTCAAAGTAATCATGCATTTCTTTCTCTGTGATACCACAGATAGCCTGATAACGGGCATCCATAGAGATGTCGACCAGATTGTTGAGGTCAGAGAAGACGCTCACCTTTCCAAACTTTGTCACACCAGTGAGAAAGGCGAAATGAATATATTCATCCTGGGTTTTCAATACGGAATAAAAAGCCTTCAACGTAGCCCGAAACTTGCTCTGCAAATCCTTATTATTGATAGCCTGAAGCATAGGCTTGTCATATTCGTCGACAAGAATGACGACAGGACGCCCCGTCTGCTGAGCGACTCTCTCTATCAATCCCTTGAAACGCAACTCTAACGTCACCTCGGAAGGAGACACTCCATAGACAGCCTCCTGCTTGCAGAGAAAGTCGTTAAGCACATGAAAAAGACTGTCATCAGAATCATACTTGCCAGTATTGAGGTCGATATAAAGTACTGGATACGAAGTCCATTCCTTCTCCAAGTTTTCTATAGCCAGCCCCTTGAACAGCTCGCGCTTTCCCCTAAAATAGGCCGCCATGGTAGATACAATCAATGATTTTCCAAACCGACGCGGACGGCTCAGAAAATAATATTTTCCCTCAGTAGCCAACTTATAAATATATGCCGTTTTGTCAACATATACATAGCCATTGGTGCGAAGGCTTTCAAAACTCTGTATTCCGATGGGATATTTCATCACACTAAAATTTGTCTACTCTGCAAAGCTACATAAAATTTACTGATAAGCCAAGACTTTATGATTGATTTTTATACGTTTACACCTACTTTCATAGATTGATAGTGAGAATACAGATATTTCAGTGTTCATACACCTACGACCGCTCATGACGATGGGAAGAGCAGGCACGACAGCACTTCACTTCGCTTAAAAAATAATATAAAATGTTTTTTCCTTTGAGTTTTCAAATAAAAAGCCTATTTTTGCCATACAAACGGCTTTTGCCGTATGAATAACCAAATAAACGATCTGTAAAATGAACATAGAAAAGGAAAAGAAAATCATAGAAAGCCAGGAAGGTCTTAGCCGGACCCTTGGCATGGAATTTATCTCTACCCCCGAACCAGACACCTGCATGGCACGCATGAAAGTAGACGGCCGCAACCGCCAGCCCTTTGGCTTTCTCTCAGGCGGAGCTTCCCTTGCCTTGGCTGAGAATCTCGCCGGTGTGGGCTCCATGGCGCTTAGTCCAAAGAAACTACCTGTCGGCATCAGCGTCAGCGGCAGCCATGTACAGGCCGTCCTTGAAGGAGATACCGTGACAGCCTATGGTAAGCTGCAATTCAAAGGCCACACACTCCACGAATGGCAGATAGACATTAAAAACTCTAAAGGAGAGCTTATCTCGACAGTTCACGTCACCAACTATCTCATAACCCCGCAAAAGAAATAGACGCATGAGCGATTACGCACTCTACAGGTATCCTGAAGCTCATACCTATCACGCGATTCGTGGCAAGGCAGAGACTGTGGACAACATCATAGAGCTGAAAGACAGCAAAGGTTTTGTCATAGCTCCTTTCCACATCGGCGGCAACGAGCCCATGCTGTTAATACCCGCCAATCAATCAGAAGAGCATACAATTCCGGAGAGCATAGGTGAGCATGCCCAAATCATCGGTGAGGAAAGTCACCGAGACGACTATCACCATGCCTTTGCCACCTTCCATCGTGCACTTTGTGATGGAAGATTAGGGAAAGTCGTGCTGTCGCGCCGTCTCGACATCCCCCTTGACAGAGCTGTCGATCCACAGGAGATATTCTTCAACGCCTGCCGCAGGTATCCACACCAGATGATAGTTCTCGTCCATACCCAAGAGAGTGGAACTTGGCTGATGGCTACACCGGAGGTTCTGATGGAGAAAGACCATGACAGGTGGAATACGATGGCCCTGGCCGGAACCATGACGACACCGGGGCCATGGAGCAATAAAAACATCGAGGAGCAGTTCATCGTAGCACGATACATCCTGAACTGTATCGCACGGCGTGCCTATTTCATCCAGCATTCCACGCCGCATGTGGCTACTGCTGCCAACCTGTATCATCTTCGCACGGACTTCACCTTTATATGTAATAATGACGGTGAAGTCTTTCAGGTTCTCAGCGACCTCCACCCCACCCCTGCTGTCTGTGGCATTCCCAAAGAGGAAGCCATGAATATCATCCTCAAGGGAGAAACCATGAACAGAAAATACTACAGCGGTTTCAGTGGGCCCATCGGCATTGACGACGAGACCCATCTTTTCGTCTCTCTCCGCTGTATGGAGATTGACGGGTGCAACTGTCATCTTTACGCCGGGGGCGGTCTGCTCAAGGAGAGCATTGAGGAGGACGAATGGAAAGAGACAGAAGTAAAACTTAACACCATGCGAGATGTATTGCGACAAAGCTAACGTCAACACCCTCACGGCTCTTCTCATGGCCCACGGCGTGCGTGACGCTATCGTATGTCCGGGCTCACGCAACGCACCGATTGTCCATAACCTCAATCTTTGCCCCGATATCCACTGTTATCCCGTCACCGATGAGCGCAGCGCCGGCTTCTACGCCTTAGGACTGGCTGAAGCCACCGCAAGGCCTGTGGTGGTCTGTGTCACCTCTGGCTCAGCATTGCTCAATGTGCTGCCTGCCGTCGCCGAGGCTTACTACCGGCATGTCCCAGTAGTAGTCATCTCTGCCGACCGCCCGAAGGAGTGGATAGACCAACTCGACGGTCAGACACTGCCACAAGAGGGTGCCCTTGGAAGATTTGTCCGTAAAGCAGTATCTCTGCCAGAATGGGACACTGATGGTTCAGAAAGGGCAACGACCCAACACTGGTATTGCAACAGAATCATCAACGAGACACTGTCAGCAGCTATGTCTGACGGTGGCGGACCAGTGCATATCAATGTTCCTCTGACACCTCCTCTCTATGATTTTACAGTCCCCGAGCTTCCAACTGAACGAGTCATCAAGCGGAAGTCCACAGCCGTTGCTGACCTTACAGCGCTCAACGAAGCTATAGAACGGGCAAGCAGGCCCATCATCGTCATCGGACAAACGCATGAGGGTGAAATATCAGAAGATGCTATCTTTCGTCTGGCCCAACAGCATATTGTCGTTCTTCAAGAGGCGCTCAGCGGAAATATCTTGGAATGGCCCATCGACCGTATGATGGAGACAATAAAAGATGACGACAGCTACCTGCCCGACTTCATCCTCTACATGGGTGATACCATCGTCAGCCAGGGGCTCAAGGCCTTTCTGCGACGTGCTCAGCATGCAGTCTGTTGGAGAGTTGATGCCGCCGGAGCGATGCAGGACACATTCATGAACCTCAGCGGCTCTATAAAGGCAGCCCCAAGACAAGTGCTCGAAGGTGTCAACGCTGAAGCCGACAAGGACTGGTTTGAAAAGTGGCAAACACTCAGCCGTAAGACAACAGCGAAACTCACCATTTTCTTTCCAGCATACTCTTCCATAGAAGCTGTAAGGGCCTTCGAGGAAATCATTGTCGACAAAGACTGCGCTGTGCATTACGCTAACAGCATGTCGGTTCGGTTAGGCTGTCTCTACGCCCACCACTTCATTCATTGCAACCGTGGTGTCAATGGCATAGAAGGTTCTCTGTCGACGGCTGCAGGTTATTCTCTGTCAACGAAGAAGCCTGTATATTGCGTCATCGGCGACCTCAGCTTCTTTTATGACCAGAACGCGCTGTGGAATACCAATCTCAGAGGCAACCTGAGGATTCTGTTGCTTAACAACGGAGGAGGTGGCATCTTTCAGAAGTTTGACGCCTTGCGGAAGTCTGTTGCAGATAGCAACAATGTGATGGCCCTACACCTTACATCGGCCCAGGGCATCTGCATGGAGAATCATGTGGAATATCACTGTGCCACCAACGAAATGGAATTGCATCAGGGTATCATCGCCCTCACGGCAGCCTACAGCCACAACCCTATTCTCCTCGAAGTCATAACCGACACTGAGCAAGACTGGGTGAACTATAGGAAATACTTTCAACACAAGATAAAAGAATAAGATTAAGAAAAAAGATATGAACACAAGAGACTGGAAAAAGATTGAAGGGTTTGACTTTAAAGAGATTCTCTTTGAGGAATACAACCACATTGCTAAAATCACTATCAACCGTCCGCGATACCGCAACGCTTTCACTCCCCTTACCGTTTGGGAGATGAGCCAAGCCTTCACCTACTGCCGCGACCACCTCGACATCCGCGTGGTAATACTCACAGGAGCTGGCGACAAAGCTTTCTGCTCAGGCGGCGACATGCACGTCAAAGGGCGCGGTGGCTATGTTGGCTCGGATGGTGTGCCCCGCCTCAACGTCCTCGACGTACAGATGCAGATACGGCGCTTGCCGAAACCCGTCATTGCTATGGTCAACGGCTATGCCATTGGCGGCGGACACGTCCTCCACGTCGTCTGCGATCTCACCATTGCCTCCGAGAATGCCATCTTCGGACAGACAGGGCCCAAAGTAGGAAGTTTCGACGCTGGTCTCGGTGCCAGCTACCTCGCACGCATCGTAGGACAGAAGAAAGCCCGGGAGATATGGTACCTCTGCCGACAGTATTCGGCGAAGGAAGCTGAACAGATGGGACTTGTCAACAAGGTTGTACCCTTCGACCAATTAGAGGATGAGACCGTAGCATGGTGTGAGACCATCATGGAACGCTCTCCGCTGGCCATCCGCATGATGAAGGCGGGCTTCAACGCCGAACTCGACGGGCAGGCAGGCATCCAGGAACTCGCCGGTGATGCCACCATGCTCTACTACACCCTCGACGAAGCGCAAGAAGGCGGGCGCGCTTTCCTGGAGAAGCGGAAGCCTGACTTCGATAAATATCCACAATTCCCATAAGACAGAGTAACAACAGCTCACCAAGAGCGACGAGGGATGAAATGCAGAACTAACATGGTCGCACAGCGACTAAGAACCTAAGAAAACGGCTCCGATTAAACGGAGCCGCTTTACCAGACATCAATTATTAGTTATTAGAGTACTCATTCGTACTTTTTGGGGGGCTCTCTCAATATCCTTAAACTTATCCTCACACAGAGCCACAGCGAACACAAAGAAGGCTACACAAAAAAATAATATTGAGATTTGCGTAGCGTTTTCACATCTTTATCGTATTAGTAACAAACGCATCCGAAAATCTGAATGGAAATTAGCGAGTTCATAGAATATGTAAAGCGATACCGACCTGAATTTGTCGGCATCGCACACCACTATTTCCATGATGAGCGCGAGGTGGAAGATGCCGTGCAAGATGCGCTGATTCGTTTGTGGATGGCAAGGAAAAGGATAGAGCCCCCCGAACGATTCCGCGAATATGGAGCAATAGCTACAAGAAACGTCTGCCTAGACAAAATAAGGGGAAGGCACGGCTATCACTTTGTGGAAGTGGATTGGGCGGAAGGCAAGACATCCGGCCCTACACCACAATCGAAGCTGGAAGAGTCTGAAAACGAGCGGCTGATGCAGCAATGTATGAAAAGCCTTCCTGCTAAATACAAGGAACTGATACAGATGAGAAACGGCGAGGGGTTGAGTTATAAGGACATAGCAAACCTCATTGGCAGTACAGAGTCATCGGTACGCGGTATGGTGGCGAAGGCACGGGCAATGCTCATCACGCAATTCAACGAAAGGAGAAAGAAATGAAGAAAGAAGAGTACATAGGACAGCTTCTCAAGAAGTTTATGCAAGCAGAGACTTCCGAACAACAGGAGTCGGAGCTTGCTGACTATTTCCGTCAGGCCAAGAAGCTCCCTGAAGAATGGGAGGCTTACAAGCAATACTTCAAGGTCTTCGACTCAGGAAAGGCGTCTTTCAGTACGGGTCACTCAACACCAATATTAAGAAGGTGTTGGCACTACGCTGTTGCTTGCATTGCTGCAATGGCAGTCTGTGCTGTTGCGTTGAGGTATACTTTATACACTTCTGAGGGCGGTAAAAGGCTGGTAACAGAGACATCCAAGCAGGTGCAACAGACGGAAGCCCGAAAAGCGACAGACACAACTGACGTGAAAGGAAATTCAATGACAACGCTCGGAGCAAGGCCAAACACATCCGGAAAGGTATGCATGAAGCGAAGCGGCAACAGCACAAGCAGAAAGGCAAGCAGCACTGGGTACGTCCCTGTTCCCCAACCTGTCGCAGCGACTGAAACCCGGCACTATGCTATGACATCAACAGAGACTAGGGTCGAAGAGCCTTCCCATCAAAGACGGGCCGCCGACATCGACGCCTCTGTCGCTTACATCAAATCAAGAGGTGAGAACCTTGAGAGACAAGTCTTGGCTTCAAAAGGCTACATTGAGTATAACATGGGTATCAACAAAGACTTAGAGCAGAATTTATGAAAAAGATGATAATGCTTGCAGCGTGTGTCTCTTTTGCGCTGGCATCGCTGGCACAAAAGCCCAACCCGGCTATAGTAAAACTCTTTAATGAGTTTGGCCATGCCGACATAGAACACACCTATTCTGCCGACAACAAAGGGCAGGAGTACTACCTTGCGCTCTATAAACTCCCCAAAGCCGACATAGATGATCTCATACAGTATAACAGGTTGGGACAGGCTGACTTTCCTTTCCAATTAGAGGGGACAAAGGAGTATATAGACTCTCAGCTCAAAGAAAGCGCGAAGGCTCAACATGATGAATCTATGATAAAGCCTGTCATCAAGCATACGCTTGACAGCCTTGCTCCGTTGTCAAAAGAATGCTACCACTATGAAGTGCACAATAGCTTGAGTGATACCACCAAATATGTACTTGCGTTGAACAACATGCCGGAGGACTTATTTCAGCAGCGGGTAAAAGGGCGAGTAGAGAAGAAAGCGGGTAATGAATTCATTGACTATTTCAGCTACAACAGAGGTACTTTCCTGCATTATATTTTGCCACCACTACAGAGAAGCTCACTGGCGACCCTTTATACTGAAGAATCGCTCAAGACTCATTTAGAAGCTATCCTGATAAAAAACAAGGGGAAGAAGTACACTGTCAGTTATGATATTAATTCTGGCACTAACATCTATCCGCAGGATTGGTATATATTAAAACACTCTGACGAGTCACATTCCAAGAGCTATGGGACACATTATTATATCCCTACAACCCAAGATGCGCAGAACAGCCTTGTAAAGGAAATCGCAGAAGCAGTTACTCAGTTTCTGACGTCTACATCTGACACGTCAGAATATAGCCTTTTCTATACCCTTCCTTTAGGAAATGCCAAATACAACAGTTCCGCTTACGACCATCTGATATTTTGCATAGCAGAAAGTAGCGCGCGGCATTTCAGCATCAACATGAAGATGACCGACAATGGGCTTCATGTGTTGTTGCTGTCAAATGAAGGAGAATGGCTTGTTCCCCGACGGTCATGGTGGAAAATCAAAGCCATCAGAGGGGAGAACATTGTGTATGAGAAAGATTTCCTAAACGACTAATAGCCCTTCCATGAAAAAGATATTGTTGATATTGATGGTATGTATAAACGCCATCACATTGGCTGCACAAAAGCCGGGCGTGTATAAGAGAATAAGTTGCAAAGCTGGTGCCGAAACCAATATGCCCTATAAGAATGAATACATGATCGTCGGCATCAATGGCAGCACGATGCTTTTAGAACCTTATGTCCAGCGTAATTCCCAGAATGGAAAAGAAAGGATCCGCTTTCGAATAAAGCCGGGCTTTCTTCAGTCCGACGGAAGCAACAGCGACTCAACATACGCCGTAACGGCCAATCCACCGGAAGTAGAAGACTTGGTCAGCCTTCTCTCAAGGGATTTTACGACTCCGGCCAACAAAGTTCTTGGCGTGTGGTATCTTGAAGTTTCAGGCATCAAATGCTACAGGATATTCTCTCCGACACGTTCATTGCTGCTCTTTATCTACGAATCGCCGCAAGGCAGCATAGATACAGCCAATGCTATTCTGGAGGCTGTGAACTATGGCAAAGACCAAATCGTCGCCGAGGATGGTACGAGGTATTCGGTCCGTTGGAAAGGTGCTGATACAATGGTCGTAGCTTACGCCGTGGACGGCAAGCGACATCATGAGGAATGGACCCGTTCCAAACTGCCAGCTTACCTCTCTGGACTATTCACGCCACCTGGCACAAACTGAAACAAGGATTATAGTCTATCGTCACCATGAACAAAATCGCTTCTTTTTTTATCTTGGCATTATTATTCTGTCTGTCTGCCAAGGCTGCCGAAAACAATCATAACGTACAGGGGCGTGTGGCCGACAAGATAACCGGCGACCCCATACCCGCCAAAGTGTTCTTGATGGATGCCGACAGCACCATCATTGCCTGTACCGAGGCCGCCATTGAGGAAGCCCCTTACCAAGATCAGATAGCCTTGTATGTGTTCAATGACAAACGGCTGCAAAAGGGGAAATACATCATCAAGGCATCCATGTCTGGCTACAAGGACGCTTATGAGAACGTGACGTTGCAAAGTCAGCGGCAGACCGTGCTGATAGCCAAGCCCATACTGATGGAGCATGATGTTCACGAACTGCAAGAGGTGACCGTCAAGGCTACGAAGATTAAGATGGTGATGCGCGGTGATACGATTGTGTATAATGCCGATGCCTTCAATCTGGCGGAAGGCAGCATGCTCGACGCACTCGTCGCCCGACTGCCGGGGGCACGGTTGACGAGAGACGGACAGATATTTGTCAACGGGCGGCTCGTCAAGAGTCTGCTTGTCAACGGCCGGGATTTCTTCAGTGGCAATCCGAAGATGGCTCTGGAGAACCTGCCTTCCTATACGGTCAGCAAGATCAAGGTCTATGACCGGGAGGGGCAAAGCTCTCGTCTGATGCAAAGGGATATGGGCGACAAGAGCCTGGTGATGGATGTCAAACTGAAAAAGGAATACTACGCCACCCTCTTTGGCAACGTCGAGGCAGGAGTGGGCACCGACGGCCGCTTTGCGCTGAAAGGCTTCGGAATGAAGTCTTCTCGCAAAGAGATGTTCTTTGCTTTCACCAACATCAACAACCTCAGTGACAACCAGAAAGCCGACATGACCGGTCAATGGACTCCGCAGGAAACGCCCAACGGTCTGCTGACCAACCGCTCTGCCAATGTCAGCTATGCGAGATTCTATGACAGCAGTATGGACAAGTGGTTCAGCACGCAAAACACCATATCACATGATGACATTGACTGGCAAACGAGGAAAAACGCAGAGACCTTCCTGCCAGGAGGCAACCTTATCAGACAGTCGATGGGCCAAACAGACACGAAGGCTACAGTCTTTGACAGCCAGAATGCCTTGCACTATGGCGAAAGGGGCAAATACTCCACCATGACCAGCCTCAACTTCCACTATCAGCGCAACAGAAAATACACAGACGCATACGCGGCCTGTTCCGATTCGACCTCCTTATTGAATGAACTCATGGAGCGGAGCAAGGAGAAAAGCGAGAACTATCATTTGACATTGACTAACAGCAGTACGCTGAAACATATCACCGACCTCCTGCATTCCGATTTCAGTATGGAGTATGACAAGCTTCACGGCAACACCTTCTCGCTCTACGACCTGAGGTATGAGGAGGCAAGTCTGTCACGCGACTTCCGCAACAAATACCTGGCAAGCGACAGCAGACACTGGGATGTGAAGGAGGGCATTGCCTACGACTGGAACTGGCCGGGATGGAGTCTGCGCCCACAATACCAGTACGAATATAAATACAACAAGACCAATAGCGCCCTTTACAGGCTTGACAAACTTGAAAACTGCGACAGCACGCTCTACGACCTCCTTCCGTCGTCGCGGGCGGCCCTGCTGAAGGTACTGGATGACAACAACAGCTATTATTACACAGAATACCAGAATCACCACCGACTGATGCTGGAATGGGAAATCAATGCTGCCACCGGCCACAATAAGATGAACATCGAATACGGCTACATCCGCCTACCCATTCGCTTCGTCAACAAGAACCTTTATTACACGCGCATGGGCCGTCACGACGTGTCTGCACATGAGGTGTTCTTCGAGCCCGAGGCCTACTTCACAGGCGGCAAGTCGGTCAGATGGGAACTGAATGCCAGCATAAAGTCAGAGATTCCCGATTTGGTCAAGAAGGTTGACTACCGCGATGACTCTGACCCGTTGTTTCTCTTCTCTGGCAACCCGAATCTGAAAAACATCCATCGTTATCAGGCTTCGCTTCTCTTGCGCCATGAGGGAGATGGACAACGAATATGGAACGCATCGGTGAAATACGACAAGACCGACAACGACATCGCATACGCAACTCTTTACGACATGCGCACGGGCATCTCCACCCTCTTGCCTGTCAGCGTCAACGGCAATTGGCGCATGGAAGGACAGACAGGGCTGAGCCTGCCATTAGACAGCGCACGCCGATGGACGATTGGCAACCAACTGTCCGTGCGCTACAACCACGATGTCGACATGACAACTACCGAGAAGGACGCGGCAAGCATGGGCAGCATCGTAAACAACTGGCAGTTGGAAGATGAGGTAAAGCTGAACTTCCGCCCGAATGACCGTATGGAGTTTGCTCTTCTGGCCGGTGGGACGTACTACTTCATCCACAGCCGGCGCAACGGCTTCAACAATGTCCATGCCGGTGACTACAAAGTAGGCCTTACAACAGAGTTCCAACTCCCGTGGAGCATTGCCTTTGGCTCGGACATGACATTATACGCCCGTCGGGGGTACTACGAAAGTATGATGAACACTACAGACTGGGTATGGAACGCCCATCTGAGCCGCAGCTTGATGAAGGGGGCGCTGGTCGTCAAACTCACAGGTTTCGACCTGTTACACCAGCTGACCAACACCCGCTATGAGATGAACGCCCAAGGCCGTACAGAAGTTTGGTACAACAGCCTTCCCCGCTATATGATGCTTTCACTTGCCTGGAGATTCAATATCAGCCCAAAACAGAAGTGATGTATCAACAACAATCTGCCCATATCCCGATGTTATCAAATGATACAATCTTAGATTGTTTTCTCCGTCATAAATAGCGCATAAGGATATCCCATACCGCTATGATATGGCATACACTTCCAGCGAGGACGAAGAAGTGGAAGACGGTGTGCATATAACGACGATGTCGGATGGTATAGAACAGGGCACCCGTGACATAGCACACACCCTCTGCAATGATCCAGATGACGGTGGCCGGGCTGACGGCATCTATCAACGGCTTAAAGGCGACAAGGACGCTCATGCCCATACCTATATACACCAATGTCTCGAGATTGCTGTGCGCCTTCAGTTTATGAAAGCTCATGATGGTCCCCACGATAGCACAGAGCCAGACAAAACAAAACAGCGTCCAGCCCCAATAGCCCTGATTGCGTAAGGCAATGAGCGTTATCGGAGAATAAGAGCCGGCGATATGCCAGTAGATAGCGGCATGGTCCCATTTCCGCAGTCGTTCTTTCCATGGTGACCATGCTGACAATGCATGATAGACAGTGGAAGCGATATACGACCCGAGCATACCCACCAAATAGAGGATGACACCGGCCGTTGCCCAACCATTGCCATGAGAGAAACAGAAATAGAGGAAGATGGCACCGAAGGCGACACCTAAGAAGATGCCACCAGCATGGCTCCAGGAGTTCCACAACTCCTCCTTATGGCTATAGAATATCTTTAACTTCATCGTCGATTGTGATAAACGGCTGTAAAGGTAGCGTAAAAGAAGAGAAAAGTCGAAACAATGTTTGCTTTTTTATCTGTTTTTTTCTTACTTTTGCCTTTACACAACAAAAAACGATGAAAAGATGAACTACCATATCACCGACAAGGTGCTACACTTCAAGCAGCCGGCCGGCACCAGCCGCGGTGTCTACACCACCCACCACTCCTATTATGTCACCCTTGAAGAAGACGGTGTCAGCGGTACCGGCGAGTGTTCTACCCTCCCTGACCTGAGTTGCGACGCCATGAGCAACGAGCGCTACCTTGCCCTGCTCCACAACGCCTGCGACATGGTCCAGCGCTTAGGCGGCATACCCTACGAGATGCTGCGCCCCTACCCTTCCATCCTCTTCGGTCTGGAGACCGCCTTTGCGCAACTTGACGCTAAAGGATCCACGGCGCTCTTTGATACCCCCTTCAGCCGCGGTGAAGAAGGCATCCCCATCAACGGACTTGTATGGATGGGAACCTTCGAAGAGATGTATGCCCGACTGGAAGAGAAGCTGAAAGCAGGTTTCCATTGTGTCAAACTGAAAATAGGAGCTATCGACTTCAACAAAGAGTTGGAACTTGTACGCCACATCCGGGAGTGTTTCACCAAAGAGCAGGTAGAGCTGCGTGTCGATGCCAATGGTGGTTTCACGCCAGAGAATGCCATGGAGCGTTTGGAAGCCCTGGCCAAATACGACATCCACTCTATCGAACAGCCTATCAGGCAACATCAGTGGAAGGCGATGGCCCGGCTCTGCCAGCTGTCACCTCTGCCCATTGCCCTTGACGAAGAGCTCATCGGTGTCAATGACATAGAAAAGAAAACGCGACTCCTCGACGAGATACATCCGGCTTACTTGGTGCTTAAGCCAAGTCTGCATGGCGGTATGAATGGTTGCAGAGAATGGATACGATTAGCCACAGAGCGCGGCATAGCTTCATGGATAACCTCAGCCTTGGAGAGCAATATCGGTCTGAACAGTATCGCCCACTTCTGCGCCAGTGTCTACGGGCCCCATATCACCTTTCCACAAGGGCTGGGCACCGGTCTGCTCTACAAAGACAATATCGACATGCCGTTGGAAATTCGTGGCGACAAACTCTGGTATGGGAATAAATAAGGACGTAAAGCTATGTCAACAATGACCTTAGAAGATTTCTTAGAAGAATGGAACAATGGTTCCGACAAACTACTTGTTCACACCAGCGGCTCCACAGGACATCCCAAGCCCATGTGGGTAGAGAAAGCGAAGATGCTGAACTCAGCCCGTATCACCTGCGACTTCCTCGGGCTCAGAGCCGGTGACACGGCCCTGCTCTGTATGCCGCTCGACTACATTGCCGGTAAGATGGTCGTCGTCAGAGCTATTGAGCGACATCTCAGACTCATCAACGAGAAGCCGAGTGGGCATCCGTTGGCAACCCCTTTCAAGGAACTCAAGGATGGCGAGCCGCTGACCTTCGCCGCCATGGTACCGCTGCAAGTCTATAACACCCTCATGATACCCGAGGAGTGCCAACGGCTCAGAACCATCAGACACCTCATCATCGGTGGCGGAGCTATCGACAAAAAGATGTCTGAAGCCCTACGCGACTTTCCCAACAATATCTGGAGCAGCTATGCCATGACAGAGACGCTCTCGCATATTGCCCTACGCAGAGTCAACGGCCCTGACGCCAATGACTGGTATACGCCTTTTGATACCGTCGACATCAGTCAAGCTGCAGACGGATGTCTCGTCATCAATGCGCCACTCGTCCATGATGGTATTCTGAAAACCAACGACATCGTAGAGATAAGGGAGACAGCGGTCAAGGGAAAGATGCAGAAACAGTTCCGTGTCGTTGGCCGTAAAGACAACGTCATCAATTCCGGGGGAATAAAGATACAAATAGAAGAAGTAGAGAGTGCTTTGAAACCTTTTCTCAAAGCGCCCTTTGCCATCACAAAAGCCCCGGACGAGAAGTTCGGAGAGAAGGTCGTCCTTGTGACAGAGGCTCACGACATGTCGGAAATACAAGAAATCTGCGTCAACGCCCTGCTCCACTACTGGCAGCCCCGCCGCTATCTGCATGTTGACAGCATCCCGATGACAGAGACCGGGAAGCCGGCAAGGCAGCAGATAGAGCAGATAGCGAGAGGCTGACTGACAAGACAAATTATCAGCCTTCGCGATAGAAGTCGAGACATTCCTTTATCTCGTCCTCTGAAGCCGTCTGATTGATATGTATCTCACCGACACCAGAGAGAAGGGTGAAGTTGATAACGCCTGCCGTATTTTTCTTGTCATGGCGCATAATCTCTATCAGCGTAGGATAGTCATCGCAAGTGATAGGCATGAAGCCGTAGTTCTCACGGATATACGTCACCGTCTGCCGCATCTTGTCTGTAGGGAATTCCGCCTTGATGGCAGAGAGGTAGAGCTCACAGATGACACCGTAGGCTACGGCATAACCGTGAAGGATAGGCTCTGTGCCATTCTCTTTCGACCTGTCCAGCGAGAAACTCTCGAAGGCATGGCCGAAAGTATGACCGAAGTTCAAAGCCTTGCGGATGCCTTTCTCCTTGGGGTCTTTCTCCACAATGCGCTCTTTAATCCTTACCGACGTATCGAGCATGTCAGCCAAATGGTCAAGGTCGGGGTGGTCAAGGTCAAAGTTGAGGAGCTCAGCCCAATTCTTGTCATTGGAGATAAGGCCATGCTTGAGCATCTCGCCATAGCCTGACCGAAGATTCTTATCGTCGAGGGTTTTGAGGAAGCCGGTGTCCAGAAGAACGAACTTAGCGTCATTGAACACACCCACCTCATTCTTAAGATTATCAAGATTGATGCCGGTCTTTCCACCTACTGAGGCGTCGACCATCGCCAAGAGCGTTGTCGGGATATTGATAAAATCAATGCCACGCTTGAACGTTGAAGCGGCAAATCCGCCCAAATCCGTCACCATGCCTCCACCTAAGTTGATGAGCAGTGAATGGCGGGTAGCATGACCACGCTCAAGGGCCCGCCAGACATAGACCAACGATTCGATGTTCTTGTGAGTATCAGTGGGCGCGATGGTAATAACGGTAGCATCACGCAGACCTATGAAGTTTTCTATCACCGGCCAGCATTTTCCACGTGTAGTATCATCAGTGAGGACAAAGATGCGGTCGTGCTCGCACTCGGATATTGCCATTGCCAAGTCCGTGGCAAGGCTCTTTGTGATAATAACTCTCTGTTTCATAATCTTATACTTAACGTGTGGTTGACGTATCATTTTTCTTTAATTCTACAAATATAATGATAAAGACAACAAGAAGTTTTAAAGGCTCACGATAAATTAGAACTTTTTAATACTTACGGTCGCCGTTTTGCTCATATCAGGCCATCAGTGTGCAATATTTTTTTGCGCAACAACTTAAACCAAGTTGCATTGTCAACGTCTATACGTATAGATAACAATCCTATTTTTAAAAGATGAGAAAAATGCTATTAATGGCTATCCTGACACTATTGTCAACGGTAGCCATAGCTCAGAAGAGAGAGATCAGCGGCTCCATCATAGACTCCAAAAGCAAAGAGAGTATCCCTTTGGTGACAGTTCAGTTGCTGAAATCAGATTCCACTTTCCTCACCGGTGCCATGTCGGGTGACGATGGCAGCTTTAAGATGATTGCACCAAATAATGGGTCATTTATCCTGAAGTTGTCAAGCATTGGCTATAAGACCTTGACACGCCGCGTGAGTATCAGCCAGGACCAGGACGTTGCACTTGGCAAGGTGTCTCTGACACCCGACGCCATCATGCTGAAGGAAGCTACCGTGACAGCCCAGGCCCAAAAAGTTGTGGTCAAGGAGGACACCTTCGTCTATAATGCCAATGCCTACCGCACACCGGAGGGATCTACCATTGAAGAACTTGTCAAGCGCCTGCCCGGTGCTCAGGTTGATGACGACGGAAAGATAACCATCAATGGCAAAGAGGTGAAGAAAATACTTATTGACGGTAAAGAGTTTATGACCGGCGATACCAAGACTGCCATCAAGAACATCCCCACCTCTATCATTGAGAAGGTGAAGTCCTACGATCAAAAGAGTGACCTCGCTCGCGTTACCGGTATCGACGACGGCGAGGAAGAGACCGTCCTCGACTTCGGTGTGAAGAAGGGAATGGACAAAGGCCTCATGGTCAATGCCGATGTCGGTGTAGGAAACAAGAACCGTTACAGCAGCCGTCTTTTCGGTGGATATATGAATGGTGGTCTGCGACTCTTCGGCATGGGTAATGCCAACAATACCAACGACATGGGCTTCGGTGGCCGAGGAGGATTCTTTGGCGCAGGACGCAATGGCCTTAATGCCAGCAAGATGGCAGGTCTGAACATGAACTATGAAAAGAAAGACACGCTGAAGATGGATGCCAGCGTGAGATGGAATCACAGCGACGGAGATGTGCGCTCAAAGACGAGTACAGAGAACTACGTGAGCACTGTAGGGTCTTTCTCCAACAGTCTCAGCCAAAGCTATTCGCGCGGCAACAGCCTCGACGCCAGAGCCAGGATAGAGTGGACACCAGACTCCTTGACCAACATCATGTTCCGCCCCACTCTTCAACTAAGCAAGACTGACGGACTGTCGCTGAGCACCTCAGCGTCATACAATGCCAACCCCTACACACTGGTCTCAGACCCGTTGTCAGCAGAAGCCTTTGAGAAACTTGCAGAAGAGGACGCCATCGTCAACTCCAGCAGCGCACAGAGCATTACCTACTCCAAGACAAACAGCGTTGGCGCCATGTTGCAAATCAACCGAAGGCTGAACAGCAAAGGACGCAACGTAACCCTGAGAGGTGACATGAGCTACAGTGATACTAAGTCCAACTCACTGTCTACCAATAATGTGCATCTCTATCAGTTGCAGAACGCCTTGGGCAACGACTCCACCTACCAGACGAGTCGCTACAACCTCGCACCGCAGAAGAGCTTGAGCTACTCCGTCCAGGGAACCTATTCCGAGCCTTTGTGGAGAGCAACCTTCTTGCAGTTCAGATACCGGTTCACCTACAGCTACAGCAAAAGCGACCGTTCCACTTACGACTTCTCCAACCTCGGCGAAGACTTCTTCGCTGGGCTGACACCTGTCTACCGCAGTTGGGACAGTTACCTCAACCGGTTGGCAAACCCATATACCGACTATCTCGACAGCGACTTGAGTCGCTATTCCGAGTATAAGAACTACACGCACATGCTCGAACTCATGTTCCGCATGATACGTCAGAAATGGCAGCTCAACGCCGGCGTGATACTCCAGCCACAAATCTCGCACTATATACAAAACTACCAAGGGGTGTCTGTTGACACGACACGCACCGTCACCAACTTCACCCCTACCCTGGACTTCCGCTACAGATTTAACAAGCTCAGCAACTTGCGCATCAACTACCGCGCCACTACCACGCAGCCAAGTATCTCACAGCTGCTCGCCATTACCGACGACTCTGACCCGCTGAATATCACCACCGGTAACCCGGGACTGAAGCCAGCTTTCAACCAGAATCTCCGTATGTTCTACAACGCATATTACGAGAAGACGAAGCAGTCGCTGATGACATTTGTCAACTACAGCAACACGCGCAACTCCATCAGCAACCGCGTGACCTACGACGAGACGACAGGCGGCAGGCTGACAAGACCAGAAAATATCAACGGCAACTGGAGCGTGAGCTCTGCATTCATGTTCAATACGCCCCTCGACTCTGCCGGTTTCTGGAATATCAACACCTTTGCCAACTTCAACTATGCCAATAACGTAGGTTATGTCAGTCTCTCGCGTGATGCCAACTCATTGAAAAACACCACACGCGACCTTACCATCGGCGACCGCCTCGCTGGCAGCTACAGAAACGATTGGATAGAGATAGAGTTGAATGGGGCTTTCAACTACCGACACTCCAACAACAAACTGATCCCCACCTCCAACTCCAATGTGTGGCAGTATAGCTATGGTGGCAGCATCATGCTTACAGCACCATGGGGCACAGCATTGTCCACCGACATGAACATGAACTCACGCCGAGGATATACTGACAACTCTCTGAATACCAACGAGCTGGTATGGAATGCGCAACTCTCACAGAGCTTTCTGAGAGGACGCCCCCTGACCGTGATGCTGCAATTCTACGACATTCTCCATGAGCAGAGCAACTTCAGCCGTAACATCACAGCATCGATGCGCAGCGATACGGAATACAACAGTATCAACAGCTATGTGATGCTTCATGTCAACTACCGCCTCAACCTCTTTGGCGGTATGCAGGCCCGTCAGGGCGGCGACCGCCGCGGCTTCGGCGGTCCTCCTAATGGCGGTCCAGGCAGAGGCTTCGGCGGAAGACCACCACGCGGTGGCGGTTTCGGTCGGCCCATGGACTAAGACCATGCACGGCATATGCCAACGACATCTGTGGCATATGCCAACGATATCTACGGCATATGCCAACGAATTCCATGGCATATGCCAGGAACCATCCACAGCGCTTGTTAGCAATAATAAAACAATGAGGGCGAGGTAATTACCCCGCCCTCATGTTTTCTCTATCAAAATATAACAAAGTCTGTTACTTCTCCTCCTCTTTTTCTTCCTCCGGAGCGAAAGTAGCTTTGAAATCCGTGTAGCCGTTCTCCACAAGGATGTTGTACCACTGCAACAGCTTCTTGATGTCGCTGTCGTGGACGCGGTCACGGTCGTAAGAGGGCAGGACCTCAGCGAAATAGTCGCGGAGCTCGGAAGAAGGACACTTCTTATAGTTGATGGAAGCCTTCTTAGAACCTTCTTTCTCGCCCACCTTTGTCAGCACCTCCCACAAGGGAATATCTTCAGCATCGGTATACATTGCGATATCACCTAAGCTCGTCACACGGTCGCTGGCAAAAGCCGGCTGACGACGGTGAGAAGCGTCGATAGCCTCAACGATGAGGTTCAGTTTGCCACGGGACACGAGCTTGTAAAGCCCTGGCTTGCCCGCAATAGAAAGTATTGTCTCCATAATATTAATATTTTGTTAATTGTTATATCTAAGTTTATTGTGCAGCTATGTTATCCAGCAGCCGTGTTATCTGCGTTTCCAAATCAGCAACCCCATCGTTGTTGATGACAAAATCGCACAGCGCTGCCACTTTTTCCTGCGACCATTGTCGCCCTATCCACTCAAGAGCCCGCTCTCTCGTGATGCCATCGCGAAGCATGACCCGCCTTAGGCGTATCTCCAAAGGAGCCGTCACGCACACTTTATAGTCGAAAGGAACCCTGTGGATGAAGCCACTGTCGAAAAGGATAGCACTCTCCAGCCACTGCATGCCGCTATGCAAAAAGTCATCGGCCACAGCGGGATGAATGATGTCGTTGACGGCCTGCTTGTGAGTCTCTGACTCAAGGAGGAACTGCGCCAGCACCCGCTTCTGGAGTACCATCCCAGAATAGACGCTATCGCCTACAAGGCGGCAAAGTGCATCCCTCAACTTTACATCTGTCGCCCAGAGACGCTTAGCAGCACTGTCGCAGTCGTAGACACGGATGCCACGATTTTCCAAGAGATGGCAGACAAAGCTCTTGCCACTGCCTATGCCACCTGTAATAGCCACGTACCTCATTGTTGCTCTATAAGATAATCAACCTGGTCAGTCTCAAGTTTGGCTGACCGCGCAAAAGTTGAACGATTGCGAAGATACAGTTTGCACTTATCAGACGGATGAGCAGAAATCTCGTTATAGTCGACCGTCACAGCAAAGTCGGACGGTTGGATCAGCCGGTAAGCCTTGGCACCGACGGTATAGGTGACCTTCACGGTCTGTGGGAACGTGCGGATGGTCAAGCTTTCTGGCTTATTGACAGCGGTAATAGGCACTTCAATGCTGCCCTCGGTAAGGATATCGGGATACAGCGTGACCGTCACGGACTCGGGGACTATCTTTGCTCCCGGAATCTTCTTCAAGAAGACAGTGCGCTTCACCGTGGCATCGAAGTTAGAGATATCGAGGCGGTCGGTATATACATTCTCTATCTTATCAAGCACCTCCCGGCTGGCATAGACCGTAGCAAAGTCAGGGGTTATCTGCGTATGGGCAAGATAGTAATTGCCACCAGGGACTATGGAGCCTACGAGCTGAATCTTGATACGGCGGTTCAGACCATAGTTGAAAGTGAAGTCCAACTGACTGGCTTTCAATGCCGTTATGGATGTTGAATTGTAGAGTTGTTGCCGTATCAGCCTTTGCAGGTCAGAGGAAGGTACCGAGCCCCGGTCGGTCTGCTTGTTGGCATAAGTAGAGAAATTGAGTTTCAAGGGCCGCAGCTTATTACTGGTCTCATACATCATGATGACATATCCCTTGTCACGCACCGAGACACGCAGGGTGTCGGAGAGTTCCTGTGTAATGACAACGTTCTTCGGGACCCCGACAAGACGCATAGGAACGCCGAACTCCACCTCGTAGGTCTCATTGAGCGTCATCATCAACCAAAAGATGCTGCTCAAAGCGAGGAAGAAGAGGAAAATCAAGAACTCCTTACCCGAGAAGCCGGATAAGAGTTTCCCGAAGAAATGGTAAATCCGCTCAAATATCTTCATCATTCACAACACATAAACGCACAATGCACAGCCCTTTAGCCGCCTCACGGACGCTCCAGGACCATGCATTGTGTATTATGGATTATGCGTTAGGCTGTCCCTGTGCTGCATCAGCAAAGACAGTACCCTTGTCGACGGTGATAACAACGCCACGAGCGATCTCCACTTCCACAGCGTTCTTCTCGGTATCAATGCTCTTTACGGTTCCATAGATGCCACCACCCGTGACAACCTTAGAACCCGGCTGAAGAGAGTTCTGGAACTCGCGAATCTTCTTCTGGCGCTTCTGCTGAGGACGCACCATGAAGAACCACATAATGACAAAGATGGCGATAAGCATGAAGATCATGCCGCCGAAACCGCCCTGAGTCTGCTGTGCTGCTAAAAGTAATGATGTCATATTTATTCGAATTTATTAGTTATTCCTGTTTGTCGTTCTCTGTGTTTTGGTCACTCTCACTGCCGCCCTGTGGCGTTTCCGCAGTAGCAGGATGGTGAACGAAGCGTGTCGGACCACTATAGTTGTCCTCACTGCCGTTGTTGCCATTGTAGTTATCCCTATTATAATAGGTGTGGCGGCGATAGCCCCGGCCGTTGTCTTGTCTGTCACCGTTGAACCGGTCTTCTCTCTCCATAGGCCTTCTCTCCTGACGTGGAGGCATCTCCTTCATCATCTTCCCGGCATCGATAAGGTGACGGGCGATGGCGTCAAGCATGCCGTTGATATATCCGCCACTTCGTGGTGTACTGTAACGCTTTGCCATGTCCACAAACTCGTTGATAGTCACCTGTGCGGGGATATTGGGGAAAGTAAGCATTTCGGCAATAGCTATCTGCATGATGACGACGTCCATATAAGCCAAACGCGAGAAATCCCAATTGTGAGAAGCCTCACTCATGTATCGCTGATATTCGTCACCATTGAGAATGGTGGCACGGAAGAGCTTGCGTGCGAAGTCACGGTCATCCTCATCCTTATATTCCGGAAGAAGAAGCTGGTTGCCCTTCTCTTTAGGGTCAAAACGCTTGATGGTCTTCAGGACGAAGGTATCAACGACCTCCTTGTCATCATTCCAATACAGGCTCTTCTCTTCCAGGAGCGCATCAAGGTCGCTATTGTCTTCAATAAACAGTTTGTAGAGCTTACGCCAAATCTCCCGGTCGTCCTCGTAATCGTCGCCGGGCGCAGCCATATACTCAGCATAGGCCTCACTCTGCTCTATTTGGCCGCAGAGTTTCTTGACGAAATCCACACTGTCGTCCCACGACAGTTTCTTGTCTTCATTAAAACTATTGAGCATTTTGTTTTCCTCAAGCTGCACGGCAAACTTGTTGAAAGCAAACTTAGGCGAAGGCTTATCAGTGCCTTCGCGCAGGGCGCGCTGGGTTGCCGTCTCTACACGGGAACGCTCTTCCCGGGTAACGGCTACAATCAGGTCAAGAAGATAGTTGTAAAGGTCATAAGCCTTCGACAGACTTAAAAGAAGTTCTTTCTCCGCCGAGTCTATGTTCTTGTTCCCATTCTGATAGTATGCGTAGGTCAGCTGAACTATCTTTGTACGTATCAATTCACGATTAATCATCACTCTTTCTCTTTAGAGGCCAAATAACTCTGCAAAAGTAGTAAATATTCCCCTATCAAGCAAAAAAGCGAGTGCAAATATTAGTTTTTTTTCGATTTCGTTGTAAAAATAGGAATAAAAGCAGTAACTTTGCACCGCTTTTCCGCCACAGGAGGCATTCCGTGGCAGAGAGTAATATGTGATGGCGAATTAATTCACTATTTAATTTAGAGTAACACATTTAAGAAATGAAAGAAATTGAAATTGCAGGTCAGAAGCGCGAGTCCCTTGGTAAGAAAGCTTCTAAAGCTCTCCGTAAGGAGGGTCTGGTTCCTTGTGTACTTTACGGAGAGTCTAAAGACGAGAACGGCAAGCCCGTTGCCTTGTCTTTCGCATCTCCTTTCAGCGAGCTGCGCAAGCTCATCTATACTCCTCACATCTACGTTGTGAAGCTGAACATCGACGGTGAGGCTCACACCGCTATCATGAAGGAGATTCAGTTCCACCCTGTTACAGACGCTCCTCTGCACGTTGACTTCTTCGAGGTCAATGACCAGAAGCCTATCACTATCGGCATTCCCGTTAAGCTCAACGGTCTGGCCCAGGGTGTCCGCGACGGTGGTCGTATGAACCTCTCCATCCGTAAGATTGCTGTCACAGCTCCTTACCAGCAGATTCCTGAGCACCTCGACATCGACGTCACAGCACTGAAGCTCGGCAAGAGCATCAAGGTTGGCGAGCTTTCTTTCGAGGGTCTGGAGATTGCAACAAGCAAGGATGTCGTTGTCTGCTCCGTCAAGATGACACGTCAGGCTGCCGCTGCCGCCGCTGACGCCGCTTCTGCCGACGCTTCTGCTGATGCAGCAGCTCCCGCAGCTGAGTAATTATAACTCTTAAGTTTCAGACTTAGAACAAAGAGCAAAAGGTAGAGAGTAAAGAAAACGTCAGCGATTGCCGCAAGGCCGTTGACAGGTTTCTTTACTCTTTACTTTCTGCTCTTTATCGTTTTTTATAGCTATGGACAAATTTCTTATCTGTGGTCTTGGCAATCCCGGCGACGAATATGCCGGTACCAGACACAATACCGGTTGGATGGCCGTTGACGCCTTTGCCGAGGCTATGGGTGCCGAATGGCGTGACCGGCGTTATGGCTTCGTTGCCGAAGCATCACTGAAAGGTCGAAAGATCTTCATCCTTAAGCCCACGACCTTCATGAACCTTTCCGGCAACGCTGTGCGCTACTGGCTCAACGAGGAGAAGATAGACCAGTCGCGGCTTCTCGTCATCAGCGATGATGTGGCCCTGCCCTTAGGTGAGTTCAGACT
>UQRP01000010.1 GCA_900543585.1 uncultured Prevotella sp.
CCGGTCACGGCCACATATAGAGTTTAATAAAAGCCACTTTTTAAAGTGGACTCAATCATGAATAAACGAATATTCATTTGGCTGATGCTCTTCTTCACGAGTATCAGTCTTCGTGCCCAACAAAAGCTTACGGGCACCATTCTTGATGGCAGTGACAAGCAGCCGCTTATAGGTGCCACCATTCAGGTTCCTGGAACTTCTCACGGAACAGTAGCAGACATGGATGGCCATTTTTCTTTTGAACTGCCTGCTGGCAAGAACATTGTTCAGGTATCTATGGTAGGCTACAAAACGCAGGTCATCAACGTTAAAGGCAAACAGACCCTTCAAGTTATCCTACAGCCAGATGCAGGCATGCTCGAAGAGACTGTCGTTATCGGTTATGGTACGATGAAGAAGCGCGATCTGAGCGGTGCTATGACTCAAATTAAGAGTGAGGACATCCTGAAGGGTGGTTCTTCTGATGCTGCCCATGCTTTGCAGGGTAAGGTGGCCGGTGTGCAGATCTCGCAGAACGACGGCTCTCCGGGTGCCGGCGTGAGTGTCACTGTCCGTGGTGCCAACTCTTTCTCTACCAGTTCGCAGCCGCTCTATATCGTAGATGGCGTTCCCTTTGGTACTGACCCTAACGGCACTCCATCCAGCGGTGCCAACACAGGAAACAATCAAAGCACAAGCCCGCTGTCAATGATCAATCCTAACGACATTGAGAAAATAGAGGTGCTCAAAGACGCTTCTGCCACAGCCATCTATGGCTCGCGCGGTGCCAATGGTGTGATCATCATCACCACCAAGCGCGGACAGAAAGGCAATGGACATCCCAAGGTGGAGCTCGATGCCAAGTGGGGCCTCTCGAAGATTGCCAAGCGCGTGAAGGTCCTGGATCCTTACACTTATGCGCTCTATCAGAACGAGGGCTACTACAACAGCCTCAATTATGACGGATCCGCGTCTGTTAACTTGCCCTATCCCGGCAAATGGACATACACCTATATCAATGGTGTGGCTGACTACTCCACAGGCAAGTACGAGGCTGCTCCAGAAGACTATCTCACTCCCGGCACACGCACCGACGAATACGGCAACAACTATGTCGTTGAGGGAGCCGACTGGCAGGATGAGATCTATCAGACCGGCTGGCAGCAGGACTACAATGTCAGTGTCAGCGATGGCAGTGACAAAGGATGGTACAACTTCTCCGGCAACTATACCAAGCAGGACGGTATCATCAAGAATACCGGCTATGAGCGTTATGGCATCTCCATCAATATTGGCCGCCATATTACCAATTGGCTGGAGATGGGCACCAGCAGCATCTTCTCAAATGCTGTCACCGACTTCCAGCGCACCAACTCTGAGAATACGGGCATTATCCGCTCTGCCCTCATCTTCCCGCCGACCTACGGACCGGGAGCGGCCACGGAGCAGCTCGACGACCTCAACTGGTTGGCCGCCAACCCGAAGGCTTATGTCGATGGCGCCAAAGATCAGCTCAAGCAGATCAGTTGGTTCTCCAGTTCCTATCTTGAGGCTAAGCTCACCCCTTGGCTGAAGTTCCGTCAGAACCTCGGTCTCGGATACAACGACGGGCACCGTGGCACCTATTACGACCGTCACACCCAGGAGGGAAAGTCGCCTAACAATGGTAAGGGCGGCAAGGCTACCAGCATTTGGAAGAGCCTCACCTCAGAGAGCATCCTCACCTTTGACAAGACCTGGGGCATCCATCAGCTCAATGCCGTGGCCGGTATGACCTTTGAGAAAGGCACCGGAGAGACCACCGCTATGACCGTCACCAACTTCCCGACCGACTACACCAAGGACAACGACATGAGCCTGGCTATCGGCACCCCGAATATCGAGAGCAGCACGACCAAGCAGACCTTAGAGTCGTTCCTCGGACGTATCAACTACACCCTGATGGACAAATACCTCTTCACGGCCAGCATGCGTACCGACGGCAGCTCCAGTTTTGCCAAGAACAACAAATGGGCTACCTTCTTCTCTGGGGCTTTCGCCTGGCGTGCCAGTGAGGAGAAGTTTATACAGGATTTGAACATCTTCTCCAATTTGAAGTTCCGTCTGAGCTTTGGTCAGACCGGTAACCAGGCCATCGGAGCCTACCGTACGCTGACCGTCCTCCAGGCTGCCAAATATCCTTATAGCGGCTCTTTGGAGAGCGGACTCTCTACCATCGACTGGCGTGGGCCTACGAATCCCGACTTAAAATGGGAGACAACCGACCAGTTTAATGCCGGTATCGACATGGGCTTCATGGACAACCGCCTGCAGTTCACCGTCGACTATTATCATAAGAAGACGCGCGACCTGTTGCAGACCGTCACCATTCCTGCCAGTTCCGGCTACAAGCAGATGATGATCAACAGCGGTAATGTCACCAACGAAGGCCTTGAGTTCACCCTCAACTATAACATTCTTCAGAATTCTCCTGTGAAATGGAATGTCAGTGCCAACCTCAGCTTCAACAAGAACCGCATCGGCGGACTTGACGGTGACCAGTTTGCCACCTCTCTGTGGAGCGCCGCTGACCAGGCTTTCCTGCAGCGCAACGGCTGTCCTATCGGTACGCTCTACGGCTATGTCGAGGATGGATTCTACGACAATATCGCTGAGGTCAAGGCAAGAAAGGAATATGCCAATTATTCTGACGTAGAGGCTAAGAAACTCGTCGGTGAGGTCAAGTACCGCGACCTCAACGGTGATGGTAAGATTACTTCCGAGGACCGTACCATCATTGGTGATACCAACCCCGACTTCATCTATGGTCTGACCAACAACCTGTCGTGGAAGAACTTCAGTCTGTCATTCCTGCTCCAGGGCTCTCAGGGCAACGACATTCTGAACTACAATCTCACCGACATCAAGATGGCCAATATCGGTAACATCACTGTTGATGCCTACAACAGCCGGTGGACACCGGAGACGGCAGCAACAGCCAAATGGCCGAAGGTCTCGTCCAGCTATACGCGTAAGTGGCTGATGAGCGACCGCTATGTAGAGAATGGAAGCTATCTGAAGATGAAGTATATCACTCTCTCTTACTCGCTCAACAAGCCTTTCAAGTGGATAGAGCGCATGAACGTCTCACTGACGGCCAACAACCTCTTTACCATTACCAATTACAGTTGGTTTGACCCTGATGTCAACGCTGGTGGAAACAATGCTGCCTGCCCGGGTGTGGATAGCTATTCCTACCCCAGTGCACGTTCCTTCGTCTTAGGTATTAACTTCGTGTTCTAATCTACAGGCGTTTATCATCAATATATACCAATCACTCCTTATTAATAAATAACAATGAAAAAACATATATATATCATCGCCACGCTTCTGCTGTGTGTGCTGACATTAGGCAGCTGTAGCAGTTGGATAGAGGAAGACCCTGACAGCCTTATCACGGACGAGAAAGTCGGTGACAGTGAGGATGCTGCAGCGCAGTGGGTGACCGGTGTCTACAGCAAGTGGATCTATGACATGTTCTGTTGGGGCTTCTTCCCAAAGGTTTTAGAGATTGATGCCGACTATATCTCCGGCCCCGACTGGCTGTTCAGCTCCCTCGGTGCGGGAAACTTTCAGGGCGATCCGGCCTCTGTAGACGCTCTTTGGGAAGGCTGCTACGGACTGATCGGACGGGCCAACCTCGCTGAGAAGCATATCGCTGCCATGAACAATATCTCTCAAGCCGTAAAGAACAACGCCATCGGAGAGGTGAAGTTTCAGAAAGCCTTTGCCTATTTCCTCCTCGTCAGGGCTTACGGCCCCATTCCCGTGCAGGGAGAGCAGGAGACAACAGACCGCCAGAAGCAGCAACAGCCGCGACAGAGCGTCGACTCTGTGTATAACTATATCACCAAGAACCTTGAAGAGGCTGCCAATATGATGTACAAGAACACGGACGCAGGTTACAAGACAGGGCATGTTAGTGCTGGAAGTGCCGCGGGGCTGTTGGCTAAGGTCTATGCCACCGAAGCTTCTGCCGCCATGCCCGTCGGTACGCAGATTACTGTGCGCACGGGTAAGGCTTACGAAGGATCAGGTGACAATAAGAACTATGCGCCCCTTGAGAGCAAAACTTTCAGCAAGACTGCTGTCGCCGGTTATGAGAACATGGACTCCAAGACTCTCTATACCAAAGCTGCCAAGTGGGCCAAGGCTGTTATCGACGGAAAATATGGTTCTTATGAATTGCTTCCCTACGACAAGCTGTGGAACAAGAACTATAAGAATGCCTCTGAGTTTATGTTCTCCATTGGTTCTGTCAGCGGCGATACGAAGTACAAGAACGCCATCCACAACCAGTATGAAGGAACCTATGAGTCGAAAGGCTCCGAGTTTATCCAGACCGGTGGATGGATAGGCTGCACACGCCATTGGTATGACCTCTTCGACGAGAACGACTACCGCATCACCCAGGGCGTGAAGCACCGCTGGCGCGAATACTACCATAAGGAGAAGAACCTTGGCTTCTACTATCCTAACACAGAGAAGTACAAGCAGATGGTGGCAGATAAAGTAGCACCCTTCAACGACGGTGTGAGCTACTACTATTCTATGGATTCTCAGTGCTTGGCTTTCACTACGAAATATGCTGATGTTACCGATGCCTCTACAGAGCAGGCCGATGCCAACTGGCCGTTCCTGCGCTATGCCGACGTGCTCCTCATTTATGCAGAGGCTGAGAATGAGCTCGGCAACCAACAGAAGGCGCTGTCCTATCTCAACATAGTGCGTGAGCGCTCCAATGCTCAGGACGGATGGCTCAACGGTGACGGTGGCCTCGGTACGGTGGAGAAGATGCGCAGTGCCATCATCGAAGAGCGTGCCAAAGAGTTTGCTTGCGAGGCCGACCGTCGTTGGGACCTCATCCGCTGGGGTATCTATCTCGACGCTATGAATGCTCTTGGTGGTAGTGATGACTGCGGCGTGAACAAATCACGCACCAGCCGCAACCTGCTCTATCCTATCCCCACTTCAGAGCTTAACACCAACCACGCCATCAAGGGCAACAACCCGGGATGGAACTAAACAAACGCTTCAATCATTCCAACCATGAAAATTTCTTCTATTAAATACACGCTTCTCATTGCTGCGGTCTCACTCTTTTCCGCATGTAACGATGTTGTTGACTTCGATGACAATTATACGCGTGAAGACAAGGTTGCCAATGCCGCAGCCCCTTCCATCACGGCCGTCTATGCTGTCGGCGACACGGCTATGGCTACACCTATCACGTTGGGGGAGCGCAATGAGCTGGTACGGATCACGGGTAAGAACCTCAACAATGTGAAGAAGATAACCTTCAACACTGTAGAGGCCGACCTCAGCGAGGTCTACACCTATTCCGATGGTGCTGTGGTGCGCATTCCGAAACAGCTCAGCACCGAGCAGGTCAACAAGATAGAGTATACCACTGACCAGGGAACAACGACTTTTGACTTCACCGTCAACTTCCCATCCCTGTCCATCAAGGGGCCTGACAATGAGTTCGTCAACGCGGGGAGCAACGAGATACTCTTGGGACAGAACTTCGACCTCTATGACATCAAGGCTACTGTCGGTGGTGCTGACTGCAAGGTGACGACGCTGTCCTCCGACTCTCTCGCCATAACCATTCCTGAGGGTACAGCCGACAACAGCGAGCTGGTGCTGTCGTGGACTGACAACAAAGGGCAGGCTGCCTCTCAAAGCTATGTCTTCCGCCCGACAGCTCATCTGCTTTATGGCAACCTCGATGACGCATCGCTATCGTCCGGCGGCCTCACGGCTGCTGTGGAAAGTGATGATGCTACGGCCACGGCCTCGAAGCTCGGCAACAATCACCTGCACTTCACCGGCACCTATAGTGCATGGTCGTGGAACACTTACGACATCAGCCGCAACATGGTTGACGTGGGCGACATGAGCAACCTTGATGATTATGTGCTCAGATTTGAGGTGTTGACGACCTCGGCAGCGCCGTTGACGGGCGACTTCCAACTGCGTTTCCAAATCAACTGGGGCAGCGACTACACTTGGAACCCGGCACAAACCATCAACACGCACGGACAGTGGAAGACCATCTCCTTGCCGCTCAAGGATATGGCATCCAACGGCATCTCTGCTGCTGATTCCTGGCAGACCTTGCGCCTTGTGCTCCAGCCAAAGACTTCCTACACGGCTGACTTCTGCATTGGAAATATCAGAATAGAGAAGGCAAAATGATGTGATACGTTAGGTTCCAAGTATGTCTTGGATTTCCAAAAATATTAAGTATGAGGGCAGTGCTGATGGCACTGCCCTTTATTATACCGGTATACCGGCAAACTCCTGCTATTCAAACAAGTCATTCATTGTTATCACTTTTTTGGCACAGGGGATATTTTCCGTGGGTTGGATATGAATTTTCTTCTCCAAACGCAGGGCTTTGCCGGTGACGCCGCAGGGACGGAGTTTATCCCCTGCCCCTATAGCCCCGCCCTGCTCCTTATATGCTCCGCATATCCACGGCATATGCCAGCGATATCTATGGCAAATGCCAGCGATATCCACGGCAAATGCCAGCGATATCCACGGCAATTGCCATGAAATGAGCACTGCCCCCGGCGGTGCGTCCTGCCCTTCATCTGTTGGTACTTTTCTATCAATCTCTGACACTTATCTTTTGGGCAGACAAAATAGTTGCTGGCAGATGCGCTTTGTCTGTCAGCTTTTTACTAATTTAGCGGCAAGAAAACAATAATCTTGACTTTAAGACAATATATGAGAAAATTATTCACTCTTCTTTTATTAGCTCTCTCCGTGCCATCAATGTGGGCACGGCAGTTGCACATTACGACCCCCCATCTGTCCCTCGTCGTCAATGCCGAGCAGGGAAAGACTCCTGAGTTTGTCTATTTTGGAAGGCGTCTCTCAGCCGGTGACTTGGCTGTGCTGCCGGCACCTGTCGGTGGGCGAATGGACCTCTATCCTGCCTATGGTCTCAATCCCGCCAATGAGGCGGCGCTGAGCATCCGTCATAGCGATGGCGATATGACGACGGTCTTGAAGGTTACTGGTGCTGAGCAGACCGACACCCTCACCACGATTCATCTCCGTGACCCCCGCCACGCCGTCAGCGTCAACCTCTACTATCGTACGCGTCGTGATGCTGATGTTATAGAGATGTTTTCCAGTATCCGCAATGAAGAGAAGTCAGTCATCACGCTCTCTTCTTTTGCTTCCGCCATGCTTCCCATCCGTCGTGGCAACGTCTGGCAAAGCCATCTCTATGGTACATGGGCTGACGAAGGTCAGGTTGCTGAGAGTCCTCTGGCACCAGGAGAACTCATCGTCACTGACAATGACGGCACGCGCAACAGTCATGGCTCCCATGCCGAGATGATGTTCTCTCTCGACGGCAAGCCGCAGGAACTCACGGGCGATGTCATCGGCGCTGCACTCTGTTGGTCGGGGCCTTACCGCCTGCGCACTGTTACCGACGACACCGATTACCACTACTTCTTCGCTGGGATGGAGGAGAAGAACTCCGAGTATCATTTGAAGAAAGGGGAGACTTTTACTACACCACCTTTAGCTATCACCTTCTCCAAGGAGGGAATGTCTGGCGTGAGCCGCAACTTCCATCGTTGGGGCCGACGTTATATGCTGCGTCACGGCAGCGAGCCGCGCCGCATCCTGCTCAACAGTTGGGAGGGCGTCTACTTCAATATCAATGAAGACGGCATGAACCGTATGATGCATGACATCAGCGACCTCGGCGGCGAGCTATTCGTTATGGACGACGGATGGTTTGGCACAAAATATCCACGCAATACCGATAATGCTGCCCTTGGCGACTGGTTTGTCGACACGCGTAAGCTGCCTCATGGATTGCAGGCACTCTGCGATACGGCGAAAAAGGACGGTATCAAGTTCGGTATCTGGCTGGAGCCGGAGATGACCAACAACAAGAGTCTCCTCTATGAGCGCCATCCCGACTGGGTGTTGAAGCCCCGCACGCGCGATGCCGTTGTAGGCCGTGGCGGCACACAGCTCACCCTTGACCTCTCCAATCCCAAGGTCCAGGATTATGTCTTCAATATGGTTGATACGCTGCTCACGCGCTACCCGGATATCGCTTATATTAAGTGGGATGTCAACATGGGCATTCAGAACGCCGGTTCGCAGTATCTGCCATCTGCCGACCAGAGCCACCTCTATATCGCTTACCATCGCGGACTTCACAAAGCCCTCGACCGTATCCGTGCCAAATATCCCGATGTCACCATCCAGGCCTGTGCCTCGGGCGGAGGCAGGGCCAACTGGGGCATGTTGCCTTGGTTTGATGAGTTCTGGGTCAGCGACAACACGGATGCTCTCCAGCGCGTCTATATGCAGTGGGGGACGAGCTACTTCTTCCCCGCTATTGCCATGGCCAGCCATATCGCTTCCAATCCCAACCACCAGACTTTCCGCCGCATCCCGCTCAAATATCGTATTGACGTGGCTATGAGCGGACGCCTTGGGGTGGAGATGCAGCCACAGAATATGACGAAGGAGGAAAAAGCTCTCTGCAAGAAGGCCATCAGTGAATACAAACAGATTCGTCCCGTGGTACAGCAGGGTGACATCTACCGATTGGTGAGTCCTTTTGACAAGCAGGGTGTGGCCTCGCTGATGTATGTTGCTCCGGACAAGCAGCAGGCTGTGTGGTACTGGTGGAAGTTGGAGACTTTCCACGGTCAGCATCTGCCGGTAGTGAAGATGGCGGGGCTTGACCCGCTGAAACGCTACACCGTTCACGAACTCGACCGTATCGACAACGAGCCGCTACCTTGCGAAGGCAAAAGCTTCAGTGGACAGTATCTCATGGACAATGGTCTCGTGATGCCTTTGGAGCATGATGTCGATTACAACAAACGCACGGCGTGGGCTTCCCGCGTGCTCCTTCTCAGTGCTGAATAATCGACAAAAGACAATATATGTTACATCACAGATTAAAAATACTAATGGCAGCAATGGCTCTAACAACTACTATGGGCGCGCAGACAGCGCCGCAACTCAATGCGCACAACATTGATGAGATATTACGTGCTATGACGCTTGAGGAGAAAGCCCAGTTGCTTGTCGGCGACGGCAACACCGGCTTTGTCGGCAGTGGTGCCATGCTGGGCCATCAGTCGCGTCGCGTGGCGGGAGCTGCTGGACAAACGGTGGCCATCAAGCGCCTCGGCATTCCTGCTACCGTACTCACCGACGGACCTGCAGGTGTACATATCGACCCGATACGCAAGGGCACAGCCGCTACGTTCTATGCCACGGGATTTCCCGTGGGCACCTGCTTGGCATCGACCTGGAACCCGCAGCTTGTCTATCACGTGGGGCAGGCTATCGGCAACGAAACCTTGGAGTATGGATGTGATGTTGTCTTACTGAGAAGACCAACAATGCTTTGGTCATGAAGGAAAAGCTCAACCTTCTGCATCAATAAGTTGCGGAATTATATTGTTCTTATTATACAAGGTTTTAGAAAGAATATGAAACGAATAACTTTGCTTGCCTTGACGACGGCTTGCATGGTCAGTGTCCATGCAAAGATCGTATTGCCCGACTTAGTGAGCGACAACATGGTATTACAGCAACAGACTGAGGCTCGGCTTTGGGGCAAGGCTACCCCCAAGTCTACGGTCGAGGTGAGATGCAGTTGGACGGATCGCTGCTTCCGCACTACTGCCTTACAAGACAGCACGTGGCAGCTGACGGTGTCCACGCCGAAGGCTTCGTTTGCGCCGCAGACAATCACCATCACAGAGAAAGGCGGGAAGGAGGCCAACAGCGTCAGACTGGGCAATGTCCTCATCGGAGAGGTCTGGTATGCTGGTGGTCAGAGCAATATGGAGATGCCGCTGAGTGGCTTTTGGAACTGTCCCGTCGGCGATGCCGGCCAGGAGATCGCTACCGCCGGGGAATGGGCCGGAAAAATAAGGATGGCTACAGTGCCCAAGACCGGTGCCGTCACCCCACAGGAATGGGTGAGCGGATGCCGGTGGCAGGTGCCCTCACCGGCTACGGCTAAGAACATGAGTGCCACGGCATGGTTCTATGCACAGATGATGGAGCGCGTCTTACAAGTGCCTATTGGCATTCTGACCGTTGCATGGGGTGGCAGCAGTGTGGAAGGCTGGACACCACGGCAGATTCTTCAGACTTATAAGGATATAGATATTGAGAAAGAGTTGAAACGCGGCTGGAATGGCAAGTGGTGGGAATATTACACACCGTTGATTATGTACAACGGCATGCTCCACCCCGTGCGTCACTACACCATCCGTGGCTTCATCTGGTACCAGGGGGAGGCCAATGTTGGCAAGGATACCTATTTCGACCATATGAAGACGATGATAAAGGTCTTCCGCGACGAGTTTGGCGGTACTCCCGCTTCGTTGCCGTTCTATCTCTCCGAGATAGCGCCGTGGGCGGGCTATGGCCCTTACGACAGTGCCCCGTTGCTCCGTGATGCGCAGCACCGTATTGGACGAGAGGTGAAGAATGCAGGGTGCATCTCTATCAATGACCTCGTGGAGCCCTTCGAGGCGCGGCAGATTCATCCCCATGAGAAGCGACAGGTGGGCTTCCGGTTGGCGTATATGGCACTGAACAGAACTTATGGGATGAAGGACATCAATACCGACTATCCAGAATACGACCATAGTACGGTCTCCAACGATACCGTGCGCATCTTCTTTAAGCACGCTGACAACGGATTCTCACGGATGGATGACATCAAGGGCTTTGAGGTGGCTGGCGCCGACGGCAAATTCTATCCCGCACAGGCTATGATTAAGGAAAACGACATCAGTGTGTATGTCGTCTCCAAAGAGGTGGCTGCGCCTAAGAAAGTACAATATGGCTATCGTGTGTTCATGCCGGGCAATATTGGGAGTACCTATGGATTGCCAGTGGTGCCGTTTAGATCTGAGGTTGGTAACAGATAAAGGCATGATGACATCATTTGCTTAAAATAATCGGGCGAAACAATAGGGTTTCGCCTTTTTTTATTACTTTTGCCATAGAAACCTGAAACTGATGTCACGATGGCAAAAGAAATACTTCACGAGATAGCCCCTTTGAAGGAAGGCGACTTCCTTTATATCGCCGACCGTCATAAGAAAGAGTTTGACTATCCCATCCATACCCATGATGTCTACGAGCTCAACCTCGTTGTGGGAGCAGCCGGTGTGAACCGTATTGTCGGTGACTCCTCAGAGACGATAGGTGATACCGACCTCGTCCTCATCACCTCACCCAATCTGGAGCATGTCTGGGCACAAGGCGACTGCCATAGTGAAGATATCCATGAGATTACGGTGCAGTTTTATTTTGATTTCGAGGGTGAGCACAATATCCTTAACACCAATCCCATGATGTCTATTAAGAAGATGTGTGAGCGGGCCAAGAAGGGACTTGCCTTCCCCATGGAGACCATCATGCGCGTCTATTCTCGGCTTATCGACTTGCCCACGAAGACGGAGGGATATTATGCGCTTCGGGAATTCTTCGATATCCTTTATATCCTCTCTAAGAGTGACGGAGCCCGTGAACTGGCTACGACATCCTTTGCCAAGGTTTCGGAAATCAGTGAGAGTCGCAGGATACAGAAGGTGCAGGAGTATATCGCCAAGCATTATATGGATGAGGTGCGACTCGCCGACCTGGCTTCGCTGGTGAGTATGTCAGAGAGTGCTTTTAGTAGATATTTCAAACTCTCAACGGGCAGGAGCGTCAGCGACTATATCGTTGACATCCGACTGGGGGCGGCGGCGTACAGGCTCATCGACACCACAGATCCGGTTTCAACAATATGCTTCGACTGTGGCTTCAACACCCTTTCCAATTTCAATCGCCTCTTCCGTAAGCACAAAGGGTGCAGCCCCACGGAGTTCCGTGAGAAATACTTCAAGACGAAGGTGATTGTATAATGTTCAGTGTTAAGTGTTAAGTGTGAAATGAAGAGTGAAGAGTGAAGAATGAAGAGTGAAGAATGAAGAGTGAAGAATGAAGAGTGAAGAGTGAAGAGTGAAGAATGAAGAGTGAGGAGTGAAGATTTTGATTCTTCACTCTTCACTTTTTATTTTTCACTGAATTGTGTCAGTTCTTGCTTGATTTGTGTCAATACGTTTTCTTTTTTTCCCTTACCTTTGCAACCGAAAACAACAAACAGCTAAGACCAATTCTTTGCCTCATCATGAGAATAATTATCAGCCTCCTTTCGCTCATCTTTGCCCTTCCCCTTGCCGCCAGGACAACTCCTGCGTCACGTCTGAAGACCCGCCTTGCCCATATTGAGAAGCAAGGCGTCATGTTCGGCCATCAAGATGACACTTTCTATGGTCATACTTGGCATGGTACTCGTGGGCGCTCCGACGTCTTGGAGACTGCCGGCGACTACCCGGCTGTGATGGGCTTCGACCTCGGCGGACTGGAGAGAAAAGACAGTGCCAACCTCGACCATGTACCCTTTGCTGCGATGCGCCGTGAAATCATTGCCCAGCATGAGCGTGGCGGTGTCGTCACGCTGTCTTGGCATTGTCGTAATCTCGTCAATGGCAAGACATCTTGGGACCCCGATGGTGGTGAGACCGCAAAACTCCTTGATGGAGGCGAACAAGCAAGACTTGACTCGGCTATCGTTAGCGTGGCCTACTTCATCGCGTCTCTCAAGACCAAGCAGGGTGTGGTACCTGTGATATTCCGTCCGTGGCATGAGATGAATGGGGACTGGTTCTGGTGGGGAGGCAAGAACACCACTACGGAACTCTATCGTCGCCTCTACCGCCATATCCATGATGTCATGCAGAAGCTCTGCCCCGGGCAGATAGTGTGGGCTTACAGCCCTAACCTTGGTTCGAAGTCTATGGAGGATTATTATCCTGGTGACGGATATGTTGATATCGTGGGCATTGATATCTATGACTTCGATAATAATGCCGAGACTTATTCTGCCAACGTCAGGCAAGGTCTGGGTATGATAACAGCCTTTGCAAAGAAACATCACAAGATAGCAGCCTTTACAGAGACCGGTTGTCAGCAATTGCCACAGAAGAAATGGTTCACAGCAACCTTGCTGCCACTCATCAGCAGCTATCAGATTAGCTATGTCCTTCTCTGGCGCAATGCCTGGGACAACCCCAAAGAGCTCTACGTGTCTTATCCCGGTCATGACACAGAGAAAGACTTCAAGGCTTTTGTGAAGAGTAAGAAAACGCTCTTTGTCAAGGATATCAAGAATATACATTAAATTAATAACCATCCTACCGGCTGAGATCCGGCAGATAATCAAAACATAACAATATGAATTTTCAGGAAAGACTCAAGGCTCTCCGCCTTCAGCATGACGCGCTGCTTTCACGTAAGAATAATAAGTTGGAAGGTGGCAATGGAATATATAGCAAATATGAGTATCCCGTTCTCACGGCTGAGCACACACCTTTAGAGTGGCGCTATGAATTATCTGAGAAGGACAATCCCTATCTTGAACAGCGTATCATGATGGAGGCTGTCTTCAATGCCGGTGCCATGAAGTGGAATGGTAAGTTCATTGTCGTGGCCCGTGTGGAGGGTGCCGACCGCAAGAGCTTCTTTGCCGTGGCAGAAAGTCCCAATGGCGTTGACAACTTCCGTTTCTGGGATGAACCCATCACGATGCCCGAAGATGTTATTCCTGCTACCAATATCTATGACATGCGTCTCACACAGCATGAGGACGGTTGGATATACGGTGTCTTCTGTGCTGAGCGTCATGATGACAGCCATCCTGAGGATCTCAGTATGGCTACGGCGACGGCAGCTATAGCCCGCACTCATGACCTTATCCATTGGGACCGCCTTCCCGACCTGAAGTCGAAGAGCCAGCAGCGCAATGTGGTGCTCCACCCCGAGTTTGTTGATGGCAAATATGCTTTCTATACGCGTCCCCAGTACGGCTTCATCGATGCCGGCTCAGGTGGTGGCATAGGCTGGGCCCTTGTCGATGACATCACGCATGCCGAGGTCAAGGAAGAGAAGATTATCAACGCCCGTCACTATCATACCATCATGGAGGTGAAGAATGGTGAGGGTCCTCATCCTATCAAGACTCCTCAGGGATGGCTTCATTTAGCTCATGGTGTTCGTGGTACGGCGTCAGGTCTGCGCTATGTATTATATATGTATATGACGGCCCTCGACGACCCCACCCGCGTTATAGCCCAGCCCGGTGGATGGTTCCTCGTCCCGGAAGGACAGGAGTATATCGGTGATGTGATGAATGTTGTCTTCGCCAATGGTTGGATAGCCGACAGCGATGCCACAGGTGGTAAGGTCACCGACGATACGCCCGTGTTCATCTATTACGCTTCCTGCGATACCCGTCTTCATGTTGCTACTTCTACGGTCGGTCGACTCGTCGACTACTGTATGCATACGCCTGCCGATGGTTTTTCGACAGGAGAGAGTGTAAAGACGATAAAGAAACTGATAGAGAAAAACAGAGAAGCCTGCAAATAAGTGGCTGCTCAGTCGTTAAAGGCTGAAAGAGATGATAAAAATTACTGAGAAGATAGGCTATGGCTTCGGCGATATGTCGAGTAGCATGTTCTGGAAGCTCTTTGGCGCCTATCTGATGATATTCTATACCGATGTCTTCGGCATCTCCGCCGCCATCGTCGGTACTATGTTTGCCATCACGCGAATCTGGGACAGTTTTGTGGACCCTGTCGTCGGTGTGATGGCCGACCGTACAGACTCGCGTTGGGGACATTTCCGACCTTATCTGCTCTGCTTGGCAGTACCCTTCGCCGTCATCGGCATCCTCACCTTTACAACGCCGCCGTTGGGTACGACAGGCAAGGTGGTCTATGCCTTCATCACCTACACGCTGATGATGATGGTCTATTCAGCCATCAATGTGCCCTATGCCTCGCTACTCGGCGTGATGAGTCCGCTGCCTGCCGACCGTAATGTGTTGTCTACCTATCGTATGATGTTCGCCTATATCGGTTCCTTCATCGCTCTGTTGCTGTTTATGCCGATGGTCAACGGTTTTGAGTCGGCATTTCCCAATGGCATTCTGTGGATGAACAGCACCCAGGGCGGATGGTTTATGGCTGTGGTCTGCATCGCTATTGCCTGTTGCCTGCTCTTCTTAGGCTGCTTCTCCCTGACCCGTGAGCGTGTGAAGCCGGCCAAGGACGAGGAGAAGAAGACACCACTGAAAGAAGACCTGAAGGACCTGGTACACAACAAGCCTTGGTGGATATTGCTCGGTGCGGGAATCGCTTCACTGATTTTCAACAGTATCCGCGACGGTGCTACCGTTTACTACTTCAAATACTTCGTTGACGAGTCAGCCTTTGGCAGCATCCACTTCTTAGGTATTCCCTTTGTGCTCAGCGGCCTCTACCTCGCCGTGGGTCAGGCTTCCAATATCTTGGGTGTCATCCTCTCGGCTCCGGCCAGCAACCACTTTGGCAAACGCCGCACGTTTATGATGTCGATGGTAATAGCTACCATCCTGTCCGTCATCTTTTTCTTCTTCGACAAGGACCAGTTAGCGCTGATTTTCATTTTCCAGGTTCTTATCAGCATCTGTGCCGGTGCCATCTTCCCGCTGTTGTGGAGCATGTATGCTGACTGTGCCGACTATAGTGAGTTGCTGACGGGTCATCGTGCCACGGGACTCATCTTCTCCAGCTCGTCAATGAGTCAGAAGATAGGCTGGGCTGTAGGCACCGCCGTCACAGGCTGGCTGTTGGCAGCCTTCGGCTTCGAGGCCAATGGCGTGCAGAATGCTGAGACCCTTCAGGGCATCCGTATGTTCCTGAGCATACTGCCTGCTGCCGGAGCCCTTCTCTCGGCACTATTCATCGCTGCTTATCCCTTGTCGGAAAAACGGATGCGCGAGATAACAAAGGAGCTTGAGCAGCGCCGGGCTGGACAACAATAAGTCTTTTACCTGCTGTCCCCATTTGTGAGGAGGCAGAATATATTAAGATTGGTTATGGATTTAAAGAAAGAAATGGAGCAGATGCTCCGCAATAATATCTTGGACTTCTGGGAGCACAGAATGGTCGACAACGAGCATGGCGGGTTCTATGGACGTATCGATGGTCATGGTGAGCTCCATGCCGATGCCGACAAAGGTTGCGTCCTCAATGCCCGCATTCTGTGGGCCTTTGCTGCTGCCTACCGCGTTCTGAAAGACGAGGCATATCTTGACATGGCCATGAGGGCAAAACGCTACCTCATAGACCACTTCATCGACAAGGAACAGGGCGGTGCTTACTGGAGTCTCGACAGCGAAGGAAATCCAAAGGATGAGAAGAAGCAGACCTATGCCATCGGTTTCTGCATCTACGGCCTGAGTGAATTGGCGCGGGCCACTGGTGATGAGGAGGCGCTGAAAATGGCCATCAGCCTCTACCACGACATTGAACGCTACGCCTATGATGCCAAGAACAATGGTTATATCGAGGCCTTGACACGCTCCTGGCAGCCGATTGCAGACATGCGCCTGAGCGAGAAAGATGAGAACGACTCGCGGACAATGAATACCCATCTGCATATCCTGGAACCTTACACCAACCTCTATCGGGTGTGGCCTGACAAGGAATTGCGCGAGCGTATTGTCAATCTGCTGCGTATCTTCACCTTGAAATTCTTTAATCCCGTTACGCATCATCTCGACCTCTTCTTCAACGACGAGTGGCAGGGCAAGCGCAACGTGCAGAGCTTTGGTCACGACATCGAGGCCAGTTGGCTGATGGATGAGGCTGTCAGCGTGTTGGCTGATGAGGAGTTGGAGCAGGAGATGAATCCTTATATCCAGGCCATTGCCCATGCTGCTGATGAGGGGTTGATGCCCGATGGAAGTATGATTTACGAACGGTGGACCGACACCGGAAAGACGGATACCCAGCGCCAGTGGTGGGTGGAGTGCGAGTGTGTCATCGGACATATCAATCTCTACCAGCATTTCGCCAATAAAGATGCCCTTAATGCCGCTGAGCACTGCTGGCAGTATATCAAAGACCATTTGATAGCTCCCGACGGGGAATGGTATTGGAGTGCGGATGCGGAAGGCATACCTAATCTCGACGATGACCGTGCGGGATTTTGGAAATGTCCGTATCACAACAGCCGAATGGTGCTGGAGACACTTGAGAGATTGTAATAGATTGGTTCAGATAGAGGGTTGTTTCAGGATAACAACCTTTTTAGGCAATAGCTATTAAAGATGAAAGCATTGAAATTCAGGCCGCTCCTTAAGCAGACCATCTGGGGTGGCTCACGCATCGTACCGTTCAAGCATTTGAACAGCAGTCTGCAGAATGTCGGTGAGAGCTGGGAAATCTCCGGTGTGCCGGGCAATGAAACGGTTGTCGAAGGTGGTGCCTTCGACGGGTGGAAACTTGGTGAGGTCGTTGCGGAGAAGAAGGCCGACCTCGTGGGAAAAGCCAACTATGAGCGCTTTGGCAACGAGTTTCCCCTGCTCATCAAGTTCATCGATGCGGCGGCTCCCCTCTCTGTCCAGGTGCATCCCAATGACGAGACGGCCCGGAAGTTGGGTTACGAGCGTGGAAAGACCGAGATGTGGTATGTGATGGACTCTGATGCTGACGCTTCCCTTCTCGCTGGTCTGAAACGGGAGATGACACCGGAGGAATATAAGCAAAGCGTGGCCGACGATACCATCATCGATGGCCTGTGCCGTTACAATGTCAAGGAAGGCGACTGTTTCTTTCTTCCAGCCGGACGTATTCACAGCATTGGAAAAGGTTGTTTCCTCTGTGAGATTCAGCAGACGAGTGATGTCACCTTCCGCATTTATGACTTCAAGCGGCGGGATAAGAATGGCAACTATCGCCAGCTACATACCGAGCAGGCAGCACAGAGCATTGACTACATCGTGTTGCCTTCCTATCAGACGCAGTATCAGCTGCAGACGGATCGGAGTGTGGCCCTCGTGCAATGCCCTTATTTTAAGACCTTTGTCTATGATGTCACACATCCCAGCACTTTAGACATAGCTTCCCTTGACAGCTTCCTCATATTAATCGTCGTGAAGGGTAGCGGACGGATCACCGACAATGAGAACAATGTCTACGATGTCTCGGCAGGTGACACCCTCCTCTTTCCGGCTACGACGAAGTCGCTTGCGGTTGAAGGAGGCATGAAATTCTTGGAGACGTACGTTTAATATAGGAAAACTGTAGAATTTTAGGTATTTACGGTTGATTTGGATTTAGAGATGTAGGGGGCGAATATTGATGTTCGCCCCTTTTTTAATATTCCGTTTTCTCCTTTGACGCTCTCCACATATCAAAGGCTGTCTTACCTTCTTCCGGCAGGAGCTCTACCATCGGCTTCTGACTTCGGGGCGCTCGCTGATTTCCTGATAGATGAAATCATCGCTGAACCCGATGTCGGCAGCGTCTTTGCGGTTGTTGGAATAGTAAATCTTGTCTATTCCGGCCCAGTAGATAGCACCGAAGCACATAGGACACGGCTCGCAGGAGCAGAAAATCTCGCAGCCTGTGAGATGAAAGTTTCTCAGTCGTGTGCAGGCGTTGCGGATGGCGTTGACTTCCGCATGGGCGGTAGGGTCGTTGTCTTTGGTCACACTGTTGGAGGCCTCGGCAATGATGACGCCGTCTTTGGCGATGACAGCACCGAAAGGGCCACCTCCATTTTTCACACTGGCCTCGCTGATGCGGCAGGCACGCTTCATAAGTTCCTCGTTGGTCATAGTATTATTTTTTCGCAAAAGTAAGCAATCGTGTTGATGTTGGCAAATATTTTTGCACTTTCTTGCAGATTGCTCACTTAAAAGTCATATCTTTGCCACACTATGAGCAAGAAAGTAGAGTTTGGATTTGCCGAGAGCCCTTTCGGCGAGATTATCGTGGCACGCACCTGGGATGGCGTGTGCGATCTGCAGTTCTTAGACTTCAATCGCATGGAGACCATCCGTGAGTTAGCAGCCAGATGGGGAATGTACACACCGACGACCCAGAGTGACGTCATGGCACAGACCGTGGAGAAGGTTGCCTTCGAAGGCCTTGACCACCCGCTGACCTTTGACGTCAAGGGTACGGAGTTCCAACTGAAGGTTTGGAAGGAGCTTCGCAATATTCCTTTTGGCACTACGGCCACCTATCAGCAGATTGCCGAGCGTATCGGCCAGCCTAAGGCTGTGCGTGCCGTGGCTACGGCAATCGGTCAGAATCCTGTGGCCATGCTCATCCCCTGTCACCGGGTCATCCACAGCGATGGCACCTTGGGAGAGTACCATTGGGGTAGGGATCTGAAGAAGCAGATTCTTGAGTGGGAAGCAGCAAAGGTAAAAGAGCAGTCATGAGCCAGACTTCTACCGACCTCTTTGCCAATCTCCGTGCCGTCGTCAGTGACAAACGACCTTCTCCCTCCGTGCGCATCCGTCTCCTCCATGAGACCCTCGTCGTGGTCTGTGCCGAAGGACTGAAAGATACACATTATGGCTTTGGTGACCTCAACTCCCAGTTGGAGAGTCTGATACGTATCAATGGCATCGCCGCCGACGAGGCTGATGCCCTGCGGCAGGCGCGGCGTAACAGCAACAGAAGCCATTTCGTGGAAACGGGCGGTTACACTGAGGCCGACCTTCTCTATGATGTTGCTGCTGTGGCACGGCTCGTCAGCCGCGTCTTCAGAGCGGACATCCCCGCCGACCTCACGGCGCTCCTGCCCCATAATCTCAGACGGACTGGCGCTCGCCTTCGGCAGAATGCGCCTGACAAGCGGTGTGTGGTGAAGACCTTTGATACGCACACCATTACGGTAGTCATCGACGAGGATGGGGAGCAGGGCGAACGGGGCGTCCGCTATACAGAGGAGAACCAATATGCCAGAATGGAATACCTCTATGATATTCTCAAGCCCGGCATGCACCTCAACCTCCTTGGTTGCCAGCAGGCGGACGGCGTCATCACGCCAAGGCTCATCGTCGTGGAGCCCGACTGCCTCATGGACATCTCTGTCATCGCTTCATGCTTTGAGGAGTATGGCCACCATCCGCTGCTCTATCTCCTCAGTCGCATGAAGCCGAGAGCTAACACCCAGGCTATCCTCTTGGGTAACTATGCCGGTGCCTGTCTCGGCGATATTATCAACAATCCACAGTTCTCTGCTGCCAAGACGCTTATCCGCTCCTTCCGTGAGCGGGCGTTGGAGTATGCTACGTGTATGGACTTCGATGGCGCCAAGTTCAAGGAAGACGCCGCACGGCAGTCGGCTAACATCCTTGGTATTGTCGGGGAGCTGCGCAAGCATTATGACCTGTCGAAAGCTATCCTCGAACCGTCCTTTGTCTGTGAGAAGCTGGGATTGCAAGGCCGTGTCGACCTCATGACGACAGACATGCGGCTTCTCGTGGAGCAGAAGTCGGGGCGTAACATGTTTATCGAGCGCAACAGCAAGAATGCCCATGGTGGCATTGCCGTGGAGAAGCATTATGTCCAGGTGCTGCTCTATTTCGGCATTCTGTATTATAATTTTCATGTCCAGCGGTCCGATATCCGGTTGCTCTATTCCAAATATCCCCTTCCTGACGGTCTCCTCAATGTCACCAATCTCATGCGTCTTTTCTATGAGGCCATTCGCTTCCGCAATGAGGCTATGGCACTGGAGTTTGATATTGCGGAACATGGCATAGCTGATATTCTGCCGCAGCTCACGGAGCGCACGCTCAATGTGGCCCACTGCGGTGGCTTCTTCTATGACAACTATCTTCGTCCACCCTTGGTCGATTTCTTAACGCCGCTCCATCATCTGTCTCCCGTGGAGCGCGCCTATTTCTGTCGTATGACGCAGTTCGTCATACGTGAGAATATCATGTCGCGTGTCGGCGTCGTCGAGGGCACCGGCAGCTGTATGGCCAACCTTTGGAATATGCCATTGGCGGAAAAGAAAGAGACGGGAAATATCTATACGGGTCTGAGGATAGAAGGCAAGGAGAAATCCCTGCCCGGCGGTGAAGGTGGCTACGACATCATCACGCTCGCAGTCCCTGACCAGGGCGTCGACTTTCTACCCAACTTCCGTCGTGGCGACATGGTCTATCTCTATGCCTACCCCGACGGTGATGAGCCCGACGCGCGCTGCGCTATGCTCTTCAAAGGAGGGTTAGCGGAGATACATACGGATCAACTTGTTGTCAAACTTGCCGACGGTCAGCAGAACGAGGCTGTCTTCGACAAGCCTGTATGGGCCATCGAGCATGCAGGCAGTGATGTCGGTGGCAGTGCTGCGCTGCGCGCGCTCTATGCCCTTGTCACGGCACCGAAGCGGCGGCGCGACCTGCTCTTGGGGCAACGGGCACCAGAGCGTGACACGTCGCTGACACTCTCGCAGAGTTATAACAAAGGCCTTGATGATATGCTCCTCAAGGCCAAACAGGCCAAAGACTTTTTCCTCTTAGTGGGGCCACCGGGAACGGGGAAGACGTCTATGGCTTTACAATATATGGTGCGGGAGGCATTGGCTTCCTCAACGGGAGCGATTCTTCTGATGGCCTACACCAATAGGGCGGTGGATGAAATTTGTGGTATGCTGACCGATAATGGTATCGACTACTTGCGCGTTGGCAGTGAACTATCGTGTGCCGAGACCTTTGTGCCGCATCTGTTGCAGAACAGGGTAGGGGAGAAGCCGACCCTGACAGCGATGCAGCAGTTGATTCTCAACGCCCGTGTGATAGTGGGGACCACGTCAATGATACAGTCGAGAAGCTACCTCTTCAATCTCAAGACTTTCGATCTGGCCATCGTCGACGAGGCTTCACAGATCCTTGAACCGAGCATCATCGGTCTCTTGGCATCTATCAACGTCCCGCAGGAGTCACAAGGCTATGCCTCGGCGTTTAAATTCATCCTCATCGGTGACTACAAGCAACTTCCCGCCGTCGTACAACAGGGCGATGCTGACAGCGCAGTCACCGATCCGCTGCTTCTGAACATAGGACTTGGTGACTGCAAGAATTCCCTCTTCGAGCGTCTTATCCGTCAGGAGCTGCGAGCCGGGCGCAACGACTTCATCGGTATCCTGCACCGGCAGGGACGTATGCACCCAGAGATAGCGGAGTTTCCCAACCGGGAGTTCTACACCACTGAGGACATCCATCCCGTGCCGCTGCCCCATCAGCAGGCTACGGAGATAGGCTATACACTGCCGTCACAGGATGTCGTCGACGACCTTCTCAAACGCCATCGCCTGCTGTTCTTTGCTTCGGGATATTGTCGGCAGCCGGAAATCTCCGATAAGGTCAATGCCGAGGAAGCGCGCATCGTCGTGGATATCCTCCGGCGTGTGCGGCGTTTCTATGGCGACCGTTTCAATGCCGACAAGACGGTGGGTGTCATCGTGCCCTATCGTAACCAGATAGCTATGATACGCAAAGGCATTGAGGCTTCGGGAATGAGGGACTTGGAGAATATCAGTATTGATACCGTGGAGCGCTATCAAGGTTCACAGCGTGATGTCATCATCTATTCCTTTACCATCCAGCAGGCCTATCAGCTCAGTTTCCTCACGGCCAACACCTTTGAGGAAGAAGGTCATCTCATTGATAGGAAACTCAATGTGGCGCTGACAAGGGCCCGCAAACAACTCATCCTTACAGGCAATCCGCAGACCCTGTCACAGAGCCCGCTCTTCAGCAGGCTCATGGCGTTTGTAAAAGACAGAGGTGGCTATGTGTCAGAAGGTGACGCCCACATTGAGGTTCAGTGACCCCGTGCGGGTGTCCTCAAAGTCATAGTGTCCGACATTGGCCTCAGTATTATCTGCTCATCATTCTGACTTCATTGCCGAGCCGTTTGGCCGGGTCTTGCATGAAACGCCAGTAGGCGACAGGCATGACGGCGAGGATGAAGAACATCGTGATGATGGTGCCCCAGAAGATGACGGCAGCCATTGGCATCCACAAGCTGCTGCCACCTAAGAGCATCGGCACCACGCCCATCGACGCACAGGCTGAGGTGAGGAAGATGGGGCGCATACGCTCTTTGGCGGCTTCGAGGATGGAGTCGCGCATCGACAGACCCTCCTTGTTGTAGAGCTCATGGGCATAGTCGAAGAGGATGATGCCATTTCTGACAAGGACACCCATCAGTGAGACAAAGCCTAACACGCACGTCAGACTCAGGTCGATACCGGTGAGCAGGACGCCGGCGGCAGCACCAAAGACGCAGAGCGACAGGCTGCAGAGCATGATGAGTGACTCGCGTACGTCGCGGAAGTGCCAGATGAGGACAACGAAGATGATAGCCACAGCGATGATGAGCGCGATGATGATATTCGGCATCTGCTCCTGATCCACCTCATACTGTCCACCATAGCTTACCTGCACTTTAGGCGGGAGCTTGATGCTCTTCACCTCCTTCATAATCTGCGCGGTGAGCTGCTCCACATTCTTATTCTGGTCCACCTCAGCGATGACGGAGATGGTGCGCAGTCCGTTGCGGTGCACGATCTGTCCGTACTCCATCTTGTTCTCCACGGTGGCAATCTCACGCAGTGGCACTGTCTTCAGTCCGCCGAGAACAGGAATCTGCTCGTTGAGAAGGTCGTCGACGGTGGCGTTGTTGCTTCGTTTCGACTTGATGACGGCCTGTGGGCCATAGTCGCCATCCCACATCTGACAGACGGGCAGACCTGTGGAATAACGGGAGAGAAGCGTCATCTGTACGATGGCATTGGTCAGACCGAGGCGGCTCACCGTGTTGTCGTCGACTTTCACGCGTGTCGTAGCCAACGGCTCACGAAAGTCGGTGCGCACGAGCTCCAGCCCGTCGATATGCCTCAGGTGCGTCACGACACTGTCAGCGGCCGTTGTAATATCTGCTAAGCTGTTTCCCGTCAGGCGCACCTCGATGGGGTTCTCCTCCTTGCTGTAGGAGAGGTGCTTTATCTTTACGATGCCGGCAGGGAAATAGTTCTCGTATTTCTTCTTTGCCTCTGTCACCACTTCTTCTGTGGCCTCCATGCTCTTTGTGTTGACGATGAACTGAGCGTAGTTGTCACCAGGAATCTGTGGGGCATAGGTGGTCTGGAAACGTGGCGACGACATGCCATGGAAGTTGGCCACCGACACCACACGCGGGTCGCGGCGCAGCATGTGCTCCAACGAGTCGGTAAGATGGTTGGTTCCGGCCACGGTAGTCCCCGTCGGCATGAAGATCTCAACGGCAAACTGGTCGCGCTGGGCGATAGGCATGAGTTTCTGGGGAAGGTGTACAAAGACGATGGCACCTATTATAATAGTAGCCACAGCAGCTCCTATCGTGATGCGGTAATGGTCAAAGCACTTCTCTATGGCCCAGTTGTAGAACCGCTGCATATAGTCGAGCAAGTTAAACGCTTTCTTGCCATCTACTGTCACGCCCGTCTCTATGGGCTTGCGGATGCAATAGTACATGAGGATGGGCAGCAGCGTCTGTGCGATAATCATGGAGATAAAGAGCACGATGGAGATGGCCCAGGGGAACATCTTCAAAAAGTCGTGCATGACGCCCGTCATCGTGATGAGGAACGGGAAGAAGGTGATGCTGATGCAGAGCGTGGCAGAGAAGATACTCTTCAGGAAGTGGCGCGTGGCCTCGACGGCGCTCTTCCATCGGGTCATCCCCGCGGCAAGGTTGTTGACATAGCCGTCGATGATGACGATAGAGTCGTCGACAATCATGCCCAAGGTCATGATGAGTGCGGCTAAGGTCACCGTGTTCAGCTCCAGGTCGAAGATATAAAACAGGCCGAGGGAGATGAAGATGGTGACGGGCATCGTGGCGGCAGCCACCTGCCTCGGCATGATGAGTACGACGACAAGGAGCACAGTGGCGATGGCGATGAGCAGCTCGCGAAGGAAGTCGTAGATAGAGTCGTCGACGACCTGCTTCTGGTCGGTGATCTTGCTCACCTTGACATCTTTCGGCAGCTCCTTCTCGATGTTGGTGAGTTTGCTGTTGACCTCAGCGCCCATCTTGGAGATGTCCTTGCCCTTCTTGTTGGTCACTGACAGCAGCAGGGCTTTTGTGCCGTTGACAGTGACGTATTTGTCAAGATCAGGATATTCATACTTCACTTCAGCGACATCCTTCAGCCGTACGATGTTTCCGCGGGCGTCGCTGTAGACGACGGCATTCTCCACATCATAAATCTTGTTCAGGCTCTCGTCAACATAGATAGGGCTCTTATAGTCCTCATTGCCGATACGGCCGCCACTGCTTGTGAAGCCTTTTCCTGCCAGCACTTGTGCGATGGAGAGATAGGTCACACCGTAATGTGCCAGCTTGTCGTTGTCAAGGTAGATGGCTATCTGTGGCATCTGCATGCCCACGACGCTCATCTTGCCCACGCTGGGTATCATCCTCAGGGAGTCCTCGACGGTCTTCATATAGTCGTTGAGCTCGCGGTAGGTCTTGTCCTTGCTCTCTAAGGAGATAAGCTCGGAGCTGACGTCGCCGAAGTCGTCCTGCACTCTCAGCGCTATGACACCGGCAGGCAGGTTGGAGGTCTTAAAGGTCTGGACACCATGCTTGAACTTCGACCAGAACTCGTCATTGTCCTCTAAGTCCTCGTTGAGCTCTACGACGATGATGCTCATGCCGTCACGCGAGTAAGAGACAGTCTTCTCCTTGAGCACCTCTTTATAAGTGAAGATATAGTTCTCAAGGGGTTTGGTCACCTGCTGCTCCACTTCCTCAGAGGTAGCACCAGGATAGACGGCGGCCACGATACCCTCGCGCACGGTATAATCGGGGAATTCGTTCTTGTTGATATGCACCAGTCCGAAGATGCCTAAAGCAACAAGGCACGTCACAAACAATATTACTATCTGCCTGTAGTAGAGGCATATCTCCTGAAAAGGTCTTTTCTTCTTTCTCATGGTAGCCTCTCCTTACTTGATAATCTGGCAGGGTGTGCTCTCGCTCACCATCTGCTGACCTTCGACAATCAGCTGGTCACCGGGCTCCAGGCCACCGTTGACGCGCACACCCTGTGAGGTGTCGGCCACATAGTTGATGAAACGCTTGGTGGCTTTGCCATTCTTGACAATCCAAACGAACATTCTGTTGTCGGGGTTGAGCTGAACGACGTTGGCAGGAACGAAGACACCCATCTGTCCGCGTGTGAAGCTGGTGTAGACGTTGCAAATCATACCGGGCAGAAGCTCGTGGGTAGGGTTGTTGACAAGAAGACTGACGTCATAGGTACGGCTCAAGGGATCGGCGGTGACGCCTTTCTCCACCACCTTGCCATAGAAGTTGGTATTGCCTGTGGCGGCACAGCGTATCATCATCGTCTCACCGCGGTGTATCTTGTCTATCTCTTCCTCCGGAACGCTGATTTTGACCTTTACCTTGTCGATATGCACCAGTTTGACGACCATCATTCCCGGCACGACATTCTGCCCTATCTCAGCGCTCTTCTCTGCAATATATCCGCTGAAGGGCGCTGTGAGGCGTGTGTCGTTGCTCGACTTGTTGGAGATCTTCTCTAACGCCGCGGCGGAGTTGACGGCCTCACGGGCACCTTGGACAGCTGTCAGCGCTGACACATATTTAGAATCTGAGATGACTCCGGAGGCATGTAGGGCCTTTGCGCGCTTGTAGTCATCTTGGGCTTTGCGCAGGGCTGCACGGGCCTCACCGGTTACTGCATGGGCTGATGCACGGGCATAGGCTTGGTCGGCACCGTCGACAGTGGCGACAAGCTGGCCGCGACTGACCATCTGACCTTCGTCGACATTCATGGTGCGGATGGTGCCTGTCACAGAGAAGCTGAGGCTCACACCGCTCTCTTCGGCCACAGTACCTGAGAAGCCCTTCTCACCATTGACCTGGACAGCACCCACTTCCATCACCTTGACTCTCACGGGGGAGTTGGACTGGACTGGCTGTTTGTTGCCACAAGAACCAAGAATCCCGATAGAGGTGATGGCTAACAATAATGATTGCAGTATTTTCATGACTAAATAATTATTGTTCAAGACTTCTGCAAAAGTACATATTTATAACCACACAAGCAAGAAAGTGGGGGAGAATTTAGGTGGTAGGTGTTAGGTGTTAGGTGTTAATGTTATGGCTGTTGGGTGGTAGGTATGAGTATTATTACTCTTAAGATGTTGTCTTTCCTTATATTACACGACGATGTGCGGCAAATGCCAACGATATCTGTGGCAAATGCCAACGATATCCGTGGCAAATGCCAACGATATCCGTGGCAAATGCCAACGACATCCGCGGCAAATGCCACGCAACTTGCAGTCAACTAATTTCGTAGGAGTGTTCTCGTACCTGGTATTGCCGTAGGGACGGCCCTCCGTGGCCGCCCTAACCCCAAAGATGGTAATTATAACCAATGAAAATCCCTCTTGACGGCAACCATCAACAGTGGAATACCATCAAGAGGGTTGGGACGGCCACGGTGGGCCGTCTTTGCGATCAAACTTTTTTAGGTGCGCGCTTTTCTACTAATCTTCCTTTTCAATGAGGAACTTGAAGGTCTTGTCGCCGAAGCTGACCATATACTGCTTCAGCGGTGTAGCCCCCCAGCTGTCAGTACCACCTACGCCCTGCTGGATGAGGTCGAGGGAGAGCTCCGTGTAGCGGCTCTTCTTCACGTCCTGCGGATGGCGCTGTGCTTTCTCCATGCCCTCGTCGAGGTCTTGGATGGCATAGTGAAGGGCAGAGGCATCCATGAAGGTATTGATGGGTGTCACCTTGATGCCGAGGCCACCGGCAGTAGTCTGCTCCCACCAGCGGATGTCACACTTCGTTCCTGTCTCCTGCGGGCGGATGTAGGGATAGAACTGCTCATCGGCTGTCTGACGATAGAGACCGATGAACTGACCACCGTCGCGGTCGCTGTAGTTCTCTATCGGGCCACGGCCATAATAGTAGCTGTTGTCCATGTCGTAAGGCAGCTGCATGACGACACCAAAGCGCAGCATGTCGGGAGCGGTAGCCTCCGGTGACTTCTTTTCCATGTTCTCAGTGACCTCTATGCTACCGTCGCCATGAACTTTGTAAGTCATCGTCAGCATGGCGTTGACCTCCGGCATATCATAGACGGCGTTGACATTGCAGGCAGTGCCACGGCTGTCCTTGTCCTTCTCTGCTGTGAGGGCTGTGAGAATCATCTTAGGATTGCGCCATACGGCGAACTTCTTCTGTAAGCCGGCACCCATGTCGTTATCGGTGACAGCACGCCAGAAGTTGGGCTTCAGCGTGCCCCCGTCGCCAAGGAGGTTCTTGCCCTCAACGGTGTACTGTGACAAGAGGCCCGTGGCTCTGTCAAAGGCAACGGTCATCTCCTCAGAGGTGATGGTGATGCATGGCTCCTTACTCTTATCAGTGATTTTCACCTTCTCGTCAGACGTGTTCTCAACATAGGTCATCGGTGTGGCCTCGTTGATGGCAAGCTGGCGTGTTGCTATTGTCTGACCTGCTGCCATGAGCGGCTCAGCGGTCTTCAGACGGAACTCCAGGTTGAGGAAGGTCTCCCCATCGTAGGGAATCTCGTAGGGCAGCGTCACTGTGGCGGTCTGCTGTGGACCGACGTTGAGGTCATCCACCTCACCGCTCTTCACCGTCTTGCCGTCTTTGACGAGTGTCCAGACGAGTTTCACGTTGGAGAGGTCGCGGAAGAAGAACTCGTTATGCACCGTTATCTTTCCCTCGCCGAGGTCGTCGCCCTCGGCCCAGATGTTCTGATACTGGTAGGCGAGCTCATAGGCGTGGGGGTTGAGCTGGCGGTCAGGACCGATGATACCATTACAGTTGAAGTTGTTGTCGGAGGCATCTTTCTTGTTGTAGTCGCCGCCGTAGGTGTAGCGGGGAGGCATGCCGCCCGTTCCAGGCTCATATTTAGCCGCAATGGCATCGTAGTCGGCAACGGAGCGGGAGGCTTTGAAGTCGGGATTCAGATGCAGGCCCTGGTCCACGAAGTCCCAGTCGTAGCCACCTTGGAAGATGGGGTATTTGCGGACGAGGTCCCAGTAGTCCTTGAGGTTACCGCCGCTGTTGCCCATGGTGTGGTTGTACTCGCACTGGATGAGCGGCTTGGTGGAAGCTGGGTCTTTACTGTACTTCTCACAAGCCTCCACAGAAGCATACATGGGGCAGTCGATGTCGCTGTGGTCGGTGCTGCGGGCCTGCTCGTACTGTATGGGACGGCTTGTATCAATCGTCTTTATCCAGTTGTAGGCGTCGGCGAAGTTCTTGCTGTCGGCCGTCTCGTTGCCCAAGCTCCAGACGATGATGCTGGGGTGGTTGAACTGCATCTCCACGTTGTGCTGGTTGCGCTGGAGAATCTGTTTGGCAAAGATATCCTTCTTCGTCTCGGCGTTGTCATCGTATCCGAAGCCGTGGCTCTCCTGGTTGGCCTCGGCAGTGACATAGAGTCCGTACTCATCGCAGAGATCATACCAGCGTGGGTCGTCGGGGTAGTGGCAGGTGCGCACGGCGTTGATGTTCAGGCGCTTCATTATCTTGATATCCTGTATCATCCGCTCTTTGGTGAGGACATAGCCGCCGTCGGGATCCATCTCGTGGCGGTTGGCACCCTTGATGAGCACGGGCTGTCCGTTGACGAGCAGCTGTTTGCCCTTTATCTCCACCTTGCGGAATCCCACCTTCTGCGGGATGACCTCCACGGTGTTGCCGCCGCGGTCCTTGACGATGGTGAGCAGGGTATAAAGATAAGGTGTCTCAGCCGACCATGTCTTCACATTGCGCACCATGAAGCGGGCTGTGCCCTCGCTGCGGCGCCCGAAGTCAGCTGTCGACTTGGCGATGACGGTGCCGTTGGCGTTGAGGAGTCGGAACTCTATCTTCGGGTCGCCCTTGACAAAGGCGTCGATGAGCAGCTCGCCGTCGTTGTAGTTGTTCTCCAAATCCGGGGTGATACGGAGGTTCTCCACCTGCACCTTGGCATTACGGCTGTAGAGGTAGCACTGGCGTGCCACACCGGAGAGCCGCCAGAAGTCCTGGTCCTCGTCATAGCTGCCGTCACACCAGCGGAAGGTCTGGAAGGCAATGAGGTTCTTGCCGGGATGGAGGTATTTGGTGATGTCGAATTCTGCGGCAACCTTGGAGTCCTCGGTATAGCCGACATACTGTCCGTTGACAAAGAGGTACATGTTCGATGTGACGCTGCCGAAGTGAGCGATAATCTGCTTGCCGTTCCAGGAGGCAGGCAGGTCGATGACGCGGCGGTAGGAGCCTACGTGGTTGTCCTTGACGGGCACACTGGTCAGCGTGGCATTCTCAGGGGCATACTCCGGCTTCCAGCCGTTGTAGACATTCTGGTCTTTGAACATATAGCGCCAGGCGAAGCCGATATTGACATATTCCGGCTGCCCGTAGCCGTTGAGCTCCCAGATGGCCGGTATGTTGAGGGTCTTCCACGCAGCGTCGTCGAGGTCAGGCTTGTAGAAGTCTGTGGGCCGCTCATCAGCGTTCTCCACCCATTTGAACTTCCACGGACCTTCCAAGGAGAGATAGCGTGATGACTGTTCCATGTCGCCGCTTTCAGCCTCGGCCTCGTTGGCATACGGGAAGAAGTTGGTGTGGAGCTTGAAGCGGTTCACCTCATTGACCTGGAGGTCGTGCCACTCCGTCCATGTCGGCATTGCCGGTGTCCCGCTGTTCGTCTTCTGCGCCAGGCCGACAGCGGGGAGGGCAAGGCTCGCTGACAAGGCCAGCAAGAGTATTCTGTTGTGTTTCATGGTTGATGTTTTTAGTCGCTTATTGCAAAGATAGTATAAAATCTGCAAGGCGGCGTGTCGTTTGACAATATTTTTTCTTCTTTTAATAACGATTACTAATGAAAGCCGATTCATGGGGGTGTCTGTCTTTACAAAAGGCAAATAATCTTTTTTTTGTGTAAACGATTGCATGAAAAAAATGAAGAAAATGGCAGCTTAGGAGACAACTATCTATAAATTTCCTTTATTTTTGCCGTTGAAAAGCTAAAAGAAGAAAACCTAAGACTTCCACCAAAGGGGTGGAGAAGAAGTCAACTGTAGGAACGGAACCAAGTAATCATCTATATTAAAAACTAAAAATTAACCAACACATGAAGAAAACAATCTTACGAAGAGCAGCGTTGCTAAGCGCGGGCGTCTTCTGCACAATGACCAGTATGGCACAGTCGGTCGTGCAGGGAACGGTGAAGGATGAGTCGGGTGAACCGCTTATCGGTGCCACTATCCAGGTCAAGGGTCAGCAGGGTGGTACTGTTACCGACCTTGACGGTGATTGGAAACTCAGTGATGCCAAGCCCGGGCAGGTGCTTGTTGTCTCTTATGTGGGCTATGCCAATAAGGAGATAACCTTAGGTGCACAAAAGGATCTCAACATTGTTCTTGTACCCGACAAACAGGATCTTGATGAAGTTGTCGTCGTGGGTTATGCTATCGGCTCTAAGCGTACCGTCTCTGGTGCTGTGGAGCGCGTAGGCCGCAAGGATATGAATAAAGGTGTTGTCACCAGTGCTGCTGATGCCCTCAAGGGTAAGGTCAGTGGTGTGGTCATCTCGCAGAGCGGTGGCGACCCGATGGGTACGACCAACATCCGCGTGCGCGGAACCTCTTCGCTCTCGGGCGGTAACGACCCGCTTGTCATCATTGATGGTGTGTATGGCGATATGACGATGTTCAACGCCCTGCAGCCAAGTGACATCGAGAGCATGACCATTCTTAAGGACGCTTCCGAGACCGCACAGTACGGTTCACGCGGTGCTGCCGGCGTCATCGTCGTGACCACCACCAAAGGTAAGAACGGCATGAGCTCGATCACCTATAACGGTACCATCGGTATGAACAAGGTGTTCAAGAATATCAAGATGCTTAGTGCCGATGCCTACCGCGCCACCGCCAAGCAGATGGGACTGACACCCACCGACCTCGGCGGCAACACCAACTGGCTCGACGAAATCGAGCGCTCCACAGGTATCACACAGAATCACAATGTAGCCTTCTCTGGTGGCAATGATACGGGCAACTATCGTGCTTCCTTAGGATTCGTGCAGAAGCAGGGCGCCCTCCGCAACTCCGATATGCGCAACTATACAGTCAAAATCGATGCGCAGCAACTGGCGTTCAACAAGAAGCTGCAACTTGAACTTGGCGTTATGGGCTCTGAGCACGACGGCAAGCGGCAGTATGATATGCAGAAGATGTTCTACTCGGCTGCTGCCTACAATCCCACCTATCCCAATTATAAGAATCCTAATACCGGAAAGTGGGACGAGGATATGCTTGCCAATGAGATTTACAACCCACTGGGTCAGCTCGAGATTGACAACCGTTATAATGTGGGTACCCTCATGACTCACGGAAAAGCCACCTGGACCATCATCGACGGCCTCTTCCTTTCGGCTTTCGGCTCCTACACGAAGACCAACATTGAGTTGAAACGCTACATCCCCAATGATATCCGGCAGGGTGAGCTGAATGGTAACGGATGGGCTTTTATCCAGAACTGGCAGCGCCAGGATTATATGGGCAACATCCAGTTGACTTATACTAAGGACTTTGGCAAGCATCATATCGACGCTCTCGCCGTGATGGAGGGTCAGAAATACAAGACCTTCACACACTCTGAGCAGGCGAAGGGCTTTGAAACCAACTACTTCAAATACAACAACCTCAAAGCCGGTGCCAATGTTTCTTGGGGCGATGTGCAGTCTGACTCCAAGGAATATACCTTGAGCTCCTACATGGCCCGCGTCAACTATATGTTCGCTGACAAATATATCGTCACCGCCAACCTCCGTGCCGATGGTTCGTCAAAGCTCGGCAGTGGCCATAAGTGGGGCTGGTTCCCATCGGCTTCGGCTGCATGGGTGCTTTCTCAGGAGAGCTTTATGAAGAATGTCGGCTGGATTGACAACCTCAAGATTCGCATCGGATATGGCGTCACAGGTAATCAGGATGCCATTGACCCTTATACTTCTCTGGCTCTCTATGGTCCTAATGGTGTGACACCTGTCAATGGCAGCAACACGACGACTTTTGCCATACAGAGCAACGACAATCCCGACTTGAAGTGGGAGACAAAGCATACCTTCGATGTCGGTCTCGACTTCTCGGCTTTCAACAGCCGACTCAATATTACCCTCGACTGGTATACCTCTAAGACCAAGGATCTGCTCTACACCTACACGGTGCCTGTACCGCCTTTTACCTATGAGAACTTGTTGGCCAACATGGGTGAGATGACCAACCACGGCTTCGAAATCGGCATCCGTGGCGACATCATCCGCACAAAGGACTTCACCTTCAACTCCGGATTGAACCTCAGCTTCCAGAGCAACAAGCTCAACTCGCTCTCCGGAACGTATAAGGGACAGCAGCTGACAACCTCTGAGCATATTATGGTGGCACGTATCAATGCTGCCGGACTGACACAGAACTATGGCGTTACCTACCTCATGGAAGGACAGCCTATCGGTGTGTTCTACCTGCCTCACTGCGAGGGTATTGACAAGGATGGTAAGTACATCATCTCTGACCTCGACCACAATGGTACCATTGATACCGGTGATTCCGGTGACCGTCAGGTTTGTGGACAGGCCATCCCGAAGGCTTATCTCGGTTGGGACTTTAACTTCACCTATAAGAATTGGAACCTTGCCATGCAGTTCAATGGCGCATTCGGTCACAAGATTTACAACGGTACTTCGATGACCTACAGCGACCTCTCCAACTTCCCAACCTACAATGTGCTGGAGGATGCGCCCGCAAAGGGAATCAAGGATAAGGTCATCTCTGACTACTGGCTTGAGAAGGGTGACTATGTCAACTTCGAGTATGTGCAGCTCAGCTACAACTTCACACAGAAGCAGCTCAAGACCAAGTACATCCAGAACATCAAACTTGGCCTCGCCGTCAACAACGTCTGCACGATTACCGGCTACAATGGTCTGACTCCTATGATCAACTCGGCATCACTCATCCAGCAGGCTGAGGGTACCACACAGTATGGTACGCTCGGTGTCGACGATAAGCGCATCTACCCGCTCACACGCACCTTCTCGTTCAATGTGGGCATCACTTTCTAAACCTTTAAAGACTATATTACCATGAAAAAATATATTTTCGGTGTCGCGCTGCTCTCCGCAGCCCTGCTGTCAGGATGCTCGCTCGACGAGAATCCCAAGAGCCAGTTCAGCGAGGAAGAAGCCTTCAAGAACTCCACCCTTACCTATGTCAACTCTGTGGCCAACGTCTACTCGGCCATTGGCGACGGACTCTATGGCGCCACCGACTGTGTGCACACCTTGCAGGAGTTTATGTCCGATGCTACCATGCTGCCGGGACGCCAGGGCGACTGGGTCGACGGTGGTAAGTGGCAAAACATGTTCCTCCACAACTTCGAGTCCTCGGTTGACACCTACGCCACCGTGTGGAATCACCTGTATAAGATAATAGGTCTTTGCAACTCCAGCATTGACAAGCTCACCCCGTTCCTGGAGGCGCATCCCGACTACAAGGCTTATGTCTCTGAGCTCCGTGCCCTGCGGGCCATCTACTATTATTACGCCATGGACCTCTTCGCCCAGGTACCTGTTGTGACGAGTTCCACACAGTCAACGAACGATGTAAAGCAGAGCAACCGCAGCGATGTGTTCAAGTTCGTCACTTCTGAACTGGAGGCGGCTCTTCCCGACCTCGGCGACGGCCACTGCCAGAATACTGGTGCCTACTACGGCCGCGTGACCAAAGCTGTGGCCTATATGTGTCTGGCAAAGTGCGCCATCAATGCTCCCGTCTATACCATCGACGACACCTCGGCATCGAGCTACCAGGCCTTCGTGGGCGATGACCTCAGCAAGCAAGCCAAGGCCAGCGAGACCCTCGGACAAGCTGTCTCGGACAAGGGTAAGACCATCATGATGACGGTCGACGGCACACAGCGCAACTGCTGGGAGACGGTGAAGTACTGTGTCGATAAGATTCAGGCGGCAGGATACAGCCTCACGGCCAACTACGCTGACAACTTCGTCAAGGCCAACGAGAGCTCTACCGAGAACATCTTCGTGCGCCCCAACGATGACAAGACCTATAAGATCACGGACTACAACCTAATGCGCTCGCTCCACTACAACCATGCCTCGGCCATCGGCTACTCAGGTTGGAACGGTGCCTGCGCCACGGTGCGTGCCATGGAGGTCATGGGCTATGGTACTGCCAACGAGGATCCGCGTCTGAGACTTAACTACTGGTGTGACCGCGACTTCGAGAAGGAGCAGCACACAGGATCGCTCAACGACGGTGCCACAAAGACACCGCTGGAGTATGAGCCGCTCAAGGCTGTGGTCAACTTTGGAAACGACGCCGACCCGCACGACGTGAAGTGCGCTGGCGCACGCTTCAAAAAATATGAGTACGACGGTACAGCTTCCACACAGGGACAGAACAACAACGACCTCGTCATCTGGCGCTTTGGCGACGCACTGCTGCTCAAGGCTGAGGCCGAGTATCGTTTAGGCGACAAGGACGGAGCGCTGAGAATTGTCAACGATATTCGTACGCGTGCCAAGGCTACGCCGCGCACCTCACTCACCCTCAACGACATCCTTGATGAGCGTATGATAGAACTGGCGTGGGAGGGTACGCGCCGACAGGACCAGATACGTTTCTGCACCTTCACCGAGCCTACCGTGGACCGTTATCCCGGTGTGCCCCACAGCTCTCTGGCTGGTGACTACAACGACGATAAGACGGGCTATACCGTTGTCTACCCCATCCCTTACTCTGTGCTCAATCTGAACAAGAAATTAGTGCAGAACCCAGGATATAAGAAGTAAGAGAGCTGTCTCAGATTCGGAATCCACCTGCTATTTCGTTTCTATCCGTCCCCCTCCCCGTCTGTTGTGGGGTGTGGGGACGGAGTCGTTTTCAGAAACTTTAGCGCGCTTTTCTTGTCTGCCACGTGTGAAAAGCGTAATTTTGCAGAGACAGAAACGAAATAATGAGTCAGCAAACGGCAATACAGTCCTTACAGGAGCAGCGCTTGCTTCTCCAAATGGAATATCATACAGAGAAAGAGGCTTTCAGGAAACAGACAGAGGCGATGGGCATCGGTCGCAAAGTCAAGCGCGGCGATGCCTGGTATCCGCTAAGGGTGGGGGAGAGCCATTACAACTCCCTCAACCAGATGACTGTAGAGGTGTTCCGCACTACAGACCAGGACATAGAACACAACTTTGAGTTTGGCAAGCCTGTGATGTTCTTCTTTCTCAAGGAGGACGACAAGGGCACGAAGAGCGTGAGATACTTCGGCTTCTCAGGCACGGTGTCGTATGTCGATGGCGACCGTATGGTCGTTGTCGTGCCCGAAGGTCATGCCCTTGACATCCAGAGCTCGGAACGCCCTGTGGGCGTGCAGCTCTCCTTTGACGAGACGAGCTACCGCACGATGTTCGACGCCCTCGACCGTGTCATCAATGCCAAGAGTGGGCGTTTAGCCTATCTCCGCGACTTGTTCTACTCCAAGACGCCCGCTCAGAAGTTCTCCTTCGACGCTCTCTCCTTTCCCTGGCTCAACAAGACGCAGGAGGCTGCCGTCAACGAGGTGCTGCGTGCCAAGGACGTGGCCATCGTCCACGGTCCTCCCGGCACGGGCAAGACGACAACACTCGTGGAGGCCATCAACGAGACGCTGATGCGCGAGAGTCAGGTCTTAGTCTGCGCTCAGAGCAACATGGCTGTGGACTGGATATGCGAGAAGCTCGTCGACCGCGGCATCAACGTGCTGCGCATCGGCAATCCCACGCGTGTCAACGACAAGATGCTCGGCTTCACCTATGAGCGCCGCTTTGAGGGCCATCCCGACTACCCACAGCTGTGGGCCATCCGCAAGGCTATCCGCGAGTTGCGGAAACGTCGGAAAGGCCGCGACGACAACTTCCACCAGAAGCTCGAAAGACTGAAGGCACGGGCCACGGAACTGGAGATACGTATCAATGCCGAACTCTTCGGTGAGGCCCGTGTCATCGCTGCCACCCTCGTGGGGTCGGCCAGCCGCCTGTTGGAGGGTATGAAGTTCAGCACCCTCTTCATCGATGAGGCTGCCCAGGCCTTGGAGGCAGCATGCTGGATTCCCATGCGACGTGTGGGTCGTGTCATCCTCGCCGGTGACCACTGCCAGCTGCCGCCGACGGTGAAGAACATGATGGCCCTCAAGGCCGGGCTCGGCAAGACGCTCATGGAGCGCATCGTGGAGAACAAGCCGGAATGCGTCTCCCTGCTGCAGGTGCAGTACCGTATGAACGACGCCATCATGCACTTCTCCTCGGAGTGGTTCTATGGTGGCAAAGTGAAGACGGCGGAGGCGGTGAGACAGCGCCATGGCATCTTGGACTATGATATCCCGATAGAATGGCGCAGCATGATGCCTGAGGTCATGGACGCTACGTCGGCTGACACGTCGGAAACGCCTGAAGATGCTCCGGCACCGGGCGGAGAGGAGTTTGTCGGCGAGAGCTATGGACGTATCAACCGTAGCGAGGCCGAGGAGACGCTGACGGTGTTGGAGGAGTATTTTACGAAGATAGGCAAGCTGCGCATCTTGGACGAACAGATCGACGTCGGTGTCATCTCGCCCTATCGGGCACAGGTGCAGTATCTCCGGCGGCTTATCAAGAAGCGGGAGTTCTTTAAGCCTTATCGTCGCCTGATAACTGTCAACACCGTTGACGGCTTCCAGGGTCAGGAGCGTGACATCATCCTCATCTCCATGGTGCGGTCTAATGCCGAGGGGCAGATAGGCTTCCTCCGCGACCTCAGACGTATGAATGTTGCCATCACGCGGGCCCGGATGAAGCTCATCATCCTCGGCGATGCAGCAACGTTGACCAGACACCCCTTCTATAAAAAGCTTTATGAGTACATCGAAAGTCTCAAATAATCATATCAGTGACATGACGGTGGGCAATCCCACCAAAGATATTCTGTGGTTTGCCTTGCCGCTTATCTTGGGCTACATCCTCCAACAGATGTACCTCATCATCGATGCAGCCATCGTGGGCCGCTGGATTGGTGTGGGCGCGTTGGCGGCTGTGGGGGCTTCGTCGTCGGTGATGTTCCTCGTCATGGGCTTCTGCAATGGCTCCTGCGCTGGCTTTGCCATTCCTATTGCCCAAGCCTTCGGTGCCAAGGACTTCCGCAAGATGCGCGTCTATGTGGCCAATGCCGTGCGTATCGCCATTGTCATGTCCATCGTGGTGACGCTGCTGACGTGCATTCTGTGCTCCACCATCCTGCATATCGTCAACACGCCGGCGGATGTCTTCGACGACGCCTACACCTTTCTCTTCTTGCAGTTTCTCGCCATTCCCTTTACGATTGCTTATAATCTCTTTGCAGGATTCATCAGGGCCCTCGGCGACTCCCGTCAGCCGTTCTATTTCCTTATCTTTTCCTCGGTCATCAACATCCTGCTTGATGTTGTCCTCATCCTCGGCTTGGGCATGGGCGTGGCAGGTGCCGGTCTGGCGACGCTGCTCTCACAGCTGCTGGCCTCCATTCTCTGCGTTTGGTATATCGCCTGCCACATGCAACTGCTCATTCCCCATGGAGAGGAGCGCTGCTACGACAATAAGCGCATCAGCATCCTGCTGAACAACGGCATGCCGATGGGTTTGCAGTTCTCTATCACGGCGATAGGCTCCATCATGCTCCAGAGTTCCAACAACGCCTTGGGCACCATCTATGTGGCATCGTTCACGGCGGCTATGCGCATCAAGTACCTCTTCACCTGTGTCTTTGAGAATATTGGCGTGGCCATGGCCACCTACTGTGGACAGAACATCGGCGCCCGCCGCCTCGACAGAGTAAGGATGGGGGAGTGGTCGGCAGTGAAGATCATGCTCGTCTATTTCGTCTTTACGGCGCTCGTCATATTCCCCTTTGCCGATTATATGATGGAGCTCTTTGTGGAGTCCGGCGAGCAAGCCGTGGTGGCCAATGCCGCGAAGATGATGCGCATCAGCTGCTATTTCTATCCGGCTTTAGGCATGCTCACCATCTTCCGCTACAGCATCCAAGGCTTGGGTTACAGCAACCTCTCCATGCTCTCGGGAGTCATGGAGATGATAGCGCGCTGTGGTGTCAGCCTGTGGCTCGTGCCGGTCTTTGCCTTTACGGGGGTGTGCTTCGGCGACCCTGTGGCCTGGATCTTCGCCGACCTCTTCCTCTTCCCCGCCTTCTTCCTCCTCTATCGGCACTTGAAGAAAAAGCTGTTAGGTGTTAGATGTTAGGTGTTAGGTGTTAGGTGTTGGGTGTTAGGTGTTGGGTGTTAATGATATGTCTCTTGGTGATAAAGCTGCTATGGTTTACAGTCCTGACAATGCTAAGCATCCCCCGAAAAACAATTCATTATCACCTAACACCCAACACCTACCACCTAAGATTGCATTTATTGTGACGATTTATCTGCTGAAGTTCGGCTTTTTTGCGTAACTTTGCATCCATAAACAAATTAGACTGTAAAAATGAATATTGAGCAAGAGATAAGCTCTGCGGCCATCCAAGCCGTCAAGGAGCTCTATGGGCAGGAAGTGCCTGCCAAGATGGTAACGTTGCAGAAGACGAAGCCTGGCTTCGAGGGAAACATCACGCTCGTCGTCTTCCCTTTCCTGAAGATTTCTCATAAGAAGCCTCAGGACACAGCCGTGGAGATTGGCGAAAAACTCGTCCAGGACTGCAAAGCCGTAGCTGCCTATAATGCCGTCGGCGGATTCCTGAATATCGTGGTGGCACCGGAGGCTTGGCTCGAACTCCTCGACGACATCGACAAGGATGCTCACTATGGTGAGAAACCGGTCACCGACAAGTCGCCACTCTATATGGTGGAGTATTCCTCACCGAACACCAACAAGCCCTTGCACTTAGGACATGTCCGCAACAACCTCTTGGGCTGGAGCCTGGCAAAGATTCTGGAGGCTAACGGCTATAAGGTCATCAAGACGAATATTGTCAACGACCGTGGTATCCATATCATGAAGTCGATGCTGGCCTGGCTGAAGTGGGGCAACGGCTGCACACCGGAGTCGACGGGCAAGAAGGGCGACCACCTCATCGGCGACTTCTACGTCCTCTTCGACAAGCATTACAAGGAGGAGTGCGCTGAGCTGGCAAAGCAGTATGTGGCCGAGGGCCTCACCGAGGAACAGGCTGAGGAGAAGGCTAAGAACGAGGCTCCTCTCATCAAGGAGGCACACCGCATGCTCGTGAAATGGGAAGCTGGTGACAAGGAGATTCGTGACCTCTGGGCGAAGATGAACGCATGGGTCTACAAAGGCTTCGACGAGACTTATAAGGCCCTCGGCGTCAGCTTCGACAAGATATATTATGAGAGCAACACCTATATCGAAGGCAAGCGCAAGGTGATGGAAGGCTTGAAAAAAGGCCTCTTCTATCAGAAGGAGGACGGCAGCATCTGGGCCGACCTCACGGGTGACGGCCTCGACCAGAAGCTCCTCATCCGTTCCGATGGCACTACGGTGTATATGACTCAGGACATCGGCACGGCGGAGATGCGCTTCAACGACTATCCTATCGACAAGATGATTTACGTCGTGGGCAATGAGCAGAACTACCACTTCCAGGTGCTCTCCATCCTCCTCGACCGCCTTGGCTTCAAATGGGGCAAGGACCTCGTCCACTTCTCTTATGGCATGGTGGAGCTCCCCAACGGTAAGATGAAGAGCCGTGAGGGTACCGTCGTCGATGCCGACGACCTCATCGCCGAGATGATCGCGGATGCCCGCAAGACGAGTGAGGAGCACGGACAGTCAAAGGACTTCTCTGAGGCTGAGAAGAGCGAGATAGCCCGCATTGTCGGCCTCGGCGCACTGAAATACTTCATCTTGAAGGTTGACGCCCGCAAGAACATGCTCTTCAACCCCGCTGAGTCCATTGACTTCAATGGTAACACAGGTCCGTTCATCCAGTACACCTACGCCCGCATCCAGTCCATCCTCCGCAAGGCTGGTGACAGCGCAGCCTTCAATGGTGCGGTGGCCTATGAGCCCAATGGCAAGGAGGTGGAGCTGATACAGAAGTTGAACGCCTTCAAGGATGCTGTGGCTGACGCCGGACAGAACTACAACCCTGCTGGCATTGCTAACTACACCTATGAGCTGACCAAGCTCTTCAACCAGTTCTACCACGACTACAGCATCCTCTCTGCCGACACCGACGCCGAGAAGATGTTCCGTCTGAAGCTGGCCCGCAACGTAGGTAAGACGATTAAGAACGCCATGGAGCTCCTCGGCATCGAGGTGCCCGAGCGCATGTAATATCTTAGAAGTTTGGAAAACACCAATTTTCATCATAGTGCGGCGGGACAGGAAAGCCCCGCCGTTTCTGTCTTCGACCTTCATCCGCAGGTCAGACCTAACGCGTGGGCCGTCGATGCGGCCTGTTCCGGCAATCCCGGTCCAATGGAATATCAGGGCATAGACCTGACGACGGGAGAGCAGGTGTTTCATTTCGGACCTTGCTATCCGGACGGCAGAGAGGTCTATGGCACTAATAACATCGGGGAGTTCCTGGCCATCGTCCATGCCTTGGCACTCATGGAGAAGCTGGGCATCACCGACAAGACCATCTATTCAGACTCTTACAACGCCATCCTCTGGGTGCGGAAGAAGCACTGCAAGACCAACTTGGAGCGTAGCGATGCCACGGAGCCGCTCTTCAACATCATCGCGCGCGCCGAGCAATGGTTACGGACCCACCAGATCAGAGTTCCTATCATCCAATGGCAGACAAAAGGCTGGGGCGATATCCCCGCCGACTTCGGAAGAAAGTAGGGGAGGTGTCAGAAGGGGTCTTGAGAAGTCCAGAAGTCGCGGAAGTCCGGAAGTCCAGTCATTACATCATTAATACCGGAACTTTATTGGATTACCCACCGGATTATCAGAAGCTTCTGCATATGACTGGACTTCCGGACTTCCGCGACTTCCGGACTTCTGATCATACACTTCTGATATACCCCTAAAACCCCGCCTTATCCGTGATGGTCATCATCTTTCCTGTCGCGGGATGGCGGAAGGTGATGGCTTCGGCGTGGAGGTAGAGGCGGTCGGCAGGCTCGCCGTAGAGTTTGTCGCCCTTGATGGGGTTGTCAAGGCCGAGACGGTGCGCACAATGTACACGCAGCTGATGGGTGCGACCCGTACGGGGCCACAGCCAGATGCGCGTGGGTGACACATATTTATAGTAGGTGACAGCGGGACGCCCGTTGTCGAAGTCTACAACCTGACGGGGACGGTCGTCAACGTCGGGGCGCAGAGGTAGGGAAATGACGTTGCTGTCGTTTCCCGTTTTTTTATGTCCATCGTGTTGTGCGTCGTTATCCCGACTTTGCGGAGCTTCTCGCCGTTCGTGGCTGAGGACAGCCACATACCGCTTCTGTATCTGATGGTCCGCAAACTGCTTCTGAAGATTGTGGTAGGCCTCCATGGTCTTGGCGATAATCATGACGCCACTCGTGTCCATGTCGAGGCGGTGGACGATGAGGGGCGAGTCGGTATCGGGATAGCGCTGGCGCATGAGGCTGTAGACGCTCTGTCGCCCGCTCTTCCCCGGTACGGAGAGAAGGCCGGAGGGTTTGCTGACAACACAGAGGCTGTCGTCCTCATAGAGCACCTTGAGCTGGGCAGCGAGGCGGTCGTCATCGCGGCTGCTCTCCAAGGGGTTGGCGTCGACGGCGATACCTTGCAGCATCCACTTCAGAATGGGCTTGCATTTGCTGTTGCAGGCAGGATAGTATTGCAGGTGGTGACGTATCTCCCCCTTCGGACTCTCGCCCCACCAGAACATCGCCATGTTCACGGGTTTCATTCCATGCGTGAGGGCATATTGCAGGAGCTTGGGCTCGCAGCACTCACCGGAACCGGCAGGAGGAATCGCTGAGCCGGCAACACTGTTGTCGGCCGCATGATACCAGCGCGTAATCTCTATGAGGTCCATGGTCTCGCCTTTGCCATTGTGCATGCGGAAGTTATGGAAGAGCCAGCGTTGCAGGTCGTCGCTCTTGCGGCGTCGCAACGTCTTCAGAGCGCTGACCCTGGCTTTGATGGCCTCCTCGGCTTTCAGCCTCTCGGCTTCGCGCTCACGCTGCCGCAGCTTCCAACGGTGCAGTTCAGCATTCTCATACTGTCGGCGGCGGATGAAGGCCTCCTCGCTCTCCCCGTCGTGTCGCTGTTTGTCAAGAGCAGGACGCGGGTCGTCAGCGGAGGATGTCAGTAGCGGCGCAGTGGCCTTGCAGTCAGCCTGCGCTATCTCGTGGTTGAGGCTGACAATCTCAGCCTCATGCTCCTTGAAATAGCCATGCGGCTGGAGGTAGTCGAAGACGGCGGGGACAAAGGCCGGCCAGTCGGAGCGCCCGACAATCTGTCCGCTGTAGCCGGCGAGATAGGTCACAGCGCCGGAGTGGTGCAGAAGCTCGTCAGCGGGTGCTGTCCCAGGGACCTCCACCACAAGGACGCCGAACATCTTGCCGTGCCTGATCTCATCACGGAAAGCTGTGTCGGCGGGAGCGTCGCAAAAAGGTGACGGCAGGCCTTCCAGCCATGCCGCCACCTCTTTCGCCGCCTGACGGCAGGCTGCCGACGGCGTATAATAGAATGGATTATTCATCAGCGCTATACGAAGAACATGATGAGCATCTGTGCGATGACTACTCGGATGAACATGCCCAGGGGATAGACGGAAGCGTAGGAGATGCTGGCCGTGTCGCCTTTGCAGTTGTCGTTGGCATAGCCTAAGGCCATGGGGTTGGCCATACTGCCGCAGAGGATGCCACAGATGGTGCCGAAGTCGTAGCGGTGCGTCTTCAGGGCGATGATGCCGATGATGACGACGGGGATGAGGGTGATGAGGAAGCCGATGGCGACCCACAGGATACCCTCCGGCCGCATGATGGTAGACATGAAGTCCTTACCCGATGCCAGACCTAAGCAGGCGAGGTAGAGGGCCAGGCCAAGCTTGCGCAGCATGAGACTCGCCGACCGTGTGGTGTAGGAAATCATGTGACTCTTAGGACCTAACGCGCCGATGATGATACCCATGATGATGGGACCTCCGGCAATGCCAAGGCGGATGGAGCTGCTCATGCCGGGGAAATGGATGGGGATGGTGCCTAAGGCCAGACCGAGGAAGATGCCGATGAAGATGCTGCCGATATTGGGCTCCTCAAGGGTCTTGACGCTGTTGCCTAAGAAGCGCTCGGCATTGTCGAGGTCGGCGTGCTTGCCCACGATGGTCACGCGGTCGCCATATTGCAGGCGCAGGTCGTCGCTGGCCAGGAGCTTGATGTCGCCACGCAGTACACGGCTGACATTGACGCCATAGGCAGCGCGCAGGTGGAGCTGGCCGAGATGCTTGCCGTTGAGACCGGCGCGTGTGACGACACAGACACGGCTCTCAACATTGGCGTCGATGGCGTTCCAGTCCACATTGTCCTGGTTCCAGTCCTTGTCGAGCTTCTTACCGAAGAGCAACATCATGGCGGCCTCGTCGTCCTTGTTGGTGACAGCCATCACGGTGTCGTTGACATGGAGCACAGTGTCGGCAACGGGCACGATGACCTCGTTGCCACGCCAGATGCGCGAGATGATGAACTTCACGTGGGTCATGTGCGCGATGTCGACAATCTTCTTGCCCACGATGGCGGGGTTGATGACGACAAACTGTGCGATATAGGTGTGGTCGTCGTCAGAGAGCGGCTTCACCTCCAAGTCGGCAGGCTTGACAAAAATCTTGCGGATGATGACCATGGCGATGATGACACCCACGACACCTAAGGGATAGGTCACGGCGGTGGCCAAAGCCACACTGCCCGACGACAGGCCGAGGTGGGTCATAGCCTGGGTGGCGGCACCCAAGGCCGGGGTGTTGGTGGTGGCACCGCAAAGCAGACCGACCATGTCGGGAAGGTTGATGCCCGTCAGCGGAATCAGGATAAGGGCAAAGAGTGTGCCAAAGATGATGACGGCTAAACTCCAGAGGTTCAGCGCCATACCCTCGGAGCGCAGGGAGCCGAAGAAGTTGGGACCCACGTGGAGGCCGAGGCAGTAGACGAACATGGACAGGCCGAAGGTCTCGATATAGTCTAAGATGTTGCTGTCGATAGACAGCTTCAGCTCGCCGGCTAAGATACCGATGAAGAACACCCAGGCGATGCCTAAGGAAATGCCCTTGACTTTTATCTTGCCGAAGCCCAGGCCGATGGCGATGATGAGCGAGACAATCACCACTGTCTGTATCGACGAGTGGGTGGTGAACAGAGAGGATAGGTAATCCATTTTAAGCTAACATTATGTTACTTCCTGTCAGACTTAGAGCACGTTGAGGAAATTCTCCAAGGGGATGCCCCGGTTCTTGTCCTCGTTGTCTTTATTGCGGTCGATGAGCGTGTAGACAGCGTCCATAGCCTTGCGTGTCGACGACTTGAGGGTCTCGCCGTCGAGGAGATGGCCTAAGAGTACGGCGGAGAAGATGTCGCCCGTGCCGGGGAAGTGGACGGGAATCTCGGTGTAGGGCAGCAGGAAATGCTCGCCCGTGAGGTGGTTGTATCCGGCCACGCTGTGCTGGCCGTCGACGGGGATGGAGGTGATGAGCACCGACTTGGCACCGATGGCATGGAGCTCGTCGGTGAGGGTGAAGGCCTCGTCGCGTGTCACGCCCTTGGCGTCATAGGGATGGCCCGTGAGATAGCAGGCCTCGGTATGGTTGGGGAAGATGAGGTCGGCGACGGCGATCATCTCGCGCATGCTCTGGATGGTGGCGGGGGTGACACCGTTGTAGAGCTTGCCCTCGTCGCCCATGATGGGGTCCACGAAGATGGGCGTCCCCAACTGCTCCTGCTCCTTGCAGTAGCGGGAGATGATCTGGGCCTGACGTTCCGAGGCGATGAAGCCCGTGGAGATGGCGTCGAAGGTGAAACCAAGCTCTTTCCACACGGGAAAGACACCGGTGATATAGTCTGTGGTGTCGAGAATGTTGAACTTGCCGTAGTCAAGGGTGTTGGAAACCAATGCCGTGGGCAGGTTGTAGGTGACATGACCCATATACGACAGAATGGGCAACATGGCCGCCGAGGCTACCTTGCCGTAGCCACAGATGTCGTTGATAAGAAGAATTTGCTTTTTTGCCATTTGGTACGTACCTGAATGTTGTTGCAAAATTACTAAAAAGCGAATAGATATGTGGCGTGAAAATCAAAAAAACGTTGTTTCAACTAAAAATAAAAGAAAAAAGGTAACAAATACTTTGTCATATCGTTTTATTATTGTAGCTTTGAACAAGAAACTAAATCATCCTTTACATAAATGGCTTTTACTGACAACAACTATTGTCTGATCCTGGCCGGTGGCCGTGGGCGCCGGCTGTGGCCTTGGAGTCGGGAGCAATACCCTAAACAGTTTGTTGATTTCTTTGGTGTCGGTCGCACGCAGTTGCAACAGACCTACGACCGCATGGCAAAGTTCATTGCCCCTGATCACATATACATTAGTACGCTCTCCGCCTATCTCGACATTGTCATGGAGCAGCTTCCTGATGTGCCGCGGGCGCATATCCTTCCCGAGCCTATCACGCGCAATACGGCGCCGAGCATGGCATGGGGCAACCATCGCATCTCGTCTGTCACCGACGATGCCGTGATGATCGTGGTGCCGAGCGACCAGCTCATCATCGACGAGGACGCCTTCCGCAAGGATGTCCTCACGGCGATGGACTTGGCGGCCAAGCACTTCACCTTTGTCACCATGGGCGTCAAGCCTACGCGGCCGGAGCCCGGATACGGCTATATCCAGACCGACGGAGTCATCGACGGCAACATCTTCAAGGTGCGCAGCTTCACAGAGAAGCCGGAGCGGGAGTTTGCACAGCTCTTCATGGACAGCGGGGAGTTTGTGTGGAACACGGGAATCTATATCTCCAGTGTGAAGAACACGCGGGAGATGTTCTCGCAGTTCCTGCCGCCCGTGCTGCGCAACCTCGACAAGCGGACGCCACACGCCTCCTACAAGGAGGAAGAGGACTGTATGCTCGAGTTCTTCCCCTCGTATCCCAACGTGTCGGTGGAGACGGGGGTCTTGGAGAAGTTGGAGAATGTTGCCGTGATGAAGTGCAGCTTCGGCTGGGCCGACATCGGCACATGGCATGGCATCTACGAGGCTCTGCCGAAGAACAACGATGACAACGTCGTCGTGGACTCGGAGGTGTATATGGAGAATAGCTGCCATAACATCATCAAGCTCCCCAAGGATAAGATAGGCGTCATCAACGGCCTCGATGGATTCATCGTTGCCGAGAAAGACAACGTGCTCCTTATCTGTAAGAAGGAGGACTCCTCGGCTCTGGTGAGGAAGTACGTCAACGAGATACAACTGAAGAAAGGCGACGCCTTCGTTTGAGAATAGTCCGGGAGGGTGAAGAATCATTAAAAAAGCCGCCTTTCCCTTGGTGCTTTCAGAGGAAAGGGCTAACTTTGCACACTAGATAAAACACGGACAGAAAATTGTAGAGAGGAATTCCGACATTCCACGAGGATGTCGGAATTCTTTTTCGTTTTGTCTGTCCCTAACGAACAATATTAACAATTTAATTTTTCTATTATGGCATACATGTCACAGGAAGGCTACGATAAGCTCGTGGCCGAAGTCCGCAGACTGGAGTCTGTGGAGCGCCCGAAGGCTTCTGCGGCTATCGCCGAAGCCGCCGACAAGGGAGACTTGAGTGAGAATTCTGAGTACGATGCTGCCAAGGAGGCACAGGCTCACCTTGAGGCGAAGATAAACAACCTTAAACTCACCATAGCACAGGCTAAGATCGTGGACACCAGCCGCCTCAAGACCGACGAGGTGCAGATCATGTCGAAGGTTAAGCTCACCAATATGGCTACGAAGAAGAGCATGACTTATACCATTGTCTCTGAGAGTGAGGCTAACCTCAAGCAGGGCAAGATTAGCATCAAGACGCCTATCGCTCAGGGTCTGCTCAACAAGAAGGTCGGCGATGTCGTCGACATCAAGGTGCCGCGCGGAGACATCAAACTGCATATTGACGAGATAACCGTAGGAGCATAAAGACGATGGCTACATTGTTCAGTAAGATTGCTGCCGGTGAGATCCCCAGCTATAAGTGTGCCGAGAGCGATAAGTTCTACGCTTTCCTCGATATCAACCCTGTCAAGCAGGGCCATACCCTTGTCATCCCCCGCAAGGAGGTGGACTACATCTTTGATATGAGCGATGCCGACCTTGCCGACTTCGAGATCTTCGCCAAGAAGGTGGCCATTGCCATTCGCAAGGCCTTCCCATGCAAGAAGGTGGCACAGGTCGTCCTCGGCTTAGAGGTCAACCACGCACATATCCATCTCATCCCTATCGACTCAGAGGCTGATGTCGACTTCCACAAGCACGTCAAGCTCTCCGACGGGGAGATGAAGACTACCGCCGCCAAGATCTACGAGGCATTCAAGGCTGAGTAGGTGGTAGGTGTTAGGTGATAGGTGTTAGGTGAAAGGTGGTTGGTGATAGGTGTTAGGTGTTAATGATATGCCGTGCTGCCCACGTGAGACCTCTCCGATAGCACTGACACAATAAAAAAACGGGAAGCAGTCGACTGCTTCCCGTTTTTTATTGGATGTTCACTTCTGTATTACAGGTCGAACTTGTAGCCGAGGGTAATCTGGAAGACGCTGTTCTTGCAATCAGAATTATCCCAAACCTTTGTCAGGCCCCAGTTGTAACGGGCATCGAGCACAACGTTACTGTACTCGTAGCTCAGACCAACAGGGATAGAGAAGTCGAAACTCTTGGCATCTTTGTCTACAGAGCCTTTTTCCTTGCCAAGGAATGTGTCGGCAACGCCATGGCCTTTGCTGTTAACGTTGAAGGCGGGCTGCACACCGAGCTTCACGGCCAGACCCTTCACAACATAGACGTTAGCCATGATGGGGATGTTGATGTAGTCGAGTTTGTTGGTGTACTTCACATTCTGACCTAAAACAGTCTTGTCGTACTTGTTACCCTGCTGAGAGTAGATGACACCGGCGCTCAGAGAGAAGATGTCGGTAGCCTGATACTCACCCTCGACACCGGCTGCAAGACCGATACGTGGATCTGCACCGTCACTCTTGGTCAGGCTGGCGATGTTCACACCTACCTTAGGCTGCAGCGTGAAGGAACCAACCTCGTGCTGTGCGAATGTTGCGGTGGATGCTGCGAAGAGCATCAGAGCGGAAGCGATAAACTTTTTCATAGTTGTCTTCTTTTATTTATAGTTTATAAATGATATTCAGATTCAACGCTTATACTTTACGTTTTCTTTTGTTACGACGCAAAATTAAACAGAAAGTTACATCCGCACAGAGGAATTTCCCTATTTGTGGTATGGTTTTCCCTATTGTCCGCCTTTTTCTTGTCCTATGTCAAGTTCTTTTGGGTGTTAGGTGTTGGGTGTTAGGTGTTGGATGTTAATGATATGTCCCCTATGAATATACTCGCCCTTCGCCGGCTTACTGATGCGCTGGCCGGAGAGGTTGTAGTAGTTGTCGTCTTGGGCACGGCTGTCAGTCTTTTTGATGGTGCTGATGCCATTTGTGGTGCTGAGGAACTTTTTCATCTCTGCCAATGCCGATGTGGCACAGCCAGTACGACTGTCGAAGAGCGGGGCATTGTACCAGCCGCCGAGACTTGTCCCCCTGGCATTATATTCCGGCCACCACCAGAAGAGACCGTTGACGTTGCTGTGCTTGTTGAGCATCGTTATCAGTGAGTCTGTATACGCCTTCTGACCGTCATTGCTGTAAGCGAACGTGCCGGTGTAATCGAAGTCATTACTGACAGCCCAGGCGTATGGGTAACCCGTCTCCACGAGCATGATTTTCTTCGAGGGATAGGAAGCCTCCAACTTTCTGATGGCACCCTCGAGTTCGCTCATGGCACCATGGAAGTAAGGGTAATAGCTCAGACCGATGATGTCGTAGTCGATCCCTGCTGCCGTCATCTTCTGATAGAAGTTCGTCAGGGCTGCATAGTTAGCGTTGTCAGCCTGTAACGATGTGTTACTCGATACACGCTCCACGTGCAGGATGATTTTTGCCGAAGGTGCGGTGGCGCGGACGGCCTGGGTAGCCTTGCTTAAAAGATTTGTGAAGCGCGTCCAGTTCGCCGTTGAAGATGATGGCCAGCACTGTTTTAGCGTCCCGTTAGGCTGTCCCCACAGCATGCCATAGCTGATCTCGTTGCCCGTCTGTACGAAGTCGGGTTCCGCATCGGCGTCTTTCAGTTGCGTGAGAACATCGACGGTATAGTCGTAGACTTTTGTAGCGAGTGCGTCATCACTGAGAGAGGCCCATGCCTTCGGTGTCCACTGCTTGCCAGGGTCGGCCCAGGTGTCAGAGTAGTGGATGTCGAGCATGAACTGAAAGCCAGCGGCCTTGATACGCTTGCCGAGACTCTTCACCCATTCGATGTCCTGGCAGACGTTGTTGTCCGTGCTCCAGCTATAAGGAGCACTGCTGTTTGTCGTCTGCTTCGTAGGGTTGACGAAGAGGCGCACGCGCATGGCATTCCAGCCCTCGTCTTTAAAGAAGCTTAGCACGTTGGAGATACTTTTCCCGTTGTGGTCATAATAGGTTGCCCGCTCCTGTTCGTAGTATGGTAGCATAGAGATGTCGCCACCGACATACTTCTGTGCCATGGCAGGAGCAAAAGAAGCTAAAGCTGTAAAGGTGATGATGATGTTTTTTATTGTCTTCATGTTGTTGGATGTAAATCGTTATTTCTTTAAAAGGGGAGGGTAGGGGGAGGTGGTAGGGTGGCAGGGTGTTGGGTGGCAGGTGGCAGGGTGTTGGGTGGCAGGGTGTTGGGTGGTAGGTGTTAATGATATGCCGTGCTGTCCACGTGAGACCTCTCCGAGGTCTTTGCCTTTTGCCCCTATACTACCCCAGGTCGCTCGTTGCCGTGAGGTCTCGCTTCGCGTCGCCCTCCCGTCACCTTCGACGACCAGGGGTCATTCAAGGTGTAACCCCTTCGGGGTTATGCTTGTGTCGTTGCATGTTTAAGGACAGAGCGAGGAGAGTGGAAAGACCTCGAGCTTCGGGGTTATTACTGTGTCGTTGGATGTTTAAGGACAGAGCGAGGAGAGTGGAAAGACCTCGAGTTTCGGGGTTATTTCTGTCTCGTTGCATGATGTAGGGACTGTACTGCCTATATATTCCTTTGTGCTTGTCTCGATTTCGAATGGTGGATTTCCTTGTATTCTTCTCGATTTCGAGTGGGGAATTTCCTTGTGCTTATCTCGTTTCAGGTCGTCGTGAGCTGGGGATAGCGCTGACCCCGGAGGGGTCACACCATGAATAACCCCAGGTCGTCGAACGGGCGCGGTGTCGAAGCGTAGCGAGACACCGTGCCCGTGAGCGACCTGGGGTGTGCAGGATGTCGGGAAGCAAAGACCTCGGAGAGGTCTCACGTGGAAGGATGTGGTATGATGGCAGCTCCCACGTGGGTGGTTACTTCACCACCACCTTCTTCCCGTTGTGTACATAGATACCGCTCTGTTGTGGCTTCTCCGTCAACCGCATACCGTTGAGGGAGTACCAGGCATCGTCGTTAGCCTTATTGTCCACGGTGATGTTAGAGATGCCGGTAGCACTGGAGGTAGTGACTTGGTAGTTATTACTGCCATCTTTAGTAGACTGGATCTCTACATAGGTATCTTTTGTAAGGTTCTCTACATTGACGGTTTGGGGCTTACCTGTACCTAAACTAAAGACGCAACTTACATAGTCATCTTCGCTAGTAAGAGTAAAACTCTTTGCAATCCAGGTCTTTCCATTGTCTGACTTAGTTGTCGTCACCTTGTCACCGGGCCATTTAGAATTCGTTGGCGCATGGTTATCGTTTCCGCCCCATGTCCAGAAGTTAATTCCACTTTTCCATGCTGACCAGTCTGAACCTGCATTTGCTGCATTGACATATACAGTGATAGTCTTGTTCTCCCAAGGTGTAATGGTATAGTTGCGGGTGATGGTCTTGGTTACTGCTCCGTTAACTAAAAGGCCTACTGTGAGTGTACAGCTACTGCTGATGGTGATGGCAGTGCCACTGGCTACTTGCTTTCCGTTTGTAGCAGATGGCATGGTTCCATCTGTTGTATAAACGAGTTTTGCTCCGCTTGTGGCGGAAACAGCTATCAGATTAACATTGAAAGCATCGGAATAATTACCTGACGGCTTATTGGCAAAAGGAACTTCTGTGCTGTTAGAGAGGTAGTAAGAATAGTGGTAGCCACTAAGTACTTTTGTATATGCGGAACCGGCGAGGTTAACGTTAGCACTACCTACTTGCACTCTTAAAATACCATTGGTACCTTTGACATCGTTGGCGAAGTTGGTTGCACCATTTCTGATGTTTGAGTAGGTACTTGTGTTCGTAATGCCAGCAGCCTTACGGATATCAATCATTGCCTTGATATCGTAAGGATAGTCTAAATAGTGCTTATAGAATACGCATGGGGTGCCAGGCATGGCCAATAGATAAGCGTTGGCAGCTAATGTGTCGGCCTTGATGGGGTCTAAAGGTTCAGATACAGACCTATATTGAGTATCGTGATTCTCTACGAATGTCACGGCATATTGGCGGTAGTTGGCATCATGAATAAGGTTGTAGGTACTATTGAGTTTTGTCCAGTCGCTGTTGTTGATGGCATCACGCACATTATAGCGGAATTGAAAGTCAAAAGCTGCGCTCTTCTTCTGGGTAGAGTCTATCCATGCCTCTATTTTTTCGTTGCTGTCCCAATACTCACCTACAGAGAATTTTACACCGGCGGCGTCGTTGTAGTCTGCAACGTGACTGCCCCAGAAGCCCTTGACCATATCGTAACGGAAGCCGGTATAGCCCATGTCTTTGATGAGGAAGTTTTCGTATGCCTTGATAATCTTGTTGACGTTGGCACTCTTGTGGTCAAGGTCACGCTCGCCAGCCCAATCTTCACCTTCGTCATTATTGCTGCTCAAGGTAACGCCATCGGTCTTTGCCTGTGCTGCTGTTGTTATTTTATTTGAAGCATCGTCATTTGCAACAATGTCTGTCGTCTTAAACTGATAGGTAGTTCCGTTGTAGGTCTCAGCTGGGAATGTCCACCAACCATCGGTGTTATGATGGTTAATAACAACATCGGCTATTGTCTTGATGTCGTTGGCCTTGAACGTTGCAATCATGGATTTCAGTTCATCAGCTGTACCAAAGCTTGAGTTCTGGTTGAAATAATAATACGGATCATAGCCCATGGATGTTGGGTTCAGGGTCTTTCCGCTTTGGGGCACCCAGATTAAGTCGAAATATCCCTTGAAGTCGGATACACGGCTTTCCAGTTTTGTCCAGGCAGACTGAGCATAGCTGTCCCAGTAGAATCCCTGCAGCATCACGCCGCCATAGTTTGCCGGCCATCCTTGTGCCCAAGTTCCGAGTGGCAGGGCGAGGAGGATACCGAGGATAAGATGTTGTAATCGTTTCATGTTATTGTATTTTATTTGTTTTCAGATTTCTCTCTTACTGTTGACGCAAGGTGGATATCATCTGTTCTCGCAGTCTTTTGGGTTTCCTTATGCGAAGTTACGAAAAGTTCTTGTTGCGCTATTGCATGATTTATATCAATTAATGATTATTGTGTGCAAACGATTGCGCATGGCGCCGTCCTGGTCTCGCCTTCTATCTCACCGGGCGAAAAAGCCATCATGCGTGCCGCTTTTACTGCTGGCTTCCCGGAGGTCATCCTCAAGGACAACGGCTTTGCACCTTTAGCAAAGCCTGCGGGGCAGAGCTTCGATGCCTGTGTCTATAGTGGCTCACCCGTTGCGTGGCATATGCCATAGACATCGCTGACATTTGCCACGGATATCGCTGGCATATGCCTTAAATATCGCAGGCATATGCCACGGACAATCCATAGAAGTAGTGCTAAAGATGGAATGGTATTGCCGGTGACATCGTAGGGGCACGTTTATCCCCGCCCTAACCCCGCAAGACACATCAAAACCATTCCCGTCACGATTCAAATAAAAACTAAGGAAACCAAGATAAAACCGCATGGCGATTTACTATGCGGGCCAAAGGCCATCTCCTTTACGCCCTTTGCGCCTTGTCGAGAGATGCCCAAACGCAGGCTGCAACTCAGACAGCGAGATCTTTTCTCGCAAAGGCGCGAAGAGCGCAAAGAGGAAGCATGACTGTTTCTGAAAGAGGGCAACGAATTTCACACGGATTTCACGGATGGCACAGATTACCTTTCTTCTATCCGCGTTGGCGCGGTAGGAAGAAAACAGAAAGGGGACAGCCCCAATGACGGAGCTGCCCCCTTTATTATAGATGTGAGCGGGAAAAATTACTTCTTCACAAAGGTCAATGTCGTTGTGCCTTCATAGTTCAACTTGAACGTGAAGTCGTAGGTACCGGCATTCAATGTCAGATTCTGACCATTATTATAAGTAAGGTCGCCAAAATCCGTAATGTCATTGCGGCCGCCCCAACTGATTGTCCAGTCGTGATTCAGACGAATCTTGAACGAGGTGTTGTCATCGGGGAAGACAACACCCGAAGCCGTCCAGCAGTCGTTGGCCTTATCATAGGTGAGATCAGTATCTGCACCCCAACCATTGAACGAACCTATCAGGCTAATGTACTTCACCTCTGTAGCTGTAGCTGTGAACGTAGCGGCATCGACATCGATCTTATAGACGCCATCAGAAGGAATGGTCACAGAACCTTTCACATTGCCATCCTTGTCCTTATATTCAAAAGTACCGGCTGACAAGTAAGCATAGCCCTGATAACCTGTCTTGTCATTGTTCACCTTCAGGCGCTTCTCACCAATATAGAGGAAGTTAGCAGCATCTTCTTTCTTCAGCGTCACAGGAGCTGTGAAAGAAGCCGTGCGAACATAAGAAGTACTGTCAGAGAGCGTGATGGTATCAGACACTTCGACTGGGACATTTATCACAGTCTCCTGCTCACCGTAGAGGGCGGTGACATACTTAGCCAGATCATCAGCCTTGGCAGAGCCGTCAGCGTTGGCAGCAATGCTATAGCTGACGTTCTTGTTGGCGTTGTACAGTGTCAGTCCTAACTTTTCAGAGGCAACGCTCTTGGAAGACGTCACCGTGGTCTTGACCACAGGCACGGTCTCTGAGGTAACACTATTAAAGTCAGCAGCGCCAGCGCTTTCTGCTGTAAGGGCCACCGTGTAGGCACTCTCCTGAGGATTGCTTTGAGGCGCTGACCACTCTTCGTATTCATCAGAGCAGCTTGCCAGCATCACAGCGGCGATGCCGAGAGAAAATAATATTGTCTTTTTCATTTTCTTACTGTTTTATTGTGCGATAAAATGGTACTGACCGGTGATGTCGTTGAAGAACACACGGTACTTACCTGCCTTTAGAGGAATGTTTGAACCGTTTTGTACACCATATCCATAGGGGAAGCCTGAATCACCCCAGTTGATATCCCAAGCGTGACCTGTGAGGAACTTCGCCTGAGGAGCGTCTCCAGAGGTAGCATCAACATCATAGTACCAGTCATGGTTGATAGAACCGGCCACTGTGCTCACCGGTGTCATCTCTGTTGTTGTACCCCAACCATTGATTGTACCAGAAATCTGGATGTTGGCATAGACGGCTGGAGCTTGATTCTCTACTTTCTCCATCTTGCAGGTGCGCTTAGTAGGATCGAGCGTAATCTTATAGTAGCCTGCCTCGGTGACAGCAATATTACCCGGATCACCACCTCCGTCACGGAACACAAAGTCCTTGCAGACGACATCAACCGTATTGGACCAGTTGTCAAGGTAATGGATAATCTTGAACTCACCTACCGGGAAGTAGCCTGTATAAGTGAGGATACCCACACCTGTCTTCTTGTTATACTCTTCGCCAGGCTCTGTGTACAGAGGTATGACAGAGGTACCGACCTCGGAAGCTTTGTTCTCCCATGCACCGTCTGCAATATTACCGCCAATGAGATACCACTCATCAATAGCAGCGTCAGAAAGCTCCACATAGTAAGGCTTTGCATTGACGGCAACGATATTAGAATAGATAGTATCTGAATTGTACACGGCGCGCACACGTGTATAGAATGTCTGGTTGTCAGGCACGTTGTTCTCTTTCCATGCATAGAGCTGCTCCAGTCCAGTAGCAATGTCTTTAGCAGCTACCGCACTCTTGCAGACTGACGAAGCGTCACCCACATTGGCATAGTTGGCTGTGCCTTTAGACACGGCGTCTTCGTCGTCTGTTGGCGTAGTCCAGTCAGAAGCCTTATCCGACTTACCTATCTGAACCTGATATTCAGCAACCGCAGGGAAGCCGTAATCAGGCTGAGACCAGGAGAAGGTCAGAGATGTTGAAGACTTCAAATCCAGACCAGCATTGGCAAAAGCCGGGGTGTTTAGTTCAAAAGTGGTCGGCTCCTGAATGGTAGGGTTGTGGTCGAGGTCGCTGTCGCAAGCCGACAACATCAGGGCCGCTCCCGCCATCATGCCAGCAATGATATGATAGTGTTTCATTTTTTTTTAATCTAAATGGTTTGTTGCAGTGGAGGGGGCTCAGCGAGCCCCTTCCCATGATGGTAATATTAATAGCCGGGATTCTGCTTCAAGTTCTTGTTAGAGTTGATATCATCGGCCGGAATAGCAAACAAGTTATAGTGGCTGTCGACATTGCGCCCCTGGAGGACACCGCCCTTCCACGACCAGTTGTAGTTTACACTACCTGCGAAGCGGTTGAAGCGCACGAGGGTAGTACGGCGCATGCCCTCAAAATAGAATTCACGGCTCCACTCGTCGCAGATGTCTGAAAGCGAATAACCTGTCTTTGCCTGTGCATGAGAACGAGCACGCAATTTATTCAGATAAGTAATGCCTTGTGCCGTAGCCTTGTCACCACTCAGACGGGCTGTTGCCTCAGCGTATGTCAGATAAGCCTCAGCCAAACGGAAGAGGAAGAAGTCACAGTCTGCAAACTTACTTGACTTAGTCGTACCGCCGTCAGAATATCTGTTAGTAAACTTGCAGGCAGCATATCCATTGGTAAACTCGTTCAAGTCGGTATTCTCCAGTGTGCGGGTATTGAACGCATTCTTGGTTCGGTCAAATCCATAGTTGCTGAACAGGGCACGGTCGTCACCGGCAGCCTGATACATCTGCTTCACGGTAGCTTTTGCAGGGGCATCGTCGTTGGGGAAGAATTTCTCCACGAGCTGCTGCCTTGCACGGTTACCACCCCAACCTTCAGTTGTTCCATTGCCAATGATAGAGTCATTGTTTTGGATATCCCAAATCTCGGTGTTGTTCTCAGCACCAGCCATCAGGAACAGCGAGGTACCCCATGATGTGGTATTGGTACCATCCTGCGGCAGAGAGAGGAGGCTCTCCTCGCTGGCACCATTCTGGCCGTTGTTACCCATGAAGAGCTCCTGGTAAGCAGTCCAGTTGCTGGTCCCTGCTGTAGTGTGCAGGCGGTAAGGCGAATTCTTGATGACGTCTTCAGCATATTTAGCTGCCAACTCGTATTGCTCCTTACCCGTATAGACCTTGGCGTTCAAATACAAGCGTGCAAGCAAGAGCTCGTCAGTCCACTTGTTGGCACGTCCGTATCCGCTCTCATTCTCTTTCGGTGCTGATGTGGGAGCACTCAGAGATCCCTGAATGTCCGTCAGCTCGCTGACAATCCAGTTGAAGAGATCGGCACGCTTGATCTGCTGGGGAGCATCAGCAGAGATAGTTGTAGCAAAAGGCACATTGCCCCAGCCATCCATCAGGACAGAGTAGTAGTAGGCGCGCAGGAAACGAGCCTCTGCTGTCTTCTCAGCGTCTGCACCGGAATAGCTCATCAGATACTGGTTACAGTAGTCGATGCCGGCATACAGACGGTAATAGAAGCCTTTCAGCATTGGGTGGGAGTCGCTGAACTGTGCGAAGTCGTACTCCTTAACGCCAGGGTCACCCCATCCACAGAGGCTCTCGTCTGTTGTGAGCTCCTGAGAATTGAAAAGTTGGCGCATGAAACCGGTAGTACCACCATCAAGACCATCAATATCGCAGTCACCATTGGCACCGCCTTGTCCTGCTACAGCCATGTTGGCATAGCATTTGTTCAGCAGGTTGTCGGCCAGGTTATCACCAGATGTGAGTGTGTTGGGATCGATAGGCGTGACATTCAAGTCATCAGCGCATGATGTCAATCCCAATGTCAGCACGGCAGCTGCTGAAGGAATGATATATTTAATGTAGTTTTTCATTGTTGTTTCCTTTCGAGTTTTAGAAGTTCAGACTGAGTCCGAGGATGAAGGAGATAGGTCTCGGATAGACATTGTTGTCTATGCCACCATAGACCTCAGGATCGACACCATCGTAGTTGGTGATAGTGAACACGTTGCTCACAGAGCCGTATACACGGCCACCGATGCCCTTGTAGCTGTCGCCACGGAAGAGGCCATCGAAGGAATAACCCAACGTGATGTTGTCACACTTCAGGAATGATGCGTTCTGCACCCAACGGTCGGAGAGCACGGAAGTAACTCCATAAGAAGCCCAGTTGTCCTTCACAGCACTCACCAGACGGTTCTGCAGGAAGTAGCCACTGACATTCTGGAAGATAGCAGAGTTGCTCACGTTGGCCATACCAGCTGCTATGTCGTTGAACACATAGTTGCCGATGCTTGCGCGGAAAGTCATGCCTAAATCCCAGTTCTTATACTCCAAGCGGGAAGACAGGCCCATGGTAACAGGTGCCGTTGGGCTCTTATAGAAGTAGCGGTCAGCGGAGGTAATCTGTCCGTCACCATTACGGTCGACGACAGCACCCTCAATAGCGTTTCCGTTCTTATCGTAAGCTTGCTGATAGACATAGAAAGAGTTGGCGGTGTGACCGACAGCCTGTGCCTGGCAGGTGTTACCCGTACCAGAAGAGATGCCTCCAGTAGCCACATAGTAGCCATCCTCGTCGCTCATCAGCTTGGTAATCTTGTTGTGGTTGTAAGTGAAGTTGTAGTCTAACGTCCAGTGCCAGTCTTTGGTATCCAGGGCAATCCACTTAATGGCAGCCTCAAAGCCAGTATTGGTCATATCACCAATGTTGGAAGTCACCGTGTTACGGAAGTTAGAACCAGCAGGTACTGACACCGTATTGATCAGGTCAGTGGTCTTACGGAAGTACCAGTCGAAGCTACCGCTCAGACGACGGTTGAGCACAGCCCAGTCGAGACCAATATTATAGGTAGTCGTTGTCTCCCATGTCAGGTTCGGGTTATATGCATTAGGACGTGCAAGGTTACCATTGCCCACAACATTATAATAAGAGCCATCACCAGAGTTCATGGTATAGTTGGCAATATATCCGTAGTCAGCGATACCCTCTTGCTGACCTGTCTGACCCCAGCCGAGACGTAGCTTCAAATCTGTCAGCCATTTGATGTCACGAAGTTTATTCTCATCCTTCATCTTCCACATGAAAGCTGTGGAGGGGAAGTAGCCCCAATGGTCCTTAAAGCGTGAAGAACCATCAGCACGGAAGGTAGCGGTGAGGAAGTAGCGGTCCATCAAGCTCCAGTTGGCACGTCCAAAATAGGACACGAGGTAGTTCTCGGTCTTGTAGTGATAAGGATCCTTAACACCATCTCCATCGTAGTCTACACCGGTGTCGGTATGGATACTGCTGTATGTGCCGTTGTAAGCATCATTATAGGTCAGTGCACGGCTGTGCTCGTTTCTCCAGTAATGCGACTCCTCAGCACCACCCATGATATCAAAGTGGTTTTGAGCCTTGTCATTGAAGTCATGCGTATAGAGCGCATAGACACTTCCCTGATAGTTACGCTTGAGAATGCGGTCGAAAGAATGGCTGCCATAGAAAGATGCCTCTGGGCTGGTCGGGTCGATATCGGTGGTCTGGTTACCATAAGCGATGTCTATACCACCCGATGCGTGCAGGTGCAAATCCTCAAAACCGTGTATCTTATAATCCACATCGCCACTCATGATGAGGTCGCGGCTGATAGCGGCGTCATGCTTCAGGTTGAGCAATGCTACTGGGTTTTCAGGTGCATTGGTGTTCTGCTGATACCATGTAGGATTAGTCAGCAGTGTGCTGTTCACCCATGCAAAGTAGTTGCTGAAGTTCTCATGTCCTGTAAAGGTGTCGTCATTGACGCTGTGGGTAGGATCCATATACAAGGCTGCACTCACAGCGCTGGTATTGGCATAACGGCTCTTGGCCCACATTCCTTTCACATTGACGTTGAGCTTGAGATGCTCGTCAAGAAGTGTCGGGCTTAAGTTGAGAGAGCCTGTGAAGCGCTTGAAGTCAGAGGTCTTTAAAATACCTTGCTGGTCTGTATAGCCGCCACTGACACGGTAAGGCAGTACTTTACCGATTGTACCGCTCACTGTCACGGCATGGTCCTGGCTATATGCAGTGCGATAGATTTCGTCCTGCCAGTCCGTGTTGGCGGTGCCTAAAGACTTGTAAGCATCGCTCTCTTCACCGAAGCGGTCGGCGATAAAGCTTCTGTATTCATCGCCATCCATTACATCGAGGGTCTTACGCTTCATGCTGACAGTAGCACTACCATTATATGATACCTTCGTGCCGCCGTGGCCTTTCTTCGTAGTAATGATGATGACACCGTTAGAACCACGGCTACCATAGATAGCTGTAGCGGAAGCATCCTTCAAGACAGAGAAGCTCTCGATATCCTGTGGGTTGACCATAGAAAGCGGGTTGGAAAGTCCCTTCACACCGTTGTTATCCATGGCCACACCGTCGATGACGATCAACGGGTCGTTACTTGCATTCAGAGAAGCACCGCCACGAATACGAATGGTAGCGCCGCCACCAGGAGTACCGCCAGCATTGGTCACATTCACACCTGCGACTTTACCTTCGAGCATATCCTGAGCATTGACCACAAGTCCCTTGTTCTTGCTATCAGGTGTGAGAGCTGTCACAGAACCAGTGAGGTCGGTCTTCTTAGCCACACCGTAACCGATGACGACGACATCGTTGAGCGTCTTCTCGTCGGCTTTGAGGGTGATGACCATATTGTCGCCGGCTGTCACCGTCTGCGGGGTCATGCCCAAGTAAGTAAATGTAAGTTTAGTACCGGGGGCTACGTTGATGCTGTAGTTACCATCCATGTCGGTGATACCTACGGCTTTACCGTTGGCAGTGATGGTGGCGCCCATGACTGGCTCGCCGGTAGCATCCTTCACCTGTCCCTTGATGGCACCTGATTGTGCCCAGGAACTTGCCGCCAAGAGCAGACCTCCCGTGAGGGTCAGCATCCTGCGAGGCATTCTAAATTTTACCTGCTTCATCATTTGCTTTTAAATTAAGATTGGTATGTTGTTTATTTTTAGTCTTATTATAATATGTGTACCTCGCGCCATCCCGTGGCGTTGTGGCTGCTTGGCTTAGGTTCCTAGTGTTCATAGTTTTTTGGGTTGCATAGCAGTCTTAGGCTACATCTGTGTGCAAAAGTAGTTTCTTTAACTTATATTTGTCGTTTTTTTCCGGCAAAGAACCTACCTTTGTAATCTGACGTTATCTACTGAATAATAGGCTATTAACTATGAAGGGAGACAAAGAAGAAGGAGACCTGCCTATCACGCTCCTCAATTATTACAGTATGTGGATGGAAGACTTCGAACGCCTCGTGGCCGGAGGGTTGAGAGCTGTGAGCACGCTAAGAAAGCATAGCGTAATTTATAAGCAAATTTCGCATTTCTTGAGGGAAACCCTGAACATTGCTGATATCAATCTTACAGACATCAAACCCTCGTTCATCGTCGATTTCCATCTCTATCTGAAACAAACCTGCCACCTGGCCCACAACACCATCTGGAACTATCTCACGCCCTTGCAGATGCTCCTGCACCGGGCACACCAGCAAGGAATCATCGACAGCTATCCCTTTGCCGACTATCATAACCGCATGGAGGATACCGACCGTAACTTCCTGACGCGTGAGGAGCTCGAGCAGCTGACGGTGTTTCCTTTCGGCAACAACCGCAAGCGGGCTTTCTTGCGCGACCTCTTCGTCTTCTGCTGCTACACGGGACTGGCTTACATCGACCTCAAGCAGTTGCAGAAGGACAATATTGTCTGCAACCCCATCGACAACCAGTTGTGGATACATACCCACCGGCGGAAGACGGGGACGGAAGTCAACGTCAAGCTGCTGCCCGTGCCTTTGGAGATTCTCCAAAGGCAGGCTACCGACGCTAATAATAAATATGTGTTTGAGGTGCCATCCTTAGCGGCCTGTAACAAGATGCTCGGCACCATCGCTAAGAAATGTAATCTGAAGAAGCATATCACGTGGCATGTGGCGCGCCATACCATGGCTACCGTCATCTGCCTGTCCAACAACGTGCCCATAGAAGTCGTGGGCAAACTCCTGGGCCATAAGAATATCCGCAGCACGCAAATCTATGCAAAGATAACGAAGGCGAAGCTCTGTCAGGAGATGGATACGCTGCGCGAGCGCCTTGCCCCACAACGGCAGTCACCCCCGCTCGCATCTGCCATCTCTTCGTCGTTCGTATCGTCATCCCCATCCTCCGTTACGGCAACTTCAATCTCATCAGACTCTCTCGGCCGTATGACGCGTATGACGACGGAGCGCATGGCCTCGCTGCTCCATGCACCGCTGCGATCTGTAGAGATGGCTATCATGGAGCTCACGGGGAATGCCGATGCCACGGTGCGCTATGCCTTGGATACAGTCTTGGCAGTAGCCCTCGTCCTCAACACGCCCGAGGCGAAAGCGTTCATCACCGCAACGATGAAAAATATGAGAAGCGAGTAATAACTGTTTAACGTAACTCTCCTTTGCGCGCTTTGCAAGAGATAATCTGTGGAAATCTGTGAGTTCTGTGTGAACTTCTCACGGAGTTTCTTTCTCACCGAGTTTTTCGAGTTTTTATTTCTCACAGATTTCACAGATTACACAGATTTAATAACGCGGACAGCGGCCTTTTCAGAAGCATTATGCTCCTTCTTTGCGTGAGAGACCGCTTTCACCTACCTTCTAAACTTTCTCCTCAGCCACATGGCGAAGAAGCGGTCGTAGACGTGATAGTCTGAGGGGGAATGGTAGATGAGCTCTCTGTCGCAGAAATATGCTGGGCTCTCATAGCCATAGACTAAGAAGGGATTTGCGAGGTGCTTCATACTTATAAGATGTATTATAGCAATTACGTAATTGTCGTTACGAACTTTCCGTAACGTAAAGTTCGTAAAAACGGGGCGACGTACCAAGAAAACCGAAAAGAAATTGCTGCCTTTTAGCTTTATTTATCATCTCTCGCTAAGGCGCAAAGGACGCAAAGAGAAGGCCACCGGCATGCAATGGAAATATCTTCTATGGTTACAGATCCTTAATTGGTTGGGGCGTGGTTAAATAGTTTTATAACCAAAACCAGGAAAACCGCTTTGTGTCAGCGCCAAGGGCTTAGGCAGATTCTCCTTCGTCGAATCTTGGCGCTGACACAAAGAAAACCTTTAAAACAGGCTGGCGCGGTTCGTTGTTTTTCCCTGATTTTGGTTGTCGTCATTTTGGGCCTATTGTCTTTTCGTGATTTTGGTAATGTTTCAATCCACGCGCCCACGTGGGGCGCGACCCACGGCGAAGATGCCGAGGAAGGCGCCGATGCAGTTTCAATCCACGCGCCCACGTGGGGCGCGACTTGGAGCACAACGTGGACTATTACCAATTTGTAGTTTCAATCCACGCGCCCACGTGGGGCGCGACCCCCCACACTCCGATTTTGGCCTTAAGGCCTACAAGGTTTCAATCCACGCGCCCACGTGGGGCGCGACGTTAGTCCATGATGACTGTCTTCATGCTATGGGTTTCAATCCACGCGCCCACGTGGGGCGCGACGTATGGCTGGCTCTAATCTTATCAAGATTACCAAGTTTCAATCCACGCGCCCACGTGGGGCGCGACTACGGATAGGGGATATGACCCTGAGCACACTGGAGTTTCAATCCACGCGCCCACGTGGGGCGCGACACAGCTATGACACGGCCCTAACCCCATCGGTGGAGTTTCAATCCACGCGCTCACGTGGGGCGCGACCATATTACCTAAATATGCATAATTTGATTTAAAAGTTTCAATCCACGCGCCCGCGTGGGGCGCGACCGAACGCGAATAACGCTTCTTCGAACTCGAACACGTTTCAATCCACGCGCCCGCGTGGGGCGCGACGGATAGGCTGTAATGCGATAATGAGAGTTGTCGAGTTTCAATCCACGCGCCCGCGTGGGGCGCGACTAGCGTGGAGGAGTTCCTCGACATGGTGTCGAAGTTTCAATCCACGCGCCCGCGTGGGGCGCGACCCGAGGATACCTTGCTTGCTGCCTTGGCTGCCAGTTTCAATCCACGCGCCCGCGTGGGGCGCGACCTTCAACTTTGGTTATAAATACCTAAAATTCTATGTTTCAATCCACGCGCCCGCGTGGGGCGCGACTAATATTGATGGTTATCATCCTTTACCGAGTCCTGTTTCAATCCACGCGCCCGCGTGGGGCGCGACAGTAATCGTTAAATCTTATTATTACTTCTGCAGTGTTTCAATCCACGCGCCCGCGTGGGGCGCGACAAAATATCTTGAGGTGCGTGCTGCCCTACCTAAGGTTTCAATCCACGCGCCCGCGTGGGGCGCGACATATTTTAATCATTAGAAGGTTCAACATCAGAAGTTTCAATCCACGCGCCCGCGTGGGGCGCGACAGCAAAGGCGGCAAAAGCAGGTGGCAAAGGCTGTCGTTTCAATCCACGCGCCCGCGTGGGGCGCGACATCTTGTTTAAAAAGTGGCTAACATCATCAGCAGTTTCAATCCACGCGCCCGCGTGGGGCGCGACAACAGAATTAGGGACAGAAGCAGAGGATAAAGTGTTTCAATCCACGCGCCCGCGTGGGGCGCGACACAGGCGCTGTACAATCTCATCCACTTTGTGGAGTTTCAATCCACGCGCCCGCGTGGGGCGCGACTTGCTATCTTTGTAGCGGCTGCCGCCATCTATGTCTATGTTTCAATCCACGCGCCCGCGTGGGGCGCGACCGAGGCCGGAGATGCCATCTATTATATCAACAAGTTTCAATCCACGCGCCCGCGTGGGGCGCGACATGCGCAAGCTCCACCTCGGCGCTGACAACAAAGTTTCAATCCACGCGCCCGCGTGGGGCGCGACGATACCGTCTCCACATTTGGCAGCATCGTTAAAGTTTCAATCCACGCGCCCGCGTGGGGCGCGACTAGTGTCTAACTTGTGAAAGTAACGCACGTACTGTTTCAATCCACGCGCCCGCGTGGGGCGCGACCCGCCATCGGTGGCGGTGATACCGGTGGCGGTGGGTTTCAATCCACGCGCCCGCGTGGGGCGCGACGCAAGGAGGCCGTCAACGCCCAGCGCAACATCGAGTTTCAATCCACGCGCCCGCGTGGGGCGCGACTGCCAGCGTGAAGAGGGCGACCAGTCAGAGCCGGTTTCAATCCACGCGCCCGCGTGGGGCGCGACATCTTCTATATACAATGATATATGGAAATATTCTTGTTTCAATCCACGCGCCCGCGTGGGGCGCGACCTGCCCGGGATGGTAGAGCCACCCCGGGCGCAAAGTTTCAATCCACGCGCCCGCGTGGGGCGCGACCAATACGTTAGTATGTAACCAAACCCCGAAAAAGTTTCAATCCACGCGCCCGCGTGGGGCGCGACTGGTCGTTCCGTGGCGTTCGTACTGCTGCCACATCAGTTTCAATCCACGCGCCCGCGTGGGGCGCGACACCTTATTACCATTAACTATTGAGGGTATATGAGTTTCAATCCACGCGCCCGCGTGGGGCGCGACCTTTTACAACCAGAAACTAAACCTAAAACGAAAAGTTTCAATCCACGCGCCCGCGTGGGGCGCGACTTATATTTATGTTTGTAATTGTGTTAAATTTGCGTTTCAATCCACGCGCCCGCGTGGGGCGCGACCGAGGATACGTTACTTGCCGCCTTGGCTGCAAAGTTTCAATCCACGCGCCCGCGTGGGGCGCGACGTGGCGTTGGAGGGCGGACGGCTGCAACATCAGAAGTTTCAATCCACGCGCCCGCGTGGGGCGCGACCAACATCTAAGCCCATCATACGAGCTTGCAGACCGCGTTTCAATCCACGCGCCCGCGTGGGGCGCGACCTTAATTGTGTATCTAATGGCGTAATCAATCCCACGTTTCAATCCACGCGCCCGCGTGGGGCGCGACGGTTGGCCGGAGGAGCAAGCCAAGAAGCAGGCTGTTTCAATCCACGCGCCCGCGTGGGGCGCGACGCAGCAGGGGTACTACAAG
>UQRP01000011.1 GCA_900543585.1 uncultured Prevotella sp.
GACGGCGATAAGGAGTTGCTGTCGGAGTTTACCGATTACCTGCGGCAGATGCCGAAGGCCAGCAAATACGGCGTATTGAAAACCGGAGGGCGGTTAAGCGCCAATTCGGTTGTTTCCTATTACGGTACTTTGAGAACGGCCATCAACCGTGCCTACAAAGAGGGAATCATTACCGTCAATCCGACCAAAGAGTTCGATTTCGCAAGTAAAGTGCGGCAGGAGCCGAGCCGCCGCGAGTATCTGACAATCGACGAATTGAAAACGCTGATAAATACCGAGTGCCGGCACGAGATCGTCAAGCGGGCTTTTCTGTTCAGCTGTCTGTGCGGGTTGCGCGTAAGCGACATTCGCAAATTGAGGTGGTGCGACTTACAACGGAGCGGCGGGCGTGTCCGTATCGAAATCACGATGCAGAAAACCAAAGAACCGCTTTACCTGCCGATTTCGGACGAGGCGTTGAAATGGCTGCCGGAGCGCGGCGAGGCGAACGACAGTGATTATATCTTTCCGCTGACGCACGAGGGAACGGTGAATGATACGCTGCAACACTGGGCGAAAGTCGCCGGAATAACCAAACACATCTCGTTTCATATCTGGAGACATCCAAGTTCTACTTTCTAATTGAGATACAATCAATTAAAGTCCTCATTCTCTTAAATGGGTAACGATTTGGTAACGAAAGTGTGTCTTTTTGTGACCTTTCGTGTCTTAGGTCACAGACATTATACAAAAAAAAACTCCTACAATATCAAGGTATTGTAGGAGTTGTACATTTACTGTCCATTTCTGTCCAGCGTTTTGTGATCCCGCTGGGGCTCGAACCCAGGACCCCAACATTAAAAGTGTTGTGCTCTACCAGCTGAGCTACGGAATCATCCGCGCCAATCCGGAGTTATCCGTTTTGGTGGTGCAAATGTATAGAAAATTTTTGTTTTGCCAAAATAAAACGATATTTTTGTACGGAATATTGATTATCGTAAATCTTAAAACAAGATAAATTTTATGTGTAAAGCTCTGATTATCGGCGCAGGAGGCGTAGGTACCGTCGTGGCGCAGAAAATTGCTGCCAATCCGATTTTTTCGGACGTGATGCTGGCCAGCCGAACGAAAGCGAAGTGTGATGCCATTGCTGCGGCAATCGGCGGGGACCGGGTGAAGACTGCGCAGGTCGATGCCGACAATGTAGCCGATTTGTGCGAGTTGTTTCGGGCTTTCAAGCCCGATATCGTGGTGAACGTGGCGCTGCCGTACCAGGATCTGACCATCATGGACGCCTGCCTGGAGTGCGGGGTGAACTACCTCGATACAGCCAATTACGAACCCAAGGACGAGGCGCATTTCGAGTATTCGTGGCAGTGGGCCTATCAGGAGCGCTTCAAGGAGAAAGGGCTGACGGCTATTCTGGGCTGCGGCTTCGATCCGGGAGTGACAGCTATTTTCACCGCCTATGCCGCCAAACACCATTTCGACGAGATTCACTACCTCGATATCGTGGACTGCAACGCCGGCAATCACGGCATGGCTTTCGCCACGAATTTCAACCCGGAAATCAATATCCGCGAGATTACACAGAACGGACGTTATTATGAAAACGGGAAATGGGTAACTACCGGTCCTCTGGAAATTCATAAGGACCTGACTTATCCGAATATCGGTCCACGTGATTCATACCTTCTATATCATGAGGAACTGGAATCATTGGTAAAACATTTCCCGACTATCAAACGTGCACGTTTCTGGATGACATTCGGACAAGAGTACCTGACCCACCTGCGTGTTATCCAAAACATCGGCATGGCCCGCATTGATGAGGTAGAATACAACGGCATGAAAATCGTTCCGCTGCAATTCCTGAAAGCCGTACTCCCCAACCCGCAGGATTTGGGCGAGAATTACGAAGGCGAAACCTCTATCGGTTGCCGTATCCGCGGCTTGAAAGACGGCAAAGAACACACCTATTATATATATAACAATTGCAGCCACCAAGAAGCTTACAAGGAGACAGGCATGCAGGGCGTGAGCTATACCACCGGCGTACCGGCCATGACGGGCGCCATGATGTTCCTCAAGGGTATCTGGAAGAAGCCCGGAGTATGGAATGTCGAAGAGTTCGACCCGGATCCATTCCTCAAAGTCCTCGCTGAACAGGGACTGCCCTGGCATGAGGAGTTTGACAAAGACATCGAATTGTAAACAGCAAACCCATCAGAGATAATGGCAAAAACAGAAGAACAACTCGCGGCTGAGAAAGCCGAGAAGGAAAAGGCGGAGAAAGAGGCCAAGATGAAGGCCCTCCAGTCCGCTATGAGCAAGATAGAGAAAGATTTCGGTAAAGGCTCCATCATGCGGATGGGCGACGAGAAGGTGGAGAATGTGGATGTCATCCCCACGGGCTCCATCGGTCTCAACGTGGCCTTGGGCGTTGGCGGCTATCCCCGCGGCAGAGTGATAGAAATCTATGGCCCGGAGTCGTCGGGTAAGACCACGTTGGCCATCCATGCCATCGCCGAGGCGCAGAAGCAGGGCGGCATCGCGGCCTTCATCGACGCCGAGCATGCCTTCGACCGCTTCTATGCGGAGAAGTTGGGCGTCGACGTTGACAACCTCTGGATTTCACAGCCCGACAACGGTGAGCAGGCTCTGCAGATTGCCGACCAGCTCATCTCTTCGTCGGCCATCGACATCCTCGTCATCGACTCTGTAGCTGCACTCACGCCAAAGAAGGAGATAGAAGGCGAGATGGGCGACTCCGCCGTAGGCCTCCAGGCCCGACTCATGAGCCAGGCTCTGCGCAAACTCACGGCAACCATCGCCAAGACCAACACCTGCTGCATCTTCATCAACCAGCTGCGTGAGAAGATAGGCATCATGTTTGGCAACCCCGAGACCACAACGGGCGGTAACGCACTGAAGTTTTACGCCAGCGTCAGACTCGACATCCGTCGTGTCACCTCCATCAAGGATGGTGAGAATGTCCTCGGCAACCATGTACGCGTGAAGGTCGTGAAGAATAAGGTGGCGCCGCCTTTCCGCAAGGCGGAGTTCGACATCCTCTTCGGACAGGGCATCAACAAGGTGGGCGAGGTTCTCGACTTAGGTGTCGACTACAATATCATCAATAAGAGCGGAAGCTGGTTCAGCTACAATGGCTCCAAACTCGGACAGGGCCGCGACGCCACACTGGCCTTGCTGCGTGACAACCCTGAGCTCAGTGAGGAGATAGAGAAGCTCATCATGGAGAAAATCAAGGAGAGCGAGTGAGGACTACGAGCTTTGTACAAATTGAAGTAATATTTATCAAAAAGGAAACTACATGCAGTAGTTTCCTTTTTTTTTCTTTCCTTTGCAGCGCAAAAACGACAAGAGCATGACAAAAGGCACCATCCTCACCATCACCGGCAGTGACGCCACGGGGGAGTCGGGTATCCAAGCCGACATCCGCACCATCAGCGCCTTAGGCTGTGTGGCCCTCTCGGCCATCACCTCGGTGACCATGCAGAACACCATCGGTATCCAGGAGTTCTACGACATCCCCGCACCTGTCGTCGGCGGGCAGATAGAGGCCATCGTCAACGATGTGCAGCCCCAGGCCGTGAAGATAGGCATGGTCAGGCGCAGCGAGACCCTCGACGTCATCGTCAGGGCTCTCAGAAGCTATCGCCCCGACTTCGTCATCTACGACCCCCTGCTCTTCTCCAGCCGCGGTGACCGACTCATGGGCGACGACATGCTCCGCCATATCCAGACGCAGCTCCTGCCTCTCTGCACCGCCATCGTCGTCAACCGTCATGACGCACGCCAAATTTTAGGCGACGCCATCCGTCCAAACGTCTTCTTCATCGACGATGCCACCTGCCACGGCTTGGCCAACGGCTTCTCCTCGTCGTTGGCCGCCTACCTCTGTAAGGGTCTAAGTCTCGACGACGCCGTGGACCACGCCCACACTTTCAGCCGTCATCAGTGTGCTTCCGTCACCACCCTGCAAGGCCGTGGCAGCCAGCTCTACAATGACTTCATCCGGCTCGTCAAGCAGCATTTCGCCCTCAACAGCGACGTGGCCTTCTATGCCGACCAACTCAATGTGGGCAGCGCCTACCTCGGACAAGTCTGCCGACGCATCGCCGGACGCAATCCCAAGGCCATCATCGATGAATACATCCTCAATGATGCCCAGCGCATGCTCACCACCTCGGAGGTCAGCATCCAGGAGATAGCGGCCCGTCTCGGCTTCTCGTCCCAGGCCCATCTCTCACGCTTTTTCAAAAAGTTGACGGGGCTCTCGCCGAGCGCCTATCGCGAAGAGCGACACAGCCAAGAAGAAGACCAATACAGCCAAGAATCAAAGGATAACAACCGCGAACCTTGATTATAAGAACTAAGATAATGGAAGACAGACAACAACTCAACCGCAACCTTGCACAGATGCTCAAGGGCGGTGTCATCATGGACGTTACCACCCCCGAGCAGGCTAAGATTGCCGAGGCTGCCGGCGCCTGCGCCGTCATGGCCTTGGAGCGCATCCCCGCCGACATCCGGGCAGCCGGTGGCGTAGCACGCATGAGCGACCCGAAGATGATTAAAGGCATTCAGAAAGCGGTGTCGATACCCGTCATGGCTAAATGCCGTATCGGACATATCGCCGAGGCGCAGATTCTGCAAGCCATAGAGATAGACTACATCGACGAGAGCGAGGTGCTGAGCCCCGCTGACGACGTCTACCACATCGACAAGACAAAGTTCAAGGTGCCTTTCGTCTGTGGTGCCCGCAACCTCAGCGAGGCCCTGCGGCGTATCGCTGAGGGTGCCACGATGATCCGTACCAAAGGCGAGCCCGGCACGGGCGATGTCGTCCAGGCCGTGAAGCACATGCGACTCATGCAAAGCGAGATACGCCGCCTAACCAACATGGCTGAGGACGAACTCTTCGAAGCGGCTAAAAACTTGCAGGCGCCCTACGACCTCGTGAAGTATGTCCACGACCACGGCAAGCTCCCCGTCGTCAACTTCGCCGCCGGTGGTGTGGCCACACCTGCCGACGCTGCCCTGATGATGCAACTCGGAGCGGAGGGCGTCTTCGTAGGTTCGGGAATCTTCAAGAGTGGCAACCCCGCCAAGCGCGCTGCTGCCATCGTACAGGCCGTCACCAACTACAACGACCCCGTCAAGCTCGCCGAGCTCTCCGAGGACCTCGGACCTGCCATGGTGGGTATCAATGAAGAAGAGATTAAGGTGCTCATGGCAGAGAGAGGAAAATAATATGACAGACACTTTCACATCCGTTCCTGCCGGAGCCCACACCCTGCAGATTGCCGTCATGGCGCTGCAGGGCGCTTTCATAGAACATGAGAAGATGCTCCAACGCCTTGGCGCAGAGACCTTCGAGGTCAGACAGCTCAGCGACTGGCAGCGACACAAGGATGGCGTCATCCTCCCCGGCGGCGAGTCTACGACACAGCTCAAACTCCTGCGCGACCTCGGACTCTTAGAGCCCCTGCGCCACGACATCGAGGCCGGGCTACCCGTCTTCGGCACCTGCGCCGGACTCATTCTCCTGGCAAAGGACGTCGAGGGCGAGGACTTCGACAGAATCTCCACCATGGACATCACCGTGCGCCGCAATGCCTACGGCCGACAACTCGGCAGCTTCTACACCGAGGCACCCCTTCAGGGCGTGGGCACGGTGCCCATGACCTTCATCCGTGCACCCTATATCGACAGTGTTCAGGGTGAAGCCGAGGCCTTGGCCGTCGTCGACAAGCATATCGTGGCCGCTCGACAGGGTCGCCAGCTCGTCACGGCTTTCCACCCCGAGCTCAACGACAACACCCGCGTCCACGACTTCTTCCTCCACATGATTACTTCTTAAGTCCCTTGCGCTCCCTGACGAGCTTCATCAGCTTGTCGTCCATTCCTACGCTAGCACCCGACGTGCGGTAGTAGGAGCGGGCGATATCGTCAGGGAGATAGTCGTCACGGAAGGAGACGATGCCGTCCATATAGGGATGCACCTGGATGCGCAGCAGGTCGTCGCCCTCGTTGTTGTGCTCAATGACGTAGTTGACGACGGTGGAGGTGACGTCGAGGCCTTCCACATTATGGTCGTCGATGAAAGCATTGTCGATGAAGGTCTTCACATACAGCCGGTAGCTGTCCATGGTCTGACTACTGATAAAGCGGTGAAGGAAGAGATAGTTCAGGTCATTCTTCAAGCCACACGCCATACCGCTGTCGTTGACACCGAGTAGCAACTCACCGCCGGAGACGGTATTGAGGAAGCCGCACACAGCCTTCAAGATAGCCCACCGCTGCTTGACGAGGTCGGCGCGCATGTTGTTGTGCGGTGGGAAAACAACAGAGGTCTTGAACTCCAGCGTGTCGCTCTCCTCACCATAGTCGGTATAGTCGCGGTTGATATTCCGGTAGATGTCGGCCACACCGATATAGTCGGCGATATTCTTCTTGATGCGGTTCATCTGCGCAGGCTGTAACTTTCCCCGCAAGACATTCGAGGCGCTGACCATCTCCGAGAGGTAGTCGATATCGATGGTATGTCCGGGCGAGAGCTGCAGCTTCTCCACGTTCATGTCCTGGTATTTGCACAGTTGCTCCACGATACCCTTCTCATTGCGCAATGCGGGCAGAGTGGGCAGCCGGTCGTCGTCGCGCATGCTCAGCGTCGAAGCCGTGACGTCACCCAAGGCAAAGTGCACCAAGCACTCCTCATAGCGCATCTGCTGCGCCAGAAAAGCCTCACTCTGCTCGTCGCCAAGGACCGTGGAGAGGAAGCGAGCGGCAAAGAGGAAGAGGTAGCGCTGCGTGCTGCTCCCCACCAACTGCGAATAGCGGTAGAAGGTGTTCACCAACAGCGGACCGGGATTGGAGAAGGTCTCCGAGGGCCGCACAGCGGCTGTCTCGACAGGCGCCTCATAGTAGTATTCCAAGAATTCGTCCAAGAAAGTGTTGCGGGCCTTCTCCAAGAACTCATTGCGAAAGCCTGTGAACGTTGGTGGCTCACTGGTGACATACCGGCCATTGACGACCCAGTTGCCGCTGTTGTCCTTCTTCGACTCATTGATGCGGATTCTCACCGCCTGGTCATTGTCCACAGCTTGCTGTGTCTCCTCGTCCAAGGCGCCGAGGATGTTCACCTGCACACCCTTGTCGGTGAGCCAACGATGACCCTTACCACCGGAATAGGGCATGAGATAAACGGCATCGCACGACTCGTTGGGCAGGTTCTCTATATAGAGGTCGTTGAAATCCTTGAAAATCTGCGAGTCGATGATAAACTCATATCCGCCTTTGTCGTTGATGCGCACTTTTAGCGTGTCGCCCTCGCGCACGGTGTTGACAATACTCTCCTTGGTGATGACAAAGGCTCCGTAGAGACTGAAAATCTTAAACGGCATAAAAAGGTTGCCGCGTACCGGCACATAGTCTGCATCAATGCTCTCACACAGGATATAGCCAAATTTATTCGACACCACCCTGACAATGAGCTCATCGCCGACCTCATACGTCTTCAACTCCTTTTTCAGGCTCGGCGCCACATTGCCCAACGACCGCAGCATATCGGTGCAGGTGTCTATCAGCTCGGGAAACTCTGTCTTGTTCGTACGCTCCAACTTCTTCACCATGACGCGCGTATTGCAATGCAAATCAAACTGCACCTGCTTCTCGCTCTTGTCATAGTCGGCTTTGTTCATCGGCGCCAGCACCAAAGCGTCGTTGTCAATGACCAAGAGGCCTTTGCCTTCCAAATAATGCTCATTGCGATCCTCGGGAATATTAAATCTTGTTTTTACTATCTTTTGACAAAATAAGGACAAGGCATAGGTGGGCAAATTGTTGATATCATCCCAAGAAAATCCATAGACCACGACGTCATAGCCTGCCGCACAGCTTACCGCCACCTGGCGCATGTCCTCCAACATCGCCAAATCGGGTTTTTCCTCCACCTCCAACAAGATATTGCAAAGGGTCAGCAAGATGCGGTCATCGCTCAAGCCTTTCTTCTGTGCCGCCAGGAGGTAAGCTGCCATCAGACCCACATGCTTCTTCAAGTCTTCGTCGCTCCATTGCGGAGCCGTATAGTTATAGACATTGTCGTCGGCCATGGACTGGCTGATGTCGCCCACTACTTCTTTCAGACAATCGTAAGTCTTGTTGAAATCACTCTCCGGACTTTCGTCTTGAGCATAGTGATAACCGCGAAGATAAGGCAATAGGGTATCATAATTGTCTATTACATATTCTTTCCTTACTTTTAGCCAAAATGTGGGTTGTTGTGGTGTAAACATAATAATAAGTATTTTTAATTAGTAATTTCCACAAAGTTACGAAATTCTGACAACCCTACATTGCTCATTAACACCAAATTAAAAGTTTATAAGAATATATCACAGAATGGGCGGACCCTTTTTTAGAGAGCCCGCCCTTCGCTGTATGCCATGTCATGTCCTGCATGGGCACGGATGTTTAAAAAGATGTTGAGTTATCCTTACAGCGGATATTCTTCAAAAGCATAGAGCACCGTGGAGAGGTATCGCTCACCGGTATCGGGCAGCAGAGCCACGATGTTTTTGCCATCATTTTCCGGACGCTTGGCAATCTCCGTAGCGGCGAAGGCTGCAGCACCTGAGGAGATACCCACGAGGATACCGTCCTGCTGGGCAATCTGACGACCAGCGAGAATGGCATCGTCGTTGGAGACGGGGAAGATTTCGTCGACGACACTGCCGTCATAGGTCTTGGGGATGAAGCCGGCACCGATGCCCTGAATCTTGTGAGGACCCGACTTGCCGCCTTCCAGAACTGGAGACGAGGCGGGCTCCACGGCGATGATCTTCACGTTGGGATTGAGTTCTTTCAGGCGCTTACCTGTGCCCGTAAGGGTGCCACCAGTACCCACACCAGCGATGAAGATGTCAACCTTGCCGTCGGTATCGCGCCATATCTCCTCAGCTGTCGTCTCATAGTGCTTGCGGGGGTTGGCGGGGTTCTCAAACTGTTCCAGGATAACACTGCCAGGGATGCTGTCGCGCAGACGCTCGGCCTCGGCAATGGCACCCTTCATACCGGCGGCACCCGGCGTGAGCTTCACCTGAGCTCCGTAGGCCTTGACAAGGTTGCGGCGCTCGATACTCATTGTCTCGGGCATCGTCAGGATAAGCTTATAACCCTTCACCGCTGAGACAAGGGCCAGACCCACACCGGTGTTGCCACTCGTGGGCTCGATGATGGTGGCTCCGGGCTGCAACTTACCGTCGCGCTCGGCGGCCTCGATCATTGCCAAGGCGATACGGTCCTTGACGCTGCCACCGGGGTTGAAGAACTCGACCTTAGCGATGACGGGCTTCTTGACATTGCGAAGGGCGGAATACTTCTGCAACTCTACCAACGGGGTGTTGCCGATTAACTCTGTTATCTGATGATGTATGTTTGCCATAATTGTTTTCTGTTTATGTGAGTAAATGTGGATTTTAAGCCCCTCCCCCCCTTGGCAGGGGAAGCGGGCAATGGATGATTTATTTTGAGACGGCCTTGAATGCCTGATCGAGGTCGTCGATAAGGTCGAGGTAATTCTCTGTACCGATGCTCAGACGGATGGTGCCGTCGAAAATGCCCTGCTCGGAAGCCTCCTCGTCAGAGAGCTCAGAGTGTGTGGTGCTCTTTGGATGCACCACAAGCGACTTCACGTCGGCGACATTGGCCAGGTCGGAGAAGATCTTCAGATGGTCGATGAAGTCCCACGCTGTCTGCTGGCCACCGTCTATCTCAAAGGTGAAGATGCTGCCGGCACCGTTGGGGAAGTAGCGCTCGTAGAGGTCGTGGTTTGGATGGTCGGGGAGCGAGGGGTGGTTGATTTTTTTCACCAACGGCTGCGTCTTCAAGTAGTCAATAATCTTCAGCGTGTTGAAGACGTGGCGCTCTACGCGCAGCGAGAGTGTCTCCAAACCTTGCAGCAAAATCCAGGCGTTGAACGGTGAGATGCAGGCACCCTCATCGCGTAGCAGCAGAGCACGGACGCGGGTCACGAAAGGTGCGGGCAGTTTACCAAAGACGAGACCGTGGTAGGAGGCGTCGGGCTTCGTGAAGCCGGGGAACTTGTCATTCTGGAAGTAGACGAACTTACCGCCGTCGACGATGACACCGCCTAATGAGGAGCCGTGGCCACCGATGAACTTCGTGGCGGAGTGCACCACGATATCAGCTCCGTGCTCGATGGGTCGGATGAGGTAAGGGGTGCCAAAGGTGTTGTCGATGACCAAGGGGATACCATGCTTGTGGGCGATGGCGGCTGACCGCTCGATGTCGCTGATGTTGGAGTTCGGGTTGCCCCAGGGTCTCGATATACACGAGTTTGGTGTTGGGCTTGATGGCGGCCTCTAAGGCGTCGTAGTCGTCGGGGTTGACGAAGGTGGTGTCGATGCCATACTTGCTCAGCGTGTGCTTCAGCAGGTTGTAGGTGCCTCCGTAGATGGTGTCGGTAGCCACCACATGGTCGCCGGCATAGGCAAGATTGGTGATGGCGTAGGTCACAGCAGCGGCACCGGAAGCAACGGCCAAACCGCCTACACCGCCCTCTAAGGCTGCCACACGGTCCTCGAAGACACCCTGTGTGGTGTTTGTCAAACGACCGTAGATGTTTCCGGCATCTTTCAGGTGGAAGCGGTCGCTGGCATGCTGTGCGTTATGGAAGACGTATGATGTGGTCTGATATATTGGCACGGCACGGGCGTCGGTGGCGGGGTCAGCCTGCTCCTGGCCTACATGAAGTTGCAGTGTCTCGAAATGAAGTTTCTTCTCGTTGCTCATAGTAATCTTCTTTTGTGCTGAAGGACCCACCGTCGGAGAAGCACCCGCCCTGTTCTGGCAGAACACGCTCTCCTCTTTTTAGAAGTCCTTTCAGCGGTTCAACATCTTTTTCTTTTTCACGATGCAAAGTTACGACGTTTTTTCCACCCCAAGAATAGCACAACAACGGCATTTCGCATACCATAAATATGGTAGAAGCCCCATTCTCCCCGGTTTCGCCCCCGTTCTGTGCTTCGCATTTTTAAGGCAAAGGTCTACTAATTATCAATAAAAGTTAAATCTTCGCCAAATATTTGTTCACTTCAGGAATTTATCCATAACTTTGCAGTGTACTACTAAAGTAGCACACTCACATACTTACCCGTCAACAACAGATAAACGCTATGATAGACGTAAAAGACCTCAGCTTCCACTACCAGGGCAGCAAGCACCAAGTGTTCGACCACTTCGACCTCCACATTACCCCGGGGCATATCTACGGACTCCTCGGCAAGAACGGTACAGGCAAGTCAACACTTCTCTACCTCATCAGCGGACTCCTGCGACCCCTCCACGGCTCCGTCTCCGTCGACGGTAACGAGAGCCGCCTGCGACTCCCCGAGACCCTCCGCGAGATGTTCATCGTACCCGAGGAGTATGCTATGCCCGACATGACCTTCGATGCCTTCACCGATATGATGCGCACCTTCTACCCGTATTTCAGCGACGACCTCCTCCAGCGCTGCCTCGCTGACTTCGACATGCCTGCGCGCCCCAACCTCCGCGAGCTCTCCATGGGTCAGAAAAAGAAGGTGTACATGAGCTTTGCCATCGCCACCGGCACTCGCCTACTGATGATGGACGAGCCCACCAACGGCCTCGACATCCCCTCCAAGGCCCTCTTCCGGAAAGTCATCGCCAACGCCATGACCGACGACCGCACACTCATCATCTCTACCCACCAAGTCCACGACATCGAGAGTCTCCTCGACAACGTTGTCATCATCGACCACAGCCGCGTTCTCCTCGACGCAGCCATTACCGACATCTCCCGCCGCTACGCCTTCCGCTACCTCTCCCCTCAGGAGATGGACGACACCGTTCTCTACGCCGAGCCCTCGCTGCAGGGCAATGCCGTCATCATGCCACGCGGTGACTTCGAGGAGACCCAGGTCAACCTCGAGCTACTCTTCAACGCCGCCATCACCGGAAAGCTCAACAACGCATAGCACATATTTACACATTATACATTATACATTATATATTACCCATTACCATGTCTCGATTTCAACAAGTGCTCCGCTGGGAACTTTTGCTCAGCAAGCGTCAGATAGCCACCATGGCTTTGACATTCTTCGGACTCGTCGTCATCCCGCAGATACTCACTCTCCTTGTCAAGTCCTCATCGAGCAGTGCCTACACCATGGGCATTTTCAGCTCCTTGACTTTATTCGTCTATCTGCTATGCAGTGGTGCCCACATCTTCTCTAATCTCCGCAGCCGACAGCAGCGCATCAACAACTTCATGCTCCCGGCCTCCAACAAGGAGAAGTTCATCGCTCGCTACCTCGTGCTCGTGGTGGCCATGCCATTAGCAGCCATCTTAGGATTCTTAGCCGGCGACGTATTGCAGTACCTCATGAGTCTGATCATCAACAGCAATGCGGCACAGTGGGCTACCAGCGCCCTCACGGAAGGCCTCAACAACAGCGGCATCTCCAATTTCTATGTTAATCTCAATGGTGAGCCATCCCCTGTCGAAGGTTTCTTCGTGATTCTCTTAGGCACCATCGTGCAGCACGCCTGCTTTCTTCTCTTTGGCAGCATCTACCACAAGCATCCGCTTATCATGGCCATCCTCACATGGATGGGCCTCGGCATCTTGCTGCTCATGTTTAGTGCTCTGGCAGCAGGCCTGCTCACGAAGTTCCTCAACAGTGGCTACACGATTATCGTCTACGACGCCTGGTGGAAAGTCATCTACTTCGTAACCAGTCTCGCCTTCATCGTCTTCTGCTACTGGTTCGCTTTCCGTCGCTACACACGTCTGCAGGTCATCAACAACCAGTGGATCAACCGGTAGCGTAAGTAAAAACATCATCGCCCCGTCATGTACTTCGCCTTTCTAAGGCGAAGGCCCCTTTTAAAAACATCACGATTATGAAAAAGTTAGCATTTCTTTTTATCGCCCTTGTGGCCATTCTTTCAGTTTCTGCTTGCCGCATCGAGAAGACCAACGACAACAATGAGCCCGCGGAGACTTATACCCTCAACCTGCGCGACTTCCACAGCATCAAGAACTACACCAGCTGCGACATCCACTTCACACAGTCCGACACATTCAAGGTGGTGCTGAAAGCCACCCCGCACTGGTATGCCTCCCACTCCATCACCGCCCGCTATGGCGAGCTCGTCATCACGCAGAAAGATGAGAAGAAGCAGAAAGGCATCACCGTGCTCCACATCAACTCCTACAATGACGATGCAGAGCTTTGGATCAGTGCTCCCTCGCTGACCGACATCACCACAGCCGGCAGTGGCGACTTCTACGCCGAGACGCCCATCACTGGCAACGATCTCAACCTTTCGATAGCCGGAAGCGGCGACAGCAAGCTGAAGAGCGTCACCCTCACCGGCAACTTCACCTACTCCGTGGCCGGTAGTGGCGACATAAAGACCGGAAGCCTCCAGGCCCGCAACGTATCGTTCAGCATCAGTGGCAGCGGCGACGTAGATAGCAAGCTGACTAAGGTAGAGACCACAAAGCTCGCCATAGCCGGAAGCGGCGATGGCACACTTGCCTTCGACAATTGCGGTTATGCCAACGTCAGCATCTCTGGAAGCGGCGACATCACTCTCTCCGGAACACTCCGCTCCTACGACAAGAGCATCTCTGGAAGCGGCGACATCGACACCGACAAACTCCAACTCGGCAAATAGCCACGCAACACATAACAATCACGTCTATGGCATTCAACAACGACAAGGCCATCTACCTGCAGATTGCTGACCGCCTGAGCGACGAGATCCTCGCTGGCACCTACAAAGCCTACGACCGCATACCCAGTGTCCGCGAGTATGCCGCCAGGCTCGGTGTCAACGCCAACACCGCCGTCAAGGCCTACGACCAACTCGCGCAGGAAGGGGTCATCTTCAACAAGCGCGGCCTCGGTTATTTCGTCGCCGAGGATGCCTACCGCCACATCAAGCAGACACGCCGCCAACTCTTCCTCAAGACCGTACTCCCCGAGCTCCACCGCCAGATGAAGCTCCTCGACATCACCTGGGAAGACCTCAAGCCCTGACACAGCCCGCCTGATAGCGCCTGCCCCGACTATCAGCGCCGGTGGCTGGGTCCTGTAGCCCGCTGCATTGCAGCGGCGCCCCCTCTCCATCAAGTAAAATCAAAACGAATGAAAAACTTTCTCCCCGGCAAGCTCGCCCTTGCCCTCTCTCTCCTCGCCTTCCCCGCGTTGAGAGCCGCCGCTCAGCAGCCATCTCCTCGACAAGTCGTCTCCCAGTCTGCCCCCGCTGACAGCCTCGTCCACGACAGTCTCGACCTACAGGGTGTCGAGGTCGTGGCACAGAAGCCCGTCGTCAGAATGACCACCGACAAGATGACCTACAACGTGGCGCAGGATGCCGACGCCAAGACCATGACGCTCCTCGACATGCTCCGCAAAGTACCCATGGTCAATGTCGACGGACAGGATAACATCACCGTCAAAGGCTCCGCCGACTTCAAAGTATATGTCGACGGCAAGCCCAACCAGATGTTCCAGTCCAACCTCTCGCAGATTGCCAAATCCATGCCTGCCTCCATGGTCAAGAGCATTGACGTCATCACCTCCCCTGGGGCCAAATACGACGCCGAGGGCACCACGGGCGTCCTCGACATCAAGATGCAGCGACAGAGCGCACAAGCCTCCGACTGCGACAACTGCTACAACGGCAACATCGAGCTCGCCCTCAGCAACCACGGCGAGCGGGCCAGCGCCTACCTCGGTGGGCAGCACCGCAAGCTCACCTACACCGCCATGGGACTCTTCCAGTGGCAGGATATGGACGACATCCGCTACACCAACACGCGCCGACAGCTGTCCGCCCTCGGCGTCTCTGAGCAGGTCACCGATGTCGCCACCGAACAGCACAAGCCCTTCTACATGGGCAACATCTCCCTCGGCTATGCCATCGACTCCCTCAGCTCCCTCAACGTCAACGCCGGCCTCACGGGATACTATGAGCACACTGACGGCACGCCCTTCAACAGTTTCTCGGGCGGACCCTACGGCCAAGGCTTCTCCTACCATTACGACATCCGACAGCACAACCGCTTCCTCGGCGTAAACGCCAGCAGCGACTACCAGCGTTGGCTCAATGCCGACCACACCTCGGCCCTGACCATCAGCTACCTCTTCGACTACAACCCCGCCGTGGACCGCACACGCACTACCTACGGCGACATCGCCAGCGTCACCGCCCTCACACTCTCCGACCTCTACTCCGACGCCCACACCTGGGGCACCAGCCACACCGTGCAGGCCGACATCTCTCTCGACCTCGGCAGCGGACAGACCCTGGAGACGGGCTCAAAGTTCATCAGCCGTAGCAGCAGGAGCGACAGCCGACTCTATGAAGTCGTCGACGGTAACGATGTCCTCAACGCTGATGCCAGCACACGCTACCGAAACCGCCAGAGCATAGCGGCGGCCTACGCCCAGTACAAACTCACTCGCGAAAACTACAACCTCCGTTTCGGACTGCGCTATGAGCACACCTTCGAGCGCGTCAAAGACCCGCAGCACAGCGAACGCAACTTCCACGACAACTACGGCAACCTCGTGCCATCAGCAAGCATCGGCTGCAACCTCACACCCTCTTCCAACATCGGCCTGACCTACACCATGCGCATCTCGCGCCCAGGTATCAGCCAGCTCAACCCCTACACCGACCGCACCGACCCCACGGCGCTCTCCTACGGCAACCCCACGCTTGATGTCGTCAAGAGCCATAACGTCGCGCTGGCCTACAACTTCTTCATGCCAAAGTTCATGTTCAACGTCTCACTCAGCCACGATTATGTCGGCAACGAGATCGAGAGCTACCAGTTCGTCGACGCCGACAACAAATACAACAGCACCTATGCCAACAACGGCAAGAGCCGCAACACAGCCCTCGACGCCTTCATAAGATGGGTGCTGAGCAAAGCCACCACGCTCAGTCTCAACGGCAACGTCTCCTACGGTGACTGGAAGGCCACAGCTTTAGGCTATCACAACGCCGGGTGGATGGGACACGCCTACATCGGACTTGAGCAGCAACTCCCTTGGAAAGTGAAGGGCTCCTTCGGACTCTTCGCCAAGAGCCGTGGCTACAACCTCATGGGCTACAACGGAGCCATGCAGTTCCTTAACGCCTCACTGACACGCACCTTCTTTCGCGACCGGCTTGAAGTGGGCGCACGCTATGCCTGCCCACTACGCAGCTGCCTCGTCATCAACCAGTATAATGCCGGACCCGACTTCTCCAACCTCACCCACATCTCCATCCCCCTACAGCTCGTCGCACTGACGGTGAAATGGAACTTTGGAAACACAAAGAAAGCTTTCAAGAAATCCGAATCCAAAATTAACAACGACTTCAACGACACAAAACAACAAAACAGCCCGACGGGAGAAATGGGGATGTAAGTAACCAACATTCGCCGCGCATATCTATGGCATATGTCACAGATATGCGTGGCAAATGCCATGCTATTCCGTGGCAAATGCCATGCAACTCTGCGGCAAATGCCGTACATGGCCATACCAGTTGTCAAGCAGCCCATAATCTATCAAGTTTAGCCGCTTTCCCACTCTAATACTATTAAGTAGCGCGCTTGTTATAATGCACAAGCTATTGAAGGAGAATAAGCCTCCCCTCGCCATGAGCCCGCAAGATTTACCCCGTAGTTTATTTGGGGTTCGATTAAGTAATTCCTGTAAAGTCCCGGGGCAAAAAACTTTATTCTTTTAGTTGTCGGCGGAGGAAGAACCGGCGAGTGGCAGCAAAGAAGAGAATGGCGCCTGCTATCTGCATGGCGTCTACCATCCAGAAGGCGGCAGCATAACCTGCAGCCTTGGAGACCAGTCCACCGGCGAGGATGCCGATGCCGAAGCCGAGATCCCAGGAGGTGAGGATAGAGGAGTTGGCAGTGCCGCGCTCGTTGTGGTGTGCCACGGCGATGAACATGTTCAGGAAGGCGGGATACATGTGTCCGTTGCCCAGGCCAATGATGAGTGCCGAGAGATAATAGCACAACTCATTGGGGCAGGCAGCGAAGAGGGTGTAACCGATGATGGAGATGAGGACGCCCTCACCGCAGTTGCGTGTGATACGTCCTTCACGGAGACCTTTGGCGCCTTGCAGGCGTGAGCAGGCCAGGCCGAGGCTCAGCAGGGCGAAGTAGACACCGGTGCCGTTGGTGATGCCGAGCTGTTGCTGGCTGTAGATGGCTAAGTAGTTGGCCAAGACGCCATAGCAGAAGCCGAAGAGAAGGATGTTCACGGCCAGGAGCCAGCCACGGGTGAGGAAGAAGCGGTCGAGGGAGAGTTTGGACTTGTTCTTCACGATGGTCTTCGTGGGGATGTGGATGGTGGAGGCGAGGAGAAGCCCGAGGAGCGACATGGCAAAGGCTGCCCAGAAGAGGGTGGCGAAGTTGTGGGTGAGCTTATAGAGCCAGATGCCCACCATGGGCCCGAAGGCTAAGGCGAAGTTGGTGCTCAGCCCATAGTAGCCGATACCCTCGTTGCGGCGCGAGGAGGGCAGCACGTCGATGGCCACGGTACTGTCGGCCACACTCATGGCGCCGAAGGGTCCGCCGTGGAGGATGCGCACGATGGCGAACATCAGCAGTGAGCCCGCCGCGATATAGCCGCCGAAAAAAAGGAAGAAGAGTGCCAGGCAGACCATGAGGACGCGGCGGCGGTCGTAGCTGTCGATGAGGAAGCCGCTGAAGGGCCGAACAAAGAGCGCCACGAGGGTGTAGCCGGAGAGAACGATGCCGATGGTGTCGTTCTCAGCACCGAAATGGTCAGCGAGGTAGAGGGGCAACAGGGGCGTGAGGATGTAGAAAGCAAAATACATCAGGGCGTTGACGGCCATGATTTTGATGTAGTTGGCATTCCAGAGTTGTTCTTTCATGGCTAAGGTCTGACTACGTCGTTGAAATGAGTCTTTGCCCATCCGATGAGCTCGTCGAGGGCAGGTATGAGGGACTGGCCTACGGGTGTGAGCCAGTACTCTACACGTGGTGGCACCTCGGGGTATACTTTTCTGTCGACGAGGTTGCTCTGCTGCAAGTCCTTGAGCGTTTTGGAGAGCATCTTCTGCGAGCAGTCGCTCATGTGTGAGCGAAGCTCGTTGAAGCGCATCACACCCGTCTCACTCCTGTCGAGGGTATAGAGAACGAGCATCGACCATTTGTCGCCGAAGCGGCTGATAACCTGCCGAATGGGGCAGGTAAGATATTCGGGATTGATTTCCTTGTGCATTGTGGTTCCTTTTAGTAACTTGCAAAGGTAACCAAAAGTTAGCAAAGGAAGATAAGACATGAGAGTTAAGGGGAGTTAAAAGGCTGTTAGGTGTTAGGTGATGGGTGTTGGGTGTTAATGATATGTCATGCCATTAACACCCAACACCTAACAGCCATATCATTAACACCCAACTCCTACCACCTAACACCTATTATTAATACTCCTCCCGGTATTTCTTCTCGTCTTTGTCGCCGAGCATGGAGAGGTAGCTCTGGTAGCGGCTCAGGGCGATGTAGTGATCCTCTACAGCCTTGCGGACGGCACAGCCAGGCTCGTGGGTATGGGTGCAGTTGGAGAAGCGGCAGTCCTTGGCGAAGTGGAAGATGTCGCGGAAATACGAGCTTATCTCCTCGGGCTCCATGTCAAAGGTGCCGAAGCCTTTGATGCCCGGGGTGTCGATGAGCCAGCCACCCTTAGGAAGGGGCAGCATCTCGGAGAATGTCGTTGTGTGCATTCCCGTGTCATGGGCATCGCTGATGTCGGCCACACGGGCATCGGCTCCAGGGATAAAGCTGTTGACGAGCGAAGACTTCCCCACTCCACTATTGCCACTGAGGAGGGTAATCTTGCCTTGCAGCATTGCACGCAATGCATCGACGCCGTCACCCGTCAGCGCTGACACCTCGTGGCAGTCGTAGCCGATGGTGCGGTAGAGGTCGACAACCATGCCCTGGTAGTGGCGCTCCTCAACAGTGAGCAGGTCCGTCTTGTTGAAGATGAGGGTCACGGGCACCGCGTAGGCTTCCGCGGAGGCCAAGAAGCGGTCGATGAACGTCGTGGAAGTCTCGGGATGAGCCACTGTGACGACGAGAAACGCCTGGTCGACATTGGCGGCGATGATGCTGCTCTGCTTGGACAGGTTGGTAGAGCGGCGGATGATATAGTTCTTGCGGTCGTCAATGGCGGTAATAAGTCCCTGCCCCTCGGCATTGACATCGAAGCAGACATGGTCGCCCACGGCGACGGGGTTGGTAGAGCGGATGCCTTTCAGGCGAAACTTGCCCTTGACTTTACACTCCACCTCCCGGCCCTCGTCGGTGAGCACGGTATACCAGAATCCGGTATTTTTGATGACTAAACCTTTCATGAAAGTTGGCCGTCCACGCCCTTACACGGTCATGATTTCCTTCTGCTTGTTCTGCAGCGTGGCGTCGATGGTCTTAATAAACTTGTCGTGGAGTTTCTGAAGCTCGCTCTCGGCGTCCTTCTCCTGATCCTCGGAGAGACCGTCCTTGATGGCTTTCTTCAGCTTCTCCTTGTACTCGGCGCGGATGTTGCGCACCTGCACCTTTGCCGACTCCCCGATTTTGTTGCATTGTTTGACAAGCTCCTTGCGGCGGTCCTCGGTAGGCTGTGGGAAGCGGAGGATGACCATCTCACCGTTGTTCTCCGGTGTGATGCCTACATCGCTGTCCATGATGCCTTTTTCAATATCCTTGATGGCTTTGCGCTCCCACGGACGGATGGTGATGGTGCGGGCGTCAGGGACCTGGAGGGCGGCAACCTGGTTCAGGGGCACGCTCTGGCCGTAGGACATCACACGCACGGTGTCGAGGATAGCGACGTTGGCACGGCCGGCACGGATGCGCGACAACTCGCCTTCAAGAAATTTAGCGCTCTTGGTCATTTTCTCCTCAGCGCTCTTTAATGTTGATTTTATGTCAATCATATATCGTTTAGTTAAAAATATCCGATTTAAGATTTATAGCCACAAATTTAGAGACTTTTTTCCAAAGAAACGAGCAAAAGCACGTATTTTTACCGAAAAAACGACATTTTTGTTGGCAGTTATATTTTTTTTGTCTAAGTTTGCACATAAAATTAACTGATTATCAATGTGTGGACGCCATGCGCGACTGAAAGCGATTGCTGATCTTCAGCAGCGTGGCCATGGAACCTCCGAGTCACAAACTTAAAATGAGTGAAATGATGGACTCTCAAGACAAAGCCCTCGAGCAGGGCGCTGTAGCATCACAGCCGGCCGCTACCCCCGAAGCCGGCACAGTTGAAAACCCTCAGACAGAAAAGAAGATCTACGCTTCCAAGTCGGAAGTCCTGGACCGCCTCAAGGCTTTAGCTTTAGGCGACGACGTCCCCGACCGCGAAGAGGTGGAGCATCTCAAAGCCTCCTTCTACCGCCTCAGCAGCGCCGAGCGCGACAAGCAGCAGCGCGAGTATTTGGCCAACGGCGGTGACCCCGACAAATATCTCTTCACACCCGACGCCGACGAGGAGACTTTCAAGACGACCATGCAGGTTATCAAGGAGAAACGCGCTAAGGCGTTGGAAGAGGCTCAACAGGAGCGTGAGGCTAACCTCCAACACAGGGAACAGATCATAGAGAAGATAAAAGCCATGGCTACGTCACCCGACGAAGCCAACAAGTCATACAACGATTTCAAAGCCCTCCAGCAGGAGTGGAAGACCATAGGCCCCGTGCCCCCCGAGAAGTCGGCGGAGACCTGGCGCAACTACCAACTCTATGTGGAGCAGTTCTACGACCTGCTGAACCTGAACCGCGAGGCCCGCGAATACGACTTCAAGAAGAACCTTGAGGCTAAGACGCGACTCTGCGAGGAGGCAGAGGCATTGGATAAGGAGCCTGATGTCATCGTAGCCTTCCACAAGCTTCAGGACCTCCACGAGCAGTACCGTGAGATAGGTCCTGTGGCCAAGGATCTGCGCGAGGAGATTTGGACACGCTTCAAGAATGCCAGCACCGTTATCAACAAGAAGCACCAGGAGCATTTCGAGCAGCTGCGCGCTGCCGAGGCTGACAACCTGGTGAAGAAAACGGAACTTTGCGAGAAGACAGAGGCTATTGCCAAGGAAGAGAACAAAACGGCCAGCGACTGGGAACAGCACTCCAAGGACATCATCGCCATACAGCAGGAATGGAAGAAGATAGGCTTTGCTCCGAAGAAGGACAACGAGAAGATCTTCGAGCGCTTCCGTGCTGCCTGCGATGACTTCTTCGGCCGCAAAGCGGAGTATTTTAAAGAGGTGAAGGCACGCCTCAACGAGAATGCCGAGAAGAAAAAGGCCCTCGTCGAGCAGGCCAAAGCTCTCATGGACTCCAAGGACTGGAAGTCGACATCGGACAAGCTCATCGAATTGCAGAAGCAGTGGAAGACCATCGGCTCTGTGCCCCGGAAGATGAGCGATCAACTGTGGAATGACTTTCTCTCGGCTTGCAACCATTTCTTTGAGGCGCGCAATGCTGCCAACGCCGGCACTCGCAACGAGGAGCGCGACAACCTCAAGCAGAAGCGCGACATCATCGAAGAACTGAAGAAGATTGCTGAGAATGCCACTGAAGACGCCCGTGAGAAGGTGCAGGAGCTGGCGGAGAAATACAACGCCATCGGTCATGTGCCTTACAAGGAGAAGGACAAGATATACAAGGAGTACCATGATGTCATGGACAAGATCTATGGTGAACTGCATATCTCCTCTGCCCGCCGACATCTTGACAACTTCAAGAACAACCTCCGTGGCATGGCCAAGAAAGGTGAAGATGCTGTTGACAGCGAGCGCGCCCGCCTCATGCACCGCTATGAGCAGCTCAAGCAGGAGATTACGACCTATGAGAATAACCTCGGCTTTCTGAATATCTCCAGTAAGAAGGGCAACAGCCTCGTCGACGAGATGAACCGCAAGGTGCAGAAGCTCAAGGACGATGCTCAGATGGTGCGCGAGAAGATCAAGGCCATCGATGAGGAAAGGAAGTAGTAATCCATGGAAACGATTCATAATGACTTTCTCACCGTCGTCGTCTCTGAGCACGGTGCCGAGTTGCTGAGCATCAAGGATGCGGCAGGCAAAGAATATCTGTGGCAGGCCGACGCCCGCTTCTGGGGTCGCCATTCCCCTATTCTCTTCCCCATCGTGGGCACGCTGTGGGAGGGCACCGCGCACTTCGGGCCCCGCGACTACCACATGGGGCGCCACGGCTTTGCCCGCGACATGGACTTCCACCTCATCGCCAAAGGTGACAAGCAGGTCGTCTACGCCCTCCACGACAGTACGGAGACCTTCGACAAATATCCCTTCCGCTTCAACCTTGCCGTGAGCTATAAGCTCGAGGGAAATGTCCTCCATGTGGTGTGGCATGTGGAGAACACCGATGATAAGCCCATTGCCTTCCAGATTGGTGGCCACCCGGCTTTCAATATACCCGGTATGAAGGTTGGGGAGCCTCTCAATGGCCGTCTGCGCCTCGACAACGCCAGTCCCGTGCGACGTTTCATCGACGACAAGAGCGGGTGCCTCGACGGCATGCGCCATGAGGAGGTGGCTACGGACAACGGTATCCTGGTCTTCGACGACAGCACCTTTGCCGACGACGCTCTCATCTTCGACCACTGCCAGCTCCATCACGTCGAGCTCCTTGACACTGACGACAAGACTGTCATCGCTGTTGACTTCAAGTCGCCGGCCGTGGGCATCTGGTCGCCAAAGGGTAAGAATGCACCCTTCGTCTGCATAGAGCCTTGGTATGGCGTCACCGATGTCAATGGCTACGAGGGTGATTTCTTCGACCGTTACCTTATGAATCGCCTCCTCCCCGGCTCCAGTTTCATGAGCGAGTACAAGATAGCCTTAGGAGTTAATTGAAGGCGGAGCTAACACATTATTCCTATGAAAAACGTGAGGAATTACACATTTTTCATATGAATAATGTGAGATTCTGCACATTTTCTATAGGAATGTATACGTGAGCCTGCGCACCTTTTTAAAGTACTTTTATGTAGCTCAATTGAGCAACATCTCATTAGCCTTTATTCAAATCCCGCCACTATGGGCAGGTGGTCGCTGATGCCGCCTACGTAGACGGGGCCGAGAAAAGTGCGGTGGGGCTTCACCCCACCGTATTTCTTATCATCCTCCAAGAGGAAAGGAGCATCGCTGACGCTGCACCGCTTCAGGCGTCGGGCTAAGCGTGGAGAGCAGAAGATGTGGTCGAGACTGCCCCAGGAGCCTTGGTAGCGGTAGGTGCCCTTGGCACCATGCATGCCACGGGCATGACGCGAGACTTCTACGAGGCCCTTGCGCTCCAACAGCTTCAGCGAGGCATCACCTGAGAGGTCGTTGAAGTCGCCCGCGATGATGATGAGGGCCTCGTGGCTGACGCGCTCCACGGAGTCCACGGCAAGGGCAAGTTGGCTGACGACATGTTTGCGATAGCTATCGCTCTCCGTCTTGCCTCCCGCTCTGCTCGGCGCATGGATGCCGAAGACATGGAGGGTGTCGCCATCGGCCAACAGCCCCGCAGCATAGAGAATGTCGCGCGTCGGTGAGAAGCCACGCAAAGGTGGAATGCGGATGCTGTGGTGGGTGAGCAGGCGGAAAGAGAAAGGAGAGTAGAGGAAAGCCACGTCAATGCCGCGCGCATCGGGACTCGACGTCATCACGTATTCGTAGCGCGCCGTACGCAGGATGCTCCGCCGCGTGAGGTCGCGCATGACACTGTCGTTCTCCACCTCGGTGAGGATACCCATGTCCGGCAACAGCCCACCGGCGACCTCTCCGCAGGCGGCAATATCCTGGCCGATACCTTGCAGCTTGCGCCAGTAGCGATAGGGTGTCCAATGATGGGAGGAGGCAGGCAGAAACTCCTCGTCCTGCTTACCCGCATCGTGCTGAACATCGAAGAGATTCTCGCAGTTGAGCTCGAAAAAAGTGAAGATGATAAGGAGAAGATGAAGCATAGGCGGCAGACGGTTGGTGACCCTACAAAGTTATGAAAATGATATTGTCTTTTTGCAAAACCTTTGCATATATTTATTCTTAAAGGAAGATTATTCAGTCTTTTTGTCTAAAGTTTATAATAAATGCTTACCTTTGCAAGGTTAAGCTTAGATTCGTGCATGGACAACAAGAAGTTTTCCCTTTTAAGCCAGATACAATATCCCTCGGACTTGCGTCGTCTGTCTGTCGACGCCCTTCCCGAGGTGTGCAGTGAGCTCCGTCAGGACATCATCGACGAGGTGTCGGTCAATCCCGGTCACCTTGCCTCCAGTCTTGGTGTGGTAGAGCTCACGGTGGCCTTGCACTATGTCTTCAACACCCCCGACGACCGCATCGTCTGGGATGTGGGCCACCAAGCCTATGGCCATAAAATCCTTACCGGTCGCCGCGACAGCTTCTGCACCAACCGCAAGCTTGGCGGCATCCGCCCCTTCCCCACTCCTTTGGAGAGCGACTACGACACCTTCACCTGCGGGCATGCCTCCAATAGCATCTCCGCTGCCTTGGGTATGGCCGTGGCAGCGCGCAAGAGCGGCCACGGCGACAGACATGTCGTAGCCGTCATCGGCGATGGTGCCATGAGTGGCGGACTGGCCTTTGAAGGCCTCAACAACGTATCATCGACACCCAACGACATGCTCATCGTCCTCAACGACAACGACATGTCCATAGACCGTGCCGTGGGAGGTATGGAGCAGTATCTCATCAACCTCGACACCAACGCCACCTACAACAACCTGCGCTTCAAGGCCTCGCGATGGCTCCATGCCAAAGGCTACCTCAACGACGAGCGCCGCAAGGGCATCATCCGCCTGAACAACGCCATCAAGAGTGCGCTGAGCCATCAGCAGAACATCTTCGAGGGCATGAACATCCGCTATTTCGGGCCCTTCGACGGTCACGACGTCGTCAACGTGGTGCGCATCCTCCGACAGCTCAAGGACATGAAAGGTCCCAAGCTCCTACATCTGCACACTGTCAAAGGCCGTGGCTATGAGCCTGCGGAGAAGAATGCCACGGTGTGGCATGCACCCGGCCGCTTCGACGCCGCTACGGGTGAGCGCATCGTCGACGACAACAGCAACCGCCCACCGAAGTTTCAGGACGTCTTCGGCCAAACCCTCTTGGAGCTCGCTGAGCAGAATCCGAAGATTGTAGGCGTCACCCCAGCCATGCCCACGGGCTGCTCGATGAACATCATGATGAAGGCCATGCCCGACCGTGTCTTCGACGTGGGCATCGCCGAGGGCCATGCTGTGACCTTCTCGGGCGGTATGGCAAAGGACGGCTTGCAGCCTTTCTGCAATATCTACAGCTCCTTTGCCCAGCGCGCCTACGACAATATCATTCATGACTTAGCCATCCTCAACCTGCCCGTCGTGCTCTGCCTCGACCGCGCGGGCTTGGTAGGTCCCGACGGACCCACCCATCATGGCGCCTTCGACATGGCAGCACTGCGGCCCATCCCCAACCTCACCATCGCCTCACCCATGGACGAGGGCGAGCTGCGGCGACTGATGTATACCGCCCAGTTGCCCGGCAACGGCACCTTTGTCATCCGCTACCCTCGCGGACGCGGCCACCAGGTCGACTGGCGCTGCCCCTTCGAGGCCATCAAGGTGGGCACAGGACGCTGCATCCGCAAAGGCCACGACTTAGCCGTGCTCACCATCGGGCCCATCGGCTACGACGCTGAGGATGCCATCAAGGAGAGCGGGCGCGACGTGGCTCACTACGATGTCCGTTTCCTCAAGCCCCTCGACGAGCGGCTCCTCCAGGAGGTAGCCGACAACTTCCACACCATCCTCACCATAGAGGACGGCGTGCGCACCGGCGGCATGGGTACGGCCGTACTGGAATGGATGTCAGACCATGGTTATACACCCCGCATCATACGCCTCGGACTCCCCGACGCCTTCGTAGAGCATGGCACCGTGGAGGAGCTGCGCCACATCTGCGGCATCGGCAAAGACGATATCAAAAGAAAGATAGAAGAAATATTGGATAACAAAGGCGCTGAGCCCACAACACAACCATGAAGATTATTATCACAGGCGCCTACGCCATCGGCACGCATCTTGCCCGCTTGCTCTCTCGCAACCAGGAGGAGATTACCATCATCGACTCTGATGAGGAGCGCCTGGAGCGCATCGGAGCCGACTACGATCTGCTGACCCTCTGCGGTGAGCCGTCGAGTGTGAAGACCCTCCATGAGGCCGGCGCCGAGAATGCCGACCTCTTTATTGCCGTCACCCCCGACGAGAATGAGAATATCAACAGCTGTATCCTGGCTCATGCCCTCCATGCCAGGAAGACGGTGGCCAAGGTCAACGATGCCGAATATGTTGAGGAGGACATCCGAAAGTTTTATAAGAACCTCGGCGTCGACGAGCTCATCTATCCAGAGATTCTTGCCGCCAAGGAGATCAACAACGGGTTGAAGATGTCGTGGGTGCGCCAGCGGTGGGATGTCCATGGTGGCGCCCTTGTCATGCTCGCCATCAAGCTGCGTGACAACTGCGAGATTCTCAACCAGCCCCTCAAGGTGCTCTGCGGCCCCGACGACCCCTACCACATCGTGGCCATCAAGCGCCATGGCATGACCATCATCCCCGGTGGCAACGACGAGTTGAAATGCTTCGACCTGGCCTATTTCATGACCACGAAGGAGTATATTCCCTATATCCGTCATATCACGGGCAAGGAGGGCTACGCCGACGTTCATAACGTGATGATTATGGGAGGCGGCATGACAGCCGTCAGAGCCTTGCAGTCGATGCCGGAGTATATGGACGCAAAGATTATCGAGATGGACCACGACCGCTGCGAGGAGCTCAACCAACTCGTCGACGCCAAGACTCTCGTCATCGAGGGTGATGCCCGTGACACCAACCTCCTTGAGGATGAGGGCATCAAGAACACCCAGGCTTTCGTGGCCCTTACGGGCAATGCCGAGACCAACATCTTAGCCTGTCTCACGGCCAAGCGCCTCGGCGTGCGCAAGACCGTGGCCGACGTTGAGAATATGGACTATGCCAGCATGGCCGAGAGTCTCGACATCGGCACCATCATCAACAAGAAAGCCATCGCCGCCAGCCGTATCTACCAGCTCATGCTCGATGCCGACGTCATGAACGTCACCTTCCTCATGTCGGCCAATGCCGACGTGGCCGAGTTTGTGGCAAAGGATGGGGCGAAGGTCACCAAGCTCCCCGTCAAGGACCTCAAGTTGCCCCCCGATGTCACCATTGGCGGACTCGTCAGACAGGGTGAGGGCATGCTCGTCAACGGCAACACGCGTATCGAGGCCGGCGACCATGTCGTCGTCTTCTGTCATGGCGTGAACATGAAGACGCTGGAGAAGTACTTCAACTCTCCCAAACGCATCGCGGAATTGGGCAAGGAGCTGTTGAGCAAGTTATCACTATGATCAATTACAAAATCATCCTGCGCATCCTCGGTGGGCTCCTCTTCCAGGAAGCCTTCACCATGCTGATATGTATGTTTGTGGCGCTGGGCTATCAGGAAGACGACATTCTCCTCTTCGCCACCTCTGCGGTCTTCACTATCTTAGTGGGCGTGGTGCTGCAGTTCTTCGGCCGCAATGCTGACAACCGTCTCACACGCCGCGACGCCTGCCTCCTGGTGACCCTCATCTGGGTTGTCTATTCTCTCTTTGCCACGCTGCCCTTCCTTTTAGGCGGCTACCTCCACAGCTTCACTGACGCTTATTTCGAGGCCATGTCGGGCTTCACGACAACGGGCGCCACCATCATTGACGATGTCGAGGCCCTGCCCCACGGCATCCTCTTCTGGCGCTCGCTGACGCAGTGGGTAGGCGGCTTGGGCATTGTATTCTCCACCATCGCCCTCATCCCTTCCGTGGCGGGCGGCAGCGGAAGCATCAAAGTCTTCACAGCAGAGGCCACAGGACCCATCAAGTCGAAGCTCACACCCAAACTCTCCACAAGTGTACGCTATATATGGCTCGTCTACCTCGCCATCAGCGTGGCATGTTTCCTAAGCTACATGGTCTTCGGCATGAACTGGTTTGAGGCTGCCAACTACGCCATGTCGTCGGCGGCGACGGGCGGATTCTCCGTCAACAACAACTCCACCGAATATTTCAAGTCACCAGCCCTGGAGTATGTCACCACCTTCTACTGCTTCCTCTCGGGCGTCAACTTCACGCTGCTCTACACCTCCGTCTTCAAGGGGCGGCTGAAGTCGCTCTTCCGCGACAGCGAATTCCGCTTCTATCTCATCATGGTAGCCATCGCCACGGCGTTCATCATGTCTGAGCTCGTCCTGCGCAACCACTACCCCATAGAGCATGCCTTCCGCTCCGCCATCTTCCAGGTTGTCTCCTTCATCACCACCACTGGGCTCTTCAACGACAATGCTGGGGCGTGGCCGCATGTGACATGGGTGGTCTTAGCCATCTGCATGTTTGTAGGCGCCTGCTCGGGCAGTACGAGTGGCGGACTGAAAAGCGTGCGCGGTGTCATGCTCCTCAAGGTGGTGAAGAACGAGCTCTTGCAGCGTCTCCACCCCAACGCCGTGCTACCACTGAAAATCAACGACATCAATGTCCCCGACAAGCAGCGTGTCTCTCTCCTGGCCTTCGTCACAGCTTATCTGCTGCTCTTCCTCATCATGGCCTTCGTAATGATCGCCGCGGGCATCGACAACACCAACGCCATCACCATCTGCCTGTCCTCGCTGGGCAATGTGGGGCCCACCCTCGGCACAGAGATAGGACCCACGATGTCGTGGTCACAACTCCCCGACTTCGTCAAGTGGATGTGTACATTCATGATGCTCATCGGCCGTTTGGAGATTTTCACCGTCCTCGTGGTCCTCACACCATCTTTCTGGACAAAGAACTAAGTAAATCAGCTGTTTCAAACGAATAATATAGAAACAACCCATTTAAGTTTCTTATGAAAGCATTCCGTTTTAAGCCGCTTCTGAAACAAACCCTGTGGGGCGGCGAGAAGATTATACCGTTCAAACACCTTGCTTCCGACCTGACAAATGTCGGTGAAAGCTGGGAGATCTCTGGCGTGCAAGGCTGTGAGACCACCGTCGACGGTGGCGACTACGACGGCAAGCCCCTCAGCGCCGTCGTGGCCGAGTTGCAAGACAAGCTCGTGGGCAAAGCTAACTACGAGCGCTTCGGCAATGAATTTCCACTGCTCATCAAGTTCATCGATGCCAACAAGCCTCTCTCCATCCAGGTGCACCCCAATGACGAGACAGCGAAGAAGTTCGGGCAGAGCCATGGCAAGACAGAGATGTGGTATGTCATGGATTCAGACCCCGACGCCGACATGCTCGTGGGACTGAAGAAGCGCATCACGCCGGAGCAATACAAAGCCATGGTAGCCAACGACACCATCGTCAATGCCTTAGGCCATTATCAGGTCCGGGAAGACGACTGCTTCTTCCTCCCCGCCGGTCGCATCCACTCCATCGGCAAAGGCTGCTTTCTCTGTGAGATTCAGCAGACCTCCGACCTCACCTTTCGCATCTACGACTTCAAACGCCGCGACAAGGACGGCAACTTCCGGCAGCTCCACACCGAGCAGGCCGCACAGAGCATCGACTTCCGCATTGAGCAGAACTACCGCACGGAGTATGTGCCGCAGAAAGACCGCGGAATATCTCTCATCCAGTGCCCCTATTTCAAGACCTTCGTCTATGACCTGACAAGGCCGATGACAATAGATGTCACCGACCTCGACTCGTTCATCATCACCATCGTTGTCAGGGGCTCCGGCCGTATGACCGATGACGAGGGCAACAACTATGAGGTTGCCGCTGGCGACACCCTCCTTTTCCCCGCCACCACGAAGTTCATCCACACCGATGGTGAGCTCAAATTCCTCGAAACATTCGTATAAGCACCTGCTTATTTGTGCTCCTTATAGTACTTCGCACCGGCCTGGATATTCTTTATCAGGGCCTTGGTAGAGAAGGTAGCACCGGTGGTGGCATCGACCTTCATCGTGGCAGCTTTGCTCACGCTCTTGCCCTCAAACTTGGCAAGAATGGTCTTGGCCTTGGCGAAGAACTTCGGAGTCTCCTGATTCTGCAGGGGCTCTACCTTCGTAATCTTGTTTGACTTGATATACAGCTTCACGGGCACAGGGCCACGAAAGCCACGGACACCCTTTGTCAGCTCTGTAGTGTTGACAACGGTCGTCTTGCCTTCTTTGGTCATGATGGCATCACCGGCAAGAGCCGCACTGCTGAGAACCATAACGGCAGCAACAGCTGCCAAAACGTATTTCTTCATTTTCCTTCTTACCTTATTAATTATTAATATCTTGAAAAACATCGGCAAAGTTAAGGATAAGTTGCAGGAAAAATGATTATCTTTGCCTTAAAAATACGTAATTATGACCATAAAGCTGCGCCACAACACGATGATGCGGCTCATCACGGGCTCCATCCTTGTCATCGGCCTTCCCGGGCTGTTGTTTCTTCTTCTCTGGCCTTTCACCGGCTGGCAGTGGGCCCTCATTCTGCCCATAGTCTGGGAGCTTGTCATGGCCTACGGCTTCTTCTTCGGCTGGCGACATATCATCGTCCGCAAGGCCACCTGTACTTCACCACTGCTGCCCAAGACCTTCGACGGCTATAAGGTCTTGCAGCTCTCCGACATTCATATCGGCACCTACCTCCGCAACAGGAAATTCATCGACAAGCTCGTCAGACTCGTCAACGAGCAGCATGCCGACCTCATCGTCTTCACCGGCGACCTCGTCAACGTCTCCGCCGAAGAGGTCATACCCTTCCAACATGCCTTGGGACAGATCAAAGCCCCTGACGGTGTCTTCTCCATCATGGGCAACCACGACTACTGCGAATACATCCCCGTGAAGACGGACCGCAACATCGCCAAGAATCAGACTGTCCTCAAATACCTCGAAGGGAAGATTGGATGGAAGCTTCTCCTCAATGAGCACGCCCTTATCCGGCGCGGCGACAGCACCATTGCCGTCATCGGCGTGGAGAACATCAGCCGTCCGCCCTTCCCCGACTATGGCGACCTACACAAAGCCATGGAGGGGCTCCCCGCGGGCATGTTCAAGATTCTCCTAAGCCACGACCCAAGCCACTGGCGCCGTGGCGTGCTCCATCAGACGGACATTGCGCTGACCCTCTCCGGCCACACCCACGCCGGGCAGGTCCGCATCTACCACTGGTCGCCCTCGCGCGCAGCCTATCAGGAATGGGGCGGCAAATACACCGAGGGCGGCTCCATGCTCTATGTCTCCACAGGCATCGGTGGTACCGTGCCCTTCCGACTCGGCGCCTGGCCGGAGATCAGCGTCATCACGCTGCGCGCCACCATGTCAGACATTTCCTAAATAAACTTTCTCCACTCCTTCCTCGTGGGCGATGGCCTCAGCCCGCCGCATCACAGCCAGCGGCGTCATCTCGGCATCCTGCATCCGGTACATCGGGAAGAAGCGGGAGAGATGCAACGGACAAGCCGACAGCCCGTTCGCCGTCAACCATCCGAACAGTTCATGGAGCTGTCCGTCGTCGGTGTTGATACCGGGGATGAGGAGTACCGTCACCTCTAAGTGGACACCCATAGCGTGGAGCGTCGTCAGCGTGTTGAGGACGGGCGACAACGAGGCGTGGTTGAAGCGGCGGTAGACAGCATCGGAGAAGTTCTTCAAGTCGATATTGGCAGCGTCAAGATAAGGCGCCAACTGTCTCAGTGGGGCTTCGTTGACATAGCCCGCGCTGACGAGGACGTTGTAGAGCCCTCTCTGATGCGCCACCTTCGCCGTGTCGAGGACATATTCATACCACGTCAGCGGTTCAGTATAGGTGTATGCAATGGTCGGCAGCCCACGCTGAAGGGCTAAGTCGACGACAGCCTCCGGCGGGCAGTCGTAGGCCGGCACCGCATCGGGCGCCACCTGCGAGATGTCATAGTTCTGGCAGTTCGGACAGCGCAGGTTACAGCCCGTACAGGCTATGGAGAGGCACCGCGTGCCCGGATGCCACTCTGCCAACGGCTTCTTCTCAATAGGGTCGTCGGCAAGGGCACAAGGACGGCCATAAGAGAGAGCCACCAACCGACCGCCCATATTCTTCCGCGAACGGCACAGACCCGACTGCCCATCTGCCATCACACATTCGTGCGGGCAGAGATGGCAACGGCAACGACCGTCGGGAAGAGAAGTATAATATAAACACTCCATCTATTTTCCCCTTTCTATATCTTTTCTTAAAGTCCTTCTTCGGCATTCAAAGCGCTGTAAGATTGCAAACTCTCTTGTGCAATCTTACAGCTCAGCATTTCTTAAAACTTTTTATGGAATCTCACGGCCTCGTAGGTGTACAGCTCAGCCGTCTTCCATCCGTCCCAGCCTATTCCTGCCTTGTCCTGTGCGCAGTGTCCAAGGAATTCTTCTTTCGTCCAGTTGACTTCCTCAGCGACTTGTGGCAGAAAAGTGCCGCTTCGCCAGCCCTTGCGCATGTAAATGCCCTGCCGGCCATAGTGAAACTCCTTGACGTCGTGGATGCGTTGCAGAGGCGTGAGGACACTAATCTCGATATCAATACCGTCGAGCTCATCCTCACTGAGAGGCGGGAAGCGTGGATCCTCGAAGGCCGCGGCATGCGCCATCTCCTGCGTGATGTCGCCCAACGGTATGTCCTCTCCGAAATGTCCGATGCAGCCCCGCAGCCGCCCGCCCTCGGTGAGTGTGACGAAGACGCCGAGCTTGCGGGCAAAGACTGCCGTCGGCGTTACAACTCTGTGCAAACGTGCGGGGGCGATGGCATTCCACGCCACGTTGAGGAGCTGTTCCTTGTCGGCAGCACTGAGAAAGTCTTCCTGGTCTTTATCCTTATCGGCTGACTGGCTACTGCCTCTACCATCGTGCTGCGAAGAGACCGTTGCCGTGAGAGCGAAGGCATGATAGCCTACGACCTGGACTTTGCCGCCATAAGGTGAGTCGCCGGAGTTGCAGTAGGTGAGATGGTGCATTGCAAAGGGAGCAGCCAAGGCCCCGGTGCTGTCGGCCGCCAAGAGCAGGAGAACGGCGATGGCACTCTGCCCGCAGGCGCTGGTGTAGAGGTTGGGGATGCGCATGGATTCATTCTTTTGTAAGGCCGCAATAAACTTGTCGAGGCGTCCGGACTCCACGGCTTCCCCGCTGTTGCCGTCGACAGTGAGGGCATCGGCATAGTCGGGATAGTGGCAGAAGTCGCTGCTGATGACGAAGAGGTTGCGGTCGGTGAAATAAGGTCGGAGAGCATCGGCAATCTCCTTGAGTCTGTCAAGGTGCTGAGTGCCGAGAATGATAGGGACAATGGGCGGCAGGTGGTGCAAGTGCTGTTGCAGGAAGGGCAGTTGTACCTCCAGGCAGTGCTCGCGGTCGTGGGCCGAGGGCAGATAGAACAAATGGTCGTTATTGTGAATGAGCCGGTCACACAGAGCTCTGTCGACGGCAACAGGGCCCAAAGGTGTCTGATAAGCGTCGAAGGCGTTGCAGACGGAAGCTCCGTCGAAGGCGACATGATGTGAGGGTCCCAGCAGAAAGATATGGTCGTAGCGAGCCTCGGCGGGGATGCTGGAGAAGGCCGTGGCGGCCACAGCACCCGAGAAAACATAGCCGGCATGGGGAACCACGACGGCGCGCACCACAATCTTACCTTGGGCTGCGGCGGTGCGGACTGCCGCAGCACTGTCGGCCGACCGACGGTAGCAGTCGGCAACTTCCTGTCGTAAACTGTCGGCAGCAGCGGGATAGAACTGACCCGCAACAGCTGCCTGTCTGACTTTCTGTACCATAAGCATCATGAATAAGTTTCTGCAAAGATAAGCTTTTTCAGCTATTATCGCTCCTTTCAGGAGATTTATTTTGGCAAACCCGATAAGCCATGTAGTTTTAGCGGGCAAATGCCACAGATATCTGTGACAAATGCCACGGATATCGCTGACAAATGCCACGGATATCGCTGACAAATGCCACGGATGTCGCTGACAAATGCCACAGAAGCTGTCCGTATATAGCAAGCTTTATCTGACAGTGATAACGCCATTGTCATCACTGACATTCACACCATCAACATCGTTCAGTTGGTTGACAATGACGTTAAGCGGCAGACGGCGCTCGGCTACAAAATGTATGCGCGCTGCTGTCTTAGCACTGTTCTCAATGATAATATTGCATCCATACCATCGCCCTATCTCCTTGACGGCATCAAGGAGCGGGGTGTCATGGAAGTAGAAGAGTCCATTACGCCATTGTATAAAAGGATAGGTGTCAACGGCAGCAATGGCCATGTGTCCCTCTGACAGCGTAGCTTTCTTGCCCGCACCTACAATGCAGAAAGCACCCGTCGGCAGGTTCGCCTTGATGCGTCCTTCCACGACGACAACCTCAGGCTTAGCACCCTCATAAGCCCTGATATTGAATGCCGTACCAATATCCGATATGGTCAGCTCACCGGTTTCCACAGAGAAAGGCCGGTGGGCATCGTGATGCACCTCAAAATATCCCTCACCTTTGAGGAACGCCTTGCGGTCGCCCGCTGTCGCAGAGAAGGCATAGCGCAACTCGCTGCCCGCATTGAGCCAGACGGTGGTGCCGTCGGGGAGCGTGAACTGTCGGATGGCAGCCTTCGGCGCTGTGAGGGTAACTGGTGTGATGATAGTCTCGGTGGGGGTGGAAGACTCTTCAGCTGTTGCCGAAGTTCGGGCAACAGCATGCTGTCCACGAGGTGTCAGCGAGTCGTGCTGCTCCTGAGTAGGGCTGACAGCAACCTTCTGCCTCTCTTTCAGGAACGGGGTGGCAATGACCCAGAAGAGGACGGCCACAGCAGCCACAGCGAGGACGACATGCACGATACGGGTAAAGGGGAACGCCGTCTTGGGATGGACATCGGGGAACAACCGCTCCCATTCGCTGTCCACATCGGGCGGCATCACACTGCGGCGGTTGAGGGCACTGCGGAGCAGGCTCTCCTCATGACCGCTCAGCAGCGGTTCTTCTATGGAGCTATGGTTGTGGTCTGTCATCGCTATAAATACTGCTATAATAATAAAAGGTGGACAATGTGCGGAGTATTTTTAGCATTCATTAAATCTCTCAATGCCGCGATACTGCGATACAGACTTTTCTTCACACCCGCCACACTCATGTTCTTCCTCTGCGCAATGTCTGCCAAGGGGATATGTTGTCGATAGCGCATATCGACGATCTCTCTACTCTTCTCCGAAAGGTGGGTGAGTGCGCGCTGCAGCCGTTCTATCTCCTGCTCGCGCTGCTTCCAGCTTTCATCGCCGGTATCGATGTCTGTAGCCAGGTCAATGGGCACCTCTGACACCCGTCCTTGGTGGCGCATCTCGTCAACGCTATGGTTGCGGACAGCGGCATAGAGATAGTTTTTCAATCCAGCCTGCTGCAGGTCACGGTGCTCTTTCCACACGCGTGTGAAGACCTCGCTGACGATGTCGCGAGCCAGCTCGCTGTCACCGACGATGTCGAAAGCATGATAGAATAGCGGGGTATAGAGACGGCGAAACACCGACTCGAAATCCCCGGCAGAGATGCTGACGGCATCGTTGATGACAATATCCTCTCTCTCCTTCGTCATAGCCGCCTATCTCATGCTGTTGAGGATGAAATACACTTCCTCTTTCTGGATGCCGGCAGGCAGGAGCGCGATGATGTCGTCCACGGCGGGGTGCTCCGGCAACTGCGCGATGGCATGCCGGATAGCTCTGACATGCTCAGCGGGGAGGATCTTGTCGGCGGTGAGCAGGCCCGCCTTGACGGCAGTCGCCAAGTGTGAGAGCACGGTGCTCACGACCAGCCCCCGCTCCTGGGCTATCTGCTCTGGTTTCATGCCCTTGTTGAACATCTCCAACGTCAGCCTCGAAGAGTCACCCTTCTTCCGCTGCGGAGCTTGGGGCTTCTTCGGTTTGGCAGCGGTATGGCTGTCGCCATAGGGGTTGTCGGAGGTCTTGCGTCGGTGCGCCTTGCTGTTGCTGCTTCCGGGCTCAACAACGTCCATAGCGTCCAACAGCGTCTCCTGCTTGGCACGGAGATAGGCTGCCACGGAGAAATCAGTGTCGGCCATAGCGTCGAGAAGCTTCTCCTTGGAGAGATAGAGCAGCCAGAACTCCTTATAACGCTCGTCGAGGAGCTCCATGCCGCGCTTGTTACCGGTCTTGACGAGCTTGGTGCGGTCCAAGAGCCCGGGGATATCCTGCTTCAGCGCCGCGGCGAAATAGTCGGCGGAACGATGGATGCGCTGCATGCTGACAGCGTCGCTGCCGTCGAGGGGCGACTGGAGGATAACATTGCGCCATTTATAGGAGACGTCGATGACCTTGCTTTTGAGCGTTTCCATCACCTGGCGATAGAGCCCCGTGAGCTTGTCGTAGCTCCGGAAATACTCCACCATGGTGCGGTTCAGATTCTGCAGGGCAGCATAGAGGGCATTGAAGTTGAAGAGGTCGAGGAGCTGGTTGCGGTAATATGCCATCTTCAAGTCGGGGAGCATGCGAATGCTCTCCTCGGCCTGTTCCTGCTGATGGGAGATGTAGTCGGTGACCCTCTGGTCGTTGATGATGCTGCTCTGGCCGATGCGGGAGGCCAGGACCAGACCGTCGAGACTCTTGCAGCGGCTCAGCGCCACATAGACCTGTCCGGAGACAAAGGAGAATCCGGCGTCGATGATAGCATGCTCAAAGGTCAGGCCCTGGCTCTTATGGATGGTGATGGCCCAGGCCAAGCGCAGGGGATATTGCTTGAAGGTGCCGGCAACCTTGGGCTCTATGGTCTTGGTCTCGGCGTTGATGGAGTATTTGGTATTCTCCCACTCATCCGGCTCCACCTTGATAGCGTCTTTGTCGCCCGGACAGAGCACGGCGATGGACTTCTCGTCGATGGCGACGATATGTCCGATACGTCCGTTGTAATACTGGTGCTTGCCTGAGCTGTCGTTCTTGATGAACATCACCTGAGCGCCCTGCTTGAGATAGAGCGTCTCGTCGGCCGGGTAGTTGGCCGCTGGAAAATCACCGTCGACGGTAGCCTTGAAGCTGTAGCGGGGGCCGCGGAGCTTAAGCAGCTCGTTCTCGTTGTAGCTGTCAGCCATACGGTTGTGCGTTGTCAGGCGGATATAGCCCTCCTCCGGCTTAGGAATAAAGGTGGGATTGCAACGGGCATTGAGCCGGTCGAGGTCGTCGGCGGTGGGTTGGCCGTCGCGGATATGATTCAGAATATTGATGAAGGCAGCATCCTGCTGGCGGTAGACATGTGTGAGCTGGATGGTGACATAGTTCACCTGCCGCAAAGCCTTGCTGCCGAAGAAATAAGGTGTGTCGTAGTATCTTCCCAAGACCTCCTCATCTTGTGGTGTGACAACAGGTGTGAGCTGCTGCAAGTCACCTATCATGAGCAGCTGTACGCCACCGAAAGGCTGTGTAGCATCTCGGTAGCGGCGGAGCACAGAGTCGATGGCATCGAGAAGGTCGGCGCGGACCATGGAGATTTCGTCGATAACGACCATGTCGAGGGAGGCGATAATGCGCCGCTTGGCCTTGGAGAAGTCGAAGCGGTCACGGATGGTGGCACCCGGGATATAAGGCGTAAAAGGCAACTGAAAGAAGGAGTGGATGGTGACACCCCCGGCATTGATGGCAGCCACGCCGGTCGGCGCCACGACAATCATGCGTTTGGAGGAGTGCTCCTTGACGGTCTTGAGGAAAGTCGTCTTACCGGTCCCGGCCTTTCCCGTGAGGAAGATGCTCGTACCGGTATGCTCCACAAACTCCCAGGCCTGCCGTAGTTCGGCATTATCTTGGCTTTGAGAGGTGGCTACACTGTTGTTCTGTGGTAAGTCCTGACTGTTCATGGCATGAATAGGTAAAGGAGGTGGGAAGTAGAGGCTACGGCTGGCAGAGGAGCTGGCAGACCTTATCCTGGAAGCGTCGGCCATAGCGCCCATGCATGACGCCCTGGTTGATGATGGAGAAGCAGATGCGGTGGCCGTTGGCGGCCTCGAGATATCCACAGAGGCTGGAGATGCCCTCCACGGTGCCTGTCTTGGCATGGACATTGCCTCTGGTGAACTGCGAGAGCATGCGTTTCTTCAGCGTACCGTCGACGCCGGCAATGGGCAGGGCACTGTAGAGGTGGTTGTAGATGCTGCTATTGTCAGCGGCATAGCGCAGGAAGCGAACTTCAAGCTCCGGTGAGACATAGTTGTAGAGGGAGAGACCAGAGCCGTCGGCTAAGCGATAGGTGGAGGCGTCAAGGCCGAGCTTGTTGATGAGCTGGCGCTCCAGGGCCCGTGCACTCTTGGCCGTGGCTGGGCGGTTGCCAGAGGAGGCTGCAATCTGATAATACATCGACTCGGCATAGAGGTTGTCACTCTCCTTGAGCATGCGACCGAGAACCTGGTCGATGGTATGGAAACGCGAGATGATGCAGTTGGCATCCTGCGGTTTGCGGCGGTCAGCGGTGGTACCGGTGACGACGATGCCGATGCGCTGTAGGGCGTCGAGGAATTTGTCGATGAAGATGTCCTTGCGCTGATAGACGAGTGGCGAGAGCACGGGGTTGTCATCATCCCAGCACCAGCCTTCGCCAAGGAGGTCCTTGTCCTTCATGGAGCGGTCGGCATAGACATTGCCGCGGATGGTGTCGACGCCCATGCGATGGATGGCTTCGGCAAAGGCACGCATGTCGTCGCTGTTGAAGCGGGGATCGAAGCCGCCGACGACATACACGTCACCGATGAGACTGGTGCTGTCGACATGCCCCGTATAGCAGAGGTCGGTCTTGAACTGATAACTGCCGCCGAGACGGTCGAGGGCGGTAATGGCGGTGATGACCTTCATCGTGGAGGCCGGACGCATGAGCTGGCGCTCGTTGTGACGATAGATGACGGAGTCGGCATCAAGGTCGTAAATCATGATACCCACCTGCGAGGTCTGAAACATCTCGCTGCGGAGCAGTTCGTCGATACCGGCCTGCACATTCTTAGGCCATGGCAGCGAGTCGGTATGGACGGTCAGGGTGTTGTCGATAGCAGAGTCGGCAATGGCCACGGTGTCGCTCTCGTCGAGAAGCGTCTCGTTGTCGGTCTGAGCCGAGAGGGGGAGAAAGAGAAAAAGGAAGAGAAGTGAGAGGATATTACGCATGACGGTCCTCCTTCCCTTCCTGGATACGCGTGCTGAGTACGTCGACGAAGGCGGGCTCGTTGTCGGGTTGCACCGACACGAGCTTGTCGTTGCCATAGCCGATGAGCAAGTAGCGGACGAGTCCGAAGACCGTCGTCATGGGCTTGCACGAGTGGATGTCGGCTAAAAGAATATGCTTGCTCTTTGACAAGCGTCCATAGTAAATTATCAATTCTCTATCGTGAAAAATATATCTTGTATGCAAGGATCTCTCGCTGACGAGGACGAGTGCCAGGACGACGAAGAGCCCGAGAATCGCGCTCTTTACCCAGAAAGCATATACGGCCAATATCAGCAGGAGGACGATGCCGCAGAGGGCACCGACCGTTATCCGATGATAAAAAGTTCTGTCCATGGGTGCAAAATTACTGATTTTCCACGACATAACTATCTTGTCAGCGAGAATTTTATGCTCAATCCGAAGTCCTGTGTCGTTGTGGGGTAGCTGCTTGAGGAGAGCAACGGGGTGTTGGTCTGTCTGTCAAGATAGAAACTCATGGAGAGGAGCTTTGAGACGGTGTACTCCGCCGAGAAGGACAGTTTGAAAGCCGTATTGCCCGAAGATGCCGTGGAGAGGACAGTGGCGATGTCGCGCGTGATGGCGGCCTGCTTACGATAGCTGAGGTCGAGGCGTAGGTTCAGGGCGTGGTTGGTGCCACTGCTCTTGCTGGAGTTTGTAGACGTCTTGCCACGCTTCGAAGAACTGTTGCTTGTGGAACGGCTGGAGCGTGTGGCCCGCCGGCCACCGGTGAGTCCGAAGAGGCGGAAGTCGTCGATGCGCCATCCCCAGCCGAAGACCCAGTCCTTGCTCAAAGCCTCATTGAGCTGGATGGAGGTCATGGAGAGGGTCACGGCACGCGTCTGGCGGTATTCCAGCTTCGCCGTCATATTGTTGAGGAAGGTCACGTCGAGCCCCAAGAGAGGGGAGAAAGCCTCGTTGAGGGATACCGTGGAGACATTGAACATCGAGTTGGGGATGGGGGCGCCGGTGGTGGCATTGGTGATGAAGCCCAAGAGCCCGTCGTTGGAGAGGGCTGCAAAGGTGCTGTAGCTCTGATAGGCTCCCACGGCATAGATACTCTTATAGGCGTGGGTGATGTTCACCGACCGGAAGTTGTCGCGGAACCATGGCAGCGAGCCCAAGCCACTATAGCGCAGCGACCAGTTGGGGAGCATCTTCGTCAGCGAGGGGAAGATGTCGAGGCCATTGCCCGTAGAGGTGTAGGCAGAGAGGAAGGCAGGGACCATGACGTCGGCAGAATACTTGTTGACGCCACCTTTGGCAGCATCGAAAGTCTGACCGGCATAGGTCGTGCCACGGGGATAGACGGTGCCGGCATAACGGGCCTCAACACGCTGGCGGAAGCCGTCGAGACTGTTGCAGAACTTCTCGAAGGTGGCCGAGTGGAAGCCATTGTTGGCAGAGCCCATGCCCTCAAAGGCCGAGCTGATGGAGATGGTGGTCATCGTGAACGATCCCGTCTGTGTGGTGGGGTTGCCCTGATACATATACTGGATGCTCTTCGACTTTGTCTGCGTGCGCGAGGCCGTGAGGTCTATCTTGAAGTTCTTGAACGGCTCTAAGGTGGCACGGAGCTGGACATCCTCGGTGAGACTTGTCGTGGCGGGTGTGGCCACACTGTCGTTCACCAGCAGCCAGTTGTTGGCCTTGGCTTTCTCAATATAGCTGTCACCGATGAAGCCAAAGGCAAAGTCGAGACCCGGGGAGAGGACGTGGTTGCCGCGCGTCTGACCAAAGGCATCGCCAATGGTGGGCATGAAGCCAGGCAGCGACATGGCATACTGGTTGCGGTAGCTGATGCTGGCCGACCGAACCATCATGGCCACGCGGGAGACGGTCTGCGCCACCTTGTACCATCTCTTCTCCTCTAAAGGCGGAAGGGTGACAACGGAGAGCTTGAGGTGGAGGGTGGTGTCAAGCTTGTTGCGGATGCGGATGCGGTTGTCGTCTATCTTCTTAAATTTCAGCTTGTAAGCCTTGCCGTCCATGGTCTTCGCCGAGACGACGATGCGCTTCGACTTCTTGTTATGGCTGACGACGAGGGAGGTGTCGGGACGCAAGGTAATCTCCCGTTCAAAAGCATTCTTGTTCTTGGGCAATATCTTCTTTTTCGCGGCATCGTCTTTCTGCTTCTGCCGCCATTGCTTCACGGCCGCGTCGGCGTCCTTGCCGTCTTTCTTCGCCTGCTCACGAATGCGCTGCTCTTCCTCCGCCTGCTTTTTCTTCTCATTCTCCTTTTTCTGCTTCTGCTGTCGGCGCTGGCTGTCGCTCATGCGCGCTGGCGTCTTGTCGAAGCGGGCGTTGGCCTTCTTGAGGAAGGGCACAAGGTTGTAAAGTTTGACAAGGTCGAAATTGCCGTTGACCTGCAGCTGTCGGTTGTTGGCAATGGTGTTGCCGAGGTCGGTGCCATCTTCGAGTTCTGTGCCTCGCGCCCAGTTGTAGGACGAGTTATAGGTAGCATTGGCGTTGACCCAAGAGAAGACGGGGAGAAGGTTGATCGGCACCTGATAGGAGGCTGAGAACGACTGCTGATAGTCGAGAGGTGTGCCCCAGTGCTTGATGCTGGTCCATACCGAGTCCTTCCACGCCGAATATGCGTCGGGGTAGAGGTCTTTATTAATGGGTGTATAGGGCTCTTCTATCTCAGCATGTGTAGCGCTCTGAAAGTTCATGTGCAGGTTCTTCGTGAGGTCCCATCTCAATGAGAACTCACGATTCCACAGGAACTGCTCGGAGAAAGTCAGCGGCAGCTCGCTGTTCTCCGTGGCTTCCATGTCACGCTCTTGCAGCTCATAGTAGTTGCGTGTCATCTCGGAGTTGAAGCCCACGCTCTGCGGCAGCCAGTTGATGCCGAAGCGCCTGGCAATATCGAGCCATTTGCTGCGGTTCTTGAGTTTCTTGAATGGTTCCCACGACTTGTAGACCGGTGACCAGTTATAGTCTATCATTCCCTGCCAGGTGTCCTCATTCTCATAGACAGTGGTCTCACCCTGCGTGTGGGAGTGGGAATGACTGTAGGTGAAGGAGAAGTTGGCGGGGTCGTAGGGCATGGGGTGTCGCTTGGTCTGTATGCCCACACGGGCGTTGGAGACGGAGAAGTTGGTACTGATCTGCTTCGTCACCGCGATATTCTCAATGGAGTCGCGCTCCTGCTTGGAGGCTGTGGCATCGAGGGCCTCCTTGAGTTCCAAGTCGGTATCGAGGGGATTGTATTTCGGACGTGTCACCTGCTTGGAGACACTGTAGTAGACGGGTATGGAGACCTTAGCCTTGTCGGGGAAGAACTTACCGAGCTCCATGCTCGTCGTCAACTGGAAGTTGCTCTGGTCGTCCTGGGCTCTGGCACTGACGCCGTCTTCAAGGCCACCAAAGCCATTGGAGACATATTTGCCCTGCACGTTGACACTACCCATGTCAGAGAGCTGAATGTTGAGGTTGCCGTCGGCCGCCCAGCCACCGCTGTTGTTGTATTCCTTCAGGCGCAGTTCGTTGACCCACACCTCTCCACTCTTCATATCGCCGGAGAGGTTACGGACACCGATAATCATAGTCTTCACCTCGCCCAAGGTAGGGTTGCCGAGGATGGTAATCTTGTTGTTGGGGTGGTCGGCATCATAAGCCGAGAAGGCACGGGTGAAGGAGGCGGTGCCGAGGGCACGGGCCTTGTTGCGCTCTTTCTTGACGTTGGTGAAGACGGAGAGGGCCACGTCGAGCATATTGTCGTAGGGCCACACCTGGAGGATGTCGCTGAGGTTGTAGCGGTTGTAGTCAGACCGCGGCGCTGTAATCTTCAGCGGTATCTCATACTCATAGTAGTTGCTCTTATAGTCGGAGCCGAGACGGATGAAAACAGCCAACTGATTGTCCTGCAAGTTGGTGGTATTGACCTCCTCGGCATTGGCATGAACAAACATCTGCAGACGCTTGTACTGGCGCATGTCGAGCGTGGTGTTCTTGTAGATACACTTCGACTCGCCCGGTGAGAGGTTGCTGACATTGATCTGCAAAGCCTGCTCATTCTCCTGCAACTGAGGCTGCGAGGGGTCCTGCTCACGAGTGATGCCGGGAGGGAGGACATAGTTGACAGGAGACTTGTCGTTGTTCTCCTCGATGCTCACCGAAGCCGTGGTGAGGGTTCCCGTCTGTGAGGCGCTGTTGTCGAGGTTCTGTGTATAGACGCGCCAAGTGCCTCTGACCAGGTCGAGGGAGGCGAGACGCATGACGACGGGCTTCTCAAAGCCGGTGAGGAACATTCTCATGAAGCGGATACTGGAGAAGTCGCTGATGCCACCCACCTTGCGCTCGTATTCGTCGAGGGGGATGCGGAAGAGATACCATGTCCAGTGACCGGTAGAACCATTGCGGAGGGCGGCCGCCGTCTCGCGCTTGTCGACGATATAGTTGCGACCCACCTGCAAGTCTTCGGGACGGATAGAAACATGATACTGGTAATACCGCTCATATTCGTTGAGAGTATAGTCCTGGTTGAGGTCCTCGACATCGGGGCTGCTCTTGTAAGAGGTGTCGTAGCTCTCGGTGCGGTTGTCGCTGTCCGGGGAGTTGCCCTGCGGGTTATTGATATACTTGTATCGGCGAAGGATGTCGAAGCGCTCGCGGTCGTAGTCGGAACCGCGGAAATAGTGGTAGTCGTCGTGGGCAGGATCGGCCCAGATAGAGTCGAAGACGGCCTGGCTGACCTTGCCTTGAATCTTGGTCAGGAAGTCCTGATAGCTCTCGAAGGTCTGCTCCTCACTGTCACTGAGGCCGTTGAAACCTAAATCCTGCAATGCTCTGGCACCCTTGGAGGTGGCAAAGGCGTAGGTCTGCGTGGTCTGCGTAGGTATCTTGCCCCATTGGGTGTAGGAAAAGGTCGAGGAGCCGTCGACGGGGAGTCCGCTCTCATAGAACTTCTTTCCGTCTTTGAGAATATCCTCGGAGACCTCACCGAGGTTGATATAGAAGTCGCCACCCGTTGCCGTCTTTCCACTCTCCTCCTCGTGGATGAAGGGGTCGAGCATCCAGAACTCTACATACTCGATATTGGCAGTCTCGAAGTCGTTGGTGTCGAGCCGCCGCATCATGCCGCCCCAGTGCTGTGTGGGGTTGTTGAGGGTACCGTCGTAGTTGAGGTCGGGATTGAAGTTGTAAGGACCGCGCTCATTAGGATAGTAAGCGATGTTCATACACGACAGCGTTGACGTGGCGCCCATATAGCTGCTCTGGTCCCGATTGGGGTAGAGCTCACGGACGTAGACCTCACGCATGTAAGGGTCGGAGAGCATATTGAGATCGCTCTTGATATGCGAGGGGGTCAGTGACGACGAGCGCCGCGTGAAGAGTGGGTCAATGGTATACCATGCCATCTGCGAGCGGTTGAAACCACTGCGGAGCGTGGTCTTGTCATTATATTCGCTGAACATCGTCGGCGTGGAGGACAGTATCCATGCCGTGGGCTCCATGACGGAGATTTTGTCCGTGGTATTCTCGAAGTCGTCGATATACGACGCATCGTCTTGAGTGCCATGAACCTGTCCGGCAAAGAGCTTGGCAAACTCACCCGTGAAACTGATCTGTGAGGGCTGTGTGAGGTGAAGACCAGGGAGCTTGTCGAGCACGTTGGTCAGCCACTGGCTCTCATGCTTCCAGTTGATATTGAAGCCTACGATCGTGTTGTTGACCGGCTCGGAGCCCATGACGACCTTATTCGTCAGCGACTGCTCGCCAAGGTGCTGCACGGTACCGGAGAGCTGGAAATTCTTTGAGAAGTCATACTCCCAGTTCATGCCCACCATGGTCTTCCGCTCCTGCGCATACATCGACTGACTCTCTAAGGAGACGTTGACGGTGGTTCCGGCATCGATGATGCTCTGGTTGAGGATGGTGACCTCACCGGCGGAATAGTCCACACTGTAGTCAGAGCCCTCGGTGAGGGTGACGCCACCAGCGGTGACGACTACGGATCCCTGCGGAACATTGTAGGCGCCCAAGGAGATGACGTTGGCCTGGGTGCCGCGGTATTGGCCCTGAAGGATGTACTTGTCCTTCTCGGCAATCTGCTTGGCGATGGTCTTGGTGGAGTCGTAGAGTTCGGTGAAGGCATACTTCTTCGCCGTCTCCGCCGCCACGCCATGCTGCACGAGGTAGTTATATATATAGCTGCCGAAAGGCTCGGCGACGGGGAAGAATACACGGCCGTTGGAAACGGTGTAGCCCTCCACATAGTCGAAATAGCCGTTGGAGTGGGCTTTGTTGTTATTGTCAAGGCGGTCGGCGCCCAAGTCCTTGATGATGGTCTGACCCTTGACCTGCTGCTCGGGGATATAGCTGAGATAGACGCCGGTGGTGTCGCTCTGATATTTCACGTCAAGGCGGAACTTCTCCTTCTCAATGGAGGAAGCGAGATAGTAGACGTTTTTCATCATCAGCGGCCAGTTGCCCTGCGAGGGGTTGTTGCTCGTATTCTTCAGCGACTTGACAAAGAGCGCCTGCGAAGCGTCGGTGATGTCGCTGGAGAACTCGCCGACCTGGTAGGTGCGGCCGCCGTAGGTATATTCATAAGCCACGGCCAGGACTTGGTCGCTCTGCAACGAGGTCTTCAGCGAGACGTAGCCCAAGGCCGTGTTGACGGTATACTCTGAGCTGTTGAGGAGCCGAGCGCTCTGCAGCTTCTCATAGTCGCTGCCACCGGTGAGTCCGGCGCCGTCGAGGACAGAATAGGTCTGGTCGATGTCGCGGGCAGCGCTGTAGGTGCTCGTCATCGACTCGTATTCGGTATTGGCTGTGTTGGCAGGAACGGGAGACCCTGTCGTCGTCCACCGTGAGTTGCTGACCTTGCTGTTCTCACCCAAGTCGGTAAGGGCCACGATGTTACGGGTATTGGTCGTCGTGCCGCTCTTGTTGGTAACCCATATCTCCACACGGTTGATGGTGACGCCCGTGGTAAGGTTGGGGAGGGTGCGCATGGCAGCGTCGTAGTGGTCATGGAAATACTGCGAGAGGAAGAAATGGCGGTTCTCCTCATAGTCGGCAGCATCCATTTCGAAGCTGGTATACTGTTTGCCGCCCTGGGAGGAGACGCTCTTCGAGGTGCTCTTCTTCTGCGAGGCTACCAACTGCAACTTGAGCTTGCCAAACTGCAAATCGGTGCGGAGACCAAAGAGAGAGGTGGCTCCCTGAACGAGGGAGGAGTTGGAGGGGAAAGAGATGTTGCCACCTTCCACAAGTTTGATGATTTCGTCTTCCTTGCCGTCGTACTTGAGTTTCATGTTCTGGGCATCGAAATCAAAGGTGGCGTCAGTGTTGTAGTTAAGGTTCATGTTGACCTTGTCGCCAACCTTACCCGTCATGTTGAAGTTGATTTTCTCGTCGAAGTCGAGCGTCGTCTTCTTCCTGCTTCTCACGGGCAGCGAGGGATTGTCGATATTGGTGTAGGTGCCACCGAACTTCAACTCGGCAGTACCCTGCGTGCGCAGACGGACGCCACCGGGGCCGAAGATCTTCTCTGCCGGACCTAAGTCGAAGTGCATATCGGTGAAGTCAAACTTCTCCTTGCCCTTGGCCTTATAGATTTCACTGTTTTTGCCCCGGAAGAAAGTGTCGCGCCAGTGTTTCTCGCTCCACTTCATATACTCCTCAGGCGTCATCATGATAGGCGCCGAGAGCCAGGTGTCGCCGACTTTGGCACCAATGATATACCGATTGATGGTGTCGTTGTAGGTGACCTCATATTTCAGTCCGTCAGGCCTTGCGAGGTCCATGGCATTCTGTTCGAGGTCGTCGTAGGTGATAGGGGTAGTGCGCTGCACCTTCCACCGTGCTGTCTTCGCAGTATCGGCAGGCGTTCTCACAGGTTCTTCTCCCCGTGGCGATGACGCTTCTGCCCGTGGTGATGAGCGAAACGACTGAGGAACTTGTTCATGAAGGGACACGGCAGCATAGCCGGCCATGGCCATGACCAGCAACAGGAATGCTACGATGTCTTTCTTGCTCAAGTTCATCAGATATCCTCCTCAAAAATAAACACCTTTACGGCAACGGCCGCTGAAAGGCTATTTGATTCGCTTCAAAGCCTCTTTGACGACCATCTCCACGGCCAGATCGGGCTTCTCAGTAAGGATCTGCGTCACAACCTTTGCCGAGGGAGCCGGTGAGAAGCCAAGCATGGTGAGGGCTGAGACGGCCTCATCCTTGACAGCGGTGTTGACAGCAGGCCCTGCTGTATGCGACTCGGCGACATGGAGCTCGTCGGCAATGCCTGTGGAGACAATCTTGTCCTTGAGGTCTACAATGATGCGCTGCGCCGTCTTCAGTCCGATACCCTTGACACCCTTGATGAGTTTCTCGTCTCCATTGGCAATGGCATTGCAGAGCTCAGCGGGCGTGAGGCTGGAGAGCATCATGCGCGCTGTGTTGGCACCGACACCAGAGACGGAGATGAGCAGACGGTAGAGCTCCCGCTCCTGCTTCGAGGAGAAACCGTAGAGCGTGAAACTGTCGTCGCGACCACCCGTGGAGAGTTGCTCATGGACATAGAGTTTGACGGCCTTGCTGCCTTGAATCTTCGTATAAGTCGTCAGCGAGATGTTCAACGCGTAACCAACACCGGCAGCCTCTACAACGGCCAAGGCGGGAGTGAGCTCGGTGAGTTCACCCTTTATATAGTCAATCATAAAAATTCTGTTTTGTGTATATATACATAACGATAACGTAGAATTGGGGCGCAATATTATATCCGGCTATACGAAAAGACAGACTCAGATATAAGAAAAAACGCTAAAAGGGGGTTATTAATCTAAGAAAAGTCTTGCGACTTTGCCAAAGATAGACTAACTTTGCAGGAACTTGCTAAAGTACATTACAACCAAAAAAGATAACTATGAAGAAAATCAGAGCAGCCGTAGTCGGTTACGGCAACATCGGTCACTTCACGGTGCAGGCCTTGGAGGCCGCACCCGACTTTGAGATTGCCGGCATCGTCCGTCGCCAGGGTGACGAGGACAAGCCATTGGAACTGACACCCTATGAGGTCGTTGACGACATTTCTAAACTGAAATATGTCGACGTGGCCATCCTTGCCACTCCCACACGTCTGTGTCCGGAATATGCCGAGAAGATTACCAAGCTCGGTATCAACACCGTTGACAGTTTCGACATCCATACCTCTATCCTCGACTACCGCACCCGTCAGATGGAAAACAACAAGAAGACAGGCACGGTGAGCGTCATCGCCGCCGGTTGGGATCCGGGGTCTGACTCTGTGGTACGCGTGCTGATGCAGGCACTGGCTCCTAAGGGCTTGAGCTACACCAACTTCGGTCCCGGTATGTCAATGGGCCACTCCGTTGTCGCCCGCTCGAAGAAGGGTGTGAAGAATGCGCTCTCCATGACCATTCCATTGGGTGAGGGCATCCACCGCCGCATGGTCTATGTGGAGCTTGAGGACGGTGCCAAGCTTGAAGATGTCACCCACGAGCTGAAGGAAGACGACTACTTTGCCCACGACGAGCTCCACGTCTTTGCCGTGAAGAGCGTTGACGACGTGAAGGATATGGGCCATGGCGTACACATGACACGCAAGGGTGTCAGCGGCAAGACCCAGAACCAGCGCATCTCCTTCGACATGAGCATCAACAACCCAGCTCTCACCGGACAGGTGCTTGTCGATGTGGCCCGCGCCTCTATGCGTCTGCAGCCAGGATGCTACACAATGCCGGAGATTCCCGTCATTGACCTGCTGCCCGGCACACGCGAGGAAGTGGTGGCCACATTGGTATAAACCATCAGAATGAAGAACGTCAGACCAAAGAAAAATCTCGGTCAGCACTTTCTGACCGATCTTAACATTGCCAAGCGTATCGCTGACACCGTGGACGCCTGTCCCGACATCCCTGTCCTGGAGATAGGGCCCGGGATGGGCGTGCTCACGCAGTATCTCGTGGAGAAGCCTAGACCCGTAAAGGCCGTGGAGATAGACGATGAAAGCGTGAGATACCTCCATGAGAAATTTCCAAAGCTTAGGGATAATATCCTGGGCGAGGACTTCCTGCAGATGGATCTCAGCAAGGTCTTCGACGGCCAGCCTTTCGTGCTCACCGGCAACTATCCCTACGACATCTCATCGCAAATTTTCTTCAAGATGCTCGACAACAAGGACCTCATCCCTTGCTGCACGGGTATGATTCAGCGTGAGGTGGCCTTGCGTATTGCCTCACAACCCGGCAACAAGCAGTATGGCATCCTCAGCGTGATGATACAGGCATGGTACGACACAGAGTATCTCTTCACCGTCGACGAAGGCGTCTTCAATCCTCCTCCCAAGGTCAAAAGTGCAGTCATCCGCATGACACGCAACAGCGTTACTGACCTCGGCTGCGACGAAGCACTCTTCAAACGGGTGGTGAAGACAGCCTTCAACCAGCGGCGGAAAATGTTGCGCGGTTCGCTGAAGCCTCTCTTTGCAAAAGAAAAAATGCCATCGGCAGACTTCTTCGCCGATGACATGATGACAAAGCGGCCCGAACAACTGTCGGTGGCCGATTTTGTAGCACTGACTAATAAGGTTGCCACGCAATTAGCGCCAAGAGCGTAAGCGCAAAGTGTTGATGCTGGCATCAGAGCGGTGGCGCCTGCTGACTGACGGCAGGCGCCACTGCTGTGTTTACAGCAGGCGTTTGTGGCGCAACACCACCCAGCAGACAGCGCTCACGAAGAACGATATCGCCAGAGTGATGGCAAAGCCCCAGCGGCTCTGCTCAAGTCCGTTCTCAACATTCATACCGTAGAGAGAGGCGATGAAGGTACCCGACATCATGATGATACTTACTGAGGTCAGTGTACGCATCGTGGTATTCATGTTGTTGTTGATGATACTCGAATAAGTATCCATCGTCGACTCCAAAATATCGGAATAGATACTTGTCGTCTCGCGGGCCTGCGTCATCTCGATGTTGACATCCTCGATAAGGTCGGCGTCAAGCTCATCAACCTGCAACTTAAACTTCAACTTCTGCAGCAGGGTCTCGTTGCCACGGATGGAGGTGATGAAATAGGTCAGCGAGTCCTGCAAGCGGCTCAAACCTATCAGACTCTCGTTATTGACTTCATGGTCAAGGTTGTGCTTGGCCTTCTCGATGAGGGCATTGATCTGTTTCAGACGCTTCAGATACCACACGGCAGAGGAGAGGAAGAGACGGAAAGTCATATCGACATAGTCGGTGAAGCCGACACCACGCTTCTGCTGATAGCTCACAAAATCTATCATCATGTTAGTCTCGTAGTAGCACACCGTGATGGTGACATCGCGCTTATGGATGATGCCAAGGGGTACCGTGGTATAAGGCGTCCGTGACCGTATCTCCTTGACATAGGGGATACGCAGGATGATGAGCGTCCAACCGTCGTCATATTCATAACGCGCACGCTCATCGGTATCGCTGATATCGCTTAGGAAATAATCGGGTATGTGGAATTTCTCATCCAACTCTCGCTGGTCATCGTCGGTAGGGCAGGTGACCTGAATCCAGCAGCCGGGCTGCCATTCATTAATAGACTTCAGTTGCTTCTCAATGTTCCAATATGTCCTCATGGTTGCTAATCTCCTAAATTGGTAATTGGTGGGGATTAGCTTTCCGAAGCATAATCCTCACGCCAATGAATTGTAGCTATCCGCGTGATAATCGTCCATAGAATGATTGATATATTTATTGCGACTGCAAAATTAACCAAAAAAACTGGAGCAACAAACGTTTCTCCAGTTTTTCTTGATTTTTTATGGTAAGAAGTGCCAAGCGTGCAGAATGCCAACGGACATATCATTAACACCTAACACTTAACACCTATCACCTAACACTTAACACCTATCACCTATTTCTCAGGCACCTGCTCCAGGGCAGCAGTGAGAAGGTTCCAGAAAGGTGCGGCGGTGTCAATCTTGAAACGCTCGTTGGTGGTATGGGGTGAGAGCAGCGTGGGACCCATGGAAACGACATCCATACCGGGATACTTACTCAAGATGACCGAGCACTCCAAGCCGGCATGATCAGCCTGCACGGTAGCCTCCTGCCCCGTCTGATCCTTGTAGATCTTCTTCAACAGATTGAGAATCTCGCTGTCGGGATTGGGATCCCAGCCACCATAGCTGCCACTGAGCTCTGTCTTCATACCCGCCATGGAGAAGCAGCTCTCTATCATCGTGGCGACATACTCCTTCATATCCTCACGGCTGGAGCGCGCCAATATCTTCACCGCAGCCTGTCCAGCCTCAATATCAATGATGGCGAGGTTGGAGGAAGTCTCTACAACGTCGGGGTAGGCGGGAATCATGCGAATCACACCGTTGTGGCAGGCGTAGATGGCATCCACGAGATTATCCTGAATCTCCTGCGGCACGAGCTCAGCGGGGCTGTCGACCTCCTCGGTGAAGAACTCCACGCCTTTCTCAATGCCACGGAACTCGTCCTCGATGGCCGCACGCTGGGCCTCGACAAGCGCCTTGAGGGCCTCAACATTGTCCTTAGGCAAAGCCAGCACCACCTCAGCCTTGAAAGGAATAGCATTGCGCATATTACCACCATGCCAGGAAGCCAGACGAGCTCCGCACTCAGCGATGGCCTTACGCACAAAGCGTACCATCTCCTTGTTGGCATTGGCCCGCCCCTCGTTGATCTCCAGTCCGGAATGGCCGCCACGCAGGCCCTTCAGCGTCACCTTGACAGCGGCATCCTGGTCATTGTCAACAGGCTTGTATTCCAATGTAGAAGTGATGTCGATGCCACCTGCCGACCCGATGACGAACTTTCCCCAGAGCTCGGAGTCGAGGTTGATAAGAATGTCGCTGTGCAGCTCGCCCTTGGGCAGGTCGTTGGCACCATACATTCCCGTCTCCTCATCACGCGTTATCAGCGCCTCCACGGGACCATGCTTCAATTCCTTATCCTCCATGACGCCCATGATGGCAGCCACGCCAATGCCGTCGTCAGAGCCTAAGGTTGTGCCCTTTGCATGCACCCATCCGTCCTCGACGTAGGTTTCTATGGGGTCAGTCTCGAAGTTGTGGGTAGAGTCCGGTGCCTTCTGTGGCACCATGTCCATATGCGCCTGCAGAAGCACGCCCTTACGGTTCTCATAGCCCGGTGTGGCAGGCTTGCGCATGACGATGTTGCCGGCGGGGTCCTGGAAGGCCTCTACGCCAACACGCTTGGCAAAGTCGAGAAGAAACTGCTGGACCTTCTCCACATGACCGCTTGGACGGGGTATCTGTGTGAGGTCGTCAAAGTTACGCCAGATGGCGGCAGGTTGTAAATTACGGATTTCGCTCATAAGTGTATGGTTTAACAGTTTGTGTTGACAAAGATACAACTATTTCCCCATAACCTGCAATACTCAGGCTCTCTTTTTGATAAAATTAAGAGCGATGCCACCATAGATGCCCAAGAAGACGACGAGGAGAGTCTGAACGGTATGCACGATGAGCACGAAGTAGAGGGCCTCATTGCTTGCTACGCCATAGAGGATAAGCATCGTCTTCACAGCAAAATGCCAGGGGCCGGCACCATTGGGAGTTGGCACAATAACGGCCACGGAGCCTACGATAAAGGTCACCAAGGCACAAGCGGCACCAAGGTGGGAGGTAGCGGCGAAGCAGAAGAAAGTGAGGTAATAATGCAGGAAGTAGCACACCCAGATGCCAATGGAGAAGAAGATGAAGAGCGGCACGTTCTTCACATTGCGCACGGAGATGATGCCCGACCACAGTCCGATAAAGGTATCTTTCACCTTATTATATATAGACAACTTCCTAACGATGAGCCACAGCAACACAACGACAGCGATGCCACAGATAGCTGTCACCCACAGTCCTGCCGTGGTGAAATGGGAGAGTATCTCGTCAATGCGAGTACCCGTGCGACTGAAGAAGTTGTTGAAGACGGGGAATTGCCATAGAAAAGTTCCCAAAGCGATGACGGCGACGATGACGGAGTCTATGGCCCGCTCGGTAACGACAGTGCCTAAAGCTTTAGGGAAGGAGATGTTGTCCCACCGCTTCAGAATGCCACAACGCGCAAACTCACCGATACGCGGGATGACAAGGCTGGCAGCATAGGAGACGAAGACGCTGAGCACCGCCACCCGGTTGCGCGGATGCTCGCCGACGGGATCCAGCGACTGGCGCCACCGCCAACCGCGAAGAGCCTGGGCAAGAATGCCGAAGGGAAAGGACAGCACCATCCACGTCCAGTCCATCTCGTGGGACATGACGTAGCTGATACGGCTGAAATCAAAGCCACGGTACATCCAATATAAGATAGCGCCGCCGAGGAAGAGGGACAGCGCTATCTGCAATATGGTGTGAAAAGTCTTCTTTACCTGCATACAACGCGCAAAATTACAAAATTCTTTTCTTCCTCTTTGCAATTTTGCGGAAAAAGTTTACATCCTTACCAGATATGTGCGCGCTTGTTCTTTGGCACAAACATCTTGGCACCCTTCTTCACATTGAAAGCGTCGTACCAAGCGTCTATCATTGGCAGGGCTGCGTTGACACGGGCGTAGTTAGGAGAGTGTACGTCAACGGTGAGCAGGTATTTCACGTATTCGTCGGTCATGTTGCTGGCCCAGACGCGTGCCCAGGCTAAGAAGAAGCGCTGTTCGGGTGTGAATCCGTCTTTGACAGGCAGAGGATTCTCCTTCAGTGAGTTTTGCAGGGCACGGAAGGCGATGTTCAGACCGCCATTGTCACCGATGTTCTCACCTAAGGTCTGCTGGCCATTGACCTTCACGCCGGGGAGCACCTCGAACTGTGAGAACCAGTCGGCGAGGACCTTTGTGCGCTCGTCGAAGCGCTTCTTGTCCTCAGCTGTCCACCAGTTGCGCTGGTTGCCGTTCTTGTCAAACTGAGCGCCCTGGTCGTCGAAGCCATGACTCATCTCGTGGCCGATGACGCCACCGATAGCGCCATAGTTGGCAGCATCGTCAGCAGAGGGGTCGAAGAAAGGTGGCTGCAGGATGGCAGCGGGGAAGCAGATCTCGTTTGTCGTGGGGTTGTAATAGGCGTTGATGGTCTGTGGTGTCATTCCCCATTCTGTCTTATCCACCTTCTTGTTCACGTGGCGGGCAATATAGTCGTCGGTAGCCCAGCGGGAGATACGTCCGAGATTTTCATAGAGGGAGAGGCTGTCGTTGACCTGCAAGCCGCTGTAGTCTTTCCATTTGTCAGGATAGCCTATCTTGATGATGAAGTTGGCAAGCTTATCCTTTGCCTGTGCTTTCGTGGCCGGACTCATCCAAGTCAGGGCGTCAATGCGCTGTCCAAGGGCCGTCTGCAGGTTGTGGACGAGTTGCAGCATACGCTGCTTGCTCGACTCAGGGAAGTATTTCTCCACATAGAGCTTGCCGATAGCCTCACCGAGGGTGCCGCTGACGAGACTCACAGCACGCTTCCAGCGCGGGCGGTCCTGCTTGACACCTGTCAGCACACTATTGAACTCGAAGGACGCCTTGCGGAAATCGTCGCTGAGCTGACTGGAGGCACCGGAGATAACTTTTATCTCGGCATAGGTCTTCAGGTCGTCGAGGGAGGTGTTGGCAAGAATCTTCTCTACCTCATGGATAGGCTCGGGCTGACCGACGTCGACATACTGGAAAGCGGGGAAACCGCTGGCCAGGAAGATGTTGCCCCAGTCGATGCCTGGGAAAGTGGTCACCAGCTCGTTGTAGCTCATCTTATGGTAGTTGGCATCGATGTCGCGAAGTTTGACCTGGTCGTAGCTGGCCTTGGCAATCTCCGTCTCGATGTTGATGACAGCCTGCATCTTCTTCTCTGCCGTAGCCTCATCGGCACCAGTCATAGTGAAGAGCTTCTTCAGGTAGATTTTGTAAGCCTCTAAGACACGCTTGTTCTGGGCGTCGTCAGAGAGATAGTAGTCACGAGTTCCCAAACCGAGACCGCCCTGGCCAATGCTCACAATATTCCATTCTGCATCCTTCTGGTCGGCGTCGGCACCAATACCGAACATCATCGTACCCTCACCATTGCGGTCAAGTTGTGCGGTGACGAGCTGGTATTCGCGCTTGTCCTTGATGGCTGCAATCTTGTCTAAGGTAGGCTTCAGCGGAGCCCATCCCTCACGGTTCAGACGCACGGAGTCCATCATCAGGTTATAGAGGGAGCCTATCTTCTGCTCCAGGGTGCCCTGCTTCTGCGGCTTGGAGGCATATTGCAGGATGATGCCCTGGATACGCTTCTGGTTGAGCTCATAGAGATCGGTGAAGGCACCGTTGTCGGTGTGCTCAGCGTCGAGGGGATGGCTCTTCAGCCAGCCACCGGCAGCATAGTGATAGAAGTCGTCACCGGCCTTGACCGACGTGTCGAGGTTCTTCAGGTCAATGCCCGAAGAGAGGTTGGTCTGTGCCATTCCGCTCAGAGCGACCATGGCGAGACTCAACACAAGAACTTTCTTTCTCATTGTTATGACAATTAAAAAATAATATTTCTATTTCAATCCTTTCATCCAGCTGCCCCTCGCTATCCTTATCAAGAAGATACACCCTCGGAAGGTGAGCTCCGTAGCCATGGCTATCCACACACCGCGCAGGCCGTAGTGCTGTGCCAAGGCGTAGGCCAACGTGAGGCGTACGCACCACATGGACGCAAGATTCATCACTGCTGGCTTGAAGGTGTCGCCCGCACCGATACATACTCTGAAGGCTACGATGGATGCAGCGAAGAAAGGCTCTGCAAAGGCCTCGATGCGCAGCACCTCGCTGCCCAAGGAGCGTATGGCGGGGACGGGCCTGAGGAAGCCTATCATCTCCGGGGCGAAGGCATACATCACAGCGCCCATGACAGCCATAACGCCCATACCCAAACCGATAGTGAGCCAGGCAAAGCTGCGGCAGAGGTCGCGGCGCCCCGCACCGTAAGTCTGGCCCACAAGGGTGGAGGCTGCGTCACCGATGCCATAGCCCGGCATATAGCACAGACTCTCGGCAGTGATGGCAAAGGAGTTGGCAGCAATGGAGACATTACCAAGAGGTGCCACTATCATCGTGGAGACAATCTGCGCGCCGTTCATCAGCACATATTGCAGGGCCATAGGGGCACCGATATTCCAGGCCTCGCGCACATAGCCAGGATTCCAGACAAAGGGGGTGTGGTCCTTGCGCCAAGCCAGTATCTCGTTGCGGCAGACAGTGTAGTAGCACAGCAAGACAGCAGTGACGATGTAAGCTAAGGCCGTGCCGATAGCGGCCCCCTCCACTCCCAAGCCGAAACCCGGCATGGTGATGGATAAGCCAAAGATGGTGATGGAGCGCGTTGGGAAGATAAAGAAGAAGTTGAAGATGACGTCGAGGACGCAGGCCAGCACAGCCATAGCGCTGGGCCGCCGCATGTCGCCACTCGACTTCAGCATGGCTGAGGAGAGGTTCTCCAGCATGAAGAAAGGTGCAGCCAAGGAGAAGATAAGGAAGTAGGCGGAGGCATCAGCCCAGATGTCGGCGCCGCCACCAAGCCACCTTGGCAGTTGCCCGGAGATGGCGGCTGCCACGGCCATGAGGACGAGAGAGAAGAGCGTGCAGCAAAGGAAGCTGTGTTTCATCACGCGGCGTGCCTGCACAAAGTCGTTGGCACCAATGAAATGAGCCACCTGAACGGCAAAACCCATCGATGCAGCCGCCGTCATCGAACCAAAGAGCCACGACGCGGGCTCCACAAGACCAATGGCGGCACTGGCCTCGGTACCGAGGGAGCCCACCATAGAGGCATCGATATAGAACATCAACACGCTGGTAATCTGTGCAAGGATAGAAGGAATACTCAACTCCACAATGAGGTTGACTTTCTCCCGCCCCGTCATCTCCTGACCACCACGTATCTTGGCAAGTAATATCTCGCTGCGTTTGCTACTGAACATTGTCGTTATGTTTCTCCATCCTTATTGTCTGCAAAGGTACGCATATTTTGGCAATAATAGATATCCTTTGCCGATATGAAAGGGAATATCTGCGGAATACCCGCTGGCTGGTCACCAGTTTTATCCTTATAGAGTAGAGAAATAGGCGAAATGGAGAAGTTCATCAAAGCCATTGTTTTCATGCTTTAACTCAAATACGATAAGATAGAAGCCAACTCCTCTCGAAAAAGAATCATTGCGTCACTATTTTCCTTTGTTGATGATGTAAATGCCTATTGTGGCCAGTGCACCGGCAAGGACGTATTTCCAATAGAACACCTCGTGCAGGCAGAGGCAGGAGCTGACAGCACCGACGACGGGAATCAGCGAGTTGTAGATGGCCACCTTGCCAATGGGGTTGCAGGTGAGCAGTTTGTTGTAGAGTGTGAAACCCACCGTGCTGATGCAGATGAGCAGAAACAGCCACAGCAGGCCCAAGGCCGTAACCTGAGGCAGCGTGCCACCAAAGAGCAGACCGCAGACGACAAGTTCACGCCGAGCATCGCTTCGACGGACGACCTCGTGAAGGCCCACGAGGACCTTGGCCGTCGCGTTGGCCAGGAGGGCACCGTCCTCATGAAGAACGAGGGTCAGGCCCTTCCGCTTGCCAAGGGGGCAAAGGTCACGCTCCTGGGCATGGGCTCGATGTATCCCTTCCTGGGTGGCAAGATGGGCTCTTCGATCACCACGGAGGACGCCGTCGACCTTGTCTCGGCGCTTGAGCAGGGCGGCTTCGATATCAACCCAACCATGACCAGCATCTACGAGACCCTGGGCGCCGTTGAGGACACCTCGGCGGTAAACCCCACGCCCTGGATGCAGTCGGTTGCCTACAAGTATCGTCCTGCCGGGTTCGCGACCCCGTACGTGCCCAACGAGCCCTCCTTTGACACCTATGTGACCGAGGGCGGCGCGAGCGAGGACTTTGCCAGCAGCTTCGCCGAGTACGGTGACGCGGCAATCGTGGTGATCTCTCGTCCCGGCTCCGAGGGCAGCGACTACTACCCCGGCGCTGCCGGCATCGACGCCGAGACATACGGGACAAAGAACCCGCTTGGCATATGCACCAACGAACGTGCGCTCATCCAGCTTGCCGAGGAGAACTTCGACAAAGTCATCGTGATGGTCAACAGCGGCTCGACCATGGAGCTTGGCGACCTCAAGGATGACCCCAAGATCGCGGCGATCCTGAACATCGGCTTCCCGGGCGCCTACGGTACGCTGGGAATCGCGGATATCCTCAACGGCACCGTGAGCCCCTCTGGCTGCCTGGCGGACACGTATGCGGTGGACACCGCCATGGCGCCCAGCTCCCAGAACTTTGGCTCGATCAAGGTCGCCGATACGAGCATGGTCACCTGGCCAGACTCCCTCATGGGTGCCATGGGCACCGATATCGCGGGCGGTTTCCTCGGCGGCGAGAACAGCACCGCCTCGGCCTACTACGTCGTTGAGGCGGAGGGCATCTACACGGGCTACAAGTACTACGAGACCCGCTACTACGACTCCGTCACGGGTTCCGGCAACGCAACCGGAGCGGCCGGCGCGTCGTCGTGGAACTACGACGACGAGGTCGTCTACCCGTTTGGCTACGGCCTCTCCTACACCACCTTCCAGCAGACGCTCGACGACGTCCAGGTAAACGCGGACGAGAAGACCGTCACCGCCAAGGTCACCGTCACCAACACCGGCTCCGTTGCTGGCAAGCACGTGGCCCAGCTCTACGTCTCTGTCCCCTATACCGACTACGACAAGAAGGCTGGCGTCGAGAAGTCCGCCATCCAGCTGATTGGCGTTGCCAAGACCGACGAGCTCAAGCCTGGCGACGACCAGCAGCTCACCATCACCGCCGACCTCTACGACATGGCAAGCTGGGACTCCTCCGCCAAGGGCGGCAAGGGCGGCTGGATCCTCGATGGCGGCGACTACTGCTTCGTGCTTGCCGAGGATGCCCACGACGCCGTGAACAACGTCCTGGCGGCGCAGGGTAACGGGGCTGCGGGAGACGCCTCCCTGGTGAGCATCAAGCCCATCGGCTCCGAGGGCACGGTTGACGAGTCGACGCTCGCCAAGTCCAAGAACGGCACCGAGATTGAGAACCAGCTCGCAGATGCCGACGTGAACTACTACCAGCCCGGCTACGCAACGCCTCTCTCGAGGAGCGACTGGAACGGCACCTTCCCGCGCACCTACGACGACCTCACCATTGGCGGAGACAGGCAGGAGGAATGGGTCAGGAACCTCTGCTGTGAGGAGTACCAGATCACGAAGAACGGCGAGGTCACAGACGTCAACGGCGCACCCGCTGGCCTCACGCTCTCCAGCCTTGCGGGCGATGACAACATCGACGATGCCCAGTGGGACAAGCTCGTCGACGAGATCCCCGTGGACACGCTCTTCGCGAAGATTATCAAGGGCGGCAGCCAGTCGGACGTCATCCCCGAGATCGAGAACCCCGTGGTCTACCAGAACGACGGCCCCAATGGCTTTGGCACCACGCTCGCCGGCCGCGGCCTGCACACCGACGACGCCAACGCCAACTACGTGCTCAACACCATGGCTAACGAGACGACCATCGCTAGCACCTTCAGCGAGGACATCGCCAAGAGCTGGGGCGAGCTTCTCGGCAACGACGGCCTCTGGAGCGGCAACTACCTCCTGTGGGGCGCTGCGGCGAACCTGCACCGCTGCCCCTACAACGGCCGTAACTTCGAGTACTACTCCGAGGATCCGGTGCTCTCGAGCCTCATGTCCGCGCGTACGGTCGAGGGCGCGCTCGAGTACGGCATCATCATCGGCCCCAAGCACTTCGCCTTCAACGACCAGGAGACCAAGCGCGCCGGCGTTGCCCCGTACATGACCGAGCAGAAGGCCCGCGAGGGCGAGCTCCGCGCGTTCCGCGCCTCCTTCGAAGACTCTGGCGCCCTCGGCATCATGACCGCCTTCGGCAGGGTCGGCGCAACCCCCGTCAACGGCTCCTGGGGGCTTCTCCGCAACATCCTGCGAGGCGAGTGGGGATTCAAGGGCCTCATGTCGACCGACATGGTGAACAATCCCGGCTACTTCCGCCCCGAGACGTGCATCTACGGCGGCGTCACGATGATGGCTGACTTCTCGACCGACGAGACCCTCACCGATGTCCAGGAGAGCTGGCCGTACATGACCCCCGACCCCATCGCCAGCGACGCGACGCTCGTCGAGTATGCCCGCCAGAACATGAAGTACCAGCTCTACGCATTTGCCCAGAGCGCTGCGCAGAACATCAAGACCGTGCGAGTGACGCCCTGGTGGGAGATGGCGCTCAACGGCGCCACGGTGGCCGGCTACGGACTTGCCGCAGTGTTTGGTGCGCTCTACGTCCGCGATGCCGTCAAGGGTGCGCATGACGCCACGGAAGCCAAGGAGGAGAAGTAATGGAATCTGCCAAGAAGTCCATGGGTGCAGCCGGCGTCTTCAACGCCATTGTTTGCCTGCTGAGCATCGTGACGTTCGTGCTCTATGTGATGAACGCGACCCGCGCGTACTACGTCGACCTCAACTCGGTCATCGCCGCCCTGCTCGTTGTTGCCATTGCGGCGGAGGTCATCGTCCTTGCCCTTGGCCGTGGCAAGGAGGGCTATGCCCTGGCCATTGTCTCTGACGTGCTGCGCGTTGCCGTGCCCTGCTGCCTTGCGGTTGCCGGTGTGATGTTCATCTCCGCCCGCGTCGAGTCCCTGGCGCAGGTCTTTGGCTCGAACCTCGAGCTGGGCAACGTCGAGGCGCACGAGGCGGCCACCCAGGCCGTTGCGGTTATCGTCATCTCGCTGGTGACCTGGCTCTTCTCCGTGATTGCCGCCTTCCTGGGCCACGGCAAGAGCACAAAGTAGCCAGATCTTGGCCGGCGGCCGCGCGTCGGC
>UQRP01000012.1 GCA_900543585.1 uncultured Prevotella sp.
TTCCCGAAGTTGTTCCTGTGACAAGCCCGTACCTTCCACACTTTCTACACTGGGCATGTGGGCACGTGCACGCACCTCGTCTATCAGGCGTACAGCCTCATCAAGATTGGTACCCTTCTCTATTTCAGCCTCTGCCAAAGAAAGCAGAACCTCGGCATAGCGGACGATGTAGAAGTCCTGACCTGAGTCCCAGGAATCAGCACTGGAGAGTGCAGGATTGAAGTACTTCATCACATAGATAGTGGAATAAGACTGGGCTGAGCCGCCATAAAGATTAGAATTTCCATTCCACGACATTCCAGGTACAAAGAGCGTAGCTTTCAGTCGGGGATCACGGTTCTCATAGCGTTTGGTGTTCACATTGTCCCAGTAGTTGGGTGAGCCATCGGGATAGAAGTCGATGACCCGCTTATCCTGACAGGGCTTGCCGTCTGTCATATAGAATGCGTCTGCCAAGTCTATCGTTCCGTTCATAGCCTCCAAGGGTGCACCCCAGTGACCGCCAATGCCACTTCCCTCATTCTTACCGGGACCTTTATAACTGACTGACATGATAATCTCCGAACAATTCTCATTGGCCTCAGTGAAAAGCTGAGTGTAATCACTGAAGAGATGGTATTTTCTAAGGGCTATCACCTTGTGATAGGCATCAATGGCCTCGTCCCACATATTATTATATAGCGCTGTACGACCAAGAATACTCAGTGCCGCACCCTTAGTAATGCGGTTTGTTTCTGGTGCGTCTACGGGCAGAATGGAAGCCGCAGACTTCAAGTCTTCCATTATTGCCTTGACAATAGTGGCCCTGTCTGTCTTCGGGGTATTGGCTTCTTTCATGCCCTGTGGAGCTGTAATAAAAGGCACATCATGATAGGTCATGGTAAGGTTGAGATACATCAGTGCCCTGATCACCTTAGCCTCAGCGGAATACTGTTCTTTTGAAGCCCTGTCAAGGTCGGTGCGTCCCACGTTGGCGATGAGCGTATTGCAACGCTTGATAGCTTCATAGTTGGCTATCCACCACTGTTCCACCAAGCGTGAAGAACTGGAGTGTATACCATTGGCAATATCCCAACCATTCATCCAGCCCGACCAGTTGAAGCGACCACCATTATCGGTCATACAATCCATGTTAAGCGGTCCACAACCATCCCATTTGCTCTGGTTGGTGGCGTCATTGTATAGGAAAGGGTTCTGGAGGGCATCATAGACGGCAGTGAGCCCCTCATGGGCATCGTCAGCGGTCTGCCAGAAGTTGCCCGACGAAGATGCGGAGAGTGAGGATTTCTGCAGGAAATCATCAGAGCAGCCTGTGTTGAGCATGGCTCCTGTGAGGAGCGTTGCAAGGATGAAGATTTTATAGCGTTTCATGATAGTCTGTAAAATTTAGAAGTTAACGTTCACACCAAAGGAAATGGACTTGGTATTGGGGTGCATGTCGCCGCGCATATCACTGCTTGCCTTCTCCGGGTCTTTGTTTTCGAGAGAAGTGATAGTGAGCAGGTTGGTAGCCTGGAAATAGACACGCGCCTGGCGGATGCCGACCTGACGGAGTAACGGCAAATCGAAGGTGTAGCCCAACTCAAGGTTCTTCAGGCGCAGATAGCTGGCGTCGTCAAGCCAGAAAGAGGAATAGCGCTCATTGAAGTTGTTGCCCAAACGCGGCATGCTGCCATTGGGATTGTCGGCACTCCAACGATCAAGCCAGCGGGTAGTCATGTTGCCGCCATTGGTGATAGTAGCCTGTTCCCAGTTGAAACGGTCCACACCACTCACGCCCTGCCAGAGCATAGAAAAGTCGAGATGACGCCAAGAGAGTGCGGCATTGATGGAATAGGTGAGCTTAGGGAAGGGGTTGCCGATAATCACGCGATCGTTGTCATCAATCTTACCGTCATCATTAACGTCCTCATACATGATGTCACCCAGCTGTGGGTCCAGACCATTGGGCTTGATAATCTCACCTTTGGAGTTAGTGCGCTTCAAGTCTTCCTCTGTACGATAGATGCCTATTGCACGCAGTCCATAATATGACCCAATAGGATTGCCCTCACGGTTGATGGTGTTGCCGGAGATATTGTCAATACCATGGTTGTCAATGATTCTGTTTTGCACAGTAGACAAACTTCCACCCACTTGCCATGTGAAGTCGCCCGCATGGTCCTGATAGTTGGCTGAAAGCTCTATACCTCTGTTTCTCACCTTGCCAGCATTCTGTGTAGGCGCTGCAAGCGAGCCTAGGAAAGTGGTAGGCATAGTAAGTTGCATAAGGATATCGGAGGTCATCTTGTTGTAGTAGTCAAACGTCAGAGAGATGCGGCTGCCCCAGAAAGATGCATCCAAACCAATATCAGTCATTGTAGTGGTTTCCCACTTTATGTCACTGTTGGCTACCATATTCTCAGCCATACCGATAGAAGCGGTATTGCCAAAATGGTAATTGTAGTTAGCTGCCATTGTAGCCTCGTAAGCGTAGTCGCCTATCTCCTGATTGCCCAACTTACCCCATGAAGCTCGCAATTTGAGATAGTTCATCACCTTATTCTGAGGGAAGAACTTCTCGTTGGTGACAATCCATCCGCCTGATACAGAAGGAAATGTGGCATAACGGTGTGACTTAGGCATGCGTGAGGAACCATCATGACGGATATTGAACTCAGCTAAGTAACGGTCATCATAGTTGTAACCCACACGTCCGAAGAACGACTGCAACGAATATTCTGTTGCATTGCCCCAAGCTTGAGGATTGCGTGTGCCGGCATCCAATTGGTACAGATTGTCCGTAGCAAAGCCTTGCTTGCTACCATTGAGGGAGCCATCGTGGTTCTCCTGGATGGAGTGACCGAGTAGCGCATTGACATGATGGAGACCAAACCGTTGGTCATAGGTCAGGATATTCTCATTGACATAGCCGTAGTCTACTTTATGGTTGGCAGTGAGCGAGTTGTCGTCACTCTTATAGATAAGGTCACCCTCGGCATTATATTTGCGCGACCGCTTGTTATACCATGAGGCATCATAGACATACAGTTTATAAGCCAGGCTGCTCCGGAACTTCAAGCCCTTTACGATATTTACTTCACCATAGACCTGTCCATCGAAGCGCCAGCCCGTCTGCTTGTTATGCACCTGCGACATCATCTCGATAGGATTCTTAAACTTTGAGAAACTGATATCAGAACCGTCCTGATTGCCATAGTAGCCATTGGAATACATCACGGGGACGGTAGGACGGGTGAACCAGGTGAGCGAGCGCATCAGTCCGTTGTCGCCACCCATACCACCATTGGCTGTAATATTCTCCTTAGATCCAGAGAGATTCAGCCCTATCTTGACTCTTCCAAGTTCAGCGTCTGTATTGGAGCGGAAGTTGAAACGCTCATAGCCTGTATGTTCCATGATGCCTTCCTGCTTCAGATAGCCCACCGACATCATATAATGCGCCTTGTTGCTACCTCCACTTACCGACAGACTGTGCTGCGTCATAGGTGCCGTGCGGAACAGGGCATCCCACCAATCAGTATTGGCGAAATGGTCTGGATCAGAGCCATCGCGCAGCTTGTCGAGCATCTCCTGGGTGTAGGTCTGTGTATTGTTCGACTCATTATACATCTTTGCCCATTCATACGAATTGACATATTTAGGTTTGACAGTTGCCGACTGTATGGAATAGCTACCATTATAGCTGATGCTTGGAGCTGTATTGCCTCCACGCTTGGTGGTAACGAGGATGACGCCATTAGCAGCACGCACACCATAGATAGCAGCCGATGCAGCATCCTTAAGAACGGAGATATTGTCAATGTCGCCAGGGGCCAGCTCTGCCAACTGTCCGATAGGAGCTTCCACACCGTCAATAAGCAGCATAGGATTGTTATTGCCAAAGGTTCCCACACCACGGATTCTTATCTCTGGAGAGTCAGCACCAGCCTGGCCACCATTACTCGTGAGCGTCACACCTGGCAAACGGCCCTGAAGAAGGGCGGCCGTATTGGCTACAGGAATAGAACTGATTTCCTTACTGGATACAGAAGCTACAGAACCCGTGAGATTGGCCTTTTTCTGTGTGCCATAGCCCACCACAACGACTTCACTGATACTTTTGTTGTCAGGAGTAAGATGCACAGAGAGATTGCCGGCACCTACCTTGGCTGAGTATTCTTTATAGCCAAGATAAGATACTTTGACCTGTCCTACATTAGCAGGCACACTGACAGAGAAGTGTCCGTCAAGGTCGGTGACAGCACCATTCTGTGTGCCTGGCACCTTGACAGTGGCACCCACAAGAGGCTCACCATTTTCATCGAGCACGGTTCCCTTTACAGTCTTCAGGTTTTGAGAGAAGATTTGGAGTGGCGTAAGTAAAGCCGCCATCGTCATCCCCATCATCAAGAGCCGGGGGCTGACAAGATTGGATAATTTGTTTGTCATGTAAGTTAAATATGTAGTTTTTTCCAAATTGTCTTAGTTTTTAATTCTGATGAAGCAATCTGCTTGATTGTGGTTGCAAAGTTAGGCAGAATGCAGAATGAAAGCCTTAACAAATCGGACAAATACTACAACATTTTGGACAAACAGCGATGAAAAGTCAATAAGACTCTCGCAAAACAGCTACAAAAAACGCTTAGCAAGCATGCCAAGCGTTTTTTGTGTTTAATCAAACGAAATCTTCTGAGGGTTTCAGGCTTCTGGCTTATAACCCTTCGGTATGTAGTTGTAGAGACTCTTGCAGGCCTCGGCGGAGAACTGCTGGCCGCAGGCGATGACATGGTCCCACTGCTCTTCCGTAAGACCATTCTGTATCTCTTCACGCGTGATACCATATTTCATCAGTCCATAGATGAACCCAGCATTGAAGTTGTCACCGGCACCGATGGTGCTCACCGTCTCGGTGTTGATAACGGGATAGCTCTTGCGGAAACCACCGTCAGCATAGAGGTGGACAGGGCTGGCACCATTGGTATAGATGAACTTCGTGCAATAGAAGCTCACCTCATTGGAATAGACTTTGTCGGGATCGTCGAGTTTGTAGATGACCTGGAAGTCCTCACGGGAGCCGCGGACAATATCGGCATACTCCAGGTTCTCAAGATAGTTGGGCGTGATTCGCATCACCTCATCCTTGTGCGACGGGCGGAAGTTGACATCATAATAGATGATAGCTCCATGGGCACGGGCATAGTCGAGGAGCCCTACAATCTGCGGACGGATGACAGGGTTGACGGCGTAGAAAGAGCCAAAGACGACGATGTCGTCAGGATGGATGTCAGGATAAACAAAGTCGAGCTGGTCATGGGGATGGTCTTTATAAAAGATGTATTCAGCGTCGTTGTTCTCGTCGAGGAAAGCCAGAGAGATAGGCGACTTCGAGTCGGGAAAGACGTTGACATTATTAGCATCGACGCCATTATCTTTCAAAAACTTGATGATGTTCTGCCCTACCCTATCACGGCCTGCCTCACTGATGAATGTCGTTGTCACGCCGGCACGGGCCAGCGAGATGATAGCATTGAACGTAGAGCCACCGGGATAAGCCCCGATAGGCTGCTGATTCTTAAAGATTATATCGAGAACGGTCTCACCGATTCCTATAACTTTACGCATGATGTCAGAAATATAAAGATTCCGTGTGCAAAGATATAACTTTTTACGGAACTATCAGCAAGGAAGGGGAAACATCGCAAGATTTTTGAGTAACTTTGCAATATGGAATCGATAAAATACTATACGGCGACCCTTCCCAATGGTCTTCGCGTCATCCAGCTGCCCAGTTCATCTCCCGTGACCTTCTGCGGCTACCAGATCAATGCCGGCACTCGCAACGAACTGCCGGGCGAGGAAGGTCTCGCTCATTTCTGCGAACATGTCACCTTCAAAGGTACTGAGAAACGAAGCGCCTGGAACATCCTCAACTGCTTAGAGAGCGTAGGGGGCGACATCAACGCCTATACCAACAAAGAGGATACCGTCTTCTATGCCGCTGTGCCCACGGAAGAGGTCAAGCGCGCCATCGACCTCCTCACCGACATCGTCTTCCACTCCACCTATCCGCAAAAAGAGATAGACAAAGAGGTGGAGGTCATCTGTGACGAGATAGAGAGCTACAACGACTCTCCCGCCGACCTCATCTATGACGATTTCGAAAACCTCCTCTTCCAAAACACGCCGTTAGGCCATAACATCCTCGGCACCACCGAACGCGTCCGCTCCTTTACAACAGCCGACGCCCAGCGCTTCACCGGGAAATACTATCGCCCAGACAATGCCATCTTCTTCATCTATGGTGGTGGCGCTCCATCAAACAAAAAGGGTGCAGCCATACTCAAACTGCTACATAAAGCCTTTGCCAATACCGCAAAAAAGGGTAGAGAAAAGGAGCAGAATATAGAAGAAAGGAAGCACGGAGCAATAGGAAAAATTCAGACAACAATCAACGAAGTCCCTGTCATCGAACCACATGGACCAGCAAACCGCCTTATCTTCCGGGACAAAGGCACCCATCAGGCGCACGTAATGATCGGCAGCTACGCTTACCCCATCAATGATGACCGCCGCATGACACTCTACCTGCTCAACAACATGGTCGGAGGCCCCGGCATGAACTCGCGTCTGAACATCGTACTTCGGGAGCACCGAGGTCTCGTCTACACAGTGGAGAGCTCTATGGTAAGTTACAGTGACACAGGACTTTGGTGTACCTACCTCGGCTGCGATGCACACGATGTCAACCAATGTCTGCGCCTTGTCCACCGCGAGCTCGACCGCTTCCGCAAAACCCCAATCACAGCATATCGGCTGCGCGCCGCTAAAAAGCAGCTGAAAGGCCAGATTACCATTTCCTGTGACAACCGCGAGAACTTTGCCCTCGACTTCGGACGCTCCTTCCTACACTTAGGATGGGAGCGCGACATCGAAACCCTCTACCGACGTATCGATGCCATCACCGTCGAGCAGATACAAGCCGTCGCCGATGACATCTTCAGTCCCGACAAACTGACGACGCTGGTATACAGATAGTTAGATTATATTAGAAGATGCTGTTGGCAGTTCCGCCTATCCTTAGAATTCATGCGCGGCATATGCCAGCGAAGTGCGCGGCAATTGCCAACGATATCCGCGGCATATGCCAACGATATCCGCGGCATATGCCAACGACATCTGTGGCATATGCCAAGGAAGTCTGTGGCATATGCCGCGCATCTTCCGGAGGGATAGATGCGCATGACAATTCATAGGGAGAAATTTATATGTTAATATATATTAAAACAATTCATCGTTTTGTCGCAGTAAGCTCACAAGCGTTTGAGTATCAACCTACAATCTTCAAGGATTTGTAACACATCTTTTACCTTTTCTGCCCTCAAAAGAGCGATTCTGGTCTGTCTGAAGTTAGGAATATTCTTGAAAATCGGTGAGGCGGCAAGGTGTCGGCGGGTGTGCAGAATGCCCCGGTATTCATCAATACGCTCCACATTGATGCGCAACTGCTCTTCGAGGATGTCTATCTTATCGTCAATCGTCAAGGGTGCAGTAGGTACCTTATCTGCACCCTCTTTACCATTGGCAGCCGCGCAAGCGTTCATGTAGTCGCGACACTCCTTGAAGAACCAGGGACGGCCAAAGGTGGCCCGGCCTATCATCACGGCGTCGACGCCATACTTGTCAAAGACCTCCTCGGCACGCTCCGGCGTCGTGATGTCGCCATTGCCGATGATAGGGATATGGATGCGCGGGTTCTTCTTCACCTCACCGATGAGCGTCCAGTCAGCATCGCCGGTATACATCTGCGACCGCGTTCGGCCGTGGATGGTAAGTGCCTGGATACCACAGTCCTGCAACTGCTCTGCCAGGTCGGTGATGATGTAGTGCTCCTTGTCCCAGCCCAAACGTGTCTTCGCCGTGACCGGGGTATGAACGGCATTGACGACAGCGCGCGTGATCTCCAACATCAGCGGGATATCGCGCAGCAGGCCCGCGCCGGCACCCTTGCCCGCCACCTTTTTTACGGGGCAGCCGAAGTTGAGGTCGATGATGTCAGGGTGGAAAGTTTCTACTATCTTGGCAGCCTCCACCATGGAGTCCACGTCCTTGCCGTAAATCTGTATGCCCACAGGGCGCTCGTCGTCGTTGACGACCATCTTCTTCAATGTGCTGGGAATATCACGGATGATGGCGTCAGCAGAGACAAACTCAGTATACACCATCGCAGCGCCATAACGCTTGCAGAGCTTACGGAAACCAATATCGGTGACGTCTTCCATGGGTGCAAGGAACAATGGCCTGCTACCAAAATCTATTGTGCCTATTTTCATAATCTTCTTTCCTTCATACAAGGCTGGCAAGAGCGTCCAGCCGCAATCATTATCTATGTTGGAGTGCAAAGTTACGATAATCTTTGCCAAAAGCCAACAATAGCGCTATCTTTCGCAACAGCAAATGATAGCGCTATCCTAAAATACTATAAAAGGTGATAGGTGCCACCGGCATAGGCCTTGACGACCCCTTTCATCTCCAACTGAAAGAGCACAGCCACTACCTTTCCGACAGGCATCGCTGTCTTGACGGCTATGATGTCCTGGCGCAGGTCATTGGTCTGTTTAAGCACCTCGACGACGCGCTGTTCTTCCGGCGAGAGGTCAGGAAAGAGCTGTCGCTCAATGCCTTGCGACTTAGCAGCCTCCAAGGTTCTGTCAGTGTCCCAACCCATGGCCTGCACAAAGTCCTGGGCTGAGGTGATCAGTCCGGCGCCACAGTCGCGGATGAGGTTGTTGCAGCCTGCACTATAGGGAGCGCCAACGGGTCCGGGGAAGGCGAAGACATCGCGGTTATACTCCTTGGCGATGCGTGTGGTGATGAGTCCGCCTCCCTTCGCAGCACTCTCCACGAGGATGGTAGCATCGCAGATGCCCGCCGTGATACGGTTGCGGCGCACGAAGTTGAGTCTGTCAGGGTTGGAGTGGGTCATATACTCGGTGAGGAGCCCGCCGTGGCCTATCATTGTGTTGGCGATGTCGCGGTGAGCAGGCGGATAGATGGTATCGAGACCGTGGGCGAGAACGGCAACGGTGTCGAAGCCATTGTCGAGAGCTGCCCGATGAGCATGGACGTCGACGCCATAGGCCAGTCCGCTGACGATAAGAACGTCGGGGCAGAGCGCACGCAGGTCAGCAACGAAGTGGCGTATCAGGTCCTCGCCATAGCGCGTGCAATGGCGCGTGCCCACGATGTTGATGACATGCCGCTGGTTGAGGTCGGCAGAGCCCTTGTAGAAAAGCATCAGCGGCGCGTCGACAGCCTCTTTGAGACGGTAGGGATAGGCCTCATCGTTGAGACAGAGCGGCGTGATGCCATGGCTGTCGTCATAGGCCAGCTCCTCCTCTACCCTACCCCGCATGACGTCAATGCTGTTGAGGTCTTCCACAATGCGCTGGGGAAGACCCGGAAACAGCCTGCCTATCTCCTTCCGGCGCTCTATGATGGCCGTAGCCGAGCCGAGATGGCGATAGAGATCCACCATGACGTTGAGATGGTAATAGCTCAAGCGCGTGAGGATGGCGGTGTTGATGAGCTCGGTAGCGTCAGACATCTTCTTCAGACTTCTTGATAACAGGCAGGAAGGCATTGTCATAGTCCTCACTGATACCCAACTTTCCATTGATGAGCGTGACGAGATCCACATCGGCATGGAACGAGAGCTTCATATCGGAAGCCCGGTAAATGTCATGCTCGAAGACATAGCGCATACCCTCTTTGCGAAGGTTCATGCACGACACCATCTCGTCATCACACCGCAGGGGCACCTTGAACTTCAGTGTCATGCGCGCCACAACGGCATCTACACCCTTGTCGTGGAGGTCGGAGAAGCTCACGTCAAGGCTCCGTAAGAAGCGGTGGCGCGTGTGCTCGGTATAATGCAGGTAGTTGGCATTGTTGACGATACCCTCGATGTCACACTCATAATCACGCACTTCCATGCGCGTTTGGAAAAGATATTTCTTCATGAATATTCAGTTTTCTATTTATCTATTATTTATACATTACACATTATCCATTATACATTATCCATTATACATTATCCATTACACATTATCCATTACACATTACGTAAGTATTCGTATCCGAACCTGCACCTGAGGCAGTCGCGTCGGTCGCAGTATTCATTCTTCAGCTGTATGAGCGCCTGGCTATCTCCGGCATTCTCCACGTCGAGTCCGATGTCCTTCCATGTCCTTGTGATATGGTTATCCTCAGCCTTGAGCTGCTCCAAGAAGTCGAAGGCTCTGTCGCAGAGCGTGTCGTCGAGCTTATGTCGCCCGAAGGCGAAGAGCATAGGCACAACAGTGTTGATAAGCAGGAGGTTGAGAGAAGCCGCGGAGAGGTGCTTCTCGTTGGGTTTGCTCTCACATCCAAACGCGTAGTGCGTCCGCCAGTAAGGAGTCACCGAGGTAGCCAAGAGATCCTTCACGCTCTTGATATCCTCACACTCAATGAGTTGCGAGAGGCTCAGCCGTCGTTGGAAATAGAGGTTGGCAAGCTGAGAGATGCGGATATGCGGGAAGTTCTGCGGGCGCAGTCGGAGGAAGCGCCAGCTATGGAAGTCGATGGGCTGGAGGGAGAACTTATGTGCCAAATAGCGGTATTCGTTGTTCAGTCGGAAGAAATACTCGTCGGTGACAGCCACCTGACGATGTCTCTCTGGAATAGACAGCGGGTTGAGGAGTCCTGCCTGACCCATGAAGAAAGCCTCTATCTGGAAGATGTCGTCGCGGTGGTGGCCGACATCGTTGAGTGGAATGCTGAGCGCCCACTGCTCCATGGCCTCAGCGTTGATGCCAAAGCCGTAGTTACGCGCCATGGTGACGAAGAAGGCAGCCTCCCAGGAACCATTGCAGCGAGCGGCCCGCCGCTTGATGTCCTCCGTCTTCCGCTCCAGACGCTCCGTCTCCAAGGCACTCATCCACGAATGTTTGGTGAGGCGGGAGAGCGAGGAGATGATGCGGTAGCAGGGCGGATAGCTGTCGGTCTTGATCAGTTCGTCGTAGTTGCGGCGCACCTGCTCCGGGACCGTCAGCTCCACCTGCGGCGGACGACAGCCGTCAGCCGTCTCAGCTTGGGTATCAGCGAGTCCCACGACATGGAGGATGACGTTGTTGTAATGTGTGTCCTTTTCGTGACCATGGAGAAACCAGTCGCTGGCCTTGTCGTGAATCTCCACATTGCCCACCCACAGCTGCCCGTCGATCTTCACTTTGGCGTTGAAGAAATCGGGGCCGGCGTTGCTGTTGTGGAGTCCGGGATCCAGCACCTCTAAGGCTTGACCGTCGGTGGTCAGCAAGCCATTAACGGGAAAGAGCTTGTGCTTCCAGCAATAATGCAAGAGTTGTTCCATGGCAAGGAGAGTTAGTTAAAGGCAAAATTAAGAAAAAATCCCGAACTGCAAAGCGCAGTCCGGGATTTTTTTATCTTTTATCTCCTTGCCGCTAAGGGCAGGGCGTTAGAAGGTGTAGCCGAATCCAATGTTCAGGTATAGTGGATGAAGCGTATTTCTCACCGTCGTGAAGTCCTTGCGGAAGATATTGTTGAACGAGTAGGAGAGGTCGGCATTGACCGAGAAGTGGCGATAAGCGCGCCAGGAGCCGCCTATCTGTGCGCCCCACATCCAACGGCGGAGGTCGCCGTCGAACTCATAGGCTGCGCGGTTGCCGTCCTTATATTCAATCTTCTCTCCCACCGGCGTGTTGTTGCGAAGATAACCGTCGCTGACATAGCCAGAGAAGTTGCCGTCGAGGCGATAGGAGGCGAAGAAACCACCACGGGCACGCCAGCGGTCGTTGAAACGATACTCCATATTGAGCGGCATGGTGAGGAAAGTACTGCTGTAGTCAACATGCACAAAGCCAGTCCAATAGCCAGCCACCCGCTCGTTATCACGGATAATCTCCGTGTGATAGTTCTTCACATCGGCATTGATCTTCATGGCTTTGTCCTCAACGCCAATCGCTAAGGAAGTGCCCCACTTGCGGTCAGCATCCCACCATTTGATGACCTTTCCCTGAAGCATGGTGTTGAAGCCCGGGTTGTATTTGGTCACCTTGCGCACTTCGCGCGGCATACCGAGAGGTGTGGCGCCACCGATGTTGATACCAGCATTGAGCTGCCACTCCCAACCCTGAGAGGTCATGAGACGAAGGTTGCTGTCACGCTCACCGACAGCGTTCTGGGCCAAGGCCGGAGCTACGAAAGCCACTGATAATAAAGTGGCTGCAAAGATATTCTTTATAGACATGCTGTTCATTGTTGTTTAATAATTGAGGTGGAACTCATCAACGTAGAGGGTACTGCCTATAGCGCCCTCAAAGGTGGCACCATCAGCACTCGACGACATGACGATAGCGATGTTATACAGTCCATTGGCTAACTTCTGCGGGTCAATAGTCTTACCATTCTGCTGCTCGAAAGGCACCTCGAAGTGCACCCAGTCGTTGCCCACGACATGGTCCTTCACTTCAGCACGGAGCACGATATTCTTGGATGTAGAGATTGTGTGACCGTCCAGATAAGGTTCATCTTTCGTTACCTCATAGACAACAGCGTAGATGGCGAAGTCATCAGTGCGGCCAGGAACCTCCACAGTACCATTCTTATCAGCGTTAAGCTTCAGGAATGTCTTGCCCGGCTGGTATTTATAGTATCCGCTCAAGGACTTCGGCGCCGTATTGCGCAAGGGCACACCAAAGTGTGTAGAAGCCGGCATGTCAGACATATCTACAGCAAAAGAACCTAAGAATAGATTACCTGCTGCAAGCGGTGCACCAAACATAGCCCCCAAAGAGCCGGTAGAGATGGTTGTCAACTTGGCACACTTGCCACTCACACCGCCATCCGCCTGACAGGTAGGATATGCCGAGGCATCATTGGCGTTTCCTCCTGTCATCGCCAGCGTAATCATGGAGCCGGCATTGCCACTACCCCAGTCGATAACCTGTCCAGCTACCGTCTCATAGAAGATTTGGAAATAATTCTTCTCATCATTCACGTAATAATGAACGTTGTCGAAATGGAAGTCGGAAGGTGTAGCGTTGTTGACGATGTTGACCGTATAGGTCTTCTTCCACTTGCCGTCCTGCGAGGTCACCGTATAAGTCTGGGGAATAGCCTTAAAGACCTTAACGGTGTCATCCTCATAAGTGAGAGGATCTTGGAAGAAGCTGTCGTGAGCCGTGAAGAACTGGCGCTTGGTGCCAGAAGCCGGTTCTATCGTAGCGCCTTCCGTGAGCGTGAACTCTGGAGCCAAAATGCTGTCGCCTGTATTGGCATAAAGAATGATGTCGTTGTTGTTGATGACCGGATAGCGAATCAGCGGGGAGTTTTCTCCGAGAGAGACACCGGTGATGTCGGCCTCAGCATTCAGAGCCTCTTCCTTGATACAAGATGAAAGGGAAGTCAGCGCCACGAATGCCACGAACATGGCCTTTCCGAGGAATGTTAATCTTTTCATAAAATAAATACAATCTTTTAACAATGGCAAAGTTACGCTTATTTCCGCTATTAGACAATAAAAACGACGGATAAACCAATAAAAAAGGCGTTTAGAGGGAGCAAATGAGAGAATTTTAATAAATTAAGTTGTTATCAATCCCCTCTTTGCCACAAAATAAGTAATTTTGCAGATGTTGCGGCCGTATGGAGCTACAGCTGCACGCCAAGCAACGAAACGACTTATCAAAAAACATAAATATGAAGATAGCATTAATAGGCTATGGCAAGATGGGCCACATGATAGAGCAGATCGCGCTGGATCGTGGCCACGAGATTGTGTGCAAGATTGATGTCAACAACCCTGAGGCTTTCGACAGCGCGGAGTTTGCCTCCGCCGATGTGGCTATAGAGTTCACCAACCCTACCGCCGCCTACGGCAACTACCTGAAGGCGTTCAAGCATAATGTGAAGGTCGTCTCCGGCTCTACGGGGTGGATGAAAGACCACAAGGCGGAAGTTGAAGCCCTCTGCAAGGACGGCAAGCAGACGCTCTTCTGGGCCAGCAACTTCTCGGTGGGTGTTGCCATTTTCCAGGCTGTGAACAAGAAGTTGGCCGAGATTATGAACAACTTCCCACAGTATGACGTCCGCGAGACGGAGACCCACCATATCCACAAGCTCGACGCCCCCTCCGGCACCGCCATCACCCTTGCCGAGGACATCGTGGAACGACTCGACCGTAAGAAAGACTGGAAGATGGGCACCACGACCTGGGACGACGGACATGTCGACGGCTCTGAAGAGCACGCCGCTGACGAACTGCTCATCAACAGCATCCGCCATGACGAGGTGCCCGGTATACACACCATCGACTACGACTCCGAGGCCGACGAGATCACCATCACCCACAGCGCCCACTCACGCAAGGGCTTCGCCTTAGGCGCCGTTCTCGCTGCCGAATACACCAAGGACCATACCGGCCTGCTGACGACATCGGATCTGTTCAAGTTCTAAGCTTCAAGCAATTATGATAGACAAAGAAAAAGCACAACTCAACATGAAGAAGCAGTGGCTGAAGTTCGGCGCTGCCTTCTTCTGCTATATCCTCTTTCTGATATGGGTGCAGCCACAGACCATCTCCGGCTGGATTCTTACCATTCTCGGCGCACTCTTCCTCCTTGACGTCTATGTCACGAAGAAGGTGCGGTGGCAGTGGTGGAAAGACTCCGACAGCATGGTGCGCTTCATCATGAGCTGGGTCGACGCCCTCGTCTTCGCACTCGTTGCCGTCTATTTCATCAACCTCTTCCTCTTCCAGAACTTCGTCATCCCCTCGTCGTCCTTGGAGAAGAGCCTCCTCACCGGCGACTATCTCTTCGTCTCTAAGGTCAGCTACGGTCCCCGAATTCCCGAGACGCCGCTGACGATGCCGCTGACACAACACACCCTGCCCATCATCAACACCAAGAGCTACATCGAGTGGCCACACTGGGACTACCGCCGCATGAAAGGCTTGGGAAAGGTGAAGCTCAACGACATCGTCGTCTTCAACTACCCTGCCGGTGACACCATCGTCACCGAAGACCGCTACCAGGCGAGCGACTACTACGACATGGTCTACTCCTTCGGTCAGGAGCTCTACCAGCAGAGCACGCCGACTCCCGTCAACCCGCAGAACCTGAACAAGCAGGAGCAGTGGGACTACTTCAACATGCTTTACGCCTTAGGACGTAACTACATCGTCAACCATCCCAATGACTATGGCTCTATCGACCACCGGCCTACCGACCGCCAGGAGAACTACGTCAAGCGCTGCGTCGGCCTGCCCGGACAGACCTTGCAGATAAAGAACCGCATCGTCTACCTCGACGGCAAGCCCAACAAGGAGCCTGACAACGTGCAGTACTCCTACTACGTAAAGCTTGCCACCGACCATATCCCCGACGATGTCCTCAAGGAGCTCAACATCTCCATGGAAGACCTCACCACACTCAACCAGTTCGGCTACATGCCACTGACAAAACGCGCTGTGGCCTACCTCTCCAAGCGTAAGGACCTGGTGAAGAGCATCAAGCTCAATACCGATGCCGCTCCGTCCATCAGCCTCTACCCGCATAATATGGTCAAGAACTGGACCGTCGACAACTACGGCCCTATCTGGATTCCTAAGAAGGGTGCCACGGTGAAGCTGAACCTGAGCAACATCGCCATCTACGACCGCCCCATCCGCGTCTATGAAGGCAACGACCTCAAGGTCAAGAACGGACAGATATATATCAACGGCCGTCTGGCACACAGCTACACCTTCAAGATGGACTACTACTGGATGATGGGCGACAACCGCCACAACAGTGCCGACTCCCGTTACTGGGGCTTCGTGCCCGAAGACCATATCGTGGGCAAGCCTATCTTCATCTGGTGGAGCTCCGACCCCGACCGCAAGGGCTTCAACGGGGTGAGATGGAACCGACTCTTCAAGATGGTAGACAATATCAAATAATACGTGAGACAATTTCTGAAATTCTTCATAGCGCTCTGTGTGGCCACCATCATCGTGCTGGCCATCAGAGCCTTTGCTTTCACCATATACTCCTCGCCGGTAACCATCGGCCACACGCTGCGAAGCGGTGAGAAGGTTGTGGTGAACAAGCTCTGCCGTAGCCGGGAATTTCAGAAAGGAGAACTCATCATCTTTACCGACAGCGGCGAGGCCCCGGGCTATGCCATCATCGGCCCGCCGCAGTCGTTGGGGATGGTCATCGCCGTACCTGGCGACACCATCACCGTCAGGAAGCAGCGCTACCGCATCCCATACCGTTGTTGCGACCGCTGCCAGTGCCAGGACTGCAAACTCTATCTCGTAGATACAGGCTACGCACAATGCCTGGTGCACAAACATCAAGTCGTGGGAAAGGCAAGGCGCCTCTTCCGCTGACTTTTCACTAACTCGCTACCCGGAACGAAATGTCTACAGCACTACTCTCCACTACCTATTTCGGCCCTATACAGTGGTATCAGAAGCTGAACCGCTATGACACGTGTCTCATAGAGCAGCACGACCACTTTCTCAAACAGACTTACCGCAACCGCTGCATCATCGCCACCACCCAGGGCTTGCAAGCCCTCACTGTCCCTGTGGAGAGCCCACAAGGGCTGCGTATCGACAAGACGGAGATGAAAGATGTGCGCATCTCCGACCATGGCGCCTGGCGTCATCTCCACTGGCAGGCCTTGCAGTCGGCCTATGGCGAGAGCCCTTTCTTCGAGTTCTATGCCGATGACCTGCACCCTTTCTTTGAGAAACGGTGGAATTTCCTTCTCGACTTCAACATGGCCATCACTGAGACGATGTGTGAGTTGCTCGACATACAGCCCAAGATAGAGCTGACCACAGCGTTCATCGCCAAGCCAGAGGAGGTAAACGATACGACGGAGGACTTCCGCTCCGTCATCCGTCCGAAGCATCCCCTCCCCGACCCCACCTTTGCGCCTGCCCCGTATTATCAAGTTTATAAGGAGAAATATGGTTTCCAGCCCAATCTCTCCATCCTCGACCTGCTTTTCAACGAGGGCAACGAGGCCGTGCTGTTTCTGTAGAACATTACCACCTAACACTTCCCCATCACCGTACAGAGCCTTCTGACATCGTCCTCGAAGGTGTCACGGTCAACGGCCCTGTTCTTCATCTGGGAGCGGTAGTTGTAGACCGTGCGCGGGGAATAGAACAGCAGATTAGAGATTTCCGAGCTCTCCTTCACTCCCAACCGTATCAGTGCATAGACGCGCATATCATTGGTGAGGGAGCCCTCCTCCTTAGGCATAAGTTTGGCGTCGTCACGAAGCAAGGCATTGAACTCCTCCACAAAGGTGGGATAGAGCGCTAAGAAAGCCTTGTCAAACTTATGGTAGAAGACTTCCGAGTCTTCTTCCGACAGCCGTGACGAGTTAAAGAGCGAGAGCAGTTGCTGCACCTGTCCGGCTCTTATCTTCCGTATCACTAACGTCTGGTATTTTGCCAACCGCGAGATGAACTTATCACAGAGGTCGATGAAGAGCTTCGAGAGCTCATCGCGCTTCCGGTTAGTGTCGGCGAGCTGCTCGTTGAGTTTTGTCAACTTCACATTGAGTTGTTCCTGATTCTCATAAGATATTTTCAGTTGCCGAGTCGCTTCCCGCTGACGGAGATGGCTGTAGGCCAACTTCTTGTTCTGCACGTAGAAGAGGCTGAGAAATACAAAGAGCACCACGACGAGGACTGAGATGACGATGATGGTAATCTTCAGATCGTAATTCTGCCTGTTCATGGCACCCTGATAGTGGTTGATGATAGTGGGCAGGTTGTGCGAGACCTCCAAGATGCGCAGGCGGCTGTTGTAGAGCTTGGCATCACTGAGCGCCTCCAAGATATATCGCTGCGCCCGCTTGATGTCGCCTTGCCCACGTTTATAAAAGAGGATCGCCAACTTCTGCAAGGCTAAGTTATCCATAATAAGACACTTGGCATCACTGGTAGCCGCCTTAATCATATATTCCTCATAGAGCTTCTCACCTCTCTTTCCAAAGCTATTCTTATAGTTCTGCGCCAATACATAGCACGACATGGCGTGGATGCGCGTATCTTCGCCCGTAAAAGCCACCGCCTTTTTGTAGTAATACCTTGCCAAAGTCAGGTCATGCTTGACAAACTTTGCCAAGTCACCGAGATAATAATAGCGTATGCCCTTGTCCTGAGGCAGGTATTTCATCGACCTTTGCAGGCAGCTGTAAGCGAAAGCACGGTAGGAAGGACTGTAGTCGTCATCATAGCAATACTCGGCAAGATTGCGATAGAGGTCAAAAAGGGCAATATAATATCTGAAGCGCAGGGATGGTTCGAGACGATTGCAGTCGATAGCTTTGGCCAACCGTTCTGCCTCAGAATAAAGACCGGCGATAGAGAGCAGCTCCACCTTGCGGATAGAGAATAAATGTATATAATAGGTATCATTGTCTTTCCTCGCCAATGCCAGACCGCGCTTCAGGTAAAAAGCCGCCGAATCGTAACTGTAGACATGATATTCCGTATAGAGGTCGTCATAGACTCTGAGCGCCCTGTCGTCATCAGGTGCTTTGGCCAGACTGCTTCTCAGCAAACCTATATTGTACATCTTCTGCTTTTTTGCCTCCGGCTTTGCCGACAGCGCGCTGTCAAGTCGCAACAGCAACTGTCCATTGTCTGCATGGACTGAGAAGGGCAGCAGAAGTAGAGAAAAGAAAAGTAAAAATCGGTTCATAAAGTAGATATATTTGTTTCCTTACGCAAAATTACAACTTTTCTGTAAATAACAACATTGTACTTTAGCCTTTTTACAGGATTGTAAAAGGTATTGGCTCACAACGATATATATTTCTGTAACCACATTGTAGTGTACTTGATACCTTTGCAAGCGGAATAGCAAAGCACACTTTTACTATTTTTGCAAACGGAAACGCAAAAATTCTACAACATCTACAACAAACACTTACATAATATAATAACAACTAATTTAAATCAGCAAAAATGAAACGTTTACTAAAAGGACTTCTCCTTCTGCCTATTGCCGCTACCCTGTTCGCCTCCTGCGACATGGACGACAAAGCCGACGAAGCTGTCCCCCGCCTAAGCATCAGCCAGGTCAACTACGAAGTGACGTTGCCCGGAACGCTGAAAGATGGTACCGAGGCCACTGTGCGCGTCATCGCCAACAAGGGCTACCAGATTAGCAGTGACCAAGCCTGGCTCACCGTCGACAAGGCCACAGGCAGCGGTATGACCGATGTCACCATTCTCTGCGACAGCAACAAAACCGGTGCCGAGCGTACGGGCACACTGACCATCACCAGCTCCGGCCTTCAGGAGCAGGTCCACATCACCCAGACACTCTACGACCCGTCGGCCATCAGCGAGGCGCGTACCTTCTTCAGCGACGACTTCTCCTGGACGCTGCCTATTGCCGAAGCCAATGGCCTGAAAGATCCTGTCGGCGATGCTGCCGGTGGATACACGCGTATGCAGATTACCGACGACAAGGTGAAAGAAGCCTGGGCTGCTACGGGACTCACCGACTGGTATATAGCCACGCAGAAGGCGGACGGCGCCAACAAGATAAACATCCAGAAAGGGTATCTCTGCTTCAACTCCAACAGCTATTTCAACACCGGCGTCATCCTGCCCGCTCTGAAAGACCTCACAACCGGTGAGACCGTCAATGCTACTCTCTCCCTCTCTGCCGCTCCGAATGTCGGCGCCAATGCTCCCGACAACGTGCCCTTGGTCGTAGAAATCATCTCAGGACCCGGTACAATCGACGGACAGACAAGCGTCGAGCAGACTCTGACCAGTACGACCTGGGCCGACTTCAGCTTCGAGCTCGACGGCATCTCTGCCGACACACGCATCGCTATACACACCAACGCTCCATCTTCACAGCACTACTGCCGCTGGTATCTTGACAATCTACTTCTCAAAGAACTGAAATAATCATGAACACACATATAATAAAGGTTTTCCTCCTCTCGGTGACCCTCGCTGCCTTCGCCGCATGCCGCGATGAAGCCGACATGGACCCTTATTTCACCGCCTCTGAGGCCGACATCGAGCTGCAGGCCGACGGTCTCACCGCCGACGGACAGCCCGGCGAGTTCTCCTTGGGTGCCAATGACAGTTGGACGGTGACCTCCAAACCCGACTGGATCAGTGTCAACCATCTGGGTGGCGACCGCGGCCGCTTCACGATGTATGTCACCGCCACCAAGAATCCTACCGCTGACGACCGTCGCGGCTATATCGAGCTGGAACTCTCCAGTGGCAAGCCCGAGCAAGTCGCCGTCTTCCAGCATCATGTGGCCGAGGCCCTCAGCGTGAGTAAGACTGTTGTCAGTACCGACCTCCTCGGACATGAGTCGGGAGCAGCACCACGCCTCAAGGTGAAGTCCAACTACGCCTGGACGCTCACCGCCGCTGAAGATGCCTCATGGCTCGAACCCTCGCTGACAGCGGGCGACGCCGGTGAGGCAGACATCACCCTCAACATCGAGGCCAACGACACCAAGGCACCGCGCACCGGCAAGCTAACGTTTGCCTCCGGACACAAGTCAATAGAAATCACCGTGTCGCAGGATGCCACCGCCTTCACAGCCGTCTCTACTGACGCGATAGCCCTCAGCAAAGCCGGCGACACCACCGACAAGGGTGACAAGGCCGAGCTGACCTTCACCGCTATAGAGCCCTGGAGCATCACGACAAAGCCCGACTGGCTCACCCTGACACCCACTGAGGGTCAGGCCGGTGACGCCACGCTCACCCTAAAGGCAACGCCAAACACAACGGGAGCTGACAGGACCGGAACGGTAACCATTATCTCTGCCCACGGCGTAGAGCAGTCGTTAGCCGTCTCACAGACGGCGAGCGGCATAAAGCCCCTCGACGGCGAGACTGTCGGGCACATCTACGTCGAAGAGTCCTTCGACTGGGCCCACACCTATGCCCTCTCCCATGCCGACGCATGTCAGGACCAGGTCGGCTCCGTCGGTGGCAGCAAGGGCAACAGCGTGCGTCTTGACAAGGAAGCTTCTTTGGTCACTGACTTTGGAAAAAAGCTCTTGGCTGTCAACGCCTCTAACAATCCTGTCTATGTCTGCGACGGATACATCAAGATAGGACGCAGCAACACGCAGGGCGGCGTCATTCTCAAACCTCTGAACATTCAGAGCGGACGCTCAGCCAACGTGGAAGTGAGCTTCAGCATGGCCGACAACAAAACCGATGAGACCACCATCGTCGTAGAGATAGAAGGCGACGGACAGGTCGTGGACGGACAGAGCGGGTCGCTGAGCAAAGTCTTCACACCCATCCGCAACACCGACAGCAGCAAGGCCTGGCAATGGTCTCAAGGCTCTGTACTGCTAACGGGCATCACCAAGGACACACAGATTATCATCCGCTCCTCACAACAGAGCACAAAAGGCTATTACCGTTGGTTCCTTGACAACATCAAGGTGACCAGAACAAAATAAACAAGACAGATGAATCACAAGAATCATTTTCGCAAAGCAGCGTTGGGCGGCCTGCTCCTCGTCTCTGTAGGAGCCTGGGCCGGAACGCCAGTCAAGATAACGGGCACTGTGAAGGACACCAATGGCGAGCCTCTTATCGGCGCCACCGTAGCCCTCCCCGGTTCCTCTACCGGCGCCGTCACCGATGTCGACGGCAACTTCACCCTCACCGTCGACCCCGACAAGGAGCTCACCGTCTCCTATGTGGGCTACACCTCCAAGAAGGTGCGCCCGGGTAAGGACCGCGCGCTGAACATCGTCCTCAGCACCGACCAGCAGACGCTCTCCGATGTCGTCGTAGTGGGCTATGGCACCATGGAGAAGAAGCGCGTCACCTCAAGCATCACCTCCATCAAGGGCGACGACCTCGTAGCCGGCCTCGGCGGCTCTACCATCGCCACCGCCCTCCAGGGCAAGGTCAGCGGCCTCACCATCTCCGGCTCATCATCCCCCAACTCCTCCAACGGCTACCAGCTCCGCGGTGTGTCGTCCGTCAATGCCGGACAAGGCCCCTTGGTCGTCATCGACGGTGTGCCGGGCGGCGACCTGCGCATGATCAACCAGGACGACGTGCAGTCCATCGACGTACTGAAGGATGCCTCAGCGGGAGCTATCTACGGCACACGTGCCGCCGCCGGCGTCATCCTCGTCACCACCAAGCAGGCCAAGGAAGGCAAGGTGCATGCCACCTGGACCTCAGAGTTCTCCACGGAGACGGTGAGAAAGAGCCTTGACCTGCTCTCCTCGAAAGAATACGTCGAGTATGGCATCGGTCAGGACTATGGCTACGACACCGACTGGTATCGCCAGCTCGTCGACGACGGCCAGCTCTCGCAGCGCCACTCCCTCTCCCTGTCCGGCGGCAGCAAAGCCCTGCAAGTCTATACATCCTTGATGTACAGCGACCAGAAAGGTATTGTCATCGGCGACGCCCGCACCGACTACTCCGGCCGCATGAACGCCAAGTACAAGATGTTTGACGGCAAGGCTGAGCTCACCTTCAATGCCCAATACCGCGAGGCCGACCGCGACCGTCGCAACGGCTCCTACACTTTCGAGCAGGCCATCTCCCTCAACCCCACCATTCCGCTCATGGACCCCAACAACCCGTCGCAATATAATGTCACGGCCTTGGGCGTCGGCGGCACGACGTGGAACCCTGTCGCCGACATCAAATACAAGGACTATAACGGCATCGACAAATGGCTGCAGGCTGACGCCACACTGAAGATACACATCTGGGACGGTCTCTCCGTCCAGGGCACTATGGGTATCGACCACCGCAACTATCAGCTCACGCAGTATCTCCACCAGAACCACCGTGATATGGTGGCAGCCAGCAAGCGCGGACGTGCCACCCACTCCTTCGACAAGACTTATAACAAGAGCTTTGAGGCCTATGCATCCTATCTCCGCGACTTCGGACTGCACTCCGTCAACGCTGTTGCAGGTTGGAGCTTCTACCAGACAGGTGGTGAGTCGTTCAGCATGACCAACAGCAACTTCACCGTCGACGGTATCGGCCCTTGGGACATGGCAGCCGGCACCGACCTCAGCGATGGTCAGGCTTCGATGTCGTCCAACAAGGACCCACGCGAGCGCCTGATGTCCTTCTTCGTCCGCGGCAACTACAGCTACGATGACAAATACATGGGCACCGTCTCCTTCCGCCACGAGGGCAGTTCTAAGTTCGGTCCCAACCACCGCTGGGGTAACTTCTGGGCCGTCTCCGGTGGCTGGCGCATCAGCAAGGAGCAGTTTATGAAGTCGCTGATATGGCTCAACGACCTGAAACTGCGTGTCGGCTACGGCGTCACAGGCAACAACGACTTCGGCTCGGGCTACACTGTGCGCACCTACAAGAGCAACGACATGTGGCCCACCAACGGCATCTGGCAGCCTGCATACGGCTCCTCACGCAATATCAACCCTGACCTGAAATGGGAGGAGAAGAAAGAGTGGGACTTCGGTATCGACTTCACCGTCCTCAACAACCGGCTGTCGGGAAAGTTCGACTGGTATCACCGCCGCGTCGACGACATGCTCTTCGAGGTCCCGGCGCCCACACCACCTATGGTCTATGAGACCATCATGCGCAACGTGGGCTCGCTGACCAACAAGGGCTGGGAGTTTGAACTCAACGGACATATCATCAAGTCGAAAGATTTCAACTATCATTCCACCATCCGTCTGAGCCATAACAGCTCAAAGATAGACAACCTCGGCGACACCAACTCCTATCTCTACGGCGGTGCCTTCCCCATGTCCATGGGCTACGCCACCAAGCTCGTCAACGGCTCGAAGATAGGACAGTTCTGGCTCTTTAAATACGCCGGCCTCGACAACGAAGGCAAGTGGCTCATCTATGACAAGGATAATAATGTGGTGCCCGCCAAAGGCAACACCACCGATGCCAACAAGCACTATGTGGGCAATGCCATACCGAAGCTCATCGCTTCCTGGGATCACACCTTCCAGTATAAGAACCTGGACTTGGGTGTCTACCTTCGTGCATGGCTCGACTTCGATGTCTTCTCACAGCCCAACATGTACTTTGGTCTGAAGAGCGCCTCCAGCGAGAATGTGCTACGTATCGCCTACACTGACAATAAGAATATCAACGACAACCGCATTCTCACCGACTACTTCCTCTCCGACGGCTCTTTCCTGAAGATTGACGCCGTGACCTTAGGCTATACGCTCAATGTGGCTAAATGGACGAAGTATCTGTCCAAGGCCCGCTTCTATCTCACCATCAGAGACCTGGCCGTGTTCACACGCTACCAGGGCTACAACCCCGAGGTGAACATCAACGGTCTTGAGCCCGGCTTTGAATATCTGCGCTCCACATCCTCGCTCTATCCGCAAACGATACACTGGACCATGGGCGTGCAACTCAACTTTTAATCTTACTAAGCATTATCCATCATGAAAATCAAATATGCTGTTATGGCACTGGTGGGCGCTGCCGCTCTGACATCGTGCGACCTTGACGAGAAGTTCTACTCCAGCGTCACGCCAGAGACCTTCATCACCTCCAAAGAGAGCACCTACGCCATCTTGGCGCGCCCGTTCACGCACTGGAAATGGTATCTCGGCTCTGAGCGCTGGATGCTCCAGGAACTCACCACCGACGAGATGGTCTGCCCGGCACGTGGCAAAGACTTCTACAACGGCGGCGAATATGTCCGACTTCACGAGTTCACATGGACACCTACCGACCGCTGGATAAAGGGTACCTATGAAGGAACCACAGAGGGCATCGCCCGCACCTTGGAGGCCAAAGCCGACTTAGAGGCCGTAGACTATACGAAGATAGGCATGACCGAGGCCGACAAGGCCGACAACGTCAACCAGCTCAACGCTTTGCTGGCATGGTTCTATATGCGCGGCCTCGACTACTTCGGCGGCATGCCCATCTACCACTCCAACAACGACGCTGTGGCGGGACGCTCCACGGCCAAGGAAACCTACGATTACATCGAGTCGCTGCTCAAGACTGCCATCCCCGACCTCAAGCAGAAGACACAGCTCGGTGCCTCTGAAGAGGGATATATCAAGCAGGGAGCAGCTGCAGCGATGCTCGCCGAGCTCTATTTCAACGCCAAGAGCTACATCGGTGAGGAACATTTCGATGAATGCGCTCAAATCTGCCAGGACATCATCGACGGCAAATATGGTGCCTACAAACTCGACAATACCTGGTATGGTCCCTTCTGCTTCGACAACGACAAGAGTCCGGAAGCCATGTGGAATGTTCCTTCGCAGAATGCCAAACTGGAATACAACTGGTACTACCGCTATTTTTATCATTGCAATGCGGATAAGTATTTCAACATTTCCTTCCCGGCCTCCACATGGAACGGTTTCGGCCTGGCTCCCTCCAAAGAGAGTGCCACAAGCGGCGTCTATACTGACTTCAAGCTCGGCAACCCCTACGCCAAGTTCAACGACAAAGACCTGCGCAAAAAGCCTTATGTCTATGAAGGCAACGGCAAATACCAGGGCATGTTCCTCGTAGGCAAGCAGGTCAACCCCCACACGGGTGAGAAAGACATGGGTACATCGATGCAGGCCGGTAAGGTCATCGACCTCGTAGACTATGTCAACGCCGGCAACAAGGGCTCCAACTACATCAATGCTGATGAGAACAGCTGCATCCGTCTTGTCAAGCTCCCGATCCCCAACAAGGACGACCAGACGATGCTTTGGAATCCCGACTGGCCTGCCATGCGTCTGACGGAGGTCTACTACATGTTGGCTGAATGCAAATGGCGCAAGGGTGACGGTGCCGGAGCGGCAAAACTCATCAACCAGGTGCGCAAGCGCAACTTCGAGAACGGCAACGACCCCGATCCGGTGCCCGACGACTTCGATGTCTACCGACTTGCCGACGAGTGGATGATAGAGTTTCTCGGCGAAGGCCGCCGCCGCACCGATCTCATTCGCCTCGGACTGTGGACAACGGAGAACTGGTGGGTCCACACCGCCACCAACGACGACAACAAGAAGCTCTTCCCCATCCCATCACAAGACATTCAGGCCAACCCACTGCTGAAACAGAATCCCGGATATTAAAACATCATGAAAACAATGAAGAAATCCATATTATTATTTTTCATGGCCTTTGGGCTCCTTGCCTTTGGCCAGAGCTGCTCTGACGAGAAGATAGCTGTCCGCCAGGGGGCTGAAGACAATGAGCTGACCCTCAAGCACAATCCCGGCATGAACCTCATCGGGCGCGTCACCGTCGACGGCCAGCCGCGGCAGGGCGTAGCCGTCAGCGACGGCGTCAGCGTCGTGCTCACCGATGCCAATGGCGAATATCAGATGCGGTCGTCGGCACTATCGGAATATGTCTATGTCTCCACTCCTGCCGACTGCCAGCTGCCAGTAGAGAATGGCATGCCGTATTTCTACCGGAAGATAGACTTCTCCGACAGCCATATCATCCAGCGCGACTTCAAACTCTCGTCAAAAGCCGTGGACGACAGCTTCAAGCTCCTCGCCATCACCGACGTGCAGATAGGCACCGAGCACGACGACGAACTCTGCCAGCCCCTCATGGACAGCATCGCCAACTACACCAACAGCCGAAAGGACATCGTTTTAGGCTTGAACATGGGCGACATCGTGTGGAACAAGCCCGCACAGTATGCCAACTATAAGCAGTACATCAAGAAGATAAACGTCCCGGTGCTCAACGTCATCGGCAACCACGACCACAACGAGAAAGTGGCCAACGACTCCCTCTCCGTGCAGGAATACCGTGATGCCTTAGGCCCCACCTACTACAGCTACAACATCGGACAGTGGCATGTCGTAATCCTCGACGACGTCATCAAGAATGGCGCACAGCGCAACGACTACGTCAGCGGCATCAACGCCACACAGCTCACTTGGCTCAAGCAGGATCTTGCCAATGTCGACAAGAGCAAGAGCATCCTCATCGGCTTACATATCCCCACCAGCCGACGCAACAACCCCAACAACCATCTCTCCAACCGCCAAGCCCTCTACGACCTGGTGAAGGACTTCCACCGCACGGTCATCCTCTCCGGACACACCCACAACAACTTCACCACCGACATCGCACCGAACATCCGCGAATATACCTTAGGCTCGGTGATGGGTGCCTACTGGAATGAGTACAACGGTGTGGGTATCTGCGACGACGGTTCGCCACGTGGCTTTGCCGTGCTGAGCTTCAAAGGCAACGAGCTTACCGACGAATATTACAAAGGCGAAGAGCATCCCCAGAGCTATCAGATAAAGATTTATCCTCCTGCCGAGGCCTCCTTCCGCTGGGGCCGGGTCAGTGGCACCATCGCCGCACCCGCAGACGCCGTGCCACAGAGAGTGGACAATAGCACCGTGCTCATCAATGTCTTCAACTGGAATACCGACTGGACGGTGACACTCTCTGAAGACGGTGGACAGCCCCTGCCGCTCACACAGAATGTCACCTGTCTCGACCCTGAGGCCGTGAAGACGCTGCAAGGCGACAACACTTGGGAATACCGCCCCACGGCTGAGCCGGAAGAGCACAACGACCACAACTTCCTCTACACGCCGAAGTCTAAAGACTGGAAGACGATTACCGTCACGGCAACCGACGCCTTCGGCAATAAATACACAGCAACTCTGAACAAATAATTCTTTCATACATTGACAAGGTACGTCTCCATGGCAAAAGGCCGTGGGGGCGTACTGACTTCACAACCATACAAACACGCAATGAAAAACATCAAAATCATTCTACTGGCTGCCTTGGCCGTTCTCACACTGACAGCCAACGCTCAGACAAAAGTAATCGCCCACCGCGGCTACTGGGACTGCCCGGGCAGCGCCCAGAACTCTATCACGTCCATGCAGCTCGCCGACAAAATAGGCTGCTACGGCTCGGAGTTCGATGTCCATCTCACTAGCGACAATGTCATCGTTGTCCACCACGACCCCACCGTGGACAAGACTCCTATCCAGACTTCTCCCTATAAAGCCATCAAGAAGGCCACACTGAAGAATGGGGAGCATGTGCCCACACTGGAGCAGTATCTCAAAGCCGGACAGAAGCTCTCGACAAAGCTCATCCTCGAAATCAAGAAGCAGAAAGTGGCAAGCCATGAGGACAGCCTCGTCGACGAGACCGTTGCCATGGTAAGGAAATACGACCTCCAGAACCGAACGGAATATATCTCCTTCAGCGGCAGAGCCTGCGAGCGGCTCCATGCCATCGCACCTGAGGCTAAGGTCTATTATCTCAACGGCGATTGGGACCCACAGACCGTCAAGGACAAAGGCCTCAGCGGTATCGACTATGACGGAAAGGTGCTCGCCCTGCATCCGGAATGGATCAAGCAGAGCCACGACCTCGGACTCGCCGTCAATGTCTGGACCATCAACGACCTCAACGACATCGACGGATTCATCAAGGAAGGGGTCGACTTCATCACAACCAACAAGCCCGTCGAGGCGCTGAAGCTGGCAAGGCCACTGGACCTGTAATCTGCTAAGGACAGAAATCCATGGCCATCATACAGCAAATATCGCAAGACCATCATACAACAAATCAATAGATTCATGAACATACGAAAAAACCTTTTCGCGCTCTTCATGGCGCTTCTTCCCGGTCTGGGCACCTCAGCCCAGACCAGCAAAGGGCCGGCATGGCTCAGCGATGCCGTCTTCTATCAAATCTACCCGTCGTCGTACATGGACACCGACGGCAATGGCATCGGCGACCTGCCCGGCATCACCGCCAAGCTGGACTATATCAAATCGCTGGGTGTCAACGCCATCTGGCTGAACCCCATCTTCGTCTCCGGCTGGTTCGACGGCGGCTATGATGTCATCGACTTTTACAAGGTGGACCCGCGCTTCGGCACCAACGACGACCTGGTGACCCTTGTCCGCGAGGCGCACCAGCGTGGCATGAAGGTCATCCTCGACCTCGTAGCCGGCCACAGCAGCTCCAAGAGTGAGTGGTTCAGGCTGAGTGCTACGGGCGGCCGCAACGACCGCTATGCCGACTACTACATCTGGAGCGACTCCATCTCTGAGAAGGACATGCAGGACATCGCCCTGCGCAACCAGGAGCCCGACCCCGAGGTGAGCAAGCGCGGACTGTGGGTAGAGGCCGACGCCAAGCGCGGTAGATATTATCAGAAGAACTACTATATCTGCCAGCCGGCGCTGAACTACGGCTACGCCCATCCCGACCCCTCTCACCCCTGGGAGCAGGCCATGGACGCCCCTGGACCGATGGCTGTGCGCCGCGAGCTGAAGAACATTATGGCCTTCTGGTATGACAAGGGCGTCGACGGATTCCGCGTCGACATGGCGGCCTCACTCGTCAAGGGCGACCCCGACAAGAAGGGGGTGATGGCGCTGTGGCACGACATGAAGGAGTGGCAGAGCCAGCATTATCCACAGTGCATCCTCGTCTCGGAATGGAGCAACCCCGTGCAGTCGCTCAACGCAGGGTTTAACATCGACTTCGAGATTCACCTTGCCACAAAAGTCTACAACACCCTCTTCTTCGCCAGCGATGACCCCTGGGGCAAAAAAGGCAAGGAGTGCTATTTCGACGAGCGCGGCCGCGGCAGTCTGAAGTACTTCATGGATACCTACGGTGTAGCCTACCGTGAGACTGCCGACAAGGGATATATCACCTTCCCCACGGCCAACCACGACTTCCAGCGCCTGCGCACAGGCCGGCGCAACAGCCTTGCTGCCGTGAAGGTGGCCATGACTTTCTGCCTGACCATGCCCGGAGTGCCCTTCATCTACTATGGTGACGAGATAGGCATGCGCTACCAGCCCGGTCTGAAGCCCAAGGAGGGCAGCCGTGAGCGCTCCGGCACCCGAACGCCCATGCAGTGGACCATGGGCCGCAATGCCGGCTTCTCAACCTGCCCCGCTGACAGCCTCTACTTCCCCGTCAATACCGAGGGAGGCAGCATCTCCGTCGAGGCCGAGGACAAAGACAGCCACTCCATGCTCAACTTCGTCAGAAGCGTACTCCACCTCCGCAAATCGTCCAAAGCCCTGGGCAACGACGGCTCCTGGACCCTCGTGAGCGATGTCAACAAGCCTTATCCGATGGTCTACAAGCGCTCCTACGGCAATGAGGTCTATGTCGTAGCCCTGAATCCGGCAGCGCGCAAGGTATCAGCCGACATCAGCCATATCGGAAAAGGCAAGGCGCTGATGGTCTCGGGAAAGGCTGACTACAAGGCTGGTAAAGCCACCGATACCGTCAACCTTGGAGCAACCTCTGCTGCCATATTCAGAATCAAGTAAAGCGAAAGTGTAACATGTAACATTTTTCTCCCACCACATCATCGCTGCTGCCCTAAAAAGCGGCAGGAAAAGCCTGCCAGCAATTATTTATGGCACCCTAAACGCGGTGGAATGAGCCCGCCGTCAATAATTTGAGGGACGCTACTTCCGTATGTTATGACGAAAGCCAGCGTCCCTCTTTATGCTATTCCATAATTTGTGCAGCGAGTCAGCATTAGTCTTTATCTACAATACCGCAGCCACGAGATAGAGCACGATAGGTATGGTGACGAAGGCGATGCCGATGAAATCGATGACAACACCGGTCTTTATCATCTTGGTGATGGGCACATAGCCCGACGCATAGACGATGGCATTAGGCGGTGTGGAGACGGGGAGCATGAAGCCCAAGGAGGCCGACAGCGCTACACCGACAGCAACAGGCACCGGCGAGAACCCGGCGACCACAGCGGCACCGATGGCCAACGGACCCACCATATTGGTGGCTGCCGTATGTGAGGTGAGCTCTGACATGAGCAGCGAGACAACGCAGAACACAGCCACAAGGGTGAGCTCCGACGGATTGCCACCCATCCACGCCACGATATTATCGCCTATCCACTGCGAGAGCCCCGTGGAATACATCATGCCGCCCATGGCCAGTCCGCCACCAAAAAGCAGGAGGGTACCCCACTCCACGCCTTCCACGGCCTGCTTCCACGTGATGACACTACGGCGTTTGCCCTCGGCTGTGGTACCACCGGGGAGGAAGAAGAGCACCAGGGCGCCTATCATGGCAGCGATAGCCTCGGGGAAGAGACGGTTGTAAGTCTTCAGCACAGTACTGCCGTTGCCCAAGACGATGCTCAGCACACCCGGCGTTATCCACAGCACCACAGCGATAAGGAAGCCCACCATGGTGTTCTTCTGCGCCAAGGTCCAGCGGCCGAGCGCCTTGCGCTTCTCCTCCACAAACTCGTGGGCGCCCTCGATGCGCTTCACATCGGCCGGGAACATGCGGCTGAGGATGATGTAAGCGATGACGAAATAGATAATCATTGCCACAAAGCCCCATATCATCCATTGGAAGAAGCCGATATTGATGTGGCAGAGCTCATCGAGGAATCCAAGCATGATGATGTTCGGCGGCGTGCCGATGGGCGTCAGCACCCCACCAATGGAGCAGGCGTAGGCGGTCATAAGCATCAGACCCGTGGCATATTTGTAGGTCTTCAGACTGATGACCTTGCCCTTGGCAGCCATCATCTCGCGGATAGCCTCCAAGAGTCCGAGGGCGATGGGAAACATCATGGCTGCCGTGGCCGTGTTGCTAATCCATCCGGAGCAGAGCATGCAGGCCAGTCCCACAGCAAAGAAGATGCGCCGCGGGTTGTCGCCGACCCACCGCATGGAGACGATGCCATAGCTGATACGCTTGTCGATGCCGTTGACCATCATGGCCTTGGCAATGATAAATCCGCCCATGAAGAGGAAGATGGTAGGGTTGGCGAAGGCGGCAAAGGCCTCCTTCATCTTCACCACGTCAAAGACGACGCAGAGAGTAGGGCCCAGGAGCGAGGTAACGGGGATAGGCACCGGTTCCGTTATCCACCACAGGGCGACAAGGGTCATGATGGCCAAGAGCTTATGGCCTTCTACACTCAGGCTCCCGATAGGCGTGAGCCAGACTAAGAGCGCACAGATGGGACCGCAGACAGCTCCGATAAGACGGCGACGACGGTCAAACTTGGAGTTTCTCTCCGCTTCTTCAATAGCAGCGAGATCAGGGTTGGGTGTTGCCATAAATTGAGGTTCTTAGGTTTGCTTGCAAATTTAGGGAAAAGAAATGATATGGCAAAGAAGAAATGAGAAAAAAATTGACCGCCGTCAAGCGAGTTGACCGCTGTCAAGAAAGCGAGTATAAACAACACTTTCATGGTCTGAAAATTTGTGAAATCAGCAAATGGCAGTAACTTTGCAGTGCAATTAAGCAAGAAAGCTATCAGCAAAGGCTGAAGCATGATTTTATTAAAGAGAAAATTAGAAAGGATAACAATTATGATGACAGTAAGCACTTTTATAGCAACAACAGCCCTGATGTTCGGTCTTATCTCACTCGTTGCCGTACACATGGGTAAGAATATCGAAGCATAAGAAGATTTGAGAGAATAAAAGAGAAGCATAGAACAATATAGAAAGCCGTGAACGGAGCGTGAGCCCCTTTCACGGCTTTTTTTATGAGTTTTTATAACCTTTATCTCATTGAATTGGAAAGAATTGCGTAAATTTGCAAATTAAATCGTAAATTCTGAAATATCAAAGATACTATAATGGCAGTAGAAATTAAGAAAGTAGAGAGCAAAAAGGACCTGAAGAAGTTTATCGACTTCCATTACGACCTCTATGCCGGCAATCCCTACGATGCCCCGACCCTCTTCCTCGACGAAATGAACACGCTGAGCCCTGACAAGAATGTAGCCTTCGACTTCTGCGAGGCTGCCTACTTCCTCGCCTACAAGGACGGGAAGGTAGCGGGCCGCATCGCCGCCATCATCAATAAACGAGCCAACGAGAAGTTTGGCAAGCAGGATCTCCGCTTTGGATGGATCGACTTCATCGATGACCTCGAGGTCTCCAAGGCCCTCTTCAAGGCTGCCGAAGACTGGGGGCGCGCCAAGGGCATGACGTCTATCGTAGGCCCCTTGGGCTTCACCGACCTCGACCCCGAGGGCATGCTCATCATGGGATTCGACAAGCTCAACACCATGGAGACGATATACAACTACGACTACTATCCCAAGCACATGGAGGCCATGGGCGGATGGGAGAAGGACAACGACTATGTGGAGTACTATCTCCCCATGCCCGACAAGGTGCCGGAGAAGTTTGCTAAACTCTCACAGCTCATCGAGAAGCGTTACAACCTCCACGTGAAGAAGCTCACCAAGAAGGATGTCAACGCCGGATACGCCCACAAGGTCTTCCACCTCATCAACGAGACTTACAAGGATCTCTACGGCTTCGTGGAGCTCACCGACAGGCAGATAGACCAGTATGTGAAGTCGTACATGCCCATGCTCGACATGAACCTCATCACGGTCATCGTCGACGGCAACAAGAACGACGCCATCGCCGGTGTGGGTATCAGCATCCCCTCTATGGCCCGCGCCATGCAGAAATGCCACCGCGGACGCCTCCTGCCCTTTGGCTGGTGGCATGTCCTCAGAGCGCTGAAATGGCATAAGACGGAGGGTGTGGACCTCCTCCTCATCGGCTTCCTGCCTGAATACCGTGCCAAGGGTGCCAACGCCCTGCTCTTCGCCGACCTCATCCCACGATATATCGACTATGGATTCAAATGGGGCGAGACAAACGTGGAGATGGAGGCCAACAACGGCGTGCAAGGACAGTGGAGCGCCTTAGAGCATGTCAACCACAAGCGGCGCAGGTGCTTCCGTAGAGCTATCAAATAAAGATTATGGAAAACAACAACACTGTACAATATACCGACGATAACATTCGCCACTTGAGCGACATGGAGCATGTCAGGACGCGACCGGGTATGTATATCGGCCGGTTGGGTGACGGTAATCTGCCCGAAGACGGTATCTATGTGCTTCTCAAGGAAGTCATCGACAACTCCATCGACGAGTTCAAGATGAATGCCGGCGACCGCATAGAGATAGACATCGAGGACAACCTCCGCGTCTCCGTCCGCGACTATGGCCGCGGCATCCCCCAGGGCAAACTCGTAGAGGCCGTCTCCGTGCTCAACACCGGTGGCAAATACGATACCAAAGCCTTCAAGAAGAGCGTCGGCCTCAACGGTGTCGGCGTGAAAGCCGTCAACGCCCTCAGCGCTCATTTCGAGGTCAGAAGCTTCCGAGAGGGGAAGGTCAGAGACCTCACCTTCGAGCGCGGCAAGCTCACAGGAGACAAGACGGAGCCGACTCAGGACGAGAACGGTACCTATATCTACTTTGAGCCCGACAACACCCTCTTCAAGAACTACTCCTTCCACGACGAGATTGTGGAGACCATGCTCCGCAACTATACCTATCTCAACACGGGCCTGACCATCATGTACAACGGCCGGCGCATCAAGAGCCGCAACGGACTTGAGGACCTCCTCGTGGACACCATGACGACAGACCCCCTCTACCCTATCATCCACCTCAAGGGCGAGGACATAGAGATAGCCTTCACCCATACCAACCAGTATGGCGAGGAATACCACAGCTTCGTCAACGGACAGCATACCACGCAGGGCGGCACACACCAGAGCGCCTTCAAGGAGCATATCGCCAAGACCATCAAGGAATACTACGACAAGAACTACGAGTATACCGACATCCGCAACGGCATCGTGGCCGCCATCGCCATCAACGTCGAAGAGCCCGTCTTCGAGTCGCAGACAAAGATTAAGCTCGGCTCCACACTCATGGAGCCCGGCGGCGAGACCATCAACAAGTATATCGGTGACTTCATCAAGCGGGAGGTCGACAACTACCTGCATATCCACAAGGAGGATGTCGCCGACGTCTTGGAGAATAAAATCAAGGAGAGTGAGCATGAGCGCAAGGCCATGGCCGGCGTCACCAAGCTGGCCCGCGAGCGCGCCAAGAAAGCCAACCTCCACAATCGAAAGCTCAGAGACTGCCGCATCCACTACAACGACATCAAGAACGACCAGAAGGAAGAGTCGAGCATCTTCATCACCGAGGGCGACTCGGCAAGCGGAAGCATCACCAAGAGCCGCGACGTGAACACCCAGGCTGTATTCTCACTCAGAGGAAAGCCTCTCAACTCCTACGGACTCTCCAAGAAGGTGGTCTATGAGAATGAGGAGTTCAATCTCCTGCAGGCAGCCCTGAACATTGAGGATGGCCTCGACGACCTGCGCTACAACAAGGTTATCGTGGCCACAGATGCCGATGTCGACGGCATGCACATCCGACTGCTCATCATCACCTTTTTCCTGCAGTTCTACCCCGATCTCATCAAGAAAGGTCATGTCTTCGTCCTCCAAACCCCACTCTTCCGCGTCCGCAACAAGCGTACAAAGATAAAGAACAAGAAGGTCATCGCCGAGGCCGACGCCAAACTCGTCAAAGGCGAGAAGAAGAGCGACTTCATCACACGCTACTGCTATAGCGACGAGGAGCGCCTCAACGCCATCCGCGACCTCGGACCCGACCCGGAGATAACACGATTCAAAGGCTTAGGAGAGATCTCGCCCGATGAGTTCGTACATTTCATCGGTCCCGACATGCGCTTGGAGCAGGTGACGCTCCACAAGAATGACCAGGTGCAGAAACTCCTCGAATACTACATGGGAAAGAATACCATGGAGCGACAGAACTTCATCATCGACAACCTCGTCATCGAGGAAGACCTGCCGGAGGACGAGACGGAGAAGTAAGGATATGAACATCAATATCATACAACTTATGAACACAGCAGAAAGACACGGCACGGTAAAGGTCATCACCAGCATGATGCTCTACCTCCTCATAGGCTTTTCCACCGCTTCAGCCCAGTTGCGCTTCGACTTCGGCAAGGACAGTCCGCTGAGGAAGTTGCAGATGGCGGAGCTGGCCATCAGCAACCTCTATGTCGACTCCGTCGATGAGAGCAAGCTCGTCGAGGACGGCATCCGCGGCATGATAGAGAAGCTGGATCCCCACTCCTCCTACTCCACGGCCAAGGAGACGAAAGCCATGAACGAGTCGCTCAACGGCTCCTTCGACGGCATCGGCGTGCAGTTCAACATGCAGGAGGATACCCTCCTTGTCATCCAGCCCACGGCGAAAGGTCCGTCGGAAAAAGCTGGTATCATTGCCGGCGACCGCATCATCGCCGTCAACGACACTGACATCGCCGGCGTGAAGATGTCGCGCGAGGAAATTATGCGGCGGCTGCGCGGACCCAAGGGCACGAAGGTGAAGCTCACCGTGGTCAGACGCGGCATCAAGGAGCCACTCGTCTTCACCGTCACACGCGACAAGATACGCACCAAGACCATCGACGGCTACTATATGATACGCCCAACGGTGGGATATATCCGTATCGGCAGCTTCGGCGCCAACACCTACAACGAGTTCATGGAAGCCGTGACAGCCCTCCGCAAGCAGGGCATGCGCGACCTCATCCTCGACCTTGAGGACAATGGTGGCGGCTATCTCCAGGCTGCCGTGCAGATTGCCAACGAGTTTCTGCAGAAGGGCGACCTCATCGTCTATACCAAGGGTCGCCGGACACCACGCTACGACTACCGCGCACAAGGCGACGGCAAGCTGCAAGACGGTAAGGTGGTGGTCCTCGTCAACGAGTTCACGGCCTCAGCAGCAGAGATTGTCACCGGCGCCATCCAGGACCAGGACCGCGGAACCGTCGTCGGGCGCCGCTCCTTCGGCAAGGGCCTCGTACAGCGCCCCATCGACTTCCCCGACGGCTCTATGATGCGCCTGACCATCGCGCACTACTATACGCCGTCAGGACGCTGCATACAGAAGCCGTATAAGAAGGGCGACCAGAGAGACTACGAGATGGAGCTCGACGCACGCTACAAGCACGGAGAGCTCTATTCTGCCGACAGCATACACTTCGCCGACTCGCTGAAATACGCCACGCTGAGGAAGCACCGCACCGTCTACGGCGGCGGTGGCATCATGCCCGACTATTTTGTGCCCCTCGACACCACACAGTACACGCCCCTCCACCGACAGCTCATGGCGAAGGGCATCGTCATGGACTACGACTTGAAATATATGGACACGCACCGCAAGGAGCTGAAAGCCAAATACCCGCACTTCACCGACTACTTAGCTCACTACACGGTGCCGCAGGCCCTCACCGACAGCATCTTTGCAGCGGGCAAACGGCAGAAGATTACGGCTAAGGACGACGACGAGCTGAAGCGCACTAAGGACTATCTCAGCACGCAGCTCAAGGCCCTCATCGCACGAGACATCTGGGATATGAGCGAATACTTCCAGGTGATGAACGAGTCCAACCGCATCGTCAGAAAGGGCGTGGAGGTCATCACCAAGCCGTAGCTAAACATAGCTTTTTATTATTTTAACAGCACAAAGCCTCAAAAAGCGGTGCAAAGACAGGCGTCATCTCATAGAGAACACCTATCTTTGCACCGCTTCTTTGTATCAGAACAACTTAAAAACTATAACACTATGGACAAGACACGACTTTTATCGGCAGCCATCATCGCCGTGGGCATCATCATCTTAGGCCTGAGCATCAAAGGGGGCATGGACAACTTCACGGAGAAAGACCGCAAGGTGACCGTCAAAGGCCTCGCCGAGCAAGAGGTGAAGGCCGACAAGGTGACATGGCCTATCGTCTCCAAAGAGCTGGGCAACGATCTGCCGGAGCTCTACGACCGCATCGCCAACAAGCAAAACACCATCAAGGCTTTCCTTATCAAAAACGGCGTACAATCCAACGAAATCAGTGTCAGCGCACCAAAGGTCATCGACCTCTCCGCAGACCAGTACAATTCAAATAACCACGCTTATCGGTACAATATCACCCTTGTGGTCACTGTCACCTCACCGAAAGTCGACCTCATCCGCAGCATTATCGCCCGCCAGGGCGAGCTCCTGAAGGAGGGTGTGGCCATCGTCGGCGGCGACTACGACCAGCAGACGGTGTACGAATATGTTGGCTTCAAGAAGATGAAACCAAAGATGATGGCCGAGGCCATCGAGAATGCCGAGGCTACGGCCCAGCAGTTTGCCAAGAACAGCAACTCTAAGCTTAACAAGATTGTCAGCGCTGACCAGGGACAGTTCTCCATCGACGACCGAGACGCCAACACGCCCTACATCAAGCGCGTCCGCGTCGTCACCACTGTCACCTATTCGCTGAAGGATTAACACATTATCTACGGCATATGCCACGGACATCCACGACAAATGCCACGGATATCTACGACAAATGCCACGGAAGTCCGTGGCATTTGCCGTGAATGACGATGAAATATAGACGTTAAAGGGATGCTGACAGCATAGAATGAGCTTCTTACTTGAAGAGCTCCTTGATGCCACCGAGGCTGCCCATGAGATTGCTGGCCTCGTAAGGCAGGAAGACGGTCTTTGACTTGTCGCCGCTGGCCACCTGCTGCAACATCTGGATATAGTTCTTTGCCAGGAGGTAGTTGGCCGGATTTGTGCTCTGACCTACCGCCGTCGTGATCTTCTCGATGGCAGCGGCCTCAGCCTCGGCCTTGCGGATACGTGCTGTAGCCTCACCCTCGGCGCGGAGGATGGCCTGTTGCTTGTCGGCCTCAGCGCGGTTGATGGTAGCCGTCTTCTCACCCTCAGATTTGAGAATCTGAGCCTGCTTCTCACCCTCAGAGGTGAGGATGGTGGCACGCTTGTCGCGCTCTGCCTGCATCTGCTTCTCCATGGCCTGCAAGACGCTCTGAGGCGGGATGATGTCCTGAAGCTCGACGCGGTTGACCTTGATACCCCATTTGTTGGTAGCATCGTCGAGGACACCACGGAGCTTGGTGTTGATGACATCACGCGAGGTGAGGGTCTGGTCAAGCTCCATCTCACCGATGATATTACGCAACGTCGTCTGTGTGAGCTTCTCGATGGCATTGGGGAGGTTGTTAATCTCATAAACCGCCTTGAAAGGGTCTACTATCTGGAAGTAGAGCAGGGCGTTGATTTGCATCTGGATATTATCCTTGGTGATAACATTCTGCTTGTCGAAGTCGTAGACCTGCTCGCGGAGGTCGATGTGGTTGCTGTAGACATAGCGTCCGCGAACATAGGTGATGATAACCTTTGCCCTGTCGATGAAGGGGATGATGATGTTGATGCCCGGTTTCAGCGTAGCATAATATTTTCCGAGACGCTCGATGATACGGGTCTCACTCTGAGGAATAATCACGATAGCCATCTTAGCGAAGATGAGCACCAGGACGACGAGTCCAATGAGAATACCTGTTCCAATCATAGTTGTAAGTTTATAGTTGAGAGTTTATAGTTGCAAGTTGTTAGCTGTTAGTTGTTAGCTGTTAATTGTTAGCTGTTAATTGAAAGCTGTCAACTGACGAACCTATAGTTGAGTAGCCTTCAAGCAAAATTCTTATCATCCTTTATACGGGCACCACGGTGACGATGATGCTGTCGCGGTCTACGATGCGCACCGTGGCACCTTTAGGGATAGCGGCGCCGTCCTTGGTCACAGCGCGCCACTCGTCGCCGTCGACCTTGACATATCCCGGCTTCTCCGCGTTGATGGGCTCTATGACAAGTCCCTCCCGCCCTATCAGCGCGTCGGCATTGCTCGTGCGGTCGCCATGGTTGGGATGCAGATATCGGATGGCAAAAGGTCGGACACCAAAGACACACACGGCAGAGGCAACAGCAAAGATGACGACCTGGAACCAGAACGGGGTGCCAAAGAGGGAGACGATGACAGAGCAGGCCGCACCAATGGCAAAACACATCAGATAGAAGGTGCCCGACGACACTTCTAAGATAAGAGCCAGGACACTGATGAGCGTCCAGACAAGCCACAAGTTGGAAGTTAGATAATCTATCATAGTCGTAACGTTTTAATGGATTACACCGCAAAGTTAGGCTTTTTCTTCATACAAGTATGGAAAAAGCCATTCCACGATGTTTCAAATGGAACAAGATGGAACAAAATATCAGCAACAAGGGCCAGAAGATTGCAAAAAAGATGTTATCTTTGTGGCAAAATAAAACATCTTATGAGAGACGCCTACTGGATTATCGCCGTCATGGTCTTCATCATGGTCTTCCTCTTGCTGACATACGTCTATGTCCGCAAGCGCTTTGTCAGGGAGATAGCCTACCGCAAGCGCCTCGTCCACTCCTATGAGAAAGAGCTGGAGACCCAGCGGCAGCACCTCAGACAAACCAAGGAAGAGCTCGAAAGGGTCACCAAGGAGATAGACAACTACAAGATGGAGCTGCGCACTAAGGAGCGTCTCTTGGAGGAGAAAATCAACCAGAACAAGACTTTCATCAAGCTCCTGCACCAGACGGAGCTTGAGGACAATGCCGAGGACATCATCAAGGCCGTGCGCTTGGCTTCGGAAGGGCGCCACACGCTGAGCGAGGAGGAATGGAAGATGCTGCTGCATGCTGTCGACGAGATGTATCCCACTTTCAACGACTCACTGATTCGCAAGATTGGCAAGGTAGACCGCCAGGAGCTCCGCGTCTGCTACCTCATCAGGATAGGCCTCACCAATCCGAAGATTCAAAACATCACCGGCCTGCCCCGCACCACCGTATGGCGATGGGTGAAGAAATACGACTGGATCAATCGCCCACAACAGTGATGCGCACACCCAAGGTTTGACTGATAAGGACGATGATGCTGTCGAGGCTGTCGGCCTAGAAGGCTATGAAATAGTACGGGCTGGTGTATTGCGATTGCCACCCTTACGACAACAGTTCAAGCAGCTCTTCCTGTGTCAGTGCATGGCTCATGTCAGTGCCCTCTAAGAGCGAGTCGGCAAGGTCGCGCTTGCTCTTGTGCAGACGCTGAATCTTCTCCTCAATGGTATGCTGGGAGATGAGATGGTAGACGGTGACGTCCTGCTTCTGCCCGATGCGGTAGGCGCGGTCAGTGGCCTGCTGCTCGATGGCAGGGTTCCACCAAGGGTCGAGATGGATGACATAGTTGGCTCCGGTGAGGTTGAGTCCGAGTCCACCAGCCTTCAGACTTATCAGGAAGAAGGGGCATTTGCCCTTTTGAAAGTCTCTCACGAGCTTTTCGCGCTGGGCCATGGGTGTAGACCCATCGAGGTAGAGATAAGGCAGCTTGGCCTTATCCATGGCTTTTTTCACCTCATTGAAGAAAGACGTGAACTGGCTGAAGACAAGGGCGCGGTTGCCACTGTCGTTGAGACTCTCTGCCAGGTCGATGAAAGCGAGGACTTTGCTCGACGGACGCTTCCATTTCTTGTCGACGAGGGACACGCTGCAGGCCAGCTCGCGGAGCTTGGTAATCTCGGCAAGGGTACTTACCTTGACAGACTTATCAGCCAAGACAAAGTCTTCGGCCTGACGACGGTGGACTTCATAAGTGGTCATCTCGTCAGAAGACAGCTCCACAGGCACAGTAATCTCATTCTTCTCAGGCAGTTCCTCGATGACCTCACCCTTGGTGCGACGAAGCAGGAAAGGCGAGATGAGACGGCGGAGCTGATTCTGACGCTCCTTGTCGTGGTCGACCTCGATGGGCACGATGAATTTCTTGCCAAACTGGTCGGCACTGCCTAAAAGTCCGGGATTGATAAACTGGAAGAGGTTCCAAAGTTCGGAGAGATGGTTCTGGATAGGCGTACCGGTGAGGATGACCTTGCGCTTGGCCTGCAAGGTCATAGCCGCCTTCGACATCTTCGTGTTGGGGTTCTTGATGGTGTGCGCCTCGTCGAGACAGATGATATTCCACTCTTTTGCCGCTAACTGCTCCTGGCAGATATTGATAAGCGCATAGGTGGAGACGACGACATCACCAGCCTGCGCCCCTTTGATGGCCTCGTCGCGGTCTTCAGCAGCGTTGAGGATGGTGACGCTGAGCGTGGGCGCAAAGCGCTGCAACTCATTACGCCAGTTGGGAACGACGGAGGCTGGCGCTACGACGAGTGATGGGCCCTCGCTCTCCTTGTCGAGGAGCATGGTGATGGTCTGCAACGTCTTACCAAGACCCATGTCGTCAGCAAGACAGGCCCCAGCTCCCCAGGAGGTGACACGCTCCAGCCAGTCGTAGCCTTCCTCCTGATAGTCGCGGAGAGTGGCCTGGAGCGTAGCGGGCACCTCAGGCTGGACATTGGCGCTCTCGGCAATACGCTTGCGGAGGTCGTCCATGACCTTGCTGTGGGAGATGTTCGCCTCGGTATTGTCAAGGACATCGCCGAGGAGCCCCACTGCTGCTGATGCCATCTGCAAGTGGTTGCGGCGGTCGGTGGTAACGGTATCGAGACGCTTGAGAATCTTGCTCAGGTCACCGCTGAGGGTGATATATTCGTTCTCGCCAATCTTGATATACTTCTGTTTGCCGGCATCATGCATCAGTTCGAGCAGGCGCTGCAGGGAGACGACCTCATCCTCGCTGATGCGCACGTCGCCCTCGACGTCAAACCACCCGTTCTTAGCCTTGAAGCCGATGGAGGCGGCGCTGGCCTTGACAGTGGGATGATATTTGACTTTAGCGCCCTCAGGCCACTCCATCTCGCAAATGTCGGTATTGTCCTTCACCCACTGCATGAGCTCTAAGAACTGGCCGATACCCATGACGACAGTGGAAGTGACGGAAGTGGGACGGAAGTCGGATTCGTCGTCGACAACGTCGAGGTCGGAGAGCTTCATTGCCAAGGCCTTGAGATGCTTGCGCTCCTCGCGAAGATTGCGCACTACCTGCACCTTATGGCCGTCTTTCTCGGCTATAGTGGTGATGTTGCCCTCACCGGGGACGAAGATGAGTCCAGAGAAGACATGGACGGAGACAGAGAAGGAATAGCTATCGTAAGAATCTGGTACACAACGCAGTGTAAGCTTTGTAACGCCATTGACTTTTTCTAAGTCGTCGAGGTCGACCACCATATTGGAATGAATCTCTGTCTTGCCGCCAAGGGCTGCAATGAGTTTCATCAGCAGAGGTTCGGCCTCCTTAGGATACTTCTTTTGCGCAAGGAGCTGACTGTAGACATTACGCTCGAAGGACGACGGAGAATAGACGCTGTAGTCTGTAGGCGTATTCTTCTTCAAGATGACGGAATAGTTGTCTCCACTGTTGATAGTCTCTACATTGGTACTGATAGAGAAGGTGCCGTCTTTGTCCTTGTCGATAATCAGGAAGGGCTTGTCCTTATGAATACTGACGGGCAACAGGGAGAGGTCTGAGTCGCTGGCCCCTACATAGACATGATCGCTGTCGACGAGGCCGGGAAGGTATTCTTTCTGATAGATAGAATAGTCCCATTCATTGATGGAGCTGATGAAACGCCGGTCGACGTCATCAAGCGGGACATCGGCGTCGGTAAGCCGCTTCAAGGCTTGTGGGGAGAGACGACGACCCACAGACCAATCGCCATTCTTCTTGCGCTTCTGCTGAATGGGGACGATCATCTCGTATTCCAAGAGGTAAATCAGACGTGTATCGCGCTCTACGACCTTGCCGTCGGTATCACCATTGGCAGGAGTATTCTCGTCGATGATAGCTTGCAGGCGCATAGCCCAAACAGGCCGTATGTTGATGGTAAAGAAGATGGACGCACCTAAATTATTTGCACCGGCGTCAGTCTTAGGTACCACACCCGTGGGCATGAGCTCAGCTTTCAGCCAAGCAGCATGAGGCGGATTCTTGGTGAGCGACGGCTTCTTGACACTGTCCGGCCATGTACCAAGTCGGTTCTGCACCATCCAGCAGAGCCATTTGATGGAGGATTCATGACTTTGTGCAAAATAGCTCGACAGGCTCTTGCTGTTGATTTTATCCTGTTTATGAGAAATGAAATAGTCGTAGAGCGGCGTGAAGATATAGCCAGCGGAGTTATAGCTGGTGAAGTCTTTCTTCTTCATCAACGTCTCCAACTTCTTCTTAGACTGCTCTGTATCGGTTAATAAGAGACATAAAAGATAGTAGTAGTTGACAAAGAAATCTTCAAAGAATCCCTTATAGTTGGATGTCTTGTTATGACAGGTTATAGCCTTCAGAAAGAGCTTCAGGGCTGCTTCACACTTGCTCTGGTAGAGATATTGGATGGCAGCAGTGGAAAGGGAAAATTCATCTACCTGAAGTTTGCCGAGGTCCTCACTCATCTTGCCGGTGCCAAGATAATAGTAGAGATTGAACAAGCTGTGCAGACTATCAGTCACTTTGCCATCTCTCTCTCGGTCACGGCGATCGTCTATCACTATCTGGCGAAGATATTCCCAGTCGACCGCATCATCTCTGACAAGCATGTTGCAGATGCCGATATAGACACAATGGAAAAGAATGCTGTCATTGCGACGGCGGAAGAACTCACGGAAGTCCTTATCGGGAAAGACAGCTATCAACTCTTCTGACAAGCCAGAGCTGATTGATCCCGATAATTCAGTGTCTGTACGGTTGATGATAGCAAGCGCCTCAGAGGTAAGATTTATTATGGAATAGGAGTTCGTAAGCTTCTGTACTGCTTTGAAAACTTCGTCAAACAACTTATAATATGCATCCTCTTTGGCCACCATCAAGATTCTAAAGAGCAGACCTTTGACCAAAGAATAATGATAGGTGTAAGGAGAGTAGTAGCCACCGCTACGCGTCTCATTCGCAAAGCCTTTGCTTGAAAGATATTTCAACGATGTGGAAATAGTAGAAGTCGTCAGATGCAACAACTTTGCACCCCGTTTGAAAAAACTTCCATCTAAGGCATGACCGTAGCAAACAGTTAAGGCAAACAACATAGTCAGCCTTTCGGTAGAAAGATCTTTGATGCTATCGATAGCAGGCGACTGTTTTTCCATGAATGTTATATTTCTTTGATGATTTGTTAGCAAAAAACGTGGCGTCTATCTACCCTTTAGAAACACTTAAAGCATAGCCAATGCTGCATTCTCGTTGGCCTCCATAATCTCACGCTCACCGGGGCCCTTGTCATTGATACCGCAGAGATGAAGGATACCGTGGATGATGACACGATGGAGCTCGTCATCATATGGTTTGTTGAATTTCTCGGCATTGCTGCGCACGGTGTCAAGGGAGATGACAATATCGCCATTAAGGACATCTCCCTCATCGTAGTCGAAGGTAATGATATCTGTGTAGTAGTCATGACCAAGATACTGCTGGTTGACCTCCAGAATCTTCTCGTCGCTGACGAACATGTAACCTATCTCTCCGACCTTACGGCCATGGGCGGCTGCCACTCGCTTAATCCATGCGGTGGTATCGCGGTGACGGATTTTCGGCATCTTTACGCCGTCTGCATTATATGTAATCATAATCCTTTGGGGTTGTTAATATTCATTTTATTTATCTTCAGAGACTGTTTCACCAGTTTCCTGACGCTTAGGCAACATCCACGAGGCATCCTTGTGGAAAAAGTCCAACTGACGGTAGGCTGTTGACGAGACCGTGGCCAACTCAGGAGGAGAATAGAGCAACACCGTCTCAAGGTCACCAAGACGTTTGTTGTATTCTGCCTCCACCTTCTCATATTCGAAGTCGATGGTCGTGCGAACACCACGCACCAAGAACTGTGCACCCACCTTCTTGGCAAAGTCAACGGTCATACCATTGTTGACAGCAACTTCCACACGTGAATCACCGGCATAGAGATGCCGGATGGCCTCCACACGCTCCTCAGCAGAAAACTTGTAATGTTTCTCAGGGTTGAGGGTAACGACGACATAGAGCTTGTCAAAGAGCAGCAACGACCGCCGGACAATATCGGCATGACCGATGGTAAAAGGGTCAAAACTGCCACCAAAAAGTGCTATTCTCATCTTAGAAAAGTGTTGGCTGTTCTTGATTTACGTTATACATATTTCTACCTAAATGTTCATAGGCAAGCGATGTGGCCATACGACCTCGAGGCGTGCGCTTGATGAATCCCTCCATAATGAGGAATGGCTCATAGACCTCTTCCACGGTGCCGGCATCTTCACCGATAGCCGTAGCAATGGTTGACACGCCAACAGGGCCGCCGCGAAATTTGTCGATAATAGTGGTGAGAATCTTGTTGTCTATCTCGTCAAGTCCATAGCTGTCGATATTCAATGCTGTCAGGGCGATGTCAGCAATATCTTTTGTAATGGTGCCGTTGCCCTTCACCTGCGCAAAGTCTCTGACGCGTCGCAACAGGCCGTTGGCAATACGCGGTGTACCACGAGAGCGGCGACTGATTTCCACCGCTGCCGCATCCTCGATGGGTACCTTCAGCAAACTGGCCGACCGCTTGATGATTCTCTGTAGGGTAGCCGGGTCGTAATACTGCAAGTGCATGTTGATGCCGAAGCGGGCGCGGAGAGGTGCCGTGAGCATGCCTGAGCGCGTCGTGGCTCCTATCAGGGTGAAAGGGTTCAGATCAAGCTGGATGGACCGAGCCGACGGACCCTTGTCAATCATGATATCAATGCGGTAATCCTCCATAGCGGAATAGAGATATTCCTCCACGACAGGTTGCAGACGATGTATCTCGTCGATGAAAAGTACGTCGCGGGGCTCAAGAGATGTCAGGATACCCGCCAAGTCTCCAGGCTTGTCAAGGACTGGACCAGAAGTAATCTTGAATCCCACGCCAAGCTCATTGGCGATGATATTGCTCAGCGTGGTCTTACCCAAACCGGGTGGACCATAGAGCAGGGTATGGTCGAGAGGCTCACCACGGTATTTAGCGGCCTCGACGAAGACACGGAGGTTGTCGACAACAGTCTGCTGACCGTTGAAGTCGTCAAAACGAAGCGGACGAAGGGCATTCTCAAAGTCCTTCTCCTCCTTGCTCACGTGCTCGTCGCGTATATCGAAATCGTCTGCCATTCAATTCACCTTATTATAATTAATGCAAAGTTACTGATATTTTTCCACATTAATCTTTGTCGAAAGGAAAAAACTATGTAATTTTGAAAAGATAAAAAGATATTCAATGGATTTCTATTACGACGTTTTAGTCATCGGAGGTGGGCATGCAGGCTGCGAGGCAGCCAGCGCGGCCGCGAATATGGGTGCGAAGACCTGCCTCATTACGATGGATATGAACAAGATTGCTCAGATGAGCTGCAACCCCGCCGTGGGCGGTATTGCCAAAGGACAGATCGTCCGAGAGATTGATGCCATGGGCGGAAAGATGGGTATCGTCACCGACCGCACAGCCATCCAGTTCCGCATGCTGAACAAAGGAAAAGGACCGGCAGTATGGTCTCCGAGAGCGCAATGTGACCGTGGAAAGTTTATCTGGGAATGGCGCCGACAGCTCGACCACACCGACAACCTTGATATCTGGCAAGACCAGGCTGAAGAGCTTATCGTTGAGAATGGGCGAGCTGTCGGTGTGAGAACGATTTGGGGTGTTGACTTCCACGCCGGAGCTGTCATCATCACCGCCGGTACCTTCCTCAACGGACTCATGCACATCGGTCACCACAAAGTACAAGGCGGAAGGGTAGCAGAGCCAGCGGCGCTGCACCTTACTGATTCTATCACGCGCTGGGGCATCCGAAGCGGAAGAATGAAGACAGGAACACCTGTACGACTTGACAAACGCACCATACACTTCGAAGATACGGAAGAACAACCTGGGGACGAAGACTGGCATCAGTTCTCCTATATGGGGGTGCAGCATGCCCTCAAGCAGCTACCATGCTGGACATGCAGCACAAACGCCAAAGTCCACGAAATACTCCGCAGTGACCTCGATAATTCACCACTTTTCAACGGACAGATACAAAGCACTGGACCTCGCTACTGCCCATCGATAGAAACCAAGCTTGTCGTATTCCCTGACAGAGACCAACATCCTCTCTTTATAGAGCCCGAAGGCGAAGATACGAATGAGATGTACCTGAACGGCTTCTCGTCGTCCATGCCCATGGAGACACAGCTAAAGGCTATCCACCAGATTCCAGCCCTCCGTGACGCCAAGGCATATCGCCCGGGCTATGCTATCGAATACGACTACTTCGATCCCACACAGCTCAAGCACTCGTTGGAATCGAAAATCATAGAAGGGCTTTTCTTCGCAGGGCAGGTCAATGGAACTACAGGATATGAGGAAGCCGCCGGGCAAGGACTGATAGCAGGTATCAACGCTGCAAGAAAATGTAGCGGTAATGAGCCACTCGTCCTCAAACGCGACGAGGCATACATCGGCGTACTCATCGATGACCTCTGCACAAAAGGCGTAGACGAACCTTATCGAATGTTCACATCCCGAGCCGAATATCGCATCCTCCTACGTCAGGACGACGCCGATGCCAGACTCACGGAAATATCCTATCAACTTGGATTGGCGAAAACGGAGCGCTATGAGCGATGGATGGCTAAGAAATCCGAAATAGAAAGAATTATCCGGTTCTGCGATAATACGCCCGTTCATCCGAAAGACATCAATGGTGCTCTCGAAGCCATGGGCACCACCCCTCTCCATTTTGGCTGCAAGATATCCGACCTTATCGCCCGCCCACAGCTCACAATAGAAAAGTTAGCAGAAGTCATTCCTGAACTGAATGAAGCTATCCATCACTATGCTGACGGAACTTCTGCTGACGATAAGGAATCTGTCAGAGGTTCCAACACAAATATTCCTTCGATGACAGAAATCACAGAAGCCGCCGAAGTACGTATCAAATATAAAGGTTATATAGAGCGCGAGAATTTCGTCGCTGACAAGATGCGCCGTTTAGAAAATATACGTATCAAAGGACATTTCAATTATAATGAACTTAAGGAGATCAGCACCGAGGGCCGTCAGAAGCTCCAGCGCATCGACCCAGACACGCTTGCCGAGGCGAGCCGAATACCTGGTGTTTCACCGAGCGACATCAACGTACTTCTTGTTTTGATGGGACGCTGAGTCCGCTGCCATCATCGCAACGAGATAGTCGAGTCGTTGCGCTGTTTCACGTGAAACAGCGCGCGTCTTAATTAATTGATAAAGAAAGAAATAACACTTAAAGTAAAACGTAAAAGATGAACAATCCAACCCTTCTCGCCAATCTGCGCGTCATTCCCGACTGGCCGATTAAAGGCGTCACTTTCCGCGACGTAACTACGCTCTTCAAAAGTCCCGAATGCGTCAAGATTATCAGCGACGCCATGTACGACCTATACAAGGACAAAGGCATCACAAAGATAGTAGGAATAGAGAGCCGCGGCTTTGTGATGAGCTCTGCCGCTGCCCTACGTCTCGGTGCCGGCATCGTACTCTGCCGAAAACCAGGAAAGCTACCGTGCAAGACCGTGCAGGAAAGCTATGCCAAGGAATATGGCATCGACACGATAGAAATACACGAAGACGCCATTACCCCCGATGACGTCGTGCTCGTGCATGACGACTTACTTGCCACAGGTGGCACTATGAAGGCGGCCTGCGACCTTGTCAAGAAATTCCATCCCAAGCGTATCTACGCCAACTTCATCATGGAACTCAACTCTGAGTTTCCACACACAAGAGACATCTTCGACAAAGATATCGAGATTACCAGTCTGATGAAGTTCTAAACAGAGAATTTCTGCACTTACAGCGTAAAAAGAAGAATTCTATCATATGATTAGTCCAATCTGCCGCTTGGAAGATTGGACTAATTGCTAATAGACAGCCACCAAAAGGCAGTTCGTTCCACGTGGAACGAGATATAGAAGGTCTTATACATATTATATCAGACAAGCAACATGACAAAAGAAGAGAATGAGAAAAGGCTCGCTTATCTAAAGAACATCGTTCTCAACATGCCTGAGAAGCCTGGCAGCTACCAATATTACGATGACCTGCGTGAAAACGGCGGAACGATCATCTATGTGGGAAAGGCCAAGAACTTGAAGCGAAGGGTCTCAAGCTATTTTCACCGGGAAGTAGACAGATATAAGACAAAGGTTCTTGTGTCGAAGATAAGAGACATTTCTTATACCGTTGTCAACACCGAGGAAGACGCCCTGCTACTTGAAAACTCTCTCATCAAGAAATACAATCCCAAGTACAACGTTCTTCTGAAAGACGGCAAGACCTATCCGTCGATTCTTGTCACCAACGAATATTTCCCACGCATCTTCAAGACTAGACATATCGACCGCCGCCTCGGTACTTATTTTGGGCCCTACCCTCACATCAGTGCCATGTACAACATTCTTGAGCTCATCCACAAAGCTTTCAAGCCACGGCGCTGCCATCAGCCGATTACGCAGGAGGGTATCGATGCAGGCAAATACAAGCCCTGCCTGGAGTACCATATCCACAACTGTGAAGGCTGCTGCATTGGTCGGCAGTCAAGGGAAGATTATTTAGAGAACATCCGTCAGGCCAAGGAAGTACTCAAGGGCAACACCCGCGAGCTTTCCGAATGGCTCTACGAGCGCATGATGGCCAATGCAAAGCTACTCAAGTTTGAGGAAGCCGAGCGGCTCAAAGAGCGCTATCTCCTCATGCAAGATTTCGTATCCAAGAGTGAGGTCGTCAGCCACACCATCACCGACGTCGACGTCTTCACCATCACTGACGACGACAACCGCAAGAATGCCTACATCAACTATATCCACGTCAAAAACGGCACCATCAACCAGAGCTTTACCTATGAATACAAGCGCAAGCTCGATGAGAGTGACGAAGACCTGCTCCTACAAGCTATTCCAGAGATTCGTGATCGTTTCGGCAGTACAGCAAAGGAGATTATCGTACCCTTTGAGATGGAGTGGAAGATGAAAGATGCTGACTTCTTTGTGCCTCAGCGTGGCGACAAGAAGCATCTCTTAGAGCTCTCTGAGATGAACGGAAAACAGTATAAGTTTGACCGCCTCAAGCAGTCGGACAAGCTCAATCCTGAGCAGAAGCAGACCCGCCTGATGAAGGAGCTACAAGACAAGCTCCACCTCGCCAAGCTGCCTTATCAGATAGAGTGCTTCGACAACTCTAATATCTCCGGTACCGATGCCGTAGCAGGCTGTATCGTCTATAAAGGTATGAAGCCGTCGCGAAAAGACTATCGCAAATACAATATCAAAACGGTTACAGGCCCCGACGACTATGCGTCGATGCAGGAGGTCGTGCGGCGCCGCTATTCCCGCATGAAGGAAGAGGGCACTCCCCTCCCCGACCTCATCATCACTGATGGCGGCAAAGGCCAGATGGATGTCGTGCGCGAGGTAGTAGAAGACGAGCTGCATCTCAATATCCCTATCGCCGGACTTGCCAAAGACGACAAGCATCGTACCAACGAGCTCCTCTTTGGCTTCCCGCCACAAGTCATTGGCATGAAGACCGACAGCGAACTCTTCCACATCCTCACACAGATTCAAGACGAGGTCCACCGATATGCCATCACCTTCCACCGCGACAAGCGTTCCAAACATGCACTTCACTCCGCATTAGATGACATCAAAGGCATAGGGCCAAAAACGCGAGATAAGCTTCTAAACGCCTTTAAATCAGTAAAGAAGATTAAGGGTGCAACGGTTGAAGAACTTGCTACCGTCATCGGCCAGGAAAAGGCAAAAGCCGTAAAGGAAAGCCTATCTAAAGAAGCGTAAACAAAGGAGAACGTATAAAGAAGCATAGACAAGCAAAGAAGCTTAAAGACATACATCATTAATCAGATAAACGCAATCAAAAACATGAGAGTAGTCATACAGCGTGTCACACACGCATCAGTAACAATAGAAGGAAAAGTAAAATCAGCCATCGGCAAAGGGTACCTCATTCTTCTAGGAATAGGTTCCGACGACACCGAGGAGGATGCGCAATGGCTCATCAAGAAGATTGTCGGACTCCGCGTCTTCGACGACGAGCATGGCGTGATGAACCTCAGCATCATAGATGTTGGCGGTGACATACTCATCGTCTCCCAGTTCACTCTGATGGCCAGCTACAAGAAGGGCAACCGCCCCAGTTGGATCCACGCTGCACCACACAATATCTCTATCCCACTCTACAACCGCTTTGTAGAAATGATGACCGAGGCTATGGGCAAACCTGTCGGCACGGGCGAGTTCGGTGCCATGATGGAGGTGGACCTTCTCAACGACGGACCTGTCACCATCTGCATGGACACCAAGCACAAAGAGTAAATCTTTATAAACGTTAATAAAAGCGCTTCTGAGGAGCCGAAATTCACCATCAAGTGGACGGCTCCTCATTTTCGGCGGCATTCTCAGAAGCGGTATTTAGGTTACAATAAAGAGCTATACCTTTGTTTATCAATTACATACAATCAAAAGGTATGATTTTATCTTTACAATAAGACTTCTCTGTTTTAGCCTTCAAAAGCAGCTAAAGCTCTGTCTGCACGTATGTAGACAGCCGACAAGCACATAATCGCGATTGCACGCAAACATACAAAAGAGAAATCAGACAACAGCGCAGAGCCTATCCTACCCTATCGCAAGAGATGCACACATATAGCAAGAGCAAAAAAGAGATAGAAACGATTTATTATTTTTTATGCCGGGAAGAGTCAGATACGTCGGCAAATTGTGGTATCTTTGCAAAAACGCTAAAACTATGACAATATCCGAAGCACAAGAGATGGTGGACAAATGGATTAAGACCTATGGCGTCCGCTACTTCTCGGAACTCACCAACATGACCATACTCACAGAGGAGGTCGGCGAGCTTGCGAGAGTGATGTCGCGCAAATATGGCGACCAAAGTTTCAAACCCGGAGAGAAAGACAATACCGGTGAGGAAATCGCCGATATCTTCTGGGTACTCTGCTGCATTGCCAACCAAACTGGTGTCAACATCACAGAAGAGTTCCAGAAGAGCATAGAGAAGAAAACAAAGCGAGACGCTGAGAGACACAAGAACAATCCAAAATTGCAACAAACCAAATAGGAGTAAAAACACCCTAAGACGGCAACAATAAATCAGAAAATATAAATACAAATGGGAATCATCAAAGAAAAAGTAACAAAGGACATCCAAGCCCAGCGCAGTCAGGGCATTGTGAAGAGCAGCAAGATAGACCAGGCTTTTGCCAAATACAACCTCAATGTTGACGAGGTCGAAGTGCGTGCCAAGCTCAAGGAGCTCATAGCCGAAAAAGTTCCCGAAAACGACAACATCGACGTCAAGAAATTCCTCTTAGGCAGCGTAGAGCTGACATCCCTGCATACCACAGACACCGAGGAGAGCATCCTTGCCATGGTGGAGAAAGTGAACAAGTTCGAAGCCACCTATCCCGACCTACCCCATGTCGCTACCATCTGCGTTTATCCCAACTTTGCTCACCTTGTGCGCAACAGCCTCGAGGTCGATGGTGTAGAAATAGCTGTCGTCAGTGGATCTTTCCCTTCCTCACAGACCTTCATGGAGGTGAAGATCGCAGAGACCGCTTTAGCCATTAAAGATGGTGCTACCAATGTCGATATTGTACTGCCCGTAGGCAAATTTCTCTCCGAGGATTATGAAGGTGTTGCCGACGACATCAACGAGCTGAAACAGACCTGTGGAGAGGTGCCTATGAAGGTCATCTTAGAGACCTGTGACTTAGGCTCACTCAGCAACGTCAAGAAGGCCGCTATACTGGCTATGTATAGCGGGGCAGACTATATCAAGACCTCGACGGGTAAGGAGAAGGCCGGTGCCACACCCGAGGGCGTCTATGTGATGTGCCAGGCTATCAAGGAATACTACGACGAGACAGGTATCATGATAGGCCTCAAGCCCGCCGGCGGTATCAACACCGTTATGGACGCCGTCATCTACTACACCATCGTAAAGGAGATTCTCGGCGAGAAGTGGCTCACCAACGAGCTATTCCGGCTCGGCACTTCCCGACTCACCAACCTTCTCCTGTCAGAAGTGTTAGGTAAAGAAACAAAGTGGTATTAAACAATGGAAAAGTTATTTCTGCTGGACGCCTACGCCATCATCTTCCGGTCGTACTACGCCTTTATCAGTCGTCCTACCATCAACTCCAAAGGGTTGAACACCTCAGCCGTTTTAGGCTTCTGCAACACCCTGAAGGAGATTCTCGACAAGGAACACCCAGACTACCTTGGCGTAGCCTTCGACCATGGCGCCACCTTCCGGCACGAAGCCTTCCCCGCATATAAAGCTCAGAGAGACGAGACGCCGGAGGACATCCGGCGCTCCGTCCCTATCATCCAGGATATTCTCCGGGCTATGAACATCCCTATTCTCATCGCCGATGGCTTTGAGGCCGACGATGTCATTGGAACCTTAGCGACAGAGGCTGGCAAGCAAGGCGTAGAGACCTATATGCTTACCCCGGATAAAGACTATGGACAGCTCATCCGCGAGAATGTCTTCATGTTCCGCCCGCGTCATGGTGGCGGTTATGACAAGATAGGCGAGGCCGAGATAGAAGAGAAATATGGCATCAGTTCCGCCACACAGGTCATCGACCTCTTGGCGCTCATGGGCGACTCCGCCGACAACTACCCTGGCTGTCCGGGTGTCGGTGAGAAGACAGCTGTCAAGCTCATCAACCAGTTTGGCAGCACCGAGAATCTGTTAGCCCATACCGATGAACTAAAAGGCAAGATGCGCGAAAAGGTAGAGAAAGCCAAGGACGACATCAAAATGTCTAAATTCCTCGCCACGATCCGCACCGATGTGCCTATAGCCCTCGACTTGAACGCTCTAAAGGTCACGCAACCCGACGAAACACAGCTACGCAAGATCTTCGAAGATTTAGAATTCTCGCGCTTTGCCTCCCGCTTCTTGGGTAAGCCTCAGAAAGCTGACAAGCCCTCTCCCACTCCTTCGAAGCCCGCAAGCAGAAATGCCGCCGTCCAACAATTAGATTTATTTGCGCGCAATGATGCAAACACACAAGTAAGCAACAGCGCAACCGCTCAGAGCTACATGTCCGCAAGCAGCAATGCCGACAGCAATACAACCACACCTGCAGACGGTGGGGCAAACACACCGCAAAACATAACACTCGAAAGCATCAAAACGGTGGCCCACGAATATCATCTCGTGGAAGGCATAGAGGCTGCACAAGAATTATGCGACAAACTCATCAATGCACCGCTCATCAGCCTCGACACCGAGACAACATCCACCAATGCCATCGATGCAGAACTTGTCGGACTAAGTTTTGCCATCAAAGCGTTTGAGGCATGGTACGTTGCCATACCTGCTGACCGCAATGAAGCACAGCAAATAGTCAATATCTTCAAGCCACTCTACGAGAATAAGGAGAGCATCAAGATAGGCCAGAATATCAAATACGACTACGAGGTACTTCGCAACTATGGTGTCGACATCCAAGGCACAATCTACGACACCATGCTCGCCCACTATGTCATCCAGCCGGAGTTGCGCCACAACATGGATTTCATGTCCGAAACCATCCTGCACTATCAGACGGTTCACATCGAAGAGCTGATAGGACCAAAGGGAAAGAACCAAAAGAGCATGCGCGACCTTGCTCCCAATCAAGTCTATGAATACGCCGCCGAAGATGCTGACGTCACCCTAAGGTTATGGAAAGCTATAGAGCCCAAACTGAAGGAGGTAGGAGCCGAAAAGCTCTTCACTGACATCGAGATGCCATTGGTGAAAGTCTTGGCTGACATGGAGCTCAATGGCGTCCGTCTCGATGCCAATCAGCTGCAAGCCACACAGAAGGCTTTCAGCGACCGCATGTCGAAATATGAGCAACACGCCTACGAAGAGGCCGGAGAGACCTTCAACATCTCCTCACCCAAGCAGGTCGGCGACATTCTCTTTGGCAAGATGCAACTCGTAGAGAAGCCGAAGAAGACACGCACAGGACAATATGTCACCTCCGAGGAAGTGCTGCAAGGACTTCGCGGCAAGGCGCCCATCGTCGACGACATCCTCGACTATCGCGGCATGAAGAAACTCTTAGGAACCTATGTCGAGGCCTTGCCAAAGCTTGTCAACAAACGGACAGGTCATATCCACACATCCTTCAACCAGGCCATCACAGCCACCGGGAGACTGTCATCGAGTGATCCCAACCTCCAGAATATTCCCGTACGCGACGATGACGGTAAAGAGATACGCAAATGCTTCGTACCCGACGAGGGCTGCCGCTGGTTCTCCGCTGACTACTCACAGATAGAGCTCCGCATCATGGCCCATCTTTCAGGCGATGAGAACATGATAGAGGCTTTCCGCGAAGGCTTCGACATCCACCGCGCCACGGCAGCTAAAATATGGAAGGTGCCAATGGACGAGGTCACCGATGCCCAGCGCAAGAAAGCCAAGCAAGCCAACTTCGGTATCATCTACGGCATCACCGCCTTCGGCCTGGCACAGCGCATGGAGATACCCAATGGTGAGGCCCGACAACTCATCGACGACTACTTCAAGACCTTCCCTAAGGTACATCAGTATATGGAGCAGGCCAAGGAAGAAGCCCGCAGCAAAGGCTACGCCGAGACAATGTTTGGACGCCGCAGATATCTGCCCGACATCAACTCCCACAACAACACCGTGCGGGGATTTGCCGAGCGCAATGCCATCAATGCGCCCATTCAAGGCTCCGAGGCCGACATCATCAAGATTGCCATGATACGCATCTGGCAGCGCTTCAAAACTGAGGGAATAAAATCAAAGATGACCCTGCAAGTCCATGACGAACTCAACTTCTCCGTCTTTCCCGAAGAGGCTGAGGAAGTACAGAAAATTGTCATAGAAGAAATGCAGGGTGCAGCTCAACTGAAAGTGCCACTCATTGCTGACGCAGGATGGGGAGACAATTGGCTTGAAGCACATTAGAACAAGCTTGTAAGCCTTTATATAATAGTAAAATAACTAACAAAAAAGGCAATGGGAACAAACAAAATAGCCGTTCCCCTATTTAAAAAAACAATATAGCTATGGATGCAATAGAAATGTTGAAAAACCGGAGGTCATGCAGAGCCTTCAAGAAAGAGCAGATTAAGGACAGTGAACTGCAAACCGTTTTAGACTGCGGACTCGCAGCGCCCGCTGCTATGAATCTTCAGGAAGTTAAAATCATTGTAGTACAAGACCCGGAAAAACTCACTGAGATTTCACGCCTCAATGCTGAAGTCATGGGCAGCAAGAGCGACCCACTTTATGGTGCACCCACCGCCTGCCTCATCGTTGCTCCGAAGAATGATAACGGTAACGCCACAATGGATTTGAATCCCATCAAGGATGGATCACTCGTCATCGGCGCCATGCAGAACGCTGCGTGGGCATTAGGTCTCGGCAGCTGCTGGATCAACAGGCTCCAGGAGATGTTCGAGCTCCCTGAAGGCAAAGCCATCCTCCATAGCCTTGGCCTCGACGGCTACTTAGGCATTGGCATTTGCATCCTCGGCTATCCGGCCAAAGAGCAGGCCGGACCGAGGAAGACCAAAGAGGGCCGAGTCCTTAAATACTAACCCTCCGCTCCTTTTGCGGCATATGCCACGGATATTCGTGGCATATGCCACTGACTTCTGCGGCATATGCCACGAATATCTGTGGCATATGCCGTGAATCGCCCATCGATACCATCTAACACCTAACACCTAACACCCAACACCTAACACCCATCACCTAAATACACCATATGCCTCATGGCATGCCCACCCCATGACGTCTCGTTGACGACGCTAAAGCCGATGTGCGCATACAGGCGCTCAGCCCACGGATGCGTATGGTCAACGAGAAGCCCCACAGGCTGATCGCCGTGGGCGTCGATAGCGGCCCGGATAAGCTTGGTAGCGATGCCCTGCTTCCGGTAGTCCTGCTTCACACACAGCGAGTCGAGATAGTATTCCCCAGCCTGCGTCTCCTCGTCCATATCCGAGAAGTCGCGGCCTAAATATTTCTTGGCAGCCTCTATGAAACGGCGACGCAACCGCAGCAGGTCCTTACCGTCGTAGCCCACAAGGCAGCCTGCTATGTCGTCACCCGACATAGCCACGAGCGTGTTGCGATAGCTGTACTGGCTGTCGTCCATCTCCACGAGATGCGTCATCATCGCATGGAAATCCTCAAGACTATGCTTCGGCCCTGCAAAGTTCTGGCAACAGTCATAGTCCATAGCCTCCATGATGAGACACGCTATCTCAGCGGCCTGGTCTCTCCGGGCTGCGGTAATCACTATATCTTTCTTTTCCATAATCTTTTGAAACAGCCCTTTCGGGCAAAATCTTTTGAAACAGCCCTTTCGGGCCTACCTCATCGTCATTTTTGTCAGTGCATTGCCAAGAGCGCATCGACGACAGGCTTCGAACGGTCGTAGAGCGTCATCTCGTCGCTCTCGCTGACAGGCTCCACGCCAGCCACTCTGCTCCGTTGCCGCTCAATGAAAGGCGTTAGCGGATGGTTGAATCGATGCCTTATCTCCACGCACTTTCCTATCTCGTAGGCCGCCCGGTTTTTCATTCCTTGCTCTAAGAGCAGCAGTCCGAGCTCAAGGTGATATTTTGCCCGGAACTCCTCACGCGGCTGCCGGATGATAGCCTGACAATAGAGTGCCATCTTCTGAGCCTTGTCGTCAACGAGACGTGCCAGCTCTCCGTAGAGGTAACTGTCATGATAGCGGCGCAGTAAATGTTTATAGGCCTCCACAGCCTGGTCAGAGTTACCCAAGAGGGCATGCATCTGCGCGAAATGGCGAAGATTGAGCTTGTAGTTGGGTGCCTTCTGCACAGCTTTGCGGAACAGACCCGCCACCTTGGTAATATAGTCGATGTCGCGTCGGTCTATATTCTTCAGCAGGTGGTTGACAATCTGCTGACCCAGCGACGGCACCAGATGTCCGTCCACGGTATAAGGCTCCCAGCAGTTGTCAGGCATACGGTCAAACCATGGTTTGAAATAGACCAAATTAAAGTTGTCGAAAAGTTTGTCTATGGCCAGCGCCGAGCGGCTCAGCATCACAGCAAAACGGTTGTCATTGTCTTGAAAGTCGGGGTAGGCTTTCACCATCACCGCCAACAGTCTGCGCGCTGTACGGCCATCACCGGCCTTGACCTTGAGTTTCAGCATATCATAAGCACAGAGAGACATACACAGACTGGTATGAGGTCCATGGTGCGTGGCATAAATCTCGCTAATAGCAGCATAGGCTTCTTCCACCTTGCCAGCCTCACGCATTGTAAAAATGTCTCGTACTTCCATCTCACACAGATTTAAAAAGTTAAAGGTCTTTCGGTTTGTTGACTAACGGGAGCAACGGCATTTGGCGGCCTTATCGCTAAGCATCCCGGCAAGCAGTATCCGGATGCATCGGGGCAGTAGCTCCCATAAATGATTGTTTTGTCGTCAAAATTACATCTTTCTTTTCAGACGGCAAAGGAAAAATGTGAATTTTTCAACTGTGTTAAAAGAAAATAAATACATTTGCCTGCAAGAAAAAAATGAACCCCAACAACCATCTTCATAAGTGCCGAAAATAAAATCTTCAAAATGACAAGAACCTTTACTCGACTTATTTTATCCGTCATTGTATGGCTCTGTCTTCTGCCAGGCAGCCTTTGTGCCGATACCGTCACCCACATCAAGATTGACGGTGGGGCAATTCTCAACTGCTTTGGCTGGAGCTATAAACCTGAGTTCGGGATAAGAAAAGAGTCTTAAAAGTTTGGTAATCTCGCATGA
>UQRP01000013.1 GCA_900543585.1 uncultured Prevotella sp.
GGTCGTGGTGGCTTGCTTCGCTGCGCCACCGCGCCCGTTCGACGACCCGGGGTCATTCAGAGTGTGACCCCTCCGGGGTCAGTGCTCCTCGGCACCCGGCGAGGCAAGGCCTCACACAAGCCCTCAACTCACAAATGGCAAAGGACCTAAGCCCTTGGCGCTGACACAAAGCTGTTTTCCTGGTTTTGGTTGGTTTCGCAGTGGTTACCCGTTCTCGTCCATAAACTTCTCCACGGCCTCGATGATGATGTCGTTGAGGGTGATGCGGTTGAGCTGCGAGTCATTCATGGCCTTGTATTGCAGCATGCGGGCGTAGAGGGACTGTGGCATGCGGCATCCTACACTCTTGATGGGCTCTCCAGCGTATTTAGCATTGTGGTCGGGGACCTCATGCCTCTGTGCGGCATTGAGGCGCTGCGGTGCCGGTTCCGGCTGGCGTTGGCGACGTGAGCGGGCGGGCGCCTTCACCGTCTGTCTGTGGTTTGCTCTTGCCGACGGTCTTGCAGCGGGTCTTGCAGCAGCGGGTGCAGCGGGTGCAGCCGGTTGCTGCGGGGTAGATGCAACTGTTTGCGGAGCTTCAGTGCTCCCTGCAACCTCGCCGCTGTCAGTGCCTGCTGTGGCTTCCGCAGTTTCCGCACTATCAGTCTCCCCGTTGATCTGACTTTCGCTCTGAGGAATATTCTGAGCCGCATTCATGGACTCATTATTGTTTAAATTATTTTCATCAATCCGAGGCGCCTCTGTTGCTATATCTTCTTTTGATGTGTTATTGTTTGTTTGCTCGTTTGCGTGCAATCCTTCAATGTTAACACCTTGATTATTAGCAGTTGATTCTGTTTCAACATTCTCCATGCCTGCTTGCAACATCTTGGCAAGCTGACTTTGTAGATTACCTTTGTTTCTATTTATCTTCATGGAATTGTCGTGTTTTATGATTCACTAAAAATAGTCTTTGCCACCTTCATATAGTCCTGCGCGGCCCGGCATGTGGGTGCGTAGGAGATAACGTCGGTCATGCGTGTCTGCGCCTCTGCCACCTTCACTGAGCGATGGATGTAGGTAGGGATGAGGGAGTCCTGGAAGCTGCTTTCAAGGAAGTCCTCCAACTCGTGGGTGATGACCAACTGGTTGTTGACCATGGTGGGCAGGAGGAGCATGTTGGCAAGGTTGGGGTTGAGCTCACCTTTGATCTTCTTGGCCTGCTCCAGGATACTTCCCACACCGGTGACGCTGAGACCCTCCATCTGGATGGGGACGAGTAGGGTAGTGGCCAGTGCCATGGCGTTGCAGGTGCTCTGTGAGAGCGACGGCGGACAGTCGATAAGCATGAAGTCGAAGTCCTCGAAGACGTTGCCGGTGGCCTTCGCCTCGTCGATGGAGCCGTTTGTCAGGTTGTAATAGCCCTGCATGACGCATTTCGCCAATACCAGACGCGGGATATTCTGCCCGAAGAGTGAGACGTCGATATTCTGCATCTCTGACGATCCTGGCACATAGTAGATGCCGGACGGGGAGACATAGACTGGAATCTTGCTAACCTTTGTCATGGCGTCGTAGATAGTGAGCCGTGAGAATTCCGGGAGCGTCTTGCGCAAATCGTTCCACCCGAGCAGGAACGAGAGGTTGCACTGTGGGTCGAGGTCCATGACGATGACGCGCTTCTGCGGATACATCTTATGAAGGCAAGCGGCGAGCGTCTGTACCGTTGTGGTTTTTCCCACACCGCCTTTGAAGTTAGTCACTGAGACTACGTCAGTGAGCTGATGCTTAGTTTCTTCTGCTGTTTTAGCCATTGTGTTATTGTATCTTTGTTTATTTGTCTGTTTGTTCACTTGTCGCTTTGTGTTGTTGTACTATTGCGCGCAATCATATTGTTTCTTTGCATGCAATCTCCTTTGTTCTATTGTGTGCAATTCTATTGTGTCTTTGTGCGCAATATCGTTTGTTCTATTGTGCGCAATTTCATTTGCTTTATTGCGTGCAATCTTCTTTGCTCCATTGTGTGCAACCACATTGTATCTTTGCGTGCAATATTCTTTGCTCCATTGTGTGCAATCACATTGTATCTTTGCGTGCAATCTTATTGTATCTTTGCGTGCAATCTTGTTTGCTTCATTGCGTGCAAAATTCTTCTCGCTGCATTATTGCGCACAATTGTTCAACAGCGCAAAGTTACGAAAATAAAAGTAGGGTAGGGAAGGTTTTGAGGAAAATCTTTCGGGAATATGCATTTTCTTTTTCAAAGACCGGAAAGCGAGGAAAAAGGCGATTTAATTTTGTCAAAGTTCTTCATATCTTGGCATGTGGTCCATGAATAAATATTTTTTACCATCATCTGATAGCTTGACACAATAGTGGGTGATGCCATTGGAGACGACGAGGTATCGGGCGTGGAGCTCCATGTTGTAGGCAGTGATTTGGTTGAAGACCTTCTGAGTGATGCTGATGTGCGGGGCTTTGTATTCGACAATCATGACGGGATGGAGCTCGCGGTCGTAGAGCACGGAGTCGGCGCGAAGCTGCTTCTGCCCTATCTTCAGCTTCACCTCGTTGGCCATGAGTCCGGCAGGGTAGCCGAGGGCAGAAATCATCCAGTGGGTGAAGTGCTGGCGGACCCACTCCTCGGGGGACAGGGCTACCCAGCGGCGGCGGAGCGGGTCGAGGACCTGCTCGCGGCCCTGGCTGACGCGCAATTTTATATCGTAGGCGGGGAGATTAAGTCGAATCATTTTATTATCTTTGCAAAAATTATCGCTGTCTTGGCATACCTCCTGAAGGAGGCGCGCCTGCAAAGGTAAGTAAAATCACTGTGAACGAACAAGAAAATGGCAGAAAAGAAAGCAGTCGTCACCTACGAAAATATCATGCGTGAGTTGAAAGCGGGAAACTTTTCACCTATTTATATATTAATGGGTGAGGAGGCCTACTATATCGACCAAATCAGCAACTATATCCAGAACCATGTCCTCAAGCCGGAAGAGCAGGCCTTCGACCAGACCGTCGTCTATGGCGCCGATGTCAATGCCGCTCAAATTGCCGACCTGGCCATGCAGTTCCCCATGATGGCGCCCAAGCGTGTCATCATTGTCAAGGAGGCGCAGGGTATGCGGTCATTTGACAAACTCGAACATTACGCCCAGAAACCTCAGCCCAAGACCATCCTCGTCATCTGCTACAAGAACGGCACTATCAACCGCCGCTCGAAATTTGTCTCGGCCTCGGAGAAGAATGGCATTGTCTTCGAGAGCAAGAAGCTCCGCGACTGGCAACTGCCCGGACATATCCGCTCCTACCTCGCGGTGAAGAAAGTGAGCATCGACGACAAGAGTGCGGCGATGATAGCCGAGAACATTGGTGCCGATCTCAACCGACTCTATTCCGAGCTTGACAAGCTCATCATCGGCATGCCCGAGGGTGACAAACGGGTGACACCGGAGATAGTGGAGCGGAATATTGGTGTAAGCAAAGATTTTAACACTTTTGAGCTCCGCGCTGCCATCGTCAATAGGGATGTGCTGAAGGCCAATCGTATTATCAAATACTTTGACACTAACCCGAAGGCCGGCTCTGTCTACTCCATCCTGCCTTTGCTCTATGGTTATTTCCAAAATCTGATGGTGGCCTACTATGCGCCTAACCGCACCAACCAGAACGCGCTGGCTGGCTATCTGGATCTGAAAAGTGTGTGGGGTGTGAAAGACTATATGGTAGGACTGAGAAACTACACCGGGAAGAAGGTTCTTCAGATTTTGCAGAAATTTCGCGAGATTGACGCGAAAAGTAAGGGCGTAGACAACCCGTCGACCGCTTCTGGCGACCTGATGAAGGAGCTCGTCTTCTTCATTCTTCACTGATTTTGCCCGTTTTCGAGGCTGTTTTCCAGCTTTTGGGGGCTAAAAAGAGCGTCCTTCGGGACGCTTTTTTTATGCCTAAAAGTATGGAAATAGGGTAGTTGCGGCGTTTTATCCCCTCTGAGAATGGCGTATTTTGGCCAAATCGGCCGTGGATTTAGGATTCGGCAATGGCTGCGAAAACGGGCGCCAGGAAAAGGCTAAAATTTGGCTTTATCATTCTTTAATATTTTAGAAACTAAACTTTAGTGGTTTAAATATTTAATATTCTAATCGCTTTGGATTAACCTAAATCCTAAATTTGTAATTTGCAAATATAAATAAGGCGTAATTCGGGAGTGTCTTAAATTTAAATATTTAGCATTATAAATCTAAATCTATAAATATACACTCTATTCACTTGAAGTGTAGTGAGCTAAATACCAACTATTTATAGTTAAATTAGGAGCTATCCCTTGCAGATTTATGAGGTTTTTGGGTGTTATTCGCCGCTCGCTTCTTTAAATCTTTAGCAATCCATGCTATCTATCTGTCGGAAAGCTAAAAACTTACTAAATTGCGTTATTTCAGAGGTTTAACGACTAAATCGGCACTAAATTTATATTTATAAATCAAAACCAGGTATTTAGGTATTTAAAGTTCTAAAATCTAAAATATTACATTTGTAAACCTAAAATACCACAATCTAAATTTATGTTTAGAAAATTGCGTAATTCAAATTTTTAGTTTAACTTTGCAAACAGTAGCGTCAGAGCCCTATTTTGTGGTTGTCGGCGTGTCATTGACTAAATTGCAGCTATGAAAGACAGAATAAAAGAGATCATGGAGAGCAAGCACATGACCCAAAAAGTGTTTGCTCAGTATACCGGCATCAACGAGGGCACCCTGAGCTTACTGCTCCGCGACAAGGCTCAGCCCACGCTGAAGACCTATGAGGCTATCCACAGCAAGTTTCCGGATGTCTCTATGGAGTGGCTCTTTGATGGCACAGGCAGTATGTATAAGAAAGGTGGTGAGGCTTCCGGCAACGGCTCCCAGGATGCAGGTGCTGCTGCTCAGGGCTCTGATGGCTCCTCGACTTCTGTCGCTTCTTCGGCTTCTTCTCCTGCCCTACCCTTGGGGGAAGGCACTGCTGCCTCGCAGGTCAATCCTCAGCAGGCTTCCAATATCCAGAAAACGGTCGTGAAAATAGTTGACAAGCCACAACGCAAGATAACAGAAATCAGGGTCTTCTTCGATGACCAGACTTGGGAGTCTTTTGTACCGAAAAAAATGGATAAATAATTCTGTTGGAGCGCATGTTTTCTGTGGGTTGTTCTCACCCATAGTTTAATATTCTCCTGAAATGATTTTGCGGCTTGCGGAAAAAGGATTAACTTTGTGGAGACCAAGATTTAGACATTATGAAGAAGTATTGTTTAGACCTCACGGTGTCCTCCGCAGAGCATCTTTCCGATAAGCATGTGCTGCTGAAGTTGACATCCAAGGAAGCGCTGCCCGAGATGCGGCCTGGGCAGTTTGTTGAGGTTCGTGTAGACAACTCGCCGTCGACATTCCTTCGCCGGCCTATCTCTATTAACAATGTGGACTTGAAGCATAATGAGCTCTGGCTTCTCGTCGCCGCCGTGGGAGACGGCACCCGCCACCTTTATGATTTGAAGGCCGGTGATCAGCTCAACTGTCTGTTGCCACTTGGCAACGGTTTCTCTTTCTCCAATACTCTTTCCGATAACGATGGCGGTGCTTCTCAAGTAGCGGGTACCGATGCAGCGCAGCCTAAGAAGGTGCTCCTCGTAGGCGGTGGTGTCGGTGTGGCACCTCTGCTCTGGCAGGGCATGAAGCTGAAGGAGCGTGGCATTGCTCCTGTCTTCCTTCTCGGTGCGCGCTCGGCCAAAGACCTTTTGGAGTTGCCACTCTTCAAGGAGGTGGGGCCCGTGTATATTACCACAGAGGACGACAGCGCCGGTGAGAAGGGCTTTGTCACCAACCACTCCGTCTTGCAGCGTGAGCATTTCGACCTTATCCAGACCTGCGGTCCGAAGCCGATGATGAAGGCCGTGGCGAAGTACGCCAAGGAGAACAACATCCCCTGCGAGGCTTCGTTGGAGAATATGATGGCCTGTGGACTGGGTGCCTGTCTGTGCTGCGTGGAGAAGACCGTGGACGGCAACCTGAGAGTGTGTGAAGATGGTCCGGTGTTTAATATTAAGAAGTTGCTATGGTAGACCTAAATGTAAAGATAAATGAATTGTCGCTGAAAAACCCCGTGATGACGGCCAGCGGCACCTTCGGCTACGGTTTGGAGTTTAAGGACCTCGTACCGTTGGAGGAAATCGGGGCGATTATCGTCAAAGGTACCACCTTGGAATGGCGCGAAGGTAACGACTATCCGCGTATGGCAGAGACGGCAAGTGGCATGCTCAACTGCGTGGGTTTGCAGAACAAAGGTGTGGACTATTTCTGCGAAAATATCTATCCAAAGATAAAGGATATCGACACACATTTCATTGTCAATGTCAGTGGAAATTCGCCTCAGAAATATGCGGAATGTGCAGCACGGATTGACGCTTTGGACAAGATTCCGGCCATAGAATTGAACATCTCCTGCCCCAATGTGAAGCAGGGCGGCATGGCTTTTGGTGTCACTTGTGAGGGTGCTGCGAGTGTTGTTAAGGCGGTCAGAAAGGTGTATCATAAGACGCTTATCGTGAAGCTTTCGCCCAATGTAACCAATGTCGCCGACATCGCCAAGGCGTGTGAAGCGGAGGGTGCTGACGCCGTTTCGCTCATCAATACACTGATGGGAATGGCTATTGATATTGAGCATCGCTGTCCGAAGTTGAGCATCGGTACGGGTGGCTTGAGCGGTCCTGCCGTGAAGCCGGTAGCCGTGAGAATGGTCCACGATGTCTACCATGCCGTGAAGATTCCGGTTGTAGGATTGGGCGGCATCATGACTGCCGAGGATGCCATCGAGTTCTTCATGGCGGGAGCCACAGCTATAGAGATAGGTACTGCCAACTTCATTGATCCGCAGGTGACGGTGAAGGTGAAGAATGGTATTGCCGCCTGGCTTGAGCAGCATGGCTGCAAAAGTCTGAAGGAGATTATAGGAGTAGTATGAGGTATGCCGTTGGTGGGTTGGACAATTGCAACGTGTTGATAGCAACGTGTTGTGCTTGTCCGCTCCATCTGAACGGCATGGTGTGATTTTTATGTATTCATGTTATTAGGACATGGGCTCACGCCCATGTCTATTAGAAGCGTCCGTGCTTACATTCTGCATGCCTTGTTCAGCAGATAGTTGTCGAGGATGACCATAGCTGCCATATTCTCTACGATGGGCACGGCACGCGGGACCACACAGGGGTCGTGGCGACCACGGACGTCTACGATGGTGGCGTTGCCGTGGATGTCGATGGTCGGCTGCGGCATGAGCAGGGTTGCCACAGGCTTAAAGGCCACGCGGAAGAAGATGTCCTGTCCGTTGCTGATACCGCCCTGGATACCTCCGGAGTGGTTGCTTCTGAAAGTCGGCGCCTTGCCATTCTCGGGAGCCGGTGCGAGGGTGTCGTTGACCTCGCTGCCGCGGTGGGAGACGATGCTGAAGCCGTCGCCGTATTCGAAGCCCTTCACGGCGTTGATGGAGAGCATGGCCGCACCGAGCTGGGCGTGCAGCTTGCCGAACTCCGGCTCACCGAGGCCTACAGGGCATCCGCTGATGACGGTGGTGACGATGCCGCCGATGGTGTCGCCGTCGGCTTTCACTTTCATGATGAGCTCCTCCATCTCTTTGGCTTTCTCAGCGTCGGGACATCTGACGATGCTGTCCTCTGTCTTCGAGAGGTCATAGAGGTGGTAGTCGCGGTCTAAGGCGATGTCTCCCACTTGTGAGACATACGCCTGAATCTTCACTCCGATGCTTCTCAGTGCCAACTTTGCCAGAGCACCGCCCACGCAGCGGCTGATGGTGATGCGTGCCGACGAGCGTCCGCCTCCGCGATGGTCGCGGATGCCATACTTATTATAATAGGTGTAGTCGGCATGCGAGGGACGGAAGAGCTCGCGGATGTTGTCGTAGTCCTTGCTGTGCTGGTTGGTATTCCTCACGATGAAGCCTATCGGTGCCCCCGTGCTCTTGCCTTCGAAGACGCCGCTGAGGATCTCCACCTTGTCAGGCTCGTTGCGCGATGTGGTGACACGGCTCTGGCCAGGGCGACGCCGTGAGAGCTCGTGCTGGATGAAGTCGAGGTCGATGTCCACTCCGGCTGGCATGCCGTCGACAACGCCGCCTACTGCCTCACCATGGCTCTCGCCGAAGGTGGTAAGGGTGAAAATATTACCGAATGTATTACGCATGGATACTTTTCTTTAAATGTTTTAACTTTATGACCTTGTTGTGCTTACAAAGTTACACTTTTTACCGCGGAATGTCATCACTATTAATAGGTATTTTGCAGAAATCACCACAAATAGGTATTGCAGGAATGGGGGAAAAGTACTAATTTTGCGTCAGATAAAGGTAATAATCAATAAAACGAATAGTAACAATGAGCAAGACAATTGTAGTTTATGGTTCATCCACGGGCACCTGCGAGTCTATCGCGCAGACCCTCGGTGAGAAGTTGGGCGCTGATGTCATTGATGTTGCCAAGTTGACGGCAGCTGATGTCCAGGGCGCCGACAACCTCGTCCTCGGTACTTCCACATGGGGTGCCGGCGAGATGCAGGACGACTGGTATGACGGTGTAAAGGTGCTGAAAGAGGCTGGTCTGAGTGGCAAGAAGGTTGCTGTCTTCGGCTGCGGCGACAGTTCTTCCTATAGTGACACCTTCTGTGGAGGCATGAAGGAGCTCTATGACGCAGCTAAGGAAGCCGGTGCCACGATGGTCGGCGACGATGTCCCCACCGACGGCTACACCTATGACGACAGCGACTCTGTCGTAGACGGTCATTTCATTGGTCTGGCCCTCGACGATGTCAACGAGGACGACAAGACAGAGAGCCGTATTGAAGCGTGGATTCCTACATTGGGATTCTAAAATCATTTCAATAGAAACCATTGAAATAGCCATTATGTCTGAAGTTCCCATAGAGATGAAGGTTCTTATGAACCACATTTATGAGTATGAGAAGGGTGTTCGCCGCATGGTGCTCTACACCTTCAACATGGCTTATGAGAGCTATGCCGTAGACCGTTTGCAGCGCAGGCATATCGACTATATCCTTCAGCCGGCAGGGCGCGGCACGGTGAACCTCTTCTTCGGTCGCAGTGAGTGCCTTGCCGCTATCCGCCTGATTGTCACCAAGCCGCTCAATGAGCTGACTCCCGAGGAGAATTTCATGCTCGGAGCCATGTTGGGCTACGACATCACTATGGAGTGCGAACGCTTCTGCATGCTCAAAGGCCGCAAATGTTCATGTGATGGCTGTACAGAGTGTAACGAATGCGTCCATGCCGCAACGGTGGCAACGGCTTGATAGGGCGTCGGGCTGAACGCATAATCAAAAGAATGAAAGGTGGAACAATTTTTCAAGACTTCTTGTTCACTATAAGATAGAAATTCATAATGTTTTTGTATAATCAATATGAGGGACGTCGTGATGACGTCCCTTTTATATTGTATGAGCTTCTTCTTTGAATAGTTCCCAGGCTTATTTTGAATGAATCTCAGGCTATCGTCAGCTTGTCAGCGTCTGCCTTCACTTTTTCCTCGCTGATGAGGAAGCGCAGGGCACGGTCGAGGGCTGTGGTGCCGGCATCCATCTGATAGACTTCTTTGAGCGTGTGGACACCTTTATCGCTCAGCAACTGTAGGATTTTCTTTACTGCATCATCGTCAGCCGTAGGGGCATGGTGGCGGGCATCAATGCAGACATCGCAATGTCCGCAATCTTCCGACCGCTCCTCACCAAAGTAGGCCAGGAGCTGTCGGCTGCGGCAGATGGTGTCGTTGGTGGCGTAGGTGATGAAGGCACTGATGCGGTTGATATACTGCTCTTTGCGCTCCTCGTAGACGTTCTTGGGGAGGAAGACGGTATCCTCTCGGTCGCGGAGATAGGTGATATACGGTGTCTTGCGCTGGGGGATGAAGTTGATGATGCTTCTCTTGCTCAGGGCTTTGAGCAGATGGTAGCATTCGTTCGGCGACACCTTTGCCTGTGCTGCCACAAGGGCTTCGTCGATATACTGATAGTCGGTGAAGAGCCCGCCGTAGCACCTCAGCAAGGCCGTCATCACGGCTTCCTCTTCCTGCGACAGCTCGTCGAGCTTATAGAGTTCGTTGCGGGTGAGCAGCACATGTACGCGGGCTGCCGAGTCGGGGTCGGTCTCATAATGCAGATAGCCCGCATTCTCAAGCAGGTGGAGGGCAGCGTCTACGGGTATGGGGAAGAAATGATAGGTGGCGCAGAACTTCCCGATGTCGAAGGCAAAGGTGTGGCCGCTGCCGCTGCCCACACCTATCTCATAGTAGAAGGCGAGACTTTGGTATACATTATTAATATAGTCTTTGGCGGGGAAGTTTTCATCGACGCGTCTGTTCAGTTTTCCGATGTCATTGCCATTCCACAGCAAGACAGCGTAGGCTTTCTTGCCGTCTCGCCCCGCTCTGCCCGCTTCCTGGAAGTAGGCCTCTATGGAGTCGGGGCAGTCGAAATGTATCACCGTCCTTACGTCGGGCTTATCGATGCCCATACCGAAGGCGTTGGTAGCCACCATGACGCGCTTCTCGTCGCGTTGCCACTCCTTCTGCCGCTCATCACGGGTGGCATGCTCCAGTCCGGCATGGTAGAAGGTGGCCGTGATGCCCTCCTGGTTGAGTGCTTCGGCAATATCTTTGCAGCGGCTGCGACTTCTCACGTAGACGATGGCCGAGCCCGGGACATGGCGGATGATATGGATGAGCTCTGCGGGCTTGTCCTCCGCCTTCCGCACCACATAAGCTAAGTTCTTCCGCTCAAAGCTCATGCGGAAGACGTTCTTGGCTTTGAAGGCCAACTTCTCCTGGATGTCGTCGATGACTGCCAATGTCGCCGTTGCTGTCAGTGCCAGGACAGGGGCCTCGGGCTTTATCTTTCTGATGCTGGCAATGTTAAGGTAGGCGGGTCGGAAGTCGTATCCCCATTGGCTGATGCAGTGAGCCTCGTCGACGGTGATGAAGCTCACCTTCATATGGCGCAGCTTGGTGAGGAAGAGCTCTGAGGCTAAGCGCTCGGGTGAGACATAGAGCAGCTTCACACCCCCGAAGATGCAGTTGTCGAGGGTCTTGAGAATCTCCGCCCGCTTCATGCCCGAGTAGATGGCAGCTGCCTTGACGCCTTTGGCCCTGAGGTGCTGCACCTGGTCCTTCATCAGGGCGATGAGTGGTGTGATGACGATACAGGTGCCCTCCTTGGCCAGCGCCGGCACCTGGAAGGTGATGCTCTTGCCACCACCGGTAGGCATCAGTCCGAGGGTGTCCTTGCCCGAGCTGATGCTCTCTATGATTTCCCGCTGTATGCCGCGGAAGTCGTCATAATGCCAGTATTGTTGGAGAATCTGTCTGTATGGATCCATGCAGCTTTATTCCTCTTCGGTGGGTCTGATGTCTTCTATCTGTAGCTGTACCTGGTTGCGCTTGAAGATATTGTCCTCGATGGTGTAGGCGATGTCGAAGGAGCGTTTCGACTTGATATACCTTGCCGAGGCGCTCTGTCCGAAGGCGATGCCGTTGACAACGGTACCCGACTTCGAGTCTACGAGCTCAAGCTTGATATGCTCCTGCGAGCGTCCCACTACTTTACTGGTGCCATAGTCGTAGACGCCTTTTGTGCAGAACATCGGCTTCTGGTTGCCGGGTCCGAAGGGTGAGAAGCGCTTCAGGTCGTTGTGCAGCCGCTTGGTAATCTCCTTGAAGTCCAGTTCGGCGTCAATATGAAGGATGGCCTCCGTCTGCTCAGGGTGGATATGCTCCTCAACATATTTCTGAAAACGGCGTCTGAACTCCGGCACATCATCCCATCGGAGTGTAAGCCCTGCGGCATAGGTGTGGCCGCCGAAGTTGATGAGCAGGTCGCGGCAACTCTTGATGGCTGCATAGATGTCGAAGCCTCTGACCGAGCGCGCCGAGCCCGTAGCCAGGTCGCCGTCATGGGTGATGACCACGGTGGGTCGGAAATATATCTCGGTGAGTCTCGACGCCACGATACCGATGACGCCCTTCTTCCAGTGCTCGTCGTAGAGGACGATGCTGGAGTGGTGCTCCTGGCTCTCTATCCTCGACACAATCTGGTTGGCTTCCTCGGTCATCTGCTTGTCGATGTCTTTCCGCTGCTCGTTGTATTCGTCGATGTGGCTGGCCTTGTTCACGGCGCTGTTGAAGTCCTTCTCCACGAGCAGGTCTACGCTCTCCTTGCCATTCTCCATACGGCCCGAGGCATTGATTCTCGGCCCTATCTTGAAGATGATGTCGCTCATGGAAATCTCCCTGCCACTGAGCCCGCAGATGTCGATGATGGCCTTCAAGCCCACGCTGGGGTTCTGGTTGAGCTGCTTGAGTCCGTGGTAGGCCAGGATACGGTTCTCGTCGACGACGGGCACGAGGTCGGCGGCAATGCTCACGGCGCAGAAGTCGAGGAGGGGGATGAGTCGCGAGAAGGGAATGCCATTGTTCTTGGCAAAGGCTTGCATGAACTTGAAGCCCACGCCACAGCCGCAGAGATGCTTGAAGGGGTAGGTGTCGTCCTGCCGCTTGGGGTTGAGGATAGCCACGGCATTGGGCAGCTCGTCATCGGGGTTGTGGTGGTCGCAGATGATGAAGTCTATGCCAAGGCTCTTGGCATAGTCTATCATCTCGTTGGCCTTGATGCCACAGTCGAGGATGATGATGAGCTTCACGCCCGTCTCATGGGCAAAGTCTATCCCCTTCTTGCTCACGCCGTAACCCTCGTCGTAGCGGTCGGGGATATAATAGTCGATATTGGAATAGAACTGTTGCAGAAACTTGTACACCAACGCCACGGCCGTACATCCGTCGACGTCGTAGTCTCCATAGACGAGGATGCGCTCCTTGCGCCCCATGGCATCGTTGAGTCTGTCCACGGCCACGTCCATATCCTTCATGAGGAAGGGGTTGATAAGGTCGGCGAGCTGTGGGCGGAAGAATCGCTTGGCAGCACTCTCTGTGGTGATGCCGCGCCGGATGAGGAGCAGGGTGAGGATAGGACTCATGTTGAGCTTCTCGGCAAGCTCATTGGCTTGTCGGGACTCATCGGGGGATGGTGGGTCATACTTCCATTTGAAATGCATTTTAATTCTTTTTTTTCTTTCTGCAACAAAGATACAAAGATTTCAAGACATTATAGATGAAAGTATATGAAAAAGTGATAAACGTATCAAAAAAGCCTGTGTGGAAATCTCCACACAGGCTTTGAGTGCATTATTATTTATCCTGAATATTTCTATCAGAAGCCACACTTCTTGCGAATGTCCTTGGGCACGGCATTCTTGTTGACCATGAAGTCCATGGTGTTGGCCACGATAAAGTTCTTTGTCATATACCAGATACCTTTGTAGTCGCCGGTCTCACCCCATGAGTTCTTCACCATATAGTATTCCTTGCCGTTCTGGTCTTTGGCAATACCATAGATGAGCATGCCGTGGTCGTCGGTGAGCTCCCAGTCGTCATATCTCTCCTGGCGCATCTTCTGTGTGGGCACAATCTCCGGCACGTTGACGCCGAGAGAGTCCACGATGTCTTTCTTCTTGCTCTGTGAGAGCTTGAGCCAGCGAGCCATGTCGCTGCCCTCGAGGTTGGCGATTTTCTTGGTGTCGTACATATAAGCCAGTCCTGTGCGTGTGAATCCGTCCTCCGAGACGTCACCGCCCCAGGCCACGGTGTAGCCGTTCATGATGGCGTTGTCGATAATCTTCGACAGGTCGTCGATAGGTACATTCCATGACAGAGGATTACGCCAGTTGTCCTGCACCTCTACAGCGAAAGCTGTCCAGAAGGGGTGGTGGGTGTAGCTGGTGAAGCTTACATAGTTGTTGCAGGCAGTGCTGTCAAGGCCGATAGCGTCGGCAAAGGTCTTCGGTGTGTAGCTCTTGCCCTGGTAGGTGAACTGCTTGGGGCAGTCGCCGAGATAGGAGTCGAGGATGCCCTGCAGACCGTTCTTCCAAGCCGGTGAGAGCTTCTTGGCGTCGCTCTTGGCCACAGCCTCCACGTAAGGAGTCATGACTTTGAAGAACTCGTTGAAGTTGAAGAGGGAATCACCGTATTGGCTGCCAGTCTTGGCCATGGCAGTCTCGGGCACGATGCCATAGTGCTGGATGCAATAAAGTGGGTCGTAACAGCTGCCACCTTGAGCGAACTGGCAGTCACCATGCAGGCGTACCACCTGGATGGCGCGGTCCATGTATGTCTTGTTGGCGACAAAGGCCTCGGAAAGGTCGTAAGTCTTGCCGGTGTTCTTAAGTATCTCTGCCTCAAAAAAGCTCAGGGTAGAGTAGTCCCAGCACGTACCGGAACGGTTCTGGTTCTTGATACTTGTAATCGGGTTCTGCTTTATCACAGTGAAGACCGGCTTGTTGGGGTTGACACTGTCTTTTTTTGCAGTCGCTGCCCCTGCGCTAAGGGTCAGCATGACGGCCATCGCGGCCAGAATGGTTTTCTTCATCAGATTGTTATCAATTCTTTTAATTCGCTTGCAAAAGTACGTCTTTTTATTCACTTACAAAAAGAATTAATACTTTTTGTTATAAATATCCACCCTTTCGGGTGAATATTTACACATTTTGCTGCTTTGTGAGCAGTTTTTGTCGTACTTTTCCTTATTTTGCCATGAAGGCTTCCACATCTTTGGGATGATATGGAATACGGTCTTTGCCGATGAAGCGGCAGCCGTCTTTGGTGATGAGCACATCGTCTTCGATACGTATGCCGCCGAAGTCTTTGTAGGTCTCCAGCTTGTCAAAGTTCAGGAAGTCCTTGCAGTGGCCCGTTGCCTTCCACTCGTCGATGAGAGCGGGGATGAAGTATATGCCCGGCTCGTCGGTGACTACGAAGCCCTCTTCCAAGCGGCGGCCCATACGCAGGCAGTTGGTGCCGAACTGGTCGAGAATGGGTCGGGTCTCCTCGTCGAAGCCCACGTTAATCTGGTCGAAGCCTTCCATGTCGTGGACGTCCATACCCATCATGTGGCCCAGTCCGTGGGGCATGAACATGGCGTGGGCACCGGCCTTGACAGCCTCCTCGGTGTCGCCCTTGGCCAGCCCCAACTCTTTCAGGCGGTCGAACATCAGGCGGCAGACGGCGAAGTGGACATCCATGTATTTCACGCCTGGCTTGGCCACCTCCAAGGTGTAGTCGTGGCAGGCTTCCACGATGGAGTAGATGTCCAACTGGCGCTGTGTGAACTTGCCGTTAACAGGATAGGTGCGCGTGTTGTCAGAGCAGTAGTTGTTGATGGTCTCGGCACCGGCATCGCAGAGGGCTAAGCGTCCGCTCTCCAAGACGGCCATGGAGGGGTTGCCATGCATAATCTCGCCATGCTGTGAGAAGATGGTGGCGAAGCTGACCATAGCGCCGTAGGAGTGGGCGATGCCGTCAATCTGTCCACCGACAAATTTCTCTGTCACACCGGGCTTGGTCAGACGCATGCCGGTGGTGTGCATCTTATATCCTATAACAGCTGCGCGCTCCAGCTCTTCAATCTCTTCCTGAGTCTTGGTGGAGCGCATCTTCACGATGGCCTTGATGAGTGGCATCGAGGCGCTCTCCTTCTGCTGGTTGGGATGGATGCCGAGGAGGTCAAAAATCTGTATCTTGATGTCGGCGCGATAAGGCGGGAGGAAGTGGATGGGGCGTTTCAGGCGAAGAGCGGCGTTGCAGATCGTCTTCAGCGACTTCATGGGTGCAGAGTTGCTCACACCCACCTGCTCGGCCATGTCGTGGACGCTGTCCACAGAGCCGTACCATACGATGTCCTCGATGTCGATATCGTCGCCAACGAGCGTCTCAATGTCATTGTCAACATCTATGACACCCACGAGACCCTCACGCTGCTGTCCGAAGAAATACAGGAATGAAGAGTCCTGCCGGAAGGGATAGTAACCGTTGTTGGGGTAGTTGGCGGGTGAGATGTTGTTACCGAAAAGAATGATAACGCCGCTACCTACAAGCTTCTTAAGCTCAGCGCGACGCTGAATGTAAGTCTCTTTGCTGAACATAATAATACAATTTATATTACTTTTGCTTGCAAAGTTAATAAAGAATGATAGAAAAAAGCGTAACTTTGCAAATAAATTTTAGAAAAAATTATGCAGATTGACACTCACACTACCGGATTGGTGCTCGAGGGGGGCGGCATGCGCGGTGTTTTCACCAGTGGCGTGCTTGACGCATTCATGAAATACAACATCTATTTCGACTATATCGTGGCCGTTTCAGCCGGTGCCTGCAATGGCATGAGCTACGTGTCGCGGCAGCCGCGGCGGGCCCGTATCTCCAATATCGACTATCTGGCAAAATACGATTATATAGGTCTGAAACATCTTGTCACGCAGGGCTGCATCTTCGACCGCAAGCTTCTCTACGACCGTTTCCCCAACGAGCTCATTCCCTTCGACTATGACGAATATTTCCGCCATGCCGATGGTTTTGAGATGGTGACGACGAATTGCGAGACGGGGCGCTCGGAATATCTCACCGAGCTCAGCGACCGCCAGCGTGCCGTAGACATCTGCCGCGCCTCCAGCTCCCTGCCCTATGTCAGCAGTATCGTCATGGTCGACGGCAAGCCGATGCTCGATGGCGGCATCATTGACTCCATCCCCGTCAGGCGGGCGCAGGCTACGGGCCACGAGTTTAATGTCGTCATCTCCACCCGTAACCTTGGCTTCCGCGAGACGGGGCACGACCGCAAGCAGCCGCGCTTCATCTATCGCAACTATCCCCGTCTGCGTGTGGCGCTGAGCCATCGCATAGAGGCTTATAACCACCAACTGCAGATGTTGGAGGATATGGAGCAGGAGGGAAAGATAGCGGTTATCCGCCCGCAGCGCCCCATGGAGGTGAGGCGTATCGAGAAAGATACGCAAAAGTTGGAACGACTCTATGAGGAGGGCTTCCGCATCGGCGAGGAGTTCGTGGCGGAGTGGCATCTCGCATAAAAAATCCCGTGCAACGGCAGCCGTTACCCGGGACAAGTTTATTCATCAAACGATATAATATAATAATGTATCGTTTTGTGGTTTTATTTCAGCAGGTCAGGGCGCAGCCTTTTGGTACGCTCTAAGGCCTGGTCCATCTCCCATTGCTTTATCTTCGCCTCGTTGCCCGAGAGCAGGATGTCGGGCACCTTCCAACCTTTGTAGTCGGCGGGGCGGGTATAGATAGGCGCGGCGAGGAGATCGTCTTGGAAGCAGTCGGAGAGTGCGCTCTGGTCGTCGCTGATGACACCGGGCACGAGACGGACCACAGCGTCGGCAATGACAGCGGCAGCCAGCTCGCCACCGGTCAGCACAAAGTCGCCGACACTGATCTCGCGGGTGATGAGATGGTCGCGGACACGCTGGTCGATGCCTTTGTAATGGCCGCAGAGGATGATGAGGTTCTGCTGAAGGCTCATGTCGTTGGCCATCTTCTGGTCGAAACGCTCGCCGTCAGGGGAAACGTAGATGACATCGTCGTAGTCGCGCTCCGACTTCAGCGCCGTGATAGCGCGGTCGATGGGCTCGCACTGCATCACCATGCCGGCAAAACCGCCATAGGGATAGTCGTCCACACGCCGCCATTTGTCAGTGGTGTAGTCTCTGAGGTTGTGAAGGTGTATCTCGGCAAGCCCCTTCTTCTCGGCGCGAGCCAGAATGCTCTCATGAACAAAGCCCTCGATCATCTCGGGCAATACAGTAATAATATCTATTCTCATAATCTATTCTCCAAACTTTTCTATGAACTCGTCTTCTGATATGATGGGAGTACCGAGCTGATGGGCTTTCTGATTCTTGCCGCTTGTCGATGTCACGTCGTTGTTGATGAGATAGGACGTCGACTTGCTCACGCTTCCCGTCACCTTTCCGCCCTGGCTCTCGATATATGCTTTCAGCTCATTACGGTTCTTATAATGGTGGACGTCGCCGGTAACGACGAAGGTCAGCCCTTTGCACTTCGCCCCAGTGGCTGCTGTTGACACCTGCTCTATCTGCACGATTTCTAAGAGCTTGTCCACGACCTCAGCGTTGTCCTTGTCGCTGAACCAGGTCACTATTGACTTTGCCTTCTCCGGCCCTATGCCGGGAATCATCGCTAACGTCTCCTCAGCTTTGGGTGCAAAGAGGTTGTCAGCTTGCTGACGTCCCCGCGCTAAGTCGATGAGGTCGCGGATGGGATAGGCGGCAAGGAGTCGTGTGCAGACATCCTGGCCGCAGAGCGGTATGCTCAAGGCATAGAGGAAGCGGCGGGCGTCAACCTTGCGGGCAGCCTCCACAGCAACGGCGATGTTGTGGGCCGATTTCTCTTTAAATCCGTCGAGACGTGCGATGGCTGCCTCATGCTCCGGCAACCGGTAGATGTCGGCATAGTCTTTTATCCAGCCAAGGTTGATGAATCGTTGCAGCGTCTGCTCGGAGATGCCGTCGACATTGACACCTTGCTTCGAGACGAAACGGGCAAATTTCTTCAGTTGTTTGGCTGGGCAGGCGCTGTTGGTGCAGTGCAGCGTCTTGGTGCCGCTTGCCGGGCTCTCCGTGACCGCTGTCGGTGCGCCACAGACGGGGCAGCGGTCGGGAATCTCCAAAGAGCCCTTGGCCTGCCGAATCTTAATCACTTTCGGGATAATCTTGTTGGCCTTGATGACTTCTATCTCTGTGCCCTTGCCGCCTATCCCGAGTCGCTCGCACTCGCTGATGTTGCACAGTGAGGCGCGCTTGACAGTGGTGCCCTCCAACTCCACAGGCTTGAAGACGGCAACGGGAGAGATGGTTGAGGCAGCGCAGCTCCATTCGATGTGGTCGAGCTCGGTCACAGCACTCTCATCGGCCCATTTGAAAGCATAGCCGGCGCGCGTGGCATGGTGACCGGTCACCGAGCCGGTAGCGGCGTAGGCCGTGTCGTCGTAGGCGATGACGAGGCCGTCGACGGGGTAGGGGTTTTCGCGCTTGGTCACCTTCTGCGTCCAGCGCGCTATCACCTCGTTGATATTCTCCAAGGTGGGATGGTCTATCTTCTCATGGTCTACACAGTCGAGTCCAACTGCTTTCAGCCAGTCCATGCGCTTGCCCCACGACAGAATCTCCTCGTCGGTGTGGACGAGGGTGAAGGGTATCCAGTGGATATGTCGCTCAGCTACTTCGGCAGGATCTTTCAGTGTCAGCGAGCCCGATGCGAGGTTGCGGGGGTTAGCATACTCCTCATCGCTCTCAAGGTTGAAACGCTCAAAGTCCTCGTAGCTGATGACGGCCTCACCTCTCACGACGACGTGCCCTGAAGCCTTTATCGTCTGCGGAATGCCGTTGATGGCTTTGCTCAGGTGAGTGATGTTGGTGCCTATATGTCCGTCGCCGCGTGTTACCACTTTTGTCAGCCGGCCGTTGTCATAGGTCACTACAAGGGTCAGCCCGTCGAGTTTCCACGACAGCCAGATAGGACGGCCTTCAGCCCATTTCACCAGGTCCTCCGGCTTCTTGGTCTTGGCCAGTGAGAGAGCGGGAAACTCGTGTGCCTCCTTCTGCCCTGCCACGCTGTCGGCAGATACTTTATGGGTGGGCGATTCGGGCAACACGATGCCTGTGAACTGCTCCAAGCGGCGCAGCTGGTCAAACTTAGCGTCCCACTCGTAGTCGGTCATCAGTTCCCCACGACCGTTGTAATAAGCGTCGGAGGCTTTGTTGAGCTCATCGGCAAGTTGCCGCATCAGCTCGGTGTTGTCCATTTTCTGCTCCATATCTTGGTTTCCTTGTGGCTGTGCCTGTTATGATGTTACCATGCAAAGGTAGTAATATTATCTGAAATGAGAAAGGAAACGTGCGTTTTGTGGAGAAATAATTCTGTGGCAAATGCCACGCACATCTGCGGCAAATGCCACGCATATCTGTGGCAAATGCCACGTACATCTGTGGCAAATGCCACGCAATTCCAGGGCATAAGCCACGGAATGGCTTTTAAATAGGGCAGGGCCTTCTTTGCCTTCTCTGTGGATCTGTGGAAGATATATCCGTTGTGATCTATTCGTTTTTTTGTCTCTATTGGCGTGTAACTCGGGAATTTTATCTAAATTTGCACTTAGAATATTCCCATTATGAATAGAATTTCCCTTACCCGTCGCCTGCTTCCGGTGGCGCTGGTTATTATAGTGCTGGTTGTGGCTGTTGTGCTGCTCACGCGAGGCCATGAAATCAGGTCGGTGAAGTCGCCCCGCGACCTTGCCGGTGCCATCGTAGGCGTACAGCTCGGTACGACTTCTGATATGAAGGTTTCAAAGCTGGAGCCTAAGGGTACCAAGGTGGAGCGTTTTACCAAGACGGCCGATGCTGTCCAGGCGCTGATGCAGGGCAAAGTGGACTGTGTGGTGGAAGATGAACAGCCGGCAAAGGCTTTTGTCCGTGAGAATGACGGGCTGCGTCTCCTGCCACAGTCTTTCTCCAGCAATGGCTTCGCTTTCTGTGTGGCAAAAGACAATAAAGTCCTCTGTGAGCGAATCAACAAGGCACTGACACAGCTCCAAAACAGTGGTACACTCGACCGCATTGCCCGGCGGCATATCGACGACAACATTGCCGTGAGCTATGAGACAAAAAATATCGGGCGCCCTAACGGCACCTTGATAGTGGCTACCAACGCCACCTATCCGCCTTACGAATATTATGAGCATGGCAGGGTAGTGGGTATTGATATTGACATCATGCAGGCCGTCTGCGACATCTTAGGGATGACGATGCAAGTTGAGGACATGAATTTCGATGCCGTCATCACCTCCGTGCAGACCGGCAAAGCCGATGTCGGTGCTGCAGGGCTCACCGTCACCCCTGATCGCCTCAACAACGTGCTTTTTACCAAACCTTATACGGCCTCCCGACAGATGCTCATCGTCAAGGCCCCCAATACGGCGGCAATATCGAAAGGTATCGTGGAGAAGTTTAAGAACGATTTCGTCACTGAGGGCCGCTACCTCTACCTTCTCCAAGGACTTGGCAACACGCTGCTGATTACTTTCTTTGCCATCATTATTTCCCTCATCGTAGGTTCCGGCATCGCCATCGTGCGTGCCACACACGACCGTACCGGGCGGATGAAGGTCCTTAACGCTATTTGTCAAGTCTATCTTGCCATCTTGCGTGGCACCCCGACAATGGTGCAGTTGCTGATTATCTACTATGTTGTCTTTGCCAGTGTCGACGTGAGCAAAGTCTTCGTGGCAATAGTGGCTTTCGGTATCAACTCTTCGGCCTATCTCGCTGAAGTGGTGAGAGGCGGTATCATGTCCATCGACCGTGGACAGATGGAAGCCGGAAGAAGCTTAGGACTTGGCTATTGGCAGACAATGCGCTTAGTGATATTGCCGCAGTCATATAAGAATGTGTTGCCAGCCATCGGCAACGAGTTGATAACATTGTTGAAGGAGACCTCCATCGCCGGATATATCGGCATTGTGGACCTTACCAAAGGCAGCGACATCATCCGCAGCATTACCTACGATGCCATCCTGCCGCTCACCACCGTGGCCATGGTCTACCTGGCTTTGGTCTTCATGCTCTCTACCGCCGTGGGCAAAATGGAAAAGAAACTTAGAAAGAATGAAAGAAGATAATCAAGTTCTCATACGCGTTGAGCACCTCAGTAAGAGCTACTCCGGCCACGTGGTGCTCCGCGATATCAATACTACCATTTCACAGGGTGAGGTCATTGCCGTGATAGGGCCTTCGGGCAGCGGCAAGTCCACCTTCCTGCGCTCGCTGAACCTCTTGGAGCAGCCTACGGGCGGTCGTATCCTCTTTGAGGGTACCGACATCACCTCGCCGGAGATTGACATCAACAAGATGCGCGAGCGCATGGGCATGGTCTTCCAACAGTTCAATCTCTTCCCGAATATGACCATTCGCCGCAATATTATGTTGGCTCCCGTCACCCTCGGCAAGAAGTCTCGGCAGGAAGCCTCTGACGATGCTGAGCGGCTCTTGGACCGTATCGGATTGCGAGACAAGGCCGACGCCTATCCCGATTCCCTCTCAGGTGGTCAGAAGCAGCGTGTGGCCATCGTCAGAGCCCTGGCTATGAACCCCGATGTGATGCTCTTCGATGAACCCACGTCAGCCTTGGACCCGGAGATGGTCGACGAGGTGCTGCAGCTCATGCGGGGGCTTGCTAAAGATGGCATGACAATGGTTGTGGTGACCCATGAGATGGCTTTTGCGCGAGAGGTGGCCTCAAGGGTACTCTTCCTCAGTGACGGACTTATCCAGGAGGATGGTACCCCACAGCAAGTTTTTGAGCATCCTACGGCGCCACGCCTCAAGGAGTTCCTGTCCAGGATGCTCTGATGGTTTGAATGCGTATTGACAGATGAAGTGCATGGACGATTTCTATACAGATGAACCGATAGACTTCGGAAATCAAGATGGCATGGACGATGCCGACGCTCCGGACTCGCTTGGCTATGAGCACAACTGGGATTATTACGGATACGAACCTGATGAAAACGACATCCATCCGTGGGAGTCTTTAGACAACAGTTCGCCAGAGGACATCGCCGGACTTCCGCAGAGAATAGTGGAGTTGGAAAAGATGATACGCACCCAGCCTTGGGAGATGATGCGGGAGAAGAATTTCTACGACCAGGCGCAGTTTATGGCCGACTATACTGACAGTGCCGACATCGTGCCTTTCTTTGACTATTTCCCTGTCTACAGCGACATGACGGTGGAGGAGTTGCGCAGCTATTTCACAATCCGTACGATGTGGCGACAGGGAAAGTTCCCCGAGGTGGCATTGAGCTATATCTTTGTCTACATCTATGAGCTGCTGATGCAGGTTGGTATTGACCATCCTGAAGACGGTTATGAACTCTTGCAGGAACTTCTTGCCGCTTATTCTCCAACCTATGAGCAACTGCCTCGTTACCTCAAGCCATGGCTGCAAGAATATGTGGTCTACTACAACCTTCCGTCGCATTTTCAGGAGGTCTTCGCTGACGAGCGGCACAACGATGCTCTTGCCGCTGTCTTGGCCGACTACAAGCATGTTGATGGCGCAAACCTTTTCGACGTGCTTCTCTCTCTGAGTGGCTATAATCCTACTGATAAGGCGCTCTTTAAGAAGGCACCAGAGAAGGTGAAGGATTGTATGATTGATGTATTGCGCGCAATCATACCAACTTTGGAGCAGGTTAGCCATCATCATATAGAGACCTTATGTCTTGGCTCGCGCAGCCGGCGGCAGATAAGGATGTTTGCTAATGCAGTCTTCTATGATCCACGGCCAGTGCGTAGTGCTGAAATCAATGTGTCACCGCGCGTCGGATATTTCTGTAGGGGCGGGTTGTGGTCGAAGAATGTTTTTGCCTGGAACAGACCTCAGGTGAAGCGACTCCTTGGAGTCGTCTTCCATGAAATAGACCGTCAGCTACGGGTGGTCTTTGGTGTCAAGCCAGCATTGAAGCCTAAAGTTGAGGCCACTCCTTATGCCGCTGCCATCAAGGAGGCCATTGCACAATGGGTAGAGCGTGAGCGTGCAGCCGAGGCTGCGCGGGAGGCAGAGCGCCGACGTGTCTCCATTGACTTCTCAAAGTTGGGGAAAATCCGGAGTGATGCTGAGGTCGTGATGGAGAAACTCGCTACTGATGACAGCGCGGAACCGGTTACGGCAGGGCCCATTGATCCTGTTATGCCCACAGCGCCTGTTGTGCCCACAGCGCCAGATAAGCCCATTGAGCCCAGCTCCTCTCTGTCCGCTCCCTCAGCTGAGACAGCCTTTCTCCGTCTTTTCCTCTATGGCGGTGACTGGCGCGGCTTCCTCCGCGACCATCACATTCCCGAGGGCGTTATGGTGGAGAAGATCAACGATATGGCAATGGACAACATTGGTGACATCGTGCTCGAAGACGACGGTATGGGACTGAAACTTATCGAGGACTACCGCGCTGATGTGGAGCAGTGGCTCAAAGATAATAGCTAAGCATCCAACAAAGTAACAAAACTGAATGACAATGACAAACAGAAATATACCTCCGCGCCGTATCGCGCAGAGCATCATCAACTCACTCAAAGGCGGTGTTGTGCCTCGCGTAGGCTTGCCCTATGTCACTGTAGGCCGCCGCAAAGAGATTGAAGCCTTACTCCATGATGTGGAGATAGTGGGGGAGGGCGGTGCCTCCTTCCGCTTCATCGTTGGCAAATACGGCTCGGGCAAGTCCTTTCTCTTGCAGACAATCCGTAACTATGTCATGGACCGCAACTTTGTTGTCGTCGACGCTGACCTCTCTCCTGAGCGGCGGCTGCACGGCAACCAAGGTCAGGGACTGGCCACCTATCGCGAACTCATCCGCAACCTCAGCGTGAAGTCTAAGCCCGAGGGCGGGGCGCTGGTCATGGTCCTCGACCGCTGGATTAACTCTGTGCAGACGGCAACGGCGCAGCAGGAACAGCTCAGCATGGACGCACCGGGCTTCAACGAGGCCGTGGAAGCGCATATCATGACCGTTATCCGGCAGATGCAGGACTTGGTCCACGGTTTTGATTTCGCCCGACTGCTGACGCTCTATTTCCGTGCCTTTGTCAATGGCGACGACGAGCTCAAGGGCAAGGTGCTGAAATGGTTCCGTGGGGAATACGCCACGAAGACCGAGGCGCGACAGGAGCTCGGGGTAACGGTCATCATCTCCGACGATGACTGGTATGACTATCTCAAGCTTTTCGCTTTCTTCTTTCGCCAGGCAGGCTACAGCGGACTGATGGTCTTCATCGACGAACTCGTCAACATCTACAAGATTCCCAACGCTATCTCGCGGCAATACAACTATGAGAAGATTCTCACTATGTACAACGACGCCCTCCAGGGTAAGGCGCAGTATATCGGTACCATCATGAGCGGTACACCGCAGTGTGTTGAGGATCGCCACCGCGGCATCTACAGCTATGAGGCCTTGCGCTCGCGCCTCACCGAGGGCAAGTTCTCGCAGCAGGGCCATCAGGATCTCCTCGGTCCCGTACTGCGTCTCTTACCACTCACCAACGAGGAGATGCTCGTCCTCTCCGAGAAACTTGCCGACATCCATGCTGCCCTGTATGGTTATGAGCGCACGGTGACAGACAGCGACCTCGCCACCTTCATCCAGATAGAATATATCCGCATTGGCGCCGACGGCAACATCACGCCGCGAGAGGTCATCCGCGACTTCATCGAGCTACTTGACATCACGGTGCAGAACCCTGGTAGCAGCGTCGGCGATATCCTCCACAGCGATGCCTTCTCCTATGCACGCCCTGAACTGGAACAACAGCAGGAGCAGCAGACCGCCGGAACTGACTTTGCAGAGTTTACGCTATGAACATTTTCTCCCGCTATTCCCCTGCCATCCAACGCTATATCTACGAAGAGGGCTGGCAGTCGCTCCGCGCCATCCAGGCCGCAGCGGGCGATGCCATCTTCAATACCGACGCCAATGTCCTGCTCTCAGCCTCCACGGCAGCGGGAAAGACCGAGGCGGCTTTCTTCCCTATCATCACGCTCTTGCAGGAGCAGCCGCCGGCTTTCATTGGTTGTCTGTACATCGCACCGCTGAAGGCGCTCATCAACGACCAGTTTGTGCGACTCAACGACATCTGTCGTGAGTGTGGCGTAGAGGTTTGGCACTGGCATGGCGACGTGTCGCAGGAACAAAAGAAAAAACTCATGCGCCATCCTTCGGGCATCTTGCAGATCACACCTGAGAGCTTGGAAGCCATGCTCATGCACCGCCACTCTCAGATACCATCGCTCTTCGGCGACCTGCGCTTTGTAGTCATTGACGAGATCCACTCCTTCCTCCGTGGCGACCGCGGCGGTCAGACACTCTGTCTGCTCGAGCAGCTGCAACGTCTGGCGGGTGTCGTGCCGCGGCGCGTGGGCCTCTCAGCCACGATTGGCGATCTGAAGATGGTGGGCAACTTCCTGGCAGCGGGGACAGGGCGGGGCACGGTCATACCACGAGTCAAGGCACCGGGAGCGAAGTGGAGAATCTCGGTGGCTCACTTCTTCAACAATGGGGAACAGGCCAAAATGCCGGTCCAAGCGGATGCCCGCATAGCACTGCCCGAGGAGCAGACTTCTATTACGGGAGGTATCCTTCGGGGGCATTACGATAAGGAGAAAATCAATGGCTATGACCCGTTCCAGACCAATGTGGAGCCATCGCGACCCTCTGATATACGCAGAGAGATGAAAGGCGGCAGCCCGTTCAACCAAAACGACGACAACGCCAATGCACGTCCTACAACGGATAACAACGACCGCGTGAATGCCGGCAGCAACGACTCTGTGTATGCGGACAACAAGGAACCGTTGACCGCCGCTGCCGACCCGGGGCTGCTCTATGTCTTCAATCACACGCGTGGTCATAAGTGTCTTGTCTTTTCCAACTCGCGTGAGGAGTGTGAGACGGTGTGTGCTACGTTGAGGATGTACTGTGAGGCTGTGCATGAGCCCGACCGCTTCCTTATCCACCACGGTAACCTCTCGACGAGCTACCGCGAGAGTGCCGAGGAGGAGATGAAACGCGACGATTCGCTGGCCACCGTGTGCACCACGTCGACCTTGGAGTTAGGCATCGACATCGGGCGCTTGGAGCGTGCTTTCCAAATCGACGCGCCCTTCACCGTGAGCTCTTTCCTGCAGCGCATGGGACGGACGGGGCGGCGGGGCGCACCCTCGGAGATGTGGTTTGTCATCCGTGAGGACCACGCTGAGCAACGTGCGCTCATGCCCGAGACGATACCCTGGAAGCTCTTGCAGGCCATCGCCCTGATTGAACTCTATCTGAAAGACCGCTGGGTGGAGCCACCACGCACAGGGCGTCTTCCCTATTCGCTGCTCTACCATCAGACAATGTCGACACTGGCCTCGGGAGGTGAGATGACACCGGCCGAGCTGGCTCGCCGTGTACTCACGTTGAGCTATTTCCATCATGTTTCGCAGGATGACTACCGTGTCCTGCTACGCCATCTGCTCAAAATCGACCATATTGAGACGACGGAGCGCGGTGGCCTCATCGTCGGTCTCAAAGGCGAGCGCGTCGTCAACAACTTCAAGTTCTATGCCGTCTTCCAGGACAACGAGGAATACAAGGTGCGCTGTGAGTCGCAGGAATTAGGCACCATCGTCAAGCCGCCACCCGTGCGCGACAAGATCGCCATTGCCGGCCGCGTGTGGGTTGTTGAAGAGGTGGACCGCAACCGACATGTGGTCTATTGCCATCCTGTCAAGGGCATTGTACCCGCCTATTTTGGTGACGAGCCTGGCGACATTCACACGAGGATATTAGAGAAGATGCACGATATATTGGCACCGGTCGATTCGGCATTTCACCCTGAGGCATCAGACCACCCGTCGGATGGTCAGCGGCTCCTGGCCTACAGTGCTCTGCTGCCTCATGCCCGTGCCCGGCTGGCGCAAGCCCGTGATGCCGCTGCAAAGTCAGGACTTGGCGTCAGATGGCTGCTGCCATTGGGTGGACGGATGTATGCCCTTTTCCCGTGGTTGGGCAGCTATGCTTTCTTGGCTATGGAGCGTTTTCTGCGGATTCGATGTGGCGCTCGGCTGGGGCTGAAAGGCTTCGACTCTGTACGGCCTTATTACATGCAGTTTACAATGTCGGTCTCACCGGAGGAGTTCTTCGCCATTCTTGCCGAAGAGATTCAGAAACCCCTCGACGCCATGGAGTTGCTCTATCCCAACGAGACGCCTATCTTTGACAAATACGATGATATCCTGCCCGTAGAGCTCACCCGAAAGGGGTTTGCCTACGGCGTGCTCGATGTCAAAGGTATGGCGGAGCGCGTTCGGCAGATGTGTGGCGTGGAAGGGGTTAATAGGATAGGGAGTGAGCAGGCGAGTGATAAAAATAGTTAGAAAATAATGATATTATCATTATGATGGTATCATATTGGGAATTGTTGAGTATCTTTGTCGTGACGACTATATAGGAGAAGGTATTGTTGAAGAATTTAAAACTTTGTGATTGATATGAAAGTGATTGTTTCAGAAGAGATAGAACGAGTGTGCCCCGACTTTGTCGGAGCCTGCCTTGAGGCCAAGGTGAAGAATTCGCCCTATTGCCAGCCGCTTTGGGATGAAATCAATGCCTTGGGCGAACATTTCCGTCAGACGCTCACCACAGAGTCGTTGAAGGAGATACCCAGTATTGCGGCTACGCGCAGCGTCTATCGCGCTTGTGGTAAAGACCCATCGCGTTATCGTCCGGCTGCCGAGGCCCTGATTCGCCGCATGCTGCAAGGAAAAAGCCTCTATCAGATTGATACGCTCGTAGACCTTGTCAACGTTGCCAGCATTGCCTTCGGATACAGCATCGGGGGATTTGATGCCGACAAGTTCAAGGGTGATACCCTGACGCTCGGCATTGGCCGTGAGGGTGAACCTTATGAGGGCATCGGACGAGGAATGATTAATATCGCTGGATTGCCGGTCTACAGAGATGCAGAGGGCGGTGTGGGTACGCCGACCTCAGACAATGAGCGTACGAAGATGGAAATCGGTACAACCCATCTCGTTGTCCTCATCAATGGCTATGACGGCGACGAGAAGCGTGTCAGAGAGAATGCGGAATATATCCAGACTTTGATAAGAAAATATTGTGAGAGTGATGGTGGCTCTTACTTCATCTATAAATAATACATTATGGTAATAGGCATCGATGTGGGCATCAGCACCACCAAGATAGTTGGCATTAATGACGAGGGCGTTGTGGTCTCTCCCATTCGAATTCGTGCCACCGACCCAGTGACCTCGCTCTATGGAGCTTTTGGTAAATATTTGTATGACAACCAAATAGCGCTCAAAGATGTGGAGCATGTGATGATTACCGGCGTAGGGGCAGCCTATGTCAACAACCCCATCTATGGTTTGCCGACGGACAAGGCTGAAGAGTTTATCGCCGATGGCCTCGGCGCTCGCTATGAGACGGGCCTGGAGCGCATGATTGTCGTCTCCATGGGCACCGGCACCAGTCTTGTGCAATGTGACGCGGACGGTATACGGCATATCGGCGGTATCGGACTCGGCGGTGGTACGTTGGCAGGGCTCAGCAGGGTTATCCTCAAGACCGATGACATGAAGCAGCTTATCTCGCTGGCTATGCAGGGAGACATCTCGAATATAGACCTACAGATTGGTGACATCTCGCCTAATCCGCTGCCTGGGCTGCCGAAGCATGCTACGGCGTCACTCTTTGGTAAGGCAAAGAGCAATGCGACAAGGGAGGATATAGCCAGAGGCATCATCACCACGGTGCTGCAAACGATAGGTTCGGCAACTATCCTTGCCTCGCTCAATAGTGGCATTACAGAGTATGTTCTCATTGGCAACCTCACGCTCATGCCACAGTGCAAGCTCGTCTTCCCAGGACTGGAGAAACTGTATAAAGTTCATTTCATTATTCCTAAATACTCCGAATTTTGCACTGCCATAGGAGCAGCCTTGAGCTTCCGCCATGAATAGAATCGTATCTTTATTGTTCATCGTCCTCCTCCTTGTGTCATGCAATGGTGGTAGAGGCAATAAGGCGGCAGGAGATGCTGCACATTTCCAGTATGCTCAACTTCTGACGGTAGACAGCTCTGCTGAGGGACGTTCGTATATTGTCAGTGATCCTTGGCAGAAGGGGCGAGTGTTGCAGAGCATCCCTGCCAGAAAGCCCTTCCACCGTGTGGTCGTCTTCACGACGTCACATTGCCAGCTGTTAGAATATCTTGGTCTGGCGGACAGAATAGTGGGGGTGTGCGATGCTAAGTATATACTTATAAAGGATATACAGCGTCGTTTGCGGCTTCCTAAAGGGGTCCAAGGCAAGATTGTAGACTGTGGAAGTTCTATGCAACCGGATATAGAGCGCATTGTAGCTCTGAAGCCGGATGCCATTATTATCAGTCCTTATGAGGGCATGGGCCTCGGACAACTCGGCAAGACGGGCATTCCTGTCATTTTGGCCGCTGACTATATGGAGACATCCTCTCTCGGACGTGCCGAATGGATGCGCTATTATGGCAGGCTCTTTGGTTGTGGCGCAAAGGCTGACTCTCTCTTCCATGTTGTGGACTCCACTTATGCAGCGCTGAAAAAGTATGCATCGACCTTACCTAAGGGAAAGAGTCTGCTCACTGAGCGGATGACAGGGGCAACATGGTATGTTCCGGGTGGAAAAAGCACTATAGCAGCTGTCATCAGAGATGCCCATGGCGGCTATGCTTTCGCTGACGACGGGCATAGTGGCAGCCTGCCCTTGAGTTTCGAACAGGTGCTGGCGAAGGCTGGGCAATCGGATATCTGGGCATTTAAATACAATGGTCCAGGGATGATGACGAAGAGCGACCTGCTACGGGAATTTCATGGCTATGATGCCTTGAAGGCCTTCAGAACAGGACAAATTTATGAATGTGACTGCACGGTTGTGCCCTATTTTGAGGAAGTGAGCTGGCGTCCAGACTATCTGTTAAGGGAGATGATACAGTTGCTGCATCCTGATACGAAGTTGGGGGGATTGAGATATTACAAAAAACTGAGTGTGACAGATGATGGCAGATAAGAGCAAGAGTCAGAGAACTGAGCACGACTTCCGCTATGGCATTCTTCCGACTTTAGGCATTGTCTTCGTGGCTTTGATACTGTTCATCGTGAGTATCTTTCATGGCAGTGTGGATATTCCGAGCGACGATGTCGTCAAAATCTTGGCGGGTAAGGACGATAACCCTGCCTGGCGATACATTATTATATATAGTAGGCTCCCGCAGGCTCTCACGGCTTTGTTGGCAGGAGGTGCGCTGTCGGTGAGTGGGCTGTTATTGCAGACTTTCTTCCGCAATCCACTTGCTGCACCGGATATTTTTGGTGTGACGAGTGGGGCCTCCCTTGCTGTGGCGTTGCTCATGCTGGCGCCAGGACTTGTGGCAGGAAGCGCACTAAGCTATGTGTCGAGTGTTGTGGCTGCTTTTATAGGGGCTATGGCTGTGACGTTGCTGATATGGATCTTCAGCAGGCGGGTGCGGAGCAGTGTGATTCTTATCATTATAGGAATTATGGTGGGATACATCTGCTCGAGTGCTATCACGCTTCTCAATGCGATGGCCACGGAAGAAGGAGTCCGCAACTTTGTTGTCTGGGGAATGGGCAATTTCTCTTCAGTAGGGATGGACTCTATGCCTATCTTTGCCGTAGTGACAGTGCTTGCGACGATGGCCACCTTTCTTCTCGTCAAGCCGCTTAATGCCCTCTTGCTCGGTACTCAGTATGCTGAAAGTCTTGGTATTCGTGTACGTCGGATGAGAAATATCCTCCTTTCTCTGACGTGTCTGTTGACAGCGGTAGTGACAGCTTTCTGTGGACCTATTGCTTTCCTTGCCCTCGCTGTACCTCATTTGGCAAGGCTTGTCATCAAAACATCGGACCACCGCCGGCTCTTGCCCATGACAATAGCCATGGGTTCAGCGATAGCCCTAATGTGTAATATTGTTACCACGCTGCCTCATGACGGCACGATATTACCTCTTAATGCTGTGACACCATTGGTTGGAGCACCGGTGATTATCTATGTCGTTATGAGGCGGCGGTGGTGATGTCTGTTTAGTTTGCTAAAATAGTAATCAATAAGCGCTCTTAAACTCTTCTAAGAAGCGGGTGTCGTTCTCAGAGAAGAGGCGCAGATCGTTGACGCCATATTTCAGGTTGGCGATACGCTCTACACCCATACCGAAGGCATAGCCGGTGTAGACCTCAGGGTCAATGTTGCAGGCAGCAAGATCGTGCGGGTCTACCATACCGCATCCGAGAATCTCCACCCAGCCGGTGTGCTTGCAGAAGTTGCAGCCCTTACCGCCACAGATGGTGCATGAGATGTCCATCTCAGCGCTGGGCTCTGTGAAGGGGAAGAAGCTCGGGCGCAGGCGAATCTTTGTCTCAGGGCCAAACATCTCACGGGCAAAGGTCAGCAGCACCTGCTTCAAGTCGGTGAAGCTCACTCCCTTGTCAACATAGAGTCCCTCCACCTGGTGGAAGAAGCAGTGAGCGCGGGCTGAGATAGCCTCATTGCGGTAGACACGGCCAGGGCAGAGCACGCGGATAGGCGGCTCATGACTCTCCATATAGTGGGCTTCATCGCCGGAGGTATGAGAACGTAGCAACACGTTCTTAGTGACGTCGTTGGGATTCTGTGAGATAAAGAAAGTATCCTGCATGTCGCGGGCCGGATGGTCTGCGGCAAAGTTAAGCATGGTGAAGACGTGCTGATCATCGTCAATCTCGGGACCATGGTACAGAGTGAAGCCCATACGCTGGAAAATCTCAATAATCTCATTCTTGACAATGGTCAGCGGGTGGCGTGTGCCCAAGCCGACGGGGTTGGCGGTGCGTGTGAGATCAAGGCTCTCAGAACCCGTCTCAGTTGTAGCTACGCTTTCGCGAAGGCTGTTGATCTTCTCCGTGGCGCTCTTCTTCAGCTCATTGATTTTCATACCGAGCTCCTTCTTCTGGTCTTTGGCCACATTGCGGAACTCGCCCATGAGCGCGTTGATTTCACCTTTCTTGCTCAGGTACTTGAGTCTGAGCTGCTCTACATCCTCCGCATTCTTCGCGGAGAGCTGCGACACTTCCTTAAGAAGTTCGTCTATTTTGTCTAATAACATAAATAATAAACTTTTCTCTTTCTCTTTCCTGTCTCTTTCACTCTAAGAGCCGCTAAAGACCCTTGTTGCGTGCAAAGTTAATAATTTTATCTCATAAAGAACGCCGTATATTAAAAATAATGCGTAATTTTGCGCTTGTTAAAATGTGTGTTATGAGAAAGCTGATATTTTCTGTCGTTTTACTGCTTCTTTTAGCATTAGTGGTTGTCCCGATGGGATGTACAGATAAGAAGCCGAAGCCGGTGGATTCGTTATCCGCTGACTCGATGATTGCCGATACCTCGGCTGTTGACTCTACGGAGACGCTTATTGAAGAGACACCGATGCCGAAGGCTGCTGATGAACTCTTTGATGACTTCATCTTCAATTTTGCCGCTAACAGGCGCCTGCAGAGAGAACGCATCGTCTTCCCTTTGAAGATATACAAGAATGGGAAGCTGAAGAAGGAAATTCAACAGGCTGAGTGGAAGATGGAGCATTTCTTCATGAGGCAGGAGTATTACACCCTCATCTTTGATAATGCCCGGCAGATGAAACTGGTGAAAGATACATCCATCAACCATGTCGTCATTGAAAAGATATTCTTCCGGAAGAAGCTAGTACAGCAATTCCTCTTCAACCGTATCAACGGTCAGTGGATGATGACATCAATGAACTATAAGCCGATGTATCAGAACAAGAACAGCGACTTCTTAAAGTTCTACGACCGTTTCTCGCGCGATTCTGCTTTCCAGGTTGCATCAATGGCTGACGAAGTGGAGTTTACGGCGCCTGATCCCAATAATGACTTTGCAAGCATTAGTGGCGTGATGATGCCGCAGCAGTGGCCGGATTTCAAGCCGGTGCTCATTCCTAAGAATAAGATTTACAATATCATCTACGGACAGACCTACACGGAGGCTACACGAAAAATTTTCGTGATAAGAGGTATCTCCAACAGTCTTGATATAGAACTGTCGTTCAGAAAGATACATGGCAGGTGGAAACTGGTGAAGTTTAACAGCTAACGATTGATTCACAATATATGCAGAGATTAAAGAATTATTCGCTACTCCATGACAACACCTTTGGCATAGACCAGCGGTGTGAGGAATACATTGTCTATAGTAATGCCACCGAGGCTGCTGATGTTGCACGTGAGCTCCATGCTGGAGATAAGCCATTCCTGATCCTTGGTGGCGGCAGCAATCTATTGCTGACCAAGGACTTCCAAGGAAGGGTCGTCACCCCTGAGAAGCGTTTCGATATCTCTGTTATTTTACAGCAGGGGAGTAATGAGCCGGCACTGAGATGCTGGGCTGGAACCACCTTTGATGATGTCGTCGATTATGCCGTTCGCCATGGCTATCATGGGCTGGAGAACCTGAGTCTCATACCTGGTGAGTGTGGGGCGTCGGCGGTGCAGAATATCGGGGCTTACGGAGCTGAGATAAAGGATGTTATCACAACTATTGAGGCGGTAGAGATTGCCACCGGTAGAGTGGTGACTATCCATGCTCAAGACTGTGGCTATGCTTACCGCGAGAGCCGGTTCAAGCATGAGTGGAAAAACAGATATCTCATCACATACGTTACTTATCAACTCTCGCGCAAATTTCATCCTGAGCTTGACTATGGCAATGTAAGGAAGCAGTTGGAAGAAAATGGTATCAGTGAGGCCTCCTTAACGGGTCAGCAACTCCGCGATACGATTATCGGTATTCGTCAGGCAAAGTTACCGGACCCTGCCATTACCGGCAATGCCGGTAGCTTCTTTATGAACCCTATCGTCGATGAGGCTACCTTCAAGCGGCTCAAAGCTGAGCATCCGGACCTGCGCTATTTTGAGGTGAAGGCGGATAAGGCCAATATCCCGCATGAATCTTCTGATCATGCTCTCTATTATAAGATTCCGGCCGGCTGGATGATTGACAAGTGTGGCTGGAAAGGCAAGCAGCTTGGGCGTGCAGGCGTTCACGACAAGCAGGCGCTGATTCTTGTCAATAAAGGCGGAGCAACGGGGCAGGAGATAGTTGATCTCATGCAGGCTATTCAGAAAGATGTGAAGAAAAACTTTGGGTTGGAGATAAGGCCCGAGGTAAACATCATCTAATGGTTTTAAAAGATGCACTTACGATTTCTTGGTACTGGAACATCGACAGGTGTCCCTGTAATAGGTTGTGAATGTGACGTATGCAGGAGTAGTGATCCTCGCGACCACCGCTTTCGTACGGCAGCGCTGTTGGAGTCAGAGACGACGAGAATACTCATCGACTGCGGTCCCGACATACGTATGCAACTTCTTCAGGTGCCATTTCGAAAGATTGACGGTGTGCTGCTCACCCATGAGCATTACGATCATGCGGGTGGGCTTGATGATCTAAGACCTTTCTGTTATAAATTTGGGGATCTTGACATCTATGCCAATGCTGATACGGTGAAGGCGGTGAAACACAACTTCCCTTATTGCTTCACCGATAACCCTTATCCTGGTGTACCGGAGTTGAAACTGCATACCATTGCCAAGCATGAGCATTTTAAGATAGGTGATATTGATGTCATGGGTGTGGAAGTCATGCATGACCAACTGCCGATTCTCGGCTATCGTTTTGGCAATATGGCGTATATCACGGATATGAAAAACATTGATGATGGCGAACTGCCTTTCCTCCAGGGAGTGAAGGTACTTGTTGTCAATGCTCTCAGATGGGAGAAGCCGCACCATAGTCATCAGCTCGTTGATGATGCCATAGCATTCTCCAGACGTATAGGTGCTGAAAAGACCTATCTGGTGCATGTCACCCACCAAATAGGCCTTTATGAGGATGCCAACCGGAAACTTCCCGCCGGCTTTATGATACCTTATGACGGTATGGAAATAACTTACTGATTTTTTTCCGGATGTGGAAGCTATCTCTTGAACTTTCTGTATAGCTTCCACGCTAAGAGAAATCCGTCGAGCGCACCGGCGCCCGTGTTGATGATGGTGTTGAGGCGCTGCGAGGTCGTCGCATTCTTTTTCAGACCTTCCGGCTTCTTGAACAGCGAGTGCCACTGCACGTCAATCTTCTCGGCGTCTTTCTGGATGTCTTTGAGAAGTAACTGCTTGCGGGCCATAATCTCATCTATGGACTCGTATGTAGTGGGGGATGTGTAACTTTCTGCCATTTCTTCTTAACTTAATAGTAGGTTTGCAAGGAAACGCACTAATGGTTTCTCTATCCACTGCTTCCTGAAGATGAGGAAGAACAGCAGGACGATGACATAGACCGCGGCGATGATGACGAAAGCGGCCACCTGACCCACTATAGGTCCAAGGGCAAAAGCTGCGGCAAAGCTCAGAAAAATAAGAATAAAAACCAACAGTAGGCCCAAGATAGCTACCATGGCGATGCTGGTCAATATCCTCACCGTCTTCTCTATGGCACCTAACTTGACATACTCTTTCTGCAGACCGACATAATGCTTCAGGGTGTCAACCAATTGGCCTATGGTCTCGATGTTCTGGTCGTTGGAAAACATAAATTCTTGTTGATGTTGTTGTTGCAGCCTACTGACTTTGGGGCTCTGGCGTTGTGCGGCCTTTATGGCGCCTTGCAGCCAGAGCACCTCTGCTGTCAGGACTTCATGTCTGCGAGCAGGTTAAGCCTTCTCGCTGTCCACGGCCTCCTTGATGTCGTCGACGAGGTCGTCGGCATCGTGGCGGTTGAGTTTGATGTCATGCTTCTTGCAGAAATCGTCGACGGTGTCGGCAATCTTCGTGCGTGTGTCTGCACCCTTCTCGGGAGCTAAGAGCAGACCAATAGCTGCGCCAGCAATGGCACCGCCTAAGAACGTTGCAATGTAACCAAATGTCTTCATAGTGATTTCCTTTCTTTAAATTGTTTGGATAGTATTATTTACTAAAATCTTATTGCAAATATAGTGATTTTCTGCGATACGGCAAAGCCTTTTTTAGAAATAATCTTATAAATATTATTAACTGATTACAAATAGTTTTATATTCCCGTGTTTTAACAAACTTTAGGCAGCCTTTACGGCGAGAATAATGGATTATTTCGTAATTTCGCAATTCAAAGGGGTATGGAGCCCTTGAATAACAGAAACAATAACATCTTAATATTTTACTAAGAAGCATGAAGAAATTTATGGTTTTGGGCGCAGCACTCTGTGTTGCCATAGCTTTTACAAGTTGCGGTACATCTAAGGAGAGCGCTTACAAAAAAGCTTATGAGAAGGCAAAGGCTCAGGAAGAGCAGCAGACTGCTACGTCTCAGAATCAGCAGCAGGAAGCTGCCGTCACTCCTCTGGTGACCAAGCAGGCAGACCAGACAACGGTCACCAACGCTGACAATACTCCCGTCCGCCAGGAAGAAGTGACACTTATCAATGGCAATGGTCTTAAGCAGTACAGTGTGGTCGTAGGCAGCTTTGGTCTGAAGTCGAATGCTGAGGGCATGCAGAGCCTCCTCAAGCAGGGTGGCTATGATGCGCAGGTCGTCTACAACTCCCAGGCTAATATGTATCGTGTGGTCTCTGGTACTTATGATGATAAGAGCCAGGCCGTGCAGAGCCGTGATGCCATCAGAGGAAGTAAGTTTAATAAGAATAGTGACGCTTGGCTGCTCTATAAGAAGTAATGAGCAGAGTCCTCTCGATAGACTATGGTAAGAAGCGCACGGGATTGGCCGTTACCGACCCGTTGCGTATTATTGCCAATGGCTTGACGACAGTAGACACCAAGGATTTGTTCGACTTCCTCGTGAAATACACACAGCAGGAGGAAGTCGGGCAGATTGTCATCGGCAAGCCCACTCAGCCCAATGGACTTCCATCGGAAAATCTTGCAAGGGTCGAGAACTTTGTCAACAGATGGCGAAAGGCTTTCCCTGCTATTCCTATAGACTACTATGATGAACGCTTCACCTCGGTGTTAGCGCATCGGGCGATGATAGACGGAGGCGTGAAGAAAAAAGCAAGAAGGGAGAACAAAGGTCTTGTTGATGAAATCAGTGCAACCATCATCTTGCAAGACTACATGAATTCAATAAGATGATACTACCAATATTTACTTACGGGCAACCTGTACTTCGCAAGGTTGCACAGGATATTCCTACGGACTATCCTGACTTACAGCAGTTTATCAGCGATATGTATGAGACTCTCGATGCTTCGTCGGGAGTCGGGCTTGCCGCACCGCAGATCGGCAAGGCCATTCGTGTCGTTGTCATAGATCTCGATGTCCTCAAGGACGACTATCCCGAGTATGCCGGTTTCCGCCATGCTTTTATCAATGGCCACATCATTGAGGCAGACGATAAGGCGGGAAAGGAGACCTTAGAGGAGGGCTGCCTCTCTATTCCTGGACTCAGCGAGGAGGTTACACGGCCAAAGCGGATACATGCTACTTGGCTCGATGAGAATCTCGTACCCCACGATGAATGGATTGACGGCTACCAGGCACGTGTCATGCAGCATGAGTTTGATCATCTGGAGGGCACTTTGTACACGGACAAGATTTCGCCTTTCCGCAAGCAGATGATACGCAACAAGCTGAAAGCTATGCTGCAAGGAAAGTTTAGAGCTAATTATCGGACGAAACCCATCAGAAGGTAGAAGTCCTATCCACTTTTCCACCCCTGTCTCTATATCGGAGACGGGGTTGTTATTTATAATGAGATATTGCATGAAAGACAGGATAATCATTTTATTATTGGCCATTTTCTCATTTGGAAAGATGAGCGCACAATTTAATGTCGACCGCCTGATTACCAATGGAGAGGTGGCATTGCACTATGATGACTATGTGCTCTCGATACAATATTTCAACAAGGCTTTGGCTTTGAAGCCTTATCTCTGGCTTCCCTGGTATGATAGAGCCGTAGCCAAGTTCTATCTTGACGATTATGTGGGAGCAGAGGGTGATGCCACGAAGGCTATCGACCTGAATCCTTACATAGAGCAGATTTTCGACCTTAGGGCTATCTCCCGCATCCGCCAGGAGAAATATTCTGATGCTATCACCGACTACAATCGGGCGATTCATCTCAATCCCTCTGTATCCAGCTTCTGGGTCAACCGTGCTATCTGTCGCATGAATGTGCAGGATTACGACCAGGCGCTCCTTGATGCAGACACCATTATTAAACGCTGGTCGAATGTGGCAACAGCTTACTCGCTCAAGGCCGAGGTGTATCTTGAGAAGAAAGATACCACTAAGGCTGACCGATGGCTCAGTCAAAGTCTCAATATCGACCCTTATAACGCTGACGCTTGGACAACACGCTCTTACATCGCTTTGAACCGCAAACAGTGGCACACGGCCGATACCTGCCTGACAAGGGCCATACACCTGCGCCCGAAAGTTGTCAATAATTATGTCAATAGAGCGCTGGCCAGACTGAATATCAATAACTTGCGTGGTGCTATGTCTGATTATGACATGGCTATTGACCTCGACCCAAAGAATTTCCTTGCCCATTACAACCGTGGACTGCTGCGCGTACAGCTTGGTGATGACAACCGTGCTGTGGAGGACTTTGACTTCGTTGTCAAGATGGAGCCGCGCAACTTCATGGCCATCTACAACCGTGCGCTGCTCAACGACCGTATCGGCAACCTGCGCGCAGCCATCCGCGATTATTCCGCTGTCATCAGCCAGTTTCCAAACTTTTGGGCTGGTCTCTCAGCACGTGCCAACTGCTATCGTCGTTTAGGAATGACCAATCAGGCCGAGATGGACGAGTTCAGAATTTTCAAGGCACAGATGGATAAACATATCGGCATACAGCAACGATGGAGCAAGTCTAAGCTCAGAGAGGTTCGCAAGCGCTCTGAGATAGATATCACCAAGTATAATGATGTTGTCGTGGAAGATAAACCCAAGGTGGAGCATGAGTATAGCAGCGGCATCCGAGGAACGATACAGAACCGCGAGGTGGAGATAGCCTTCCTGCCTATGTTCCAGTTGTCTTATTTCACCTATGCTAATGCTGTCGAGGGTTATCAGGCTTATGACGCTGAGCTCGACCGGTTCAACAGCAAGGAGTCTCCGCTGCGCAAACTCAACCTCACCTGCAATGTCAAGCGGGAAGCGCTGTCGGATGCACAGTCCAAGCAGATCTTCCAGATTATCGATGCGCTGACGGCAGGTATCAATGTCGAGAAAGACCGTAAGGTGCGCGCTGCCTTACTTCTGCAGCGCGCTGTGGCTTATGCTGATGCCCAGAACTACAGTGATGCCGTCTCCGACCTTGACGACTATCTCTCTGTGGATACCGCCTCGGCCATGGGCCACTGGGAGCGGGCTGTCTGCCAGCAGCTGCTCAACGACTACGAGGCTTCGAAAGGTCAGAAGGTGACCATGAAGCTGTCGCAGGTGGAGGGCGACTTCGCCATGGCCTTACAGTTCTCTCCAAAGAATGCCTACACCTATTATAATAGAGGTAACCTCTTTGCTCAGGAGAAGAACTATACCCGGGCCGTTGATGACTATACCCATGCCATCAAACTCGACCCACGTCTGGCACAGGCTTACTATAATCGGGCTATTGCCTACTACTTTGAAGGTCGCATTGCCGATGCCCAGAAGGACCTCAGCCGTGCCGGCGAGCTCGGTCTCTACGACGCCTATGCACTGAGCCGTAGACTGGGTGAGGCAACAGCGAAGAAGAAGGAAAAGAAATAATTCTTGCTTGTAAATCAACCTTTTTAATGAAGCGTCCCCTTCTCATCTTTCGATGTGGAAGGGGGCGTTTTAGGTTTGTATATATTTTCCTTTCTTATTCTTTGCCAGTTGAATTAAAAGCATTACTTTTGCAGGCGATTTAATAAGCTAATTTGTATCATGGTTAAAATCACTTTCCCTGACGGTTCTGTTCGTGAGTATGAGCAGGGCGTTACTGGACTTCAAATCGCAGAGAGCATCTCACCGGCTCTCGCCCGCGACGTTGTATCTTGCGGGATTAATGGTGAGACAACCGAGCTCAACCGCCCCATCAACTCTGACGCGACAGTACAGCTTTATAAGTTTGACGATGAGGAAGGCAAGAAGACCTTCTGGCATACGTCTGCCCACCTTTTGGCTGAGGCTCTGCAGGAGCTTTATCCCGGCATCCAGTTTGGCTTCGGACCGGCCATAGAGAATGGCTTCTTCTATGACGTCATGCCTCCTAAGGGCACCGCCATCTCCGAGAATGACTTCCCGAAGATTGAGGCTAAGATGAAGGAGCTGGCTAAGAACAACGAGCCCGTCGTCCGTCGCGAGGTCTCCAAGGCCGATGCCATCAAGGAGTTCGAGGCTATGGGTCAGAACTATAAGGTGGAGCATATCTCTCAGGATCTTGAGGATGGCACCATCACAACATATACACAGGGCAACTTCACCGACCTCTGCCGTGGTCCGCACTTGATGTCTACAGGTCTTATCAAGGCTGTGAAGATTACGAGTGTTGCCGGTGCTTTCTGGCGTGGTGACGCTAAGCGCGAGCAGATGACGCGTATCTATGGCATCACTTTCCCAAAGAAGAAGATGCTCGACGAGTATCTCGTCATGCTTGAGGAAGCTAAGAAGCGCGACCATCGTAAGATAGGTAAGGAGATGGAGCTCTTCATGTTCTCTGAGCGTGTCGGCAAGGGTCTGCCTATCTGGCTGCCGAAGGGCACACAGCTCCGTCTGCGCCTGCAGGATGTCCTGCGCCATGTCCTGAAGCCATACCACTATCAGGAGGTCATTACACCGGGTATCGGCTCAAAGAACCTCTATGTCACTTCCGGACACTATGCTCACTATGGTAAGGATGCTTTCCAGCCTATCCATACCCCAGAGGAGGACGAGGAGTATATGCTCAAGCCGATGAACTGCCCTCACCACTGTGAGGTCTATGCCCGCAAGCCCCGGTCTTACAAAGATCTGCCGCTGCGCATCGCTGAGTTCGGTACCGTCTTCCGCTATGAGAAGAGTGGCGAGCTCCACGGACTGACACGTGTGCGCACGTTCACACAGGACGATGCACATATCTTCGTGCGACCCGACCAGGTGAAGGCTGAGTTCGAATCTATCATCGACATCATCCTGAAAGTGTTCCACATCTTCGGTTTCAACGACTACGATGCACAGATTTCTCTTCGTGATCCTAAGGATACAGAGAAGTATATTGGTTCTGATGAGATCTGGCAGGAGAGTGAGGACGCTATCCGCCAGGCTTGTAAGGAGAAGGGCCTGCACGCTCACGAGGAGACGGGTGAGGCCGCTTTCTATGGTCCTAAGCTCGACTTCATGGTGAAGGATGCCATCGGTCGTAAGTGGCAGCTCGGTACTATTCAGGTGGACTACAACCTGCCTGAGCGTTTCAAGTTGGAGTATACCGCCGAGGATAACTCCAAGAAGACGCCTGTGATGATTCACCGTGCACCGTTCGGATCTCTGGAGCGCTTCACAGCTGTCCTTATTGAGCATACTGCCGGACACTTCCCCTTGTGGCTTGCTCCTGACCAGGTTGCTATTCTGCCTATCTCAGAGAAGTATAACGACTATGCCAAGAAGGTGCAGGAATATCTCGACTCGAAGGATGTCCGCGCTTATATCGATGACCGCAACGAGAAGATCGGTCGCAAGATTCGCGACAACGAGCTCAAGCGTGTGCCCTACATGCTTGTCGTAGGTGAGAAGGAGGCCGCTGACGGTCTTGTCTCCATGCGTAAGCAGGGTGGTGGCGAGCAGGCTTCCATGAAGATGGAGGACTTTGCACAGCGCATCAATGACGAGGTGAAAGAGCAGTTGAAAGCTATCGACTAATCATTCGTATTTCCAAATTCTAACATAAGAAAGGCGGAGAGCACCAGTTGCTCTCCGCCTTTTTTTATGCTTCTTAATCGTTGCGCGCATACCTTGAGGTAATGCGTGGCAAATATCTTTATTATCAGAGATTTGGCATGAACTATTTGTCCGCCGTTACCTTGCCTTTTGCCCACAGTCTGTGGAAGGATTCCTCGGCAAATTCCGGCTTTGTATGACCGATACCCCATGGATTGAGGTTGGAGTAATGGGTCATGCACTCGGGGACATAGTTGGCCAGTGGTGCAAACCATACAGCTGTATGGTAGAGTGCTGGATGATCGAAGAGGGTGCTCATGCCTTCCGACATGAACTTTTTCAGCTTGTTGGCCTTGCCGATGGCATCGAGGCTTTGTCGCCAAACATAGATTTGCGAGCCGGGCTTGACTTCTGCCGGACAGACATTGTCGCAGCTCAGGCAGAGTGAGCAGGCCGAGACATTGTCGCAATACTTTCGGGGGTTGTTCAGCATACCTAAGTTGACGCCGATAGGTCCGGGGATGAAGTAGGTATAGCTGGCCCCGGTAGAGCGTCGGTAGACGGGGCATGTGTTCATACAAGCACCACAGCGTATGCATTTCAGCGTCTCCCAGTGCTCAGGATCGGCAAGGATATTGCTGCGACCGTTGTCAAGGAGGATGACATGCATCTCAGCGCCTGGACGGGCCTGGCGGAAGTGTGAGGTGAAGGAAGTCGTAGGCTGACCTGTTCCGCAGCGGCAGAGCAGGCGCTGGAAGACAGCGAGACTGTCGTAGTCGGGGACGAGCTTCTCGATACCCATGGTCACGATATGCAGTTTAGGCATGGACGTTGTCATGTCGGCATTACCCTCATTGGTGCACACGACAATGTCGCCGGTCTTGGCAACACCGAAGTTGCAGCCTGTGAGTCCGGCTCCGGCTTCCTCAAACTCATGGCACAGGCTCTTGCGGGCGCAGTAGGTGAGATAGGTAGGGTCGCTGTTGCCATGCTTTGGTGAGATGCCTTCCTTCTCAAAGCATTCTGCCACTTCCTCTTTGGTGATGTGGATGGCAGGCATAACGATATGCGCGGGCTTGCGGTGCATGAGTTGCAGGATGCGCTCGCCCAGGTCGGTCTCCACCACATCGATGCCGCGGCCGATGAGATAGTCGTTGAGGCCGCACTCCTCTGTGAGCATGGATTTTGACTTCACCATCTTCTTCACCTTGTGCGTCTCCAAGATGCCATAGACCATCTCGTTGAGCTCGGCGGCATCTTTGGCGAAATGCACGATGACGCCACGACTCTCCAACTGGCTGGTAAACATCTCCAGATAGTCGGCAAGATGGGTGATGGTATGTTTTTTGATGTCAGAGGCATGGTCCCTCAGCTGCTCCCATTCCGGCAGCTGGTGCATCATACGGTCGTGACCCTCGCGCACGCCCCAGAATGTCTTGTCGTGGCGTGTCACCTTTTCACGGTTTTTTAGTATTTCGTGTGCTCTGCGTGAATGCTCTGTGCTCATTTTATGATGTGATTAGAATTTAGGGGTGATTTATAATCCGGCAGCGGGAATCTCAGCTACATGGATGAACTTTATGGGCTTATGCTCCCTCTTGGCAATGCCTTGCATGTGCATGAGGTATGACGAGTCGGGACCGGTGATATATTCTGCTCCTGTAGCCATGTGGCGGGCTATCTTGTCCTCGCCCATGCGGATGGAGACGTCGGGCTCCTCAACGGAGAACATGCCGCCAAAGCCGCAGCACTCGTCAGGGCGCTCAGGCTCACGGACCTTGATGCCGTCCTTGAGCTCCAGCAAGTCGATAATCTTGTTGTATTTCGGAATATTCCGCTCTGAGGGTGATGACAACCCCAACTCGCGCACGCCATGACAGCTGTTGTGCACGCTGACGACATGGGGGAAGGAGCCGGGAATGGCATCCACCTGCAGCACATCGTGGAGAAACTCTACGATGTCCATGGTCTTCTGCGAGGCTATGCAGGGATGATTGTCGCCCTTGAGCAGACGGGGATAGAAACATTTGACATAAGCAGCACACGACGCTGACGGGGCCACGACATAGTCGAAGTCCTTGAACATATCCTCGTATTTGCCAGCCAAGGGCTTAGCCATATCTTCAAAGCCGGCATTGCCCATGGGCTGGCCACAGCACGTCCGCTTCTCGGGGTATTCAACACTGATGCCGAAATGTTTGAGCAACTTATATGTAGCTATGCCAACATTCGGATAGAGTGCGTCAACATAGCAGGGAATGAATAATCCTACTCTCATAATGCCTTTGTTTTTCTATTCTACAAAGTTACTGAAAAAGTTGCAACGCTGTTACGATAATGTCTTTTTTTTCTCATTTTTTTGTTTTTGTGCAATTCCTCTCTTCCTTGTCATCTAAATATTCACTACCTTTGCATTACACATAGGGATTTTGGACAGCATAAATCTCATATTTCAATATCTTAAACGAACATGATAGTTTGCATAGCGGAGAAGCCGAGTGTGGCCCGCGACATAGCGCGCATCTTGGGTGCCACTACGTCACGAGACGGATATATGGAAGGTAACGGCTATCAGGTGACCTGGACCTTTGGTCATCTGTGCGAGCTTAAAGAGCCTAACGACTACCAGCAGAACTGGCGTTTCTGGACGTTGGCAGCCCTGCCTATGATACCTGCACGCTTCGGTATCAAGCTCATCCCTGATGCGGGCATAGAGAAGCAGTTTAAGATTATCTCTAATCTTTATGCCAACGCCGACGAGATTATCAACTGCGGCGATGCCGGCCAGGAGGGTGAGCTCATCCAGCGTTGGGTGATGCAGTTGGCTCACGTGAAATGTCCCGTGAAGCGTCTGTGGATCTCCTCTATGACTGATGAGGCTATCCGGGAGGGTTTTGCCAACCTGAAGGAGGAAAAACAGTATGAGAGCCTCTATTTGGCAGGTCTGAGCCGTGCTATCGGAGACTGGCTCTTGGGCATGAACTGTACGCGCCTCTATACGCTGATGTATAGACAGGGACGAAACCAGGTGCTGTCCATAGGCCGGGTACAGACACCGACGCTCGCCCTTATCGTGAAGCGGCAGAAGGAGATAGACAATTTCAAGCCTGAGCCTTACTGGGTATTGTCGACGATATACCGCGATACGCTGTTCACGGCTACCTCGGGAAAGTTCACGTCTGAGGAGGAAGGTAAGCAGGCTTTCTCCCTCATTGACGGCAAGCCCTTTGTCATCACCGATGTGCAGAAAAAGAAGGGTAGGGAGCCCGCCAAGCAACTCTATGACCTCACATCCTTGCAGGTGGACCTGAACCGTAAGTTTGGCTTCTCGGCCGAGATGTCGCTCAATCTTATCCAGGGACTCTATGAGAAGAAGCTGACGACCTATCCGCGTGTGGACACGCAGTATCTCTCGGATGATATCTATCCCAAATGTCCGGGTATCCTCAATGGTGTGAGCCAGTACTATACAGCTGGTAAGAAACCTTACTTGCAGCCTATCAAGGACTTGGCGGCTATCAGCAAGAAATTGCCCAAGTCGAAGCGCGTATTCGATACTTCCAAGGTCACCGACCACCATGCCATCATCCCCACAGGGCAGACGCCGGGTGGCATGACCGATGCCGAACAGAAGGTCTATGATCTGATAGCGCGGCGGTTTATTGCGGCGTTCTATCCCGACTGTGAGTTCTCTACCACTACAGTGAAGGGTAAGGTCGACAAGATAGAGTTCAAGGCTTCTGGAAAGGAGATTCTCAAACCGGGCTGGCGCGCTGTCTATGCCAAAGACGAACAGAATGATGAGGAGACGAAGAAAGGCGACGAGGAGAAGACCTTGCCAACCTTCACCAAGGGAGAGTCGGGACCACACAAGCCTACACTGACCAAGAAGATGACGATACCCCCCAAGCACTATACCGAGGCCTCGCTCCTGCGGGCTATGGAGACGGCCGGCAAGCTCGTCGATGATGAGGAGCTGAGCGCTGCCATGAAGGAAAATGGCATTGGTCGGCCTTCCTCCCGCGCCGGCATCATCGAGACTCTTTTCAAGCGCCACTATATCCGTCGAGAGCGGAAAAATCTTGTGGCTACGGCTACGGGTATCCAGCTCATTGACACCATCCATGAGAAGCTGCTGACCAGTGTCGAGCTGACCGGCATCTGGGAGAAGAAGTTGCGCGACATAGAGCGGCATAACTACGATGCAGCTACATTCATCAATGAACTGAAGGCGCAGGTGTCGAAGATAGTGACCGATGTCCTGCACGACACCTCCGGCAGGAGCGTCGCTTATGATTCTTGATAAGCAATGAGGGGGATACACCCCCTTATTGTTTTATCCCCATACTTCCTTGGCAATCTCTTGCACAAGGTCTATCTTAGCCCATTGCTGCGCTTCTGTGAGCTTGTTGCCTATCTCGCAGGAAGCGAATCCGCACTGCGGGCTGAGGCAGAGATGGTCGAGAGGAACATACTTCTCAGCCTCGTGGATACGGCGCTTGATGACTTCCTTATCTTCGAGGACCGGCGATTTGGTGGTGATGAGTCCGAGGACGACCTTCTTATCTGAAGGGATATATTTCAGTGGCTCGAATCCGCCGGAGCGCTCGTCGTCGTATTCAAGATAGAAGGCATCGACATTCTCCTGGGCGAAGACATAGGGCGCTACGGGGTCATAGGCACCTTGTGAGGCCCATGTGCTGTGGTAGTTGCCACGGCAGATATGGGTGTTGACGACGAGGTCGGCAGGCTTGTCCTGAAGTGCGAGATTGTTGACTTTCAGATAGCGTTCGGCCTCGCCCTTGAGCGTGAAGCCAGCGCCAGCCATTGCCTTCCAATAGTTGTCGTCGACAATCATTCCCCATGTACAGTCGTCAAACTGGATATTACGGCAGCCGGCGGCGTAGAGCCCTTGGATGACCTCGCGGTAGGCAGCCGCTAAGTCCTCGATAAGCTCTTCCTCGTCAGGATAGACTTTCACCGTCTCCTTGGCATTGTCGCCGCGGAAGAACTCGGCAAGCGTCTGTGCCGGTGCCGGAATGGTCTGGCGGGCGACGACGCCGTCTTCTTCAAACTGCTTTACGAATTTGAAATGCTCCACAAAGGGGTGGTCTTTGCCTCCTAACTTTCCGGTCAGACGGACGGAGCCTTTCGTGGTCTCCTCATCATGGAAGATATAGCCGTGAGGCAACTCTATGTGCTCAACACCAGAGAGTCCCCACATGAAGTCGAGATGCCAGTAGGCGCGGTGAAACTCACCATCGGTGATGTCTTTCAGTCCGTGGGCCTTCTCTTTGCTGATGAGGTCGGTGATAAGTCGGTTCTCGATGGCGGTCAAAGTGGCGGCGTCAATGTCACCATTGTTGAACTTGGCTCTGGCTTCTTTCAATTCTGCTGGACGAAGGAAACTGCCGACAAAGTCGGCGCGGAAAGGGGCGTGAAGATTCTTGTTGCTCATAGTTGTGCTCTTTTACAATAAATATTTGTTTCTTGTTGATGGTGCAAAGTTAGCAGCATGATTTCTTTCTGCAAAATATTCGTATGGATACAGAAAAATATGCTAATTTTGCATGTAGAATAATCAATTGGTAGAACATCATTCTACAAAACACTCCTTTCGTGTAATGAGCAATACAACAAATCTCGATGACATTGACAAGCAGATTCTGCGTCTGCTTCAGAAAAACTCACGCATGACGGTCAAGGAGCTTGCCGCCATGGTGCACCTCTCCACGACGCCAGCCTTTGAGCGGCAGCGGCGCTTGGAGCGGGAAGGGTATATAAAATATTATTCCGCTGTTGTTGACCATCATAAATTGGGCAACAACATCATCGTGCTTTGCAATATCCGGCTGAAGCAGCACACCCACGACCTCATCCAGCAGTTCATGGACACTGTCCAGAACATAGACCAGATTACAGAGTGCTACAACACCACTGGCGACTATGATTTTCAGATAAAGGTTTATGCCCGCGATATGAAAGATTATCAGGACTTTATGCTTAACACCCTTGGCAATATCGACTGCATCGGCTCGCTGCACAGCAGTATTGTCATTGGCGAGGTGAAGGACTCTCACTGCATTCCTGTAGCGAGGGAGTGAGCCGGTTGCGCTTCATCTGAGCCAGCCGGGCGCGCGCCCGCTTGTGAGAGAGCAGAATCTGATAGCGGAAGGTGAGGCATGCCGTGAAGAAATAGACCAGCACCTGTATCCACAGAGCCTGATATTCAGCGCTGATGTCCTGGAGTGTAGCGCCCATCGAGGAGATGCGCAGGAAGCCCCGGATGCCGAAGGTAGAGGGGAAGAGATAGGCAACACTCTGCCAGAACCAAGGCATGTCGGACTGTGGCCAGCTGATACCCGTCATAAACAACAAGGGCACGGAGGTGAAGACCACTAAGAGCATGACATTCTCGCGGTAGCGCACCAGACAGGAGAGGGTGAGACCGAAGAAGATGACGGCCAACAGATAGGGCACCATGAGGCCGATGAGCGACTGGGCCGTGACCAGGGAGACGAAATGGAACATCCGTGGCACGCAGAGCGTGATATAGGCCGCCATGACCATATACAGAGAGAAGTAGGCCAGCGACTTACCGAAGATGATACGGTAGATGCCATTGTAGTGCTTCTCTATCGGAACAAGATTCTGAAACCGGTTCTTCTCACGGGCAGTACCCGCCGAGAGTCCTATGCCCAGGAGCAGCGTCTGCTGGAGGATGAGGATGATGACGCCCGGGAGGATGGCATTGCCATAGCCCACCGTGGTGTTGAAGATGGGCACCTCGTCGAAATCGAGCGGCTTGGTGGTAATCTCATCGTCGCGGTTGGTGAAGCCATTGCTCTTGGCAATCTGTATCTCCGAGTTAATTTTTGAGGCTACGGCCTGTGAAGTCTGGTAGATAGCTTTATAGGTCAGCATGAGACTCATATCGCAATATACGCTCACCGTGGCCTGCTCACCACGGTTCAGCCGCTTCTCATAGTCGAAGGGAAAGAAGAGGGTGCCCTTGACTTGCTGCTTGCCCGTCAGCTCCTTGGCTTCGTCGAGGGAGTTGCAGTAGTAGGCTACCTTGACATCGGGGCTGCCGTCAACCATACGGATGAACTGGCGGGAGGCCTGGCTGTGCGACATGTCGACAATGGCTACGGGCACTTCGCGGACTACCTCATTGTTGTAAATCCACGAGTAAAGCAGCGGATAGAACAGAGGCACGAGAACGCAGAAGATGAGCAAGCCCTCGTCGCGGAACTCGTTCTTAATCTCCTGCACCATGATATAGCATGTGTCATAGATGCCTTCGCGTATCTGATAGAATAAACTGTCTCTCTTCATGAATTAGGGGATATAGACATATTCAAGCATTGCCTTCTTGATATTCTTGATGGTGAAGAAGGGCAGACAACAGAAGATCACCAGAGCCATGATGTTGAACCAGGCGTAGGTGAGTGGGAATCCGTTGAAGATGCTTATCTGATAAATCATGTAATAGTGTCGCAGGGGAAAGAGCTGGGCCATGGACTGTATCATCGGGTCCATGGCAAAAAGCGGATAGGTGGCACCACACACTGAGAAACTGACCACTGACCACAGCGAGCACATCGACATGGACATGCGCAGGGATGGCATCAGACCAAACATGAAGATGCCAAAGCATTGGCAGGCCAGTACGGAGAGAAAGCCCACAAGCAGGATGGGGACGACGCCGCCGGGATGGGGAAAGTGGAGATAATAGAAGATATAAAACTCAAAGCACCACATCACGAGGGTGAAGATGATGGTCTGGGTCAATATCTTGCCCGTGACGGCAACGTAGATGTTGTTGCCGGCCATCTGTATCCATTGCCGGGAGCGATGAAACTTCAGCTCGGTGCCGATGGAGTAGGGGACGAGGAGGAAGATGAAAATCATCAGCACGCCCGGCGTCATGCAGGTGCTCAGATAGATATTGTAGTTGGACCACGGATTGCCTATCATGTGCAGGTCGATGGTGATAGGTTGCAGGAAGGTGCGTATCTCCCGCGATGTCTTACCTATGGCGGCGAGTTTCTCTGACCCTACGGCGGCAGAGCCCAACGAGGCCACCGTCTTCAGGTCGCGGTAGAGTAGGGAGCCGGCGACGAGCGTCACGTTGCTGTAGTAGAAGGAAATCTTCGGCTGCTGTGAGCTGAGGAGCTTGTCGGTGGTGCCTTTAGGAATGAGCAGAAAAGCATAGATCTTGTTCTGCTGGATGGCCTGGCGGGCGTCATTCATATTGGCATAATGACCCACAACTCTTGTGGTCTGGAAGCCGTCGAGCTTGCGGACCATAGCACGCGAAACATGAGTATTGTCTTGGTCGACAACACCCACGGGCATATCTGTCGGTTCACCGGCCTTCATCAGCGTTGTGAAGAAGGCCACGACGATAAACGGGAAGACGATGGAGCAAAATCCGTAGATAGGATTTCGCCACATGATGGTCAGCTCCCTGACAAGAATGTTATAAGTGCGTTTTATGATATTCTGTGCGTCCAATGCTAATCTTTAACAACAAGTGACATACCTGGTCTTAGACCGTCGATCTTCGTAATGGGGCGCGCCTTGACCTCAAAGGTCTTCAGGTCATACTGGCCATTGCTCTTCGTGGCTTTCCATACGGCATAACTGCCTTCGTCCTTAATCTCATAGACTTTCATCTTGATGGACTTGTTGAACGCCGGAGAGAAGGCCGTGAAGGTGTCGCCGGCCTTGAGGCCTTTGAGCTGGTCCTCGCGCACATTGAAGGTGCCCCACATGTCATCCATGATGTTGATGCTCATGATGGGTGAGCCCATACCCACCAGCTCGCCAACCTTGGGATAGATATCGCTGACCTCACCGTCGACAGCGGCAATCTGTACCGTCTCCTTGAGCACGGAGCGCACCACGTCGACGGCATTCTTGGCTGCTTCGGCCTGCTTGCGCGAAGCCTCCTTCTGCTTCTCGCGGGCGCCGTTCTTGGCCATCTCATATTGGCTCTTCATGGCATTCTCGTGGGCTTTGGCCACCTGGTAGGCAGCCTTGGCCTCGTCGCGCTTCTGCTGGCTCGTTACGCCGTCGGTGTAGAGGTTCTGCATACGCGTATAGGTCTTTTGGGCCACGTCGGAGGCGGCAATGGCCTGAAGATAAAGCTGGTAAGCGCTCTGGATGGCTTCCTTGCGGGAGCCCTCCTCGGTCAGCTCGCTGATGGCTTCGGTAGCGCCCTGCGTGGCCTGCGCCACACGCTCCTGGGCGTTCATCTCTGGTATCTCAAGCACGGCGAGGGTGTCTCCCTTGTGAACATAGTCGCCTTCCTTGACACGGATGTCTACGACACGCGCCGGAAGCTTGCAGCTCACGCGGTATTCGCCGACTTCGACTTCTCCCTGGATGATTTCGTCGGTCTTGCCAAGGGTGAAGAAGCCAATGATGGCGACAATAGCCACAGCGATGGAGAAGCCGAGGACAGCAAGGAGAATATTATGATGTTGAGTTTTTGCGGACATGGATTTAATAAATAATAAATATAATACTTATATCGGGGAATGTATCAGTAGAGGATACCTAAAGCCTTTTCGAGGTTCACCTGGGCCAGCTTCACTTCCACCTGTGCATCTATCTTCTGGCTCTGCGCCTGCTGCCAGGCAGTCTGTGCTGCCAAGACATCTGTGCTCTCCATGACGCCTTCCTTGAAGCCTACCTGCGCGCAGCGCAGATTCTCCTCGGCGCTGGCGATGTTTCTCTCTGCCATGGCGAGCCGTTTGCGGGCCTCCTTCAGTTTGAAGCGGCTCTGGGTGATTTGCAGGTCTATCTTCTCCTGAGCATCGGCCAGTTCGAGACGTGCCATACTGGTGGCTGCCTTAGAGGCGCGGACCTTGTATTTGCCTTCAAACCAGTTCCAGACGGGGACCTGCAGCATGACGCCTACATTCCACACACCGGAGAAGTTTTTCTGGAAGCCATTGAAGACGTTAGGGTTGGAGATGGAGTAGCCGCCTGTCAGTGCCAAGTGGGGCAGGAAAGCCGAACGCACCAGCTTGGTGTTGGCTTCGCCTAAGTTGACGCTATGCTGCAACATTCTCACTTCCGGACGGCTGCTGAAGTCCTTGTCCGGGGTGTAGGTCTCGGCGGCTACGGCGGCGTCGGTGTCGATATGGTCTTTATCCTCATCAGTGAGGGTGATGCGCTCGTCCATGGGCAGTCCGCAGAGCTGGCAGAGCAGCATCTTGGAGAGCACAAGACCATCGTCGACTTGCGTAATCTGCATGTCGGCCTCATTGACTCTGACCTTTACCTTCAGACCGTCGGCACGGGTGGCCACACCCTGCTTGATCATCTTCGTGACATCGTCGTCGAGCTTCTGCACCAGATCGCGGAAGCTATAAGCCAGCCGCTGTTTCTGCTTCAACGACACTACCGTCCAGTAGGCCTGGTCGATATTATATAATGTGGACTGGTTCTTCAGCGTGATATTGTCGTCGGCCATCTCGCTGGTGATGTCGGCCATCTTGTTGGCTGCCGTCACAGCGCCACCCATATAGATAGGCTGACGCAGGAAGATGGACCCCGCAAAGATGTTGTGGGTATCGGTGTGCAGCGCGTCAACGACCTTCTGGCCGATGGTGTTGCCTAAGCCAGCGGCATATTGCGACATGGGGCCATTGGCGAACTGTCCGAGGAAGCCGCCTAACTGCTGGGCCTGAGCCTGAGTCAGCATTCCTTGTTGTACGAGGTTCGTGAGATTGTCGTTGATGCCTTTTGTGAGCACTCCGCCGGCCTCCTGGACACCGGTGGTGCCGATATTGCTGAGCGCATTCTTCTGGCTCTTACTCAGCAGGTTAATCTCACGGCTGAAATAGGAATATCCAGCCACAGCATCAACCTTGGGAAGGTATTGTGTTCGTGCTGATTTCCGGGTGTTCTCGGCCAAGTCCTTGTTGATTCTCGACACCTGCAACTGCTTGTTGTTGCGCAAAGCCAATGCCCGGCAACTGTCAAGGGTCAGCACACGCTGTGCACGCGCACCGAGCGTTAAGACACAGAAAATGGTGAAAAACGTAAGTTTCTTCATACTCTTTTCCTATTCAAAGCTAAAACTACGGCTCCCTATCATATTGCCATCAGCAAAGATGCTGACATTGAAGGTACCGCCTTGCAATGTCTGGTCAATGTCAAGATAGAGACTGACAGGAGTCTCTTTACCCGTATATTCTATGGTGCGCTTGGCAGAGCATGTCAGTGACCGGTTCTCATAGTTGAAGCTGCCTGCACCGCCCAACAGAGAGCCCGTCGGTGTGGTGACACGGATATAGATGGTCTTATTGCCGGTAGCGGCAGTGACATTGCGGGCGATGTTGAAACTCACCTGGAAAGCCTTGGCTTTCTTCAGCTTGTTGGTGCTCTTGCCGCGCTTGTTCAGTGCTGACATGCTGATACCCGTAGCATCGAGCTGGGCAGCGATGGCGACTTTCTCGGAAAGGCTGGCCTTCTCTGTGTTCAAACCCATAATTTGGCGGTTGGCCTCTGCATACTGACCTTTGATGCGGGTGTTCTCAGCGGTCAGGTTCTGGTTGAGACGGTTCAGAGAGTCTATCTCTATGACATAGCTGCGCAAGACGGCGCGCACCGTGGCCAGCTCTTTCTTCAGACGGGCTATCTCGCGGGCATCGGTACTCTTGGTGTGGCGCAGCTCTGCCAACAGGCGCTGCGTCTTCTCCTGCTCTTGAGTGAGCTGGGCTACGATGGAGTCATTATTGATCTGGGTCTTCATCTCACTGTACTGGTTGGCGAACTGCTGGTACTCGTTCTCCATCTCTTTCTTGTCGAGTTCCGCAAGCTGCGTCATCTCCTCATTCTGCTTCTGCTGCTTGTTGAGATTGTAATAAAGCACACCGACACCGGCAAGAAGAAGGACGATAACAATAATAAGTGGGATGAGAATCTTTTTATTCATTTGTCGTGAATTGTTATATTTTACTACACTGCATGCAAAAGTAGGACATTTTGACCAAATACCAAAGGCTTTACCTTTGACATTTAATTATAAAATCTTAATTTGATGTTTTTTATGGAAAATATGAACAAGTTTCTAAAGTTTTCTTCGTAATTTTGGCAAGAGATATATTAATTGTGGAAATTTTGTTTAAGATGAGAAAAATTCTTCTTTTCTTCCTTTTCCTATTTGTACACGTGTCTCTCTTTGCACAAGTCGACTCTCTCGTTGTCAAGACAGACTCTTCGGATGTACGTCATCAGGTGCTTCTGAGGACATCCATGGGAGACATCACCGTAGAGCTGTACAATGAGACGCCCAAACATCGTGACAACTTCTTGCGGCTGGTCAGAAGCGGATATTATGACGGCAATCTCTGGCATCGCGTGATAGCTGACTTTATGATTCAGACGGGCGACTCTACCACAAGACATGCAGCGCCCGGGAAGGTAGTGGGCGACTACGATCCGGGATACAAGATACCGGCTGAAATCTGCTTCCCGAAGTATTTCCATAAGCGGGGTGCCCTTGCGGCAGCTCGGGAGGGTGACGCGGATAATCCAAAGCGGGAATCCTCGGCTTCTCAGTTCTATCTGGTCTGGGGATTTCCATATGGGCCCAAGGCTATGGCTAAATTCCAGGCAAGGCTGGATTCTACTACGAATGGACAGGTGAAGTTTCCGCCAGAGATGTGCGATTACTACTGGTCGCATGGCGGCACTCCATGGCTCGATGGACAGTATACGGTCTTTGGTGAGGTCGTCAAGGGACTGAAGGTGGTCGGTGATATTGACGCTGTGGCTACGGATGACCATGACAGGCCGAAGGTGGATGTAAGAATTATCAAAGCTATTGTGGTGAAATAATTTACTTCTCAAGCGCTTGCAAAGGGGCGCTATGGATAAAGAAAGACAAATGGTGAGAAAACTGTTGTTGACTCTTTTGGCATTGTTGTCTGTCCTTGGTTCCGTTGCTAAGGTCTGGACGGCTGATGACATTCCGATGGTGCACCTTGAGAATAAGATGCGCTATGTCTGCGACCCGGATGGGCTGATGTCTGCGGCAGAAAGAGACTCGGCTGACTCCTATCTTAGAAAGCTTCAGACTCAGTGCGGGGTGCAGACGGTGTTCATCGTGGTCAACAATGTCAAGAATGCCGACTGTTTCAGAATGGCACAGGATGTGGGTAATAAATATGGTGTAGGAGACAAGAAGAACCGGCGAGGGCTCGTCATCGTCATCGCTGTGAAAGACCGTCGGTATTTCATCGCTCCGGGGAAAGGCCTGGAGGCTGAGCTGACAGATGTCGAATGTGACGACATTGCACAATATTGTATTGTGCCCAACATGAAGGTCAACGACATTGACAAGGCGGTGGTGACAACGACAAAAGCCCTGTATGATAAGTTTAAGACAGGTAGTACGGGATTGGGCTATGATGATGCTAAAGACGAGGATGCTTTCTGGCCGATCGCTATAGCGCTGATTTTTTGTTTCGGAGCACCTGTATACTATCTCATCAGACTTATTTTGCAGAATTTCGGCTTGGTAAAGCGAAATAATAGTAGACGGAGCCGGCGTCACGACGATGACTGGTTTCCACCATTCATCTTTGGCGGTGGCGGTGGCTTTGGCGACGGAGGATTGAGCGGCGGAGGCTTTAGTGGTGGGTCCTTCGGCGGTGGCAGCTTCGGCGGCGGCGGTGCTGGCGGAGGCTGGTAACGCTTGCCCTCTAAATCCAATTTTTTTTTTAATCATAATATTTATCCGCAATAAAGATATGAAGAAAAGTACAATTATCCTTATTATTTTCATCTTAGTCATCGTTGGAGCCTGCTTTGGTGGCTGCAACGCTTATAACGGTATGGTTGATGCTCAGGAAAATGCGACGACAGCTCTTGCCAATGTGCAAGCTACCTATCAACGGCGTGCCGACCTTATCCCTAATCTGGCTAAGACCGTGCAGGCATATGCAAAGCACGAGAAATCGACCTTCACAGAAGTGACCCAGGCCAGGGCTGCCGCTTCACAAATTAAGCTGGATGCCGGAAATCTCACACCGGAGAAGGTGAAGCAGTTTGAGAAGGCGCAGGGCGACCTCAGCCAGGCGCTCGGAAAACTCATGGTCGTGGCAGAGCGGTATCCTGAACTGAAGGCAAATGAGAACTTCCACAGCCTGCAGATACAGCTTGAGGGTACGGAGAACCGTATCAATGAGGCGCGCCAGAAATATAATGAGGCTGTGCAGGCATATAATGTGGACATCAGACGATTCCCTAACTCCATTTTTGCTGCAGCGTTTGGGTTTGAGCGTATGACGAAGTTTGAGGCGTCAGCAGCAGCTCAGCAGGCGCCGCAGTTGAATTTTGACTGACCTCAAAGGGGCTTTTTAGCGCAAAGCTCTAGGCCGTATCTGCACCCGGAAGGTCCTGCCCCCGGGGTTGTGGTGCGGCCCAGTCCTTCAGGTTGTTTTGGTGCGGCCCAGTCCCCTCTGGTTGTTTTGGTGCGCCCCAGCCCTTTCTGGTTGTTTTGGTGCGGCCCAGTCCTTCGGCTTGTTGTGGTGCGCCCAAGCCCTTCGGTTTGTTGTGGCGCAGTGCAGCCCTTCTGGTTGTTGTGGTGTCGGTATGGCACTGACCCCGGAGGGGTCACACCATGAATGACCCCAGGTCGTCGAACGTGCGCGGTGGCGCAGCGAAGCAAGCCACCACGACCGTGAGCGACCTGGGGTAGCAGGATGGCAGAGTGGAAAGACCTCGGAGAGGTCTCACGTGGTAAGCAGGACATATCATTCCGTCTGCTATGCTACTTGTCTGTCTCTATCGGATATCACGGTTGTTTTACCCCGCCTGATTTTATTTTCGCTGGCTAAAAACAGACGGTTTTAGGTTGCCAAAAATTATTTTCGGCGGGATAAATACGATTGAAGAGACAGATACTTCTGATTGCGGGAAGGCAAAGGACAGCGGAAAGGCACCAGGCCAAAGTTTACATGTTTGCAGTTTACAGTTTACATTAAGCACCTTTCGATGTTCTGAAGTTTACAAGTTTACAGTTTACAGTTTACATTAAGCACCTTCCACTTTTCCAAAACAATCTCGAGGCGTTACAGCGTTACAGCGTTACATTAAGCTTTTTCATGTACCTTCTTCTTCGCACTTGATGAACGGGAAGAGGAAAGTGAAAGAAAAGAATAACAAGATAGAAGTAAAAGATGAATAATAATATAAATATAATACATATATAATTATTATATTTATTAAAGATGTATAGTAATTAAATAATATAATATAGTAAAATAACATATTATACATTATTATATTATATTTATTAATAATGTTCACGAGCTTGAAAATCTGCATAGTGGAAAATCCTTAATGTAACGCTGTAACGCTGTAACGCTGTAACGCCTGTCAAAAAGTGGGAGGTGCTTAATGTAAACTGTAAACTGTAAACTTGTAAACTTTGGAGGGGACAGGATGGTAACCAAGAATCCTTCCAGCCTCTGATTGCGTTTTGAAACTACTCGCGGCACTATGGTAGATTCTTGATGTTACGTGTTTCATGTTACATTGATACATTTTTGCCTTTATCAGCTCATTCCAACCCCTGACACAGGAAAAGACGATATCGGGCCAAAAGCGCCCTTCTACCGGTCAAATAATGCCATTTTCTCTTGATATAAATCAATAATCCTTAAATTTTTGAATTTTTCTGCTGAAATATTTGGAGGGTATTGAAAAAGTCCATACCTTTG
>UQRP01000014.1 GCA_900543585.1 uncultured Prevotella sp.
GAACTTATACGGGAAGTTGGAGAGAAGAAGACCGTCAAAGCAATAGAGAAATTCAGAAAATAAAGCCCAAACAGCATGTTACAATATTTATTCTGCTGTAAAAAAAGCATAAATAAATAGGGTGCCCAGTTCGTTGTGCCAATTTTAGCTCACTTTTCTAAGCGTCTTGTTCCGTTCCGTAACCCACTTCTTGGGCAGGTGCTCGGTTGACCAGGCACTGATGTTCCTCAGTTTAACATTTACAATGTGCGTTTTCAGACTTAAATTTCAAGATGCCCGAGATTGTCACGTTCTTAAACAAAGGCACATAATCCGGCAGAAAGTTTTGACAACGTTGAAAGCAACTTCTTTAAGATACTTGTTACGCTGAAAGCTGTCCATCTTCTGCAAATTAGCGCGCTGAGCGTTTATAACAGAAAATCAGCACAGTCTAAAGGCGAGAATTGTAATCGGTTTTCTCATCCTTCAAAAGTTCTATTTCTACATGGCGGGGCAAAGATAGCAATAAATATCGATAATACGGTGGCTACGTTAGATTTATATAAATAGCCCCTCCCCTTTTGTGATGTCCGGGGAGGGGCCTTTCTTACGCTATTCGTTCTCTTTTTTTGGGGGGAGGGGGAAAAAACATCTTACTCCCAAATCTTCTCCGGGTCGTCAGACCGCCACAGCTTGGAGCGGGCACTGCGCGGATCCAGCATCGTATCTGATGACGGGTTGGGATTGGCTATCTCAGAGGAGGCGGCGAGGAGGCTGTCGGATGTCTCCAAGCCTCCAAAATAAACTTTCATTGATGGTGCTTGATAGTATTTCTTCATAGTCATTGTCTTGTTAAAAAAGTTATTTTATGACGACTTTCTTGCCGTTGTGGATAAACACACCATGCTGCGGGGCATAGACGCGGTGGCCCGTGAGGTCGTAGTAGGCGTTGTTGGCCTTGGCGGCAGCGGCGCTCACAGTGCTGATGCCCGTGAAGATGGTTGAGGGAAGGGCATAGAATGACTTGGCACCGGCTGCGGTGATGGTGAGGTAGGCCTTGCCGGCGGCCAGCGAGCCGCTCTCCATCTTGTACCAGCCCAACTGACCGTCAACAACGCCAAGACCGTACTGTGTACCGTCGCAGGTTGTTTTCTCCGTGGCGCTGCCCTGCAGGCCGTTGGCGGTCACGTTGTCGGCCGTGTCGTTCTGCTTGAGGAAGTCGGTGGTGTATTCCTTAGCCTCATCGCCATAGACCAGGACGGGTGTGTTGGCAGGCACCTTTTTCACCTCTGTGTAGGTCACGGCATCATTGGCATATTTAGCGAGATAAGCCTCCAGGCCGCTGTTGGTGAAGTCGAGGGGATACTGGCTCACGAGCGTAGAATACTTATAGCCATCCGAAGTAACTTTCGGGCTCTCCCATACGATGTTGCTACTGCTCTCATCACCCGACACCGAACGGTCGAGGTTGGCCGTCAGGATGTCGTAGGCAGGGTTATCCACTGAGGCAAGGATTTTCACCGTATAGGTCTTGCCCTGCTCGCCTCTCAGCCATGCACCGGCACCGGCAGGGACCTGCTGCACCTCCTTCATCAGCAGGTGGCCGTCGCTGAGATTGTAGGCCACATAGGCAGACAGACCGTCGGCACCTGAGAAATCGACAGCGAAGTCGCGGCCGAAGTGGTCGTCGCTGGCCGACAACGTGATAGGATAGTCGTAGCTGACGTTTTTGTCGCCCCATCCCTTGTTGGCATCGGTAATGTAGAACGTGCACTTGTCCTGGTCAGAATAGCCCTCGTTGACGGGAGTGGTGGTACCGAGATAGATGACTTCGGTAAGGCTCGAGGTGCCGTTCAGCCACATGTATCCGAAATCTGTCACCGAGGCCGGCAACGTGAGATACTTCAGCGAAGAGCAATTTTGAAAAGCATATTGGTTAATTCTGGTTAAGCCTTGTTTGGGCAGCGCCACCGTGATAAGCTTCTGGCAATTGTAGAACACGCCGTCCTCAATATGCGACATTTTCTCTGGCCAGGTGAAATACTCCAGGCCGCAGCCCTCGAAGGCCCAGGAACCGACCCAGTTGACCGACGAGCCGCCGGTGACGGACTTAAGGTTGGAGCAGCCCTTGAAGGCATGGTCGTTGATGGCCGTCAGCGTGGAGCCGAGGTCAACCGAGGTAATCTCCGTGTGGTTGTAGAAAGCCGACGTGCCGTCGCCGCCCTTGATGCCCGTCACCCGGTAGGTCTTGCCGTCCTTTTCCGCGGTCTCGGGGAGCTTGATGACACCCGATTCCGGGACATCTGAAACACCGGCGATGTCGGCCGTAAGATTTTCGTCGTTGTACTCAAACGTCCATTTCTGGGCCTTGGCCGTAGTGGCACCTAATGCCAGCACGCATAACAATGAAAGATAGAATTTTGGCATAGTAATAAATATTAAAAATTGAACAATTTATTCGAAGTCCAGTCATTACAGTAGCAACACCTTACTACCAAACACTTATGTATATGACTGGACTTCAGGACTTCACAATTCCATTACTTCTTCGCAAACAGGCTCATGGCAAAGCCGCCACCGCGGGCCTCTCTGACCGTAATCTTGTCGCCGCGCTTCACTGTGCGGTGCGTGATGCGGTAAGCCTTGGGGTTCTTCTCGTAGTCGGCATCGGCGGCATCCTCGTAGAGGTCCATCTTGTACTTGCGACCCTTGTCGAGAAAGTCGAGGCGGATGACAGCCGTATGGCCGTCGGCATCGCACTTGCCGCCGACAAACCAGTTGTCCGACTTCTTGTCCTTGCGGGCCACGGTGATGTACTTGGCCGGCTCGGCCTCAAGGTACTTGCTGTCCTGCCAGTCAACCGGCACGTCGCGGATAAACTGGAACGCGTCATCGAACTTCTCGTAGTTCTCGGGCAGGTCGGCCGCCATCTGCAGCGGCGAGTACATCACGAGGTAGAGGGCCAGCTGGCCCACGAGCGGCGTGTGGCCGTAGTTCTGGTTGCCACTCCAGTTCTTCAGCTGCGTCTCAAAGATGCCCGGGGTATAGTCCATCGGGCCGCCCTGCAGGCGGGTGAAGGGCAGGATGCAGGTGTGGTAGGGCTCATTGCCAACGAAAGCCTCATACTCGGTGCCGCGCGCCGACTCGTTGCCCACGAGGTTGGGATAGGTGCGGCAGAGGCCCGTGGGGCGCGTGGCCTCGTGGGCGTTGACCATGATGTGGTGCTTGGCGGCCTCGGTGACGCAGTAGAGGTAGTGGTTGTTCATCGACTGGCTGTAGTGGTGCTCGCCACGGGGAATCATGTCGCCCACGTATCCGCTCTTCACAGCATCGTAGCCATACTTGTTCATCAAGTTGTAGGCAGCCTCCAAATGGCGCTCGTAGCTGGCAGTGCTGGCCGCCGTCTCGTGGTGCATGAGCAGCTTGACACCCTTGGAATGGGCATAGTCGTTGAGGGCCTTGATGTCGAAGTCGGGATAAGGCGTGGTGAAGTCGAAAATCTCCTCCTTGCGGTAGGCAGCCCAATCTTCCCAACCGATGTTCCAGCCCTCAACAAGCACCTCGTCGAGATGGTTCTTAGCGGCGAAGTCGATGTAGCGGCGCACGTCGGCATTGTTGGCGCCGTGGGAGCCGCTGGGCTTGGCCTTGCTGTAGTCGGTCTGCCCGAGCCGCACGTTGTTGAAGTCGTTGGTGTAGTTCCAGCCGTTGCGGCCCACAATCATCTCCCACCAGATGCCGCAGTACTTGATGGGGTGTATCCACGACGTGTCGGTGTATTTGCACGGTTCATTGAGGTTGAGCGTGAGCTTGCACGAGAGCATGTCGCGCGCGTCGTCGCTGACAAGCACCGTGCGCCACGGCGTGGTGCAGGGTGTCTGCATGAAGCCCTTCATGCCCGTGGCGTCGGGCGTGAGCCACGACTCAAACACCATGTTCTTGTCGTCGAGGTTGAGGTGCATCGTGGGATAGTTGACGCAGGCGGCCTCGTGGATGTTGATGTAGAGGCCGTTGTCGGTCTTCAGCTGCAGCGAGGTCTGCACGCCGGTGGGCGAGAAGGTGGTCTGCGAGGCGTTGCCGGTGACGGAAGACGCCATGCGCTCACGGATGCCGGAGAGGCGCGTAATCTGCGTCTCATACTCCTGGGTGTCGTAATCGCCCGGTATCCAGTAGGCCGTGTGGTCGCCCGTCATGGCAAACTGGGTGTGCTCCTCCTTAATGACGAAATAGTTGAGGTCATTCTGCTGTGGGAACTCGTAGCGCAGGCCCATGCCGTAGTCGTAGACGCGGAAGCGGATAATGATATGACGATTGCTGGACTTCTGATAAAGATTCACCACCATCTCATTATAGTGGTTACGGATGGTAGAAGTCTCGCCCCATACGGGCTTCCAGGTCTCGTCGAAGGTGGACTGGCTGCTGTTCTCCTCAGTGAAGCCGTCCATCAGGCTGGTCTCATTAAAGCCTTTGCTGGCGTGTTTCTCCTTGGCCAGTTCAAGGCCGAGATGGGAGGGCTTGATTACCGGTTTCTGCTTGTAGCTCATCTCATAGGTCGGCACGCCGTTGCCGGTCAGCGAGAAGCTGACCACGACATTGCCGTTGGGCGACTTCACCGTCTGCGCACCGGCCATCAGCGGCATGAGCAACGCAGCAATCATCAAATAAATTGATCTCATAATTGCTAATGTTTCCTTTTAGTTATCCTTTGTGAATTAGTTGTCTGTCAGTTTGTACACCTTGCAGCCGTGGGCGGGCAGCGTGACACTGATTTGGTCGGACGTGCCCACATCCTCGTGGAGCCAGAGGTCGCGCATCTTCTTCTGCCCGGTGATACCGAGCTGCGCGAGGCTCACGCTGCGCTCCTGGGGCGAGTTCTCACGGTTGAAGAGGGCCACCACCCAGTCGCCGTTCGTCATCTGTCCGTACCATATCTGGCTGTTGACGCTGGTCATGTCGTCGCTCAGAGGCTTGCCCACGAAGCCGTCGGCATTGAGGGCGAGCATCTCCTTGTTCTGGGCGAACTTCAGGAGCGAGGCGAGGTCGTAGTTGCGCACAGCGGCGTCGATGGGGTTGTCGGCAATTGACACCGGGCCGCCTGCGATGAGCTGGAGGCTGATGGACGACATGCGCTCCTCGTCGTTGCTGAACGTGTTGAGCCGGAGGAAGTCGCCGTCGGGTATCATCTTGCCGCGGCCGGTGATGTGGGACCAGTGGATGAAGCCGTCGAACTCGTTGTGGCAGGTGGGGGCCCAGCCGTTGTACACGTGGCCGCGCAGGCGGCCTGACGTGTGGTCCCAGCCACCCCCGAAGGTGTCGGCCACGATGCGCGCCATGTTCATGTACTTCTTCTCGTACTTGGCGTCGTTGTACATGTTCGGCATCACAATGGAGGTGAACACACCGTACTTCTTGGCCGACTCGCTGATGTACTTCAGGGCCAGGCGGTACTCCTCACGGCCATAGCCGCGGCCGGGCATGCCGCCGGCGCCGGTGGCATCCTCGAAGAGGCACATAAAGTCCATGCGGATGAAGTTAACGCCAAGGTCGTGGTAGTACTTGAAGAAGCCGTCGATATAGTCGCGCGCGCCCTTGTGACTGGGGACGACCCAGTTGAACGAGTCGCCCCGGTCGGGATAAAGCACTTTGTCGCGGTCGATGGCGTCGTTGTAGTGCAGGTCCTTGAACGTGGCGCCCGACGTGCCGATAACGGCCGTCTCGTCGGGTCCGTGGAGCCAGAGCGGGTTGTCATAGATGCCCAGCTTCAGGCCACGCTCCTTGCACCAGGCTGCGATGTCCTTGATCTTGACACCGCCGTAGCTGGTCATGTAGCCGCCCAAGTCGGGGTTGGTGGGGTCGTCGTCCTTGTTGTAGTACATCGACATGAAGCCGTCGGTGCAGATCATATCGTAGCCGTAGGGCAGCAGGTTGGCGGCCTGCCAGTCGAGCCACTGCTTCCACTGCGCCTCGCTGAGCGAGCGGTCAGTGTTCTCCTGCTCGCGTGTCCAGCAGTACTCATACACCGTGGTGTAGAGCGGGGCTATTTTCTGCACGGTGGTGTCGGTGCCGAGATTTGGGTCGACCTTGGCCGTGTCTTTCTCATAGTAGGAGGCCGGCAGCTCCCAGCCGGTTTCCTCACTCGTCTGCTTGCAGCTGGCGAAGCCCGACAGGATAAAAAAGAGACTCAGGGCCATGAATGTTATTTGCTTGCTGTTTATCATTGTCGTATCGTTCTTGAATAAAGTTCATACTTATTTGCCTGTGGTCTCTTTGAAATAGACCTTGCGGTTGACCACGTCCACCTTAATCTGATAGTAGCCTGCCTTGGTGATGTACCACTTGCGGTCGGGCTGTCCGCCGCCGGAGTTGTCGACGAAGGTCAGCTGGTTGCCGCCCTCGGCAGGCTGCTCGCCGGACGAGGCGGCCATGTAGAACGGCACCTCCCACTTGTCACTGCGGATGAAGGGGAACTTGATCTCGCCCTTGTTCAGGTAGCCCTCCCACGTGAGGCAGTTGGGGTCGGCAGCATAGTTGTAGTGCAGCGAGACGGCATTGGCGATGGCCCATCCGTTGGGCGTGGCATCACCCACGAGGTAGAGCTTCATGTCGTTGGCAGCAAGGCGCTTGCCCTCGAGCATCTTTGCATACTGGGCCGAGAGGTCGGTGCTTTCGCAGGTAATCGTGCGCTTGTTGAAGTCAAGGGTGATGCGGTAGTCGCCGTCAGCGGGCACATTCCACTTGTAGTCGTGCATCGTGGCATTGGCGGTGGTGACGTAGTCGATGGCTCCTGTTCCCATGATGTCCTTTCCGGCCTCGGGGGCCATGATGTAGGGCACCTCAAACTTGTTGGCGTTCTGCATGGGGAACTTCAGCTCGCCCTTCTTGAGCGGGCCCTCATAGACAAACACGCCCTCGTCCTGCTTGTACATCGGCTGCAGGTCGGAGAGGTTCCAGCCGTAGGGCATGGCCGAGCCCACCATCCACACATTCTCCGTATTGATGCGGCTCACGCTGACGGTCATATCCTCCAGGTCGGCCGTGACGGTGTAGAGGCCGGCCTCGCTCACGTGCAGCGGCTCGGCGCCGGCATTGCCCGTCTCGTCATAGACCAGCGTGTAGGCGTTGCCCTTGGTGCCGTAGAACGGCGTGTCGGAATAGCGGTCGGGGGTGAGCTTGAAGTCGCCGGCATTGAGGAAGCCGGTCCACGTGTAGCCGTTGTCCATGCCCGCGTCCATCTTCTCCGCGTCGGCCAGGCTGCTGCCTGCCGGGTTGGCGGTGCCGCTGATGTAGAGCTCGTTCTTGGGCTGGTCATACGGTGTGACCGACAACGTCAGCGAACTAGTCTCTGGCAACTGGTAGGTGGCTGCCTTGGGCTGCATGGCGATGAGCTTAACCGAGACGGAGCTCGGCGTGCCGGCCACGCCGTTCCAGCCGGTGAGCATGCGGTTGAGCTGCGCCGTGGTGAGCGCATACGACCGCGCGTCACTGGCCAGACGCACCGTGTCGGTGGTGTAGGTGGACGACCCCTCGATGCCCATCTCGATGTAGTAGGCCACATCGCCAGGCAGGTTGGAGGCCGCATTCCACGTGAACGTCACCGCCGTGTCCTGTGCCTTGTCAGCGGTCAGGATAATGGCCGAGTCGGGCGTGCTGCGGAGCTGCATGACATCCTCCGGCCGGGTGAGGGTATAAGGATTGTCATCAGAGTTGCAGGCCGTGAAGCCAGCAACCGTCGCCAGGAGGAGAAATATATGTAATAGCTGCTTTTTCATTTTCTTGCCTTATATAAAAATGTTGTCGATTACTTGCTCAACTGGTCCCAATAGGGGTTTTGCACCAGCTTGGGGTTCTTGTCGATTTCCGTCTGATGGATGGGGAACCAGTAGTAAGCCTTGCGGTAGACGCGCGTGATGTAGGGCTTGCGCTGGTAGAAGCTCGAGGCGTCCTTGCCGTCGAAGTTCATGCCGTAGAAGTCGCCCGACAGTGTGGTCTCGGCCTCCTTCCAGCGGCGCAGGTCGTCGTAGCGCGTGCCCTCGGCACAGAGCTCCACGCGGCGCTCGGCATGGATGAGCTTGCGCATGGCATCCTGGTCGGCGAGGTTGACGTGGATGTAGTTGTTGTCGGTGACGCCGGTGGTGTACTGGCGCACGCCGGCACGCTTACGGATCTTGTTGAGATAGGTGAGTATCTCCTGGTTGCCTGGGTCGCACTCGTTGAGCGCCTCGGCATAGCTGAGATAGGCCTCGGCCAGCCGGTAGATGATACCCGGGCGGTAGTTGTAGGAGCCCTGCTTAATGTTGTCCTTCGGATTGACGCGCTTGCGCATCAGGTAGCCGTTCTGCGGGGCGTCATGTGTGTGGTTGTTGTCGGCGCCGCCGTTGAAGAAGTTGTACTGGCGGTCCTCAGAAGGGAAGTAGGCCCCGTTGAAGTTGACCGACACATAGAAGCGCGGCTCGCGGTGGCAGTACATGTTGTAGGTGCCCTGCTTGGTGATGCAGTTGCCGTTCTCGGCCTCAAACTTGGTGCCTGAGCGATGCTCGTCGGCCGTGGAGAAGCCCGTCTCCTCATACTTCGAGTCGGGGTCGGTGATAGGCAGCCCGTTCTCCATGAAGAACGCGTCAACGAGGCTCTGGGTCACGCCGAAGCCGCCGTTGCCGCCCGAGCCGTTTGGCGTGGCGTTGCGCTCATAGTTCTGGTAGTTGACAGCCGGGCGGGCAAAGAGTATCTCGGTGTTGCCGGCATCCTCGCTCTTGAGGAATGCGTTCTCGTAGGAGAGGAAGGGGTCGATGGTGGTCTTGCCCTCGTCGGCATACTCGATGTAGAGCTTGTGGCCGGAAGCCTCGGCTTTGTCGATGAGGTCCTTACAGGCGTCGGCCGCCACGCGCCACTTGCCGGCGTCATACTGGGTGCTGAACAGGTGCTCGCCGTTGGCATTGACGAAGTTGGCGTAGTCGCTGTTGCCGTTGACCAGCGGACTGGCGTCGAACAGCAGCATGCGGGCGCGGATGGCCAAGCACATCAGTGAGGTGATGCGGCCGTATTTCTGCGACTCGCTGTAGCGGGCCGGCAATATCTTGGAGCAGGCCAGCATCTCGTCGGAGCACCACTTGATGACATCCTCGTAGGGGGTCTGCGTCTCCATCATGTCGGTAAGAGAGGCATTGACGGGCCACACGTAGTCGGGCTTGAAGGGAATGGGGCCGTAGGTGTTGGCCAGCAGGTAATAGTAGTAGGCCTGCATGAAGCGGCACTCCGTCTTCATATAGGTCATCTCACGCTCCGAGATGTCCTGGCCGGTGAGGGCGTGCGCCTTCTCGCGGAAGATGTTGGCCTCGCGGATGCGCTGCGGAAGCAGGGACCAGTAGTTGCCGTTCCAGTCGCTGGCCGGCGTCCACTCGCCCAAAATCATCGGGATAATCTGGTTGCCGAACTGCCGGTAGCGCTCAGGGATGGTGGCGTCGTCGCCAAGTATCATCCAGCCCAGGTCGAAGAGGTAACCGTCGTAGCAGTCGGGAATGGCAGAGTAGACATTGGCGAGCCACTGCTCCACATGTGTCTTGTCATTGAACACATTCTCCATGTCCAGTTCCGTGTCCGGCTCCTTGTCGAGGAAGTCGGAGCAGGAGGAGAGGAGCGGCAGACAGGCTGCCAGTATGATAATGTATGATTTGATACTTTTCATGACTATTGTTTCTTATTAGATATTACCTTATTTGTTCCAGGCAATCAGAAGGTAAGGTCCATTCCGAACATGACCGACCGCATGGACGGATACTTCAGACCGTCGGACGTGGAGAGTTCGGGGTCCCACAACTTGAATTTGGAGAGGTAGAACAGGTCGTTACCGCTCACATAGAAGCGGATGTTCTTGCCGTAAATCTTATTGGTCCAGGCCTGGGGCAGGGTGAAGCCTATCTCGATCATCTTCAGCCTGAGGAAGCTCATGTTCTTCTTCCACCAGGTGGAGGCGACGTTGTTGTTGGGGTTCTCGGTCGACGAGAGTCTCGGCCAGAACACGTTCTGCGAGGGGTTGTCCTCGGTCCAGCGGTCGTTGTAGTTGGAATAGATGTTGCCCAGCACGCCCTGTCCGCTTCCGGGGATGAAGTAGCTGTTGCCGCCGATGATGCGGTAGGCGTCGCCCGTGCCCTGGAAGAAGAAGTTGAAGTCGAAGGCCTTGTATTTCACGTTGCCGCCGAAGCCATAGACGATGCGCGGGTCTGAGGTGCCGCCGATGTAGCCCTCATCCTGGTCGGTGATGATGTTGTCGCCGTTCATATCCCTGTACTTGATGTCGCCGGGACGCACCTTGGCGCCGAGCTGCGGCTGGGGCTGTCCGGCCTTCACGTTGCCGTCGGCGTCGAAGTCGTCGGCCGTATAGAGGCCCACGGCCTGGTAGCCCCACAGCGTGTTGATGCTGCGACCGGTGATGGAGCGGTAGGTGCCCTTGATGCTCTCGGGCTCGTCCTTCTCAATGATCTTGTTGCGGGCATAGGTGAAGTTGCCGCGGGCACTCAGCTCCAGGTCCTTGTTGATGCGCTTGTGATAGGTGACGGAGGCGTCGAGGCCATGGTTGTCCACCTTTCCGTAGTTGGCCCAGGGGCTGTTGATGTAGCCCACCTGCGTGGGTATCGTGCTGCGCTGCATGAAGATGTTGGTGCGGTGCTCCTTGAAGAAATCCACCTGCACGTTCAGGGCGTTCCACAGGCCTATCTCCAGACCGACATTGGTCTTCACGGATGTCTCCCAGGTCAGGTCCTCCACACCGTAGTCGCCCTCCTGGATGCCGCCACGGTAATAGTCGCCCTTGTAGCCCCAGTTGTAGCCGGAGGCATTGCTGTTGATGGTCGTAATATAGGCGAAGCGGCGGGCGCCCGCCGATATCGTCATTACCGAGCTTGCCGACTGAGGCCCTCAGCTTCAGCAGGTTGACGGTGGAACGCAGGGGAGCCATGAACTTCTCCTCGGAGATGACGTAACCCAGGGCGATAGACGGGAAGAAACCATAGCGGTGGCCCTTGGCGAAGTTCTCGGATCCGTTGTAGCCGAAGTTGAACTCACCGATGTAGCGGTTGTCGTAGGTATATGACAGACGGCCCGCAATGCCCTGTGTGCGCTTGGGCTGCACGTCGCCCCAGTCGTAGCTGCGCTGGTTGTATAGGAACAGGGCGTTGACGCTATGTTTCTTGGCGAACACGCGATCGTAAGACAGCGAGCCCTCAAGGTAGGTGCTCTGGTTGCCGTAGTTGGCACTGCTGGAATGGGAAAGGGTCTCGGTGCCGTACTTAAGGATAGAATGCACGAGGTTGCCCGAGGCGTCGCGGGAATGCGCCACGCTGTAATAGTCGGGCGTGCGGCCGCGCGTGACGAAATTCTCGCTGTAGTTGTCGAACGAGAACACCACCTTGGCTTTCAGACCGTTGAGCAGCATCTTCAGGTCCTGCTCCACCGAGAAGAGCGACTGTATCTGCGCGTGGCCACTGCGGTAGTAACCCTGCTGCGTGCTCATGGCCCAGGGGTTGTAGCGCTCGACCGAGGCGATGGGGATGGTGCCGTCGGAATAACGCGTGGGATGGACGTAGGGCGGGGTCTCAAAGGCTTTGGCAAACACCTCGTCGGTGCTGCTGTTCGACTTGCGCAGGTTCTGCAGATAGCCGCCGATGTTGAAGCGCAGCAGGGTCGTCGGCGTGAGGTTCAGGTCAACGTTGGCGCGCATGTTGTAGCGAGTGAGCTTGCTGCCCGTGTCATAGTCGAGCGTCGGGTCGGTCTCCATGATTCCGTCCTCGTGATAGACCGAGGCCGTCAGCGAGTAGCGGAGTATCTTGGTGCCGCCCGAGACGGTGAGGTTGGCACGCGTCGAGTAGGCGTAGTCCTTCGTGATGGCGTCGAGCCAATTCACGTTAGGATAGAGGTCACGGTCGTAGCCCGTATAGGTCTTCAGCACCTGGTCCTTGGAGAACATACCCGGATTGAGCTCATTGAGCAGGTTCATATACTCGGCGGCTCCCACAAATTTAGGCAGCTTGGTGGGTGTTTGGATGGACTGCTCCACACGGAAGTTGACTGAGGGCTTGGCCACCTCGCCGCGCTTCGTGTTGATGATAATCACGCCATTGGCGCCGCGCACACCGTACATGGCGCTTGCCGAAGCGTCCTTCAGCACGGAAAACGACTCTATCTCGGCCGGGTCGATGTCGTTAAGGCTGCGCTCGACGCCATCAATCAGGACCAGAGGTTTGCTACCGCTGCCGAACGTGGAGATACCGCGAATCCAGAAGTTGGAGTCATCATATCCGGGCTCGCCCGACGGCTTCACGGCAATGATGCCCGCCAACTGGCCGGCCAGGTTGTTGCTGAGCGAGCGTGACGAGCCCACCTGCAGGTCGCTGGGCTGGATGGTCTGGATGGAGCCGACCACCGAGAGGCGCTTCTGCGAGGCAAAGCCGGTGACCACAAGCTCCTGCAGCTCGTTCTTGTCCTCCTTCATCACGACGTTGAAGCTGATCTCCTTGCCGACGGTAATCTCCTGCTTCTTGAAGCCGACATAGGAGAACTGCATGACGCTGTTCCTGCCGGGCACGTCCAGGTAGAAATGACCGTCGACATCGGTAATGGCCGAGGCGTCGCCGCCCTTCACCCTGACATAAACGCCAATCAGCGGCTCGTTGTTCTCATCAGTTACCGTACCGCTGACCCTGATTGGAGCAGAGGCGGCCTTGGTCTGTTGCGTCCCGTGCAGCGGTGACGGCAAGGCAAAGGCAGTCATGCCCCCCCCCACCCATCAGGATGCAGGATAACGCAAAGGTGCAAAGAAATGTTTGTTTCATCTGTATTGTATTATCAGTATAATCAGTTTTCTGGTTTTTCGACTTTATCAGCGGCTTTATCATCGTGGAGAAGGCTTTCACCTTTTTATATATAGCCGCGCGTCTGCGGTGGTCTTGATAGCACCGCGTGTCTGCGGTGGTCTTGACTGCGTTGTTTTAACTTTCGGTAGCAAAATTAAAGAAAATCTATACACACTCTATCCGAAAGTATAAGTGAAGTAGGATACCGGTAGTAAGATGTTTTTATAACCATCTAACTATCAGTCAATTCAAATACACCATAAAAAAAAGTCAAGTAGACAAACAAATTTAAATGAATTTGATTACCTTTGCATCCGATAACGTAATTATTGACAACATGAACAAGAGAATCTTCACTTTTATACTGTTTTTCCTGCTCGCCGCCACGGCGCAAGCCCAGACGCAGACCGAAAAACTTCTGAGAGGCCTTGACGAGGTATTGGCCAAGAGAAACCAGTACACGAATGAGAAGCTTCATCACATCCAGCTGCTCAAGTCATATCTTTCCACGACACGTGACCCAAAAATGAGGCTTCAGATTTACCAGCAGCTGTACGACCAGTACTATGTACTCAACTATGACTCGGCGGCGGCCTGTGTCAACAACTCGTACCGTCTGGCCAAAAAAATCGGAGACTCCTACTACAGTCAGCTGTCACGGCTGGAGAAAGCCGAGCTTTATTCCATAGGCGGTCTGTACAGCGAGGCCGAGGACCTGCTCGACAGCATCGGCGACAACGGCGTTGAGCCGGCACTGCAGCTGCGCAACGACCTCGTCCGCTTCCGGCTCTACAGCTACTGGTCCAACTACTGCTCCAACGAGATCTTCTCACCCAAGTACAGCGACAGGGCCTCGGCCTATCTGCGCAAGGCCATGCCCCTCATGGACAAGCATGCGCCGCAATACGACTATTTTAAAGGGGAGTACGAAGTGTACGTGGAGAAGAACGACGCCAAGGCACGGCGCTACTACCTCAAGGCCATCAAGCGACTGCCCAAGGCCTCGCGCTATTACGCGATGACGGCCTTTGCCTTGGCCCTCAACTACTTAGGCACCAAGGACATCCTGAACTACGAGAGATACCTCGTGGAGGCCAGCTGCAGCGACATCATCTGCTCGACCAAGGAGAACCTGGCGCTGCAGAACCTCGCCACCTACCTCTTCAAATACCACAAGGACCAAATCAACAATGCCGTGCGCTACATCAACATCTCCATGGACGACGCCAAGTCGTACAACGCCCGGCTGCGCATCCTCGAAATCTCACAGAAGCTGCCCACCATCGTTTCGTCGTATGAGTCGATACTCAAGCAGCGCAACAGCATCCTCACACTCATCAATGTAGCCGTCGCCCTGCTCTCCGTACTTCTGATGTCGGCCATCTACTACATTTTCAAGCAAAACAAGAAGATGGCCCTGCAGCGGCGGCAACTGGCCGACAACTACCAGAAACTGTCTGTGCTCAACAGCCAGCTCGGAACCGACAACACCGAGCTGGTCAACACCAACATCAAGCGCGACCGGCTGGTGAAGCTCTACATCGACCTCTGCGCCAAATTCATCAACCGGCTGAACAACTACACCAAGCTGGTCAGGCGAAAGATTATCGCCAACCAGGTCAAGGAACTGCTGTCAACGGTGTCATCATCACGCCTGTCGGAGGAGGACGCAACCACCTTCCGCACCAACTTCGACAAATGCTTCCTCGCCCTCTACCCCACTTTCAAGACCGAGCTCAACGGGCTGCTCACAGACGACGGACAACTCGACGACCCCGGCGAGGACAAACTATCCAACGAGCAGCGTATCTATGCCCTTATACGCCTTGGCGTGAAAGAAAGCTCCGAGATAGCCTCCGTACTCTTCTTCTCGCCTCAGACCATCTACAATTACCGCTCTTATGTCAAGAAAAAGGCAAAGGACAAGGAGGACTTTGACACCCAGGTGGGCAAGATCTGCGTCTCCTCATCCGGCGTGCTTCCCGGCGCGTGACCGTCATTTCAGCCATTTCTCACCGTCAGACAACCCTCACAAGAAACCGTGGCGGCCGCTGCTGTTGACTGAAGCGGTCGCCGCAATTGAGCAAAGCTGTCACCGTTGCTCGGCAATCCAGCCATTCGGCAGTGATGCTCAAGCCATTTGCGGCAACGCAATGCCCAAAAACAAATTTTCATTACGCAAGAATTTAGTTTCTTGACGATAGAATTACGATAGAATATTGTCACGGCGGATAATGTCCGTGGAGGTGTACACCACCGTTGGTAGTGTAGTGGCCAGCCACCAAGGCCGGATTTGTAGGACTGGAGGGAGTCTTCGGCACCTTCCAAGTCTGAAGAAGGTCTTTAAGAAAGCCGTCGGCGACCTGTACAAGCACCGCATCATCACCATCACCGACGACGTCATCAAACTCACGGAATAACCACCGGCAAAAGGTGCTATATATAAAAAGGGTGCTATATATATAATATGTGTAACAGCATCTGGCAGCGCAAGGAAGCTGAGCGACTGCATCAGATTCGCAACTCCAAGGCCCTGACCTTCCTCACACGGCTTCTCGACGTGGGACAGACACCGACACTCAACTACTACACCCTCCTCGACCAGACCATTTCCATCGCCATCGCGCAGAACGCAAGACGCGCCATACAGATAACGCCTCCCGACATCCTTGTCGACATTCCCATGAAGCGGTTCGGGGGAAGCGACTACGATAAATACGAACTTATACGGGAAGTTGGAGAGAAGAAGACCGTCAAAGCAATAGAGAAATTCAAGAAATAGATCAAAAAAAAGGTGGACTATCAAAATAGCCCACCTTTTTTATTTAGATTCGCTTCTTCGCATTGAAAGTCGGCAGGCTACTGCCGGCATGACTGTAAGCCACCAACTGAATGGTGAACCGCAGCACCGAGTAAGCCGGTATGCTGCCCGATGCCGTCTCACCGTAGCCTAACGTCCAAGGGATGTAGACCTCCCACTTGTCACCGATGTGCATATACTGCAAGGCCGTGGCGAAGCCTGGAACGAGCGAGCTCACAGCAAAGTCGCTGACAGCCGCCTGACTGTCAGGCAGGTTGTAGGGGTTGTTGGTGTCGAAGACATAACCCTCTGGATACTGGGCCGTAGGTATCAGCCGACCGGTGTATCTCACGCGGACAGAGTCGGTATACAATGGGCAACCGGAGCCTGTGCCCTCGTTGAGGACATTGACAATGATATAGTCGGTCTTGCCAAGCGTCGACAGCGAACTCTCCAGACTATATTTTCTAATAATCTTCCACGAGGCATTGCCTGCCGCCACCTTCGCCTGGGTGTCAGCATAGATGCTGTCCCAGTAAGCGGCGTTGGCTTTCTGCCACGCATCGCCGCTGTTGTCATCGTCATCAGAACATGACGCCGCCAACAACAGCATCAGCGGGCAGAGAAGAAGTGTTAAATATTTGATGTTCATAAATATAAGGAGTGTTTCGTAGCGACCTACAGGTCCTTGATGTCATTGGCGAGCTTCTTGAGCACGCTGGTGATGCTCACGCGCTCCTCGATGATGCCGAGGAGTTCGTCGACCGACACGCGCTCCTGCTCCATGGTGTCACGGTGGCGCAGCGTCACGGTGTTGTCCTCAAGGGTCTGACCGTCGACAGTGATGCAGTACGGCGTACCAATGGCATCCTCACGACGATAGCGCTTACCGATAGAGTCCTTGGCATCGATATGTGTTGTGAAGTGGAACTTCAGCATATCCTGAATCTCCTGAGCCTTCTCCGGCAGACCATCTTTGTTGACAAGGGGCAGCACTGCACACTTGATAGGAGCCAGAGCTGCGGGCAGGCTGAGAACGACACGTGTGGAGCCATTCTCCAGTTTCTCCTCGTTGTAGGCATGGCAGAGAACAGAGAGGAACATACGGTCCACACCAATGGAGGTCTCCACGTCGTAGGGCACGTAGCTCTCGTTCTTGTCGGGGTCGAAATAGCGCATCTTGGTGCCGCTGAACTTCTCGTGCTGAGAGAGGTCGTAGTTGGTACGGCTGTGGATACCCTCGACCTCCTTGAAGCCGAACGGCATCTTGAACTCGATGTCGGTAGCAGCGTTGGCATAGAAGGCCAATTTCTCATGGTCATGGTAACGGTAGTTCTCATCACCCATGCCCAGGGCCTCATGCCAGGCCAGACGTGCCTTCTTCCAATACTCGAACCACTTCATCTCAGTGCCGGGCTGGCAGAAGAACTGCATCTCCATCTGCTCGAACTCGCGCATACGGAAGACAAACTGGCGGGCCACAATCTCGTTACGGAAAGCCTTACCAATCTGTGCGATACCAAACGGCAGCTTCTGGCGCGTGGTGCGCTGCACATTGAGGAAGTTGACGAAGATGCCCTGAGCGGTCTCAGGACGAAGATAAATCTTATTGGTTGTACCGGCGGTAGAGCCTATCTCAGTGGAGAACATCAGGTTGAACTGGCGCACGTCGGTCCAGTTCTTGGTACCGCTGATGGGGTCTACGATACCCTCGTCGAGGATAATCTGCTTGAGCTCGTCGAGATCAAGACCCTGCATGGCTTTGGTATAACGCTCGTGAAGGGCGTCACGCTTCTGCTGATGCTCCAAGACACGGGGGTTGGTGGCACGGAACTTAGCCTCGTCAAAAGCATCGCCAAACTTCTTGGCGGCCTTCTTCACCTCTTTATCTATCTTCTCATCATACTTGGCAATCTGGTCCTCGATGAGGTTGTCGGCACGATAGCGCTTCTTGGAGTCGCGGTTGTCAATAAGCGGGTCGTTGAAAGCATCGACATGGCCACTGGCTTTCCACACCGTGGGGTTCATGAAGATGGCGGCATCGATACCTACGATATTGTTATGGAGGAGCACCATGGAATCCCACCAGTACTTCTTGATATTGTTCTTCAGCTCTACGCCATTGGGTCCGTAGTCATAGACGGCGGCAAGGCCCTCAGGATAAATTTCAGAACTTGGGAACACAAAGCCATATTCCTTACAATGGCTCACAATCTTCTTGAATACATCTTCTGCCATGATTTCTTAGCTATAAATTTACAATTTCCTGCAAAGTTACGGCTTTTTACTCGATAATTGTCGTGTTTTGCGTTAAAATAGAGTAAGAAGCCGCTTTCCACTCCCTAATAGCTAAGAGAATGCGCGGCAAATGCCACAGATATCTGCGGCAAATGCCAACGACATCCATGGCAAATGCCAACGACATCCATGGCAAATGCCAACGACATCCGTGGCAAATGCCAACGATATCCGTGGCAAATGCCGTACATATTCCGGAGACACACATTGCGCCAGTATAGCAGTGCCTCTGTAATTTCCCATCATTTTTCCGCATATATCCCGAGCATTTTGTTTTTTTTTCGTAACTTTGCATAGATAGGGCTTCCTATGCCCTTAACGCAACAAAAATATATCAATGGACGACGATAAGACAAACAACAACAATCCTCAGGACGATGAGGAGCTGACCGTAGACCAGCACTCGGACTATAAGCCTGCCGACCGCTTCGACGCCTCTGCCGTACACCATCTGTCGGGAATGTATAAGAACTGGTTCCTCGACTATGCATCGTACGTCATCCTCGAACGTGCCGTGCCACATATCGAGGATGGTCTGAAGCCCGTACAGCGCCGTATCCTCCACACCATGAAGCGTATGGACGATGGCCGCTACAATAAGGTGGCCAATATCGTGGGCGAGACGATGAAGTTTCACCCGCATGGTGACGCCTCCATCGGTGACGCCCTCGTACAGCTCGGCCAGAAAGACCTGCTCATCGACACACAGGGCAACTGGGGCAATATCCTCACCGGTGACCGCGCTGCCGCACCACGATATATCGAGGCGCGGCTCTCGAAGTTTGCCCTTGAGACGGTCTTCAACCCCAAGACAACGGAATGGCAACTCTCCTACGACGGTCGTAACAAGGAGCCTATCACCCTGCCGGTGAAGTTCCCACTGCTGCTGGCTCAGGGCGCTGAGGGCATTGCCGTGGGTCTGTCGTCGAAAGTGCTGCCCCACAACTTCAACGAGCTCTGTGATGCCGCCATCAGCTATCTCAAAGGCAAGGACTTCCACCTCTACCCCGACTTCCCCACGGGTGGCGCCATTGACGTATCGAAATACAACGACGGCCAGCGCGGGGGCGTGGTGCGCGTCAGAGCCAAGATAGAGAAGTTGGATTCCAAGACCCTCGTCATCCGTGAGGTGCCGTTCAGCAAGACGGCTGCCTCTCTCCAGGACTCCATCACAAAAGCCATTGAGAAGGGTAAGATAAAAGCCCGCAAAGTCATCGACATGACTGCGCGCCAGGTAGAGATACAGGTGCAGCTGGCGCCCGGTGTTTCGCCCGACAAGACCATTGACGCCCTCTATGCCTTCACCGACTGCGAAATCAACATCTCGCCCAACTGCTGCGTCATCGAGGACGACAAGCCCCAGTTCCTCACCGTCAGCGACGTCCTGCGCCATTCCACCGACCGCACCATGGGCCTGCTGCGCAAGGAGTTGGAGATACGCAAAGGCGAGTTGCAAGAACAGCTCTTCTTCTCGTCCTTGGAGCGCATCTTCATCGAGGAGCGCATGTATAAGGAGAAGAAATTTGAACAGGCTCCCAACCAGAAAGCTGTGTTGGCATTCCTCGACGAGAAGTTCACTCCGTGGAAGCCAAAGCTTATCCGCGAGGTGCGCGATGACGACTACCTGCGTCTCTTAGAGATAAAGATGCAGCGCATCCTGAAATACAACAAGGAGAAAGCCGATGAGCTCATTGCCAAGATAAAGGCTGAGATAAAGGGTATCGAGCACGACCTGGCCCATATGACCGATGTCACGATAGCCTGGTTCCAGCATCTGAAGGAGGTCTACGGCAAAGAGCACCCGCGCCTCACTGAGGTGCGCTCCTTCGACACCATCGAGGTGACGAAAGTCGTGGAAGCCAACGAGAAACTCTATATCAACCGTCAGGACGGATTTATCGGCACAGGACTGAAGAAAGACGAGTTTGTGTGCAACTGCTCCGACCTCGACGACATCATCATCTTCTACCGCGACGGCAAATACAAGGTCATCAAGGTGGCCGACAAGATCTTTGTCGGCAAGAACGTGCTGTGGGTGCAGGTCTTCAAGAAGAACGACACCCGTACCATCTACAATGTCGTCTACCGTGACGGCAAGCACGGCCCCTACTGGATCAAGCGCTTCAATGTGACGAGCATCACGCGCGACCGTGAGTATGACCTCACCCTCGGCACGCCAGGCTCCCGCATCATGTACTTCACCGCCAACCCCAACGGTGAGGCCGAGACCATCAAGGTGACCCTCGACGTCGACGTGACGAAGAAGAACCAGAACATCTTCCTGGAGAAGGACTTCTCCGACATCCTTATCAAAGGTCGCGCTGCCCGCGGCAACCTGCTCACCAAGCACAGCGTCCACCGTATCACGCTCAAGAGCCGTGGCCACTCCACCCTCGGCGGCCGCAAGGTGTGGTTCGACCATGATGTCAAGCGCCTCAACTACGAAGGGCACGGCGAGCTCCTCGGCGAGTTCTACGACGGCGACAGCATCCTCGTCATCCTCGACAACGGAGAATATCATATCACGGACTTCGACCTGAACAACCATTTCGAGGACAACATCCAACTGATAGAGAAATACGACCCGCACAAGGTGTGGACCGCTGTCCTCCTCGATGCCGACAACAGCGGTTATCCCTATCTCAAGCGGTTCCTCATGGACGCCTCGAAACGCCCGCAGAACTACCTCGGCGACAACACCGACAACCAGCTTCTGCTGCTCACCGATACCCCTTACCCCAACATCCGGGTCACCTTCGGTGGTGCCGACAGCGTCCGCCCACCTATGGAGATTGACGCCGAGCAGTTTGTCGGTGTCAAGGGCTACAAGGCCAAGGGTAAGCGCATCGCCACATGGCAGGTGGAGAAGGTGGAAGAACTGGAGCCTCTGCGACAGCCCGAGGAGACCAACGACGAAGACACGCCCAGCACTCCTCCTGACGACAGCAACGAGGACCCTGATGCCGGGAAAAGCCGGCAGCAGGTCATAGACGAGATGACAGGACAGTTAAACCTTTTCAACGATGATAATTAAGGTCATAGCGACAATGCTTCTCTGCCTCCTCCCGCTCTTAGCCTCGGGCCAGCGAGAGAAGGCAAGTCTGATAGGCGTGGGATATACATCCATCCTTGACACCTATCTCTCGCAGGAGACAGCCAAAGGTACCGAGGTGAGATATGCATGGGAGAAAGCCAACCGTAAGCTGTCGAAAGCCGACAGCACGGCGCTGCGCCACTGGTCGACCTATGTCTCGCAGGATGTCTTTGCTTCCTTTGCGGGCACCCGCGGCAACGACAACTCCTTTCTCGGCGCCATGTACAACCTCCGCTTCGGCTGGCATTACAACTTCGACCTGCCGTCGGACATCAACGTGCGTGTCGGCGGACTCGCTGACGTGGCTTTGGGCGGACTCTACAACACCCGCAACAGCAACAACCCCGCACAGGCCAGGGCTGCACTGAGCATAGACCCTTCCGTCATGGCGACGTGGCATTTTCGCATCAAGAACCGACCCTTTGCCCTGCGCTATGAGGCTGCCATGCCGCTCATCGGCATCGCCTTCTCGCCCAACTACGGGCAGTCGTATTACGAGATATTCACACGCGGCAACTACGACCACAACATCGTCTTCACATCACCTTTCTCGGCGGTGCAGTTCCGGCAGTTGCTCACCTTCGACTTCCGACTCTGGCATACCACGTTCACCATCGGGTATCTCGGCGACATCCGGCAGATGGACGCCAACAACCTGAAATACCATCAGTATTCGCATAACATCATGATAGGATGGAGATATTGAGAAAACTTTCTTTCTGTCTGCTCGCCGTCCTGCTCTTCGGCAGCTGCGTCACTGAGGACGAGTTCAGCGACTCGCCGTCGGGCAATTTCGAGGCGCTGTGGAAAATCATGGACGAGCACTACTGCTTCTTCCAGGAGAAAGGCATCGACTGGGACTCTGTCCATGCCGCCTACGCTCCGCGCTTCAACAATGGCATGACAGAGAGCCAGCAGTTGGAAGTGCTTGGTGATATGCTCGCCGAGCTCAAAGACGGGCATGTCAACCTCTTTGCCTCCTTCGACTACAGCCGCTACTGGGGGTTCCATGAGAACTACCCGTCCAACTACAGCGACTCCCTCGTCCGCCGCTATCTCGGCACTGACTACCGCATTGCCAGCGGTCTGAAATACCGCATCCTTGACGACAACATCGGCTACATCCGGTGCGCTACCTTTGAGAACACCTTCGGCGCCGGCAACCTCGACGACATCCTGCTCTATCTCCAACCCTGCCTCGGTCTCATCATCGACGTCAGAGACAACGGTGGCGGCATGCTCACCTCTGCCGAGACCTTGGCGGCCCGCTTCACCGACAAAGAGCTCCTCGTGGGGTATATGCGCCATAAGACGGGGAAGGGCCATAACGACTTCTCCAGCTTGGAGGAGCAGCGGCTCAAGCCCGCTAAGGGCGTGAGATGGCACAAGCCCGTCGTCGTCATCACCAACCGCAGCGTTTTCTCCGCTGCCAACGAGTTTGTGAAATACATGCGCTGCTGCCCCAATGTCACCATCGTGGGCGACAACACCGGTGGAGGCGCCGGCCTGCCTTTCTCCTCAGAGATTCCCAACGGCTGGAGCATCCGCTTCTCCGCCTGCCCGATGTACGACAAGAACTTGCAGAGCACTGAGGGCGGCATGGAGCCCGACGTCAAGGCTTCACTCTCTGACATCGGCTTCGTCTATGGCTATGACTCTATCATAGAGACGGCAAGGGCCATCATCAACAGAAAATAAACTTATCTGCCACCCCAGCATAACAATAACAACCTATGAACCAATACGCAGAAATCATATCCCAGCAGACGGGCATCCGCGCCGAGCAGGTGGAGGCCGTCATCGACCTCCTTGATGCCGGTGCCACCATCCCTTTCATCAGCCGCTACCGCAAGGAGGCCACGGGCAACCTCAACGAGGTGCAGGTGGCGCTCATCAGTGACCTCTATGAGAAGCTCAAGGAGCTGAACAAGCGCAAGGAGACGATTCTCAAAACCATCGAGGCGCAGGGCAAGCTCACCGACGAGCTCCGACACCGCATCGAAGCTTCGTGGAATGCCACGGAGATAGAGGACATCTATATGCCTTTCAAGCCCCGCCGCCGCACACGCGCCCAGGTGGCCCGGGAGCAGGGTTTGGAGCCGTTGGCACGCGTCATCCTCTTCCAGAAAGAGCACTACCCCGATATGGCGGCCCATAAGTTTGTCAAAGGCGATGTCAAGGATGTAAAGGCCGCTATCAAAGGGGCCCAGGACATCATCGCCGAAGATATCAGCATGAACGAGGGCACACGCCAGACCGTGCGCAAGGCTTTCCAGCGGGAGGCTGTCATCGCCTCTCGCGTCATACCGAAGATGAAAGATGAGGACAAAGCGCAGAAATACAGCGACTACTTCGCCTTCAGCGAGGAGCTGCGCCGCTGCTCCTCCCACCGGCTGTTGGCTATGCGCCGCGGTGAGGCCGAGGGGATTTTGCGCGTGAGCATCACTATCGACGACGAGAACTGCACCGACCGCCTGAAACGCTACTGGGTGCATGGCTTCGGACCCTGCCAGACACTCGTCGGCGAGGCTGTGGAGGACAGCTACAAACGACTCATAGAGCCGTCCATTGAGAACGAGTTCAACGCCCTGAGCAAGGAGAAAGCCGACGACGAGGCCATCCAGGTCTTCAAGGAGAACCTGCGGCAGCTGCTCCTCGACCCACCACTCGGACAGAAACGCGTCATGGGTGTAGACCCCGGCATCCGCACCGGGTGCAAGGTCGTCGTCCTCGACGCCCAGGGCAACCTGCTCTACCACGATGTCGTCATGGCCGTGGGCTCGGCAGCGTCCGGCAACGCCCTTGGCAAATTCTCCGACATCGCGCATAAATGGCGCGTGGAGGCCATCGCCTGCGGCAATGGTACGGCGTCACGGGAGACCGCTGACATCCTGCGGCAGATTGCCGACATCCCCACCTACGTCGTCTCCGAGGATGGCGCCAGCATCTACTCGGCATCAGAGACGGCACGCGAGGAGTTCCCCAACGAGGACGTCACCGTGCGCGGTGCCGTGAGCATCGGCCGACGGCTCATGGACCCTTTGGCTGAGCTCGTGAAGATAGACCCGAAGAGCATCGGCGTGGGACAGTACCAGCACGATGTCGACCAGACAAAACTCAAGCACAGCCTCGACCAGACCGTGGAGCTCTGCGTCAACGCCGTCGGCGTGGATGTCAACACCGCCTCGAAGAATCTGCTGACCTACGTCTCTGGCTTGGGACCTGTCTTGGCACAGAATATCGTGGACTACCGCAAGGAGAACGGTGCCTTCACCTCGCGCGCCGAGCTGAAGAAGGTGCCGCGCCTCGGTCCCGCCGCCTTCCAGCAGTGTGCGGGCTTCCTGCGCATCCCGGGGGCTAAGAATCCCCTCGACGCCAGCGCTGTCCATCCCGAGAGCTATGCCATCGTGGAGAAGATGGCCGACGACTGCGGATGCTCCGTGGCCGACCTTATCAAGAAGCCGGAGGAGCGCAAGAAGATAGACATCCGCCGCTATGTGTCGAAGACAGTAGGACTCCCCACCCTCACCGACATCATGAAGGAGTTGGAGAAGCCGGGCCGCGACCCGCGTGGCAAAGCCGAGACCTTTGAGTTCGACCCGCGGGTGCATACGCCCGAAGACCTCGTGCCGGGAATGGAGCTGCCGGGCATCGTTACCAACATCACCAACTTCGGCGCCTTCGTCGACATCGGCGTGCACCAGGATGGCCTCGTTCACATCTCGCAGCTTGCCAACCACTATGTCAAGGACCCCAACGATGTCGTCAAGCTCCACCAGCACGTCACCGTGAAGGTCTTGGAGGTGGACCGCCGTCGCCACCGCATCTCGCTGACAATGAGAGGATAAAAGGTGATAGCTGATTTTCTGCAATAGATAATCAGGATAGCTGATTTCCCGCAATAGATAATCAGGATAGCTGATTTCCTGCAATAGATAATCAGAAAGTGGAATGATAGAAGAAATCACCTCAAAATTTTGCAGTTACGAGATTTCTTCTTAACTTTGCAAAACCGTTAGCCATCAACTTTGCAAGCGTTCATGTGCCAACGGTCTTGCTTCTTGCGCCTGTGGCGGAATTGGTAGACGCGCTAGACTTAGGATCTAGTTGCTCACGCAGTGCAGGTTCGAGTCCTGTCAGGCGCACCTCACTGAATGCCAAGCAATTGAATATCAGTTGCTTGGCATTTTAAGTTCGAAATATTGGCGACAGAGTGGCGACATTGTAGAACTCAACATCATTGTAATCGTTGGAAATATGGTAACCAACGACCATGCCTCATCAAAAGACAATATCTGCCCGTCCGCTATCTTTTGTAAGATAGGGATGGAAGAGCGAAGGTCGGATATTAGATATTCCATTGTCATAGTCATTTGCCATCTTTCAGTATTTTCAAAGCCTTGTCGGTCAACCGGTACTTCTGATAACGAGAAGTTGGCTTGTCGGGGATTGTGCGCTCGATGAGCCCGGATTCCAAAGCTGGAACGAGGATATCTCTTCTGTATTGTCGCTTTGATGTTTTCTTAGCTGATTCCATTAAAGTCGCAATGCCCAATTCGCCTCGACCGCTTTTAGCAATAATCAATAACATCTGGGACACATCTCGGTCATGTCTAGGACATATCTCGGACACATCTCGGACAATTCTGTCCATGCCAGCATCTTTGTTTGAGATCTTATCGTAGCTGTCTTTCTTATCTTCATCCTCAATCTCAGCCTTCTTGTATTTCATTGTCATGCTCAGCACGGTTCCATCAAAATCCCATTGAGGTTTAGGACAACCGTAGTCTTTACATGCAGCCAGCACTTTCTCTATACCACGTCCCCATGACTCTATGAATCCTGCATGAAAGAATGCATTTGCAATATCAGGATTGTAAGGAATGCTGATGTGTTTGCCAAGCAGATTACTGACAGTCCATCCCATTGGCAAACGTCCTGTGTTGGAAATGATGATGCGGTCATCATATACCCGAATCTGTCAGACGCACAATGAAGATTGCCAGATAGCTACTATTCAGCTACCTGGCATTTTGATTTGGATATTTCTCTCATCTCTCAAGAATATTTACAGGCTTCAAAGTAATGAGTTGAATGAGAGAGTGATTTATATACACAATGTTTTAGCTAAAAGGCGCTATTTTTCGTATCTAAATTCAACTTGATTCATCTTGCAGTTTTCGCCTATAAGGCTTGCATGTCTGAAAAGAAAGCGTTATATTTGCACGTGAGATAAGCTATATTCATTATGAGCAACAACTTCAAGCGCATCCCCTATGGTATCTCCAGCTTCAAGCAGGTGCGGAGTGAGGGACTTTATCTGGTTGACAAGACCATGTTTTTTGAAAGAATGGAGCAGGCTGGACACTTCTTGTTCCTTGTCCGTCCGCGCCGTTTCGGCAAGAGTCTCTTTCTCAACATGCTCGAGGCCTACTACGACATCAATGAGAAGGACAACTTCCAAGAGTTGTTCAAGGGTCTCTATGTGGCAGACCACCCTACGGAGTGGCGCAACAAATTTCAGATGCTGCATCTCGACTTCTCACAGGTGGGCAGCGATGTGGAGCGGCTGGATGATAACTTTGACTTTTATCTGAGTTTGTGCTGCGTAAACTTTGCAAAAGAATATGCAAGGTTCTACCCAGACGATTTTGTAGATGAGGTAAAACGGATACCACGTGGCATACAGAAGCTCAACTATATCAACCTTGTTGCTCATACCATAGGATGCCGACTATACCTTATCGTCGACGAGTATGACAACTTTACCAATAATGTATTAAACGTGAAAGGTCAGCAGGCCTACCACGACCTGACCCACGGCACGGGCTTCTACCGTGATGTGTTCAAACTCTTCAAGCCGATGTTCGACCGCATCGTCATGCTTGGCGTAGCGCCCATCACCCTCGACGACCTTACCAGTGGCTACAACATCGCGCTGAATATAACCATCGATGCGCGCTTCAACCAGATGCTCGGTTTCTCAGAGGATGAGGTGCGCCAGATGATACGCTATTATAAAGAGGTGGGTGCCATCAAGCCGGAGATTTCTGAAGACAGCATTATTGCCGACATCAAGCCGTGGTATGACAACTACTGCTTCGCTGAGGACAGCTTCGGCCGTGAGCCCAGCATGTTCAACAGCGACATGGTGTGCTACTACATGTCCACGCTCATCGACACAGGTAAGAAACCCAAGGAGATGGTTGACCCCAACACGAAGACTGACTACAAGAAACTGCGCAACCTCATCGAGATTGGCAACATGACCGAGGAGCGGCGACAGACCATCTATGACATCGTTCACACAGGATACACCATCTCGACCCTCAACAGCTACTTCCCTGCCGAGAGCATCACCGACGAAGACAACTTCATCAGCCTGCTCTTCTACTACGGCATGCTCACCATCCGCGGTACACTCGGCGCAGCCCTGAAGCTCGGCATCCCGAACAACAACGTGCGCATACAGTACTATAACTACCTCATGCAGGCTTTCCAGCAGATACGCCCCACAGCTCTCTCGCAGCTCAACGTGCCGTTCTATCAGGCCGCCGTGGAGGGTCAGTGGCGGCCAATGATGGACTATATCCTCAAAGCCTACCACGACACCACGGCTGTGCGGCAACTCATCGAGGGCGAGCGCAACCTGCAAGGGTTCATGAATGCCTACCTCAGCCTCGATCCCTATTATCTCGTCGCGCCGGAGATGGAGTTCAGCCATGGTTATTGCGACTTTTTCCTCCTGCCCAACGACACCGTCTTCCCGATGGTCAAGCACAGCTATATCCTTGAACTGAAATACCTCAAGACCGACGCCACCGAAGCCGAAGCTGACAGACAGTGGAGCGAGGCCTTAGAGCAAATCAAAAACTACGCTGCCGACAGGAAGTTGCAGAGCATGCTCCACGGTACGCAGCTGCACAGCATCGTCGTGCAAATCAAAGGCTACGACGTGGTGAGGATGGAGGAAGTGTAGAGCACATCCTACCGCACATCACAATCATGCCGCCCATAGAGACGAGCAATACCCTGCAGGATTTTGAAGTTCTGAAAAAACAAGTTAAAAGCCCCTATGCATCATCACGAGGCAGCTACGACAAGCGTAGTCTCTTGATGCATAAGGGCTTCATGTTGTTATTGGCCTTCCTGCTATTTCACGAGTATCTTGATGCTTTTCCTGCCTACCTTGCAGATAACAACATGCTCGGATGTGGCGATACTGACAGTGCCACCGTTAGCTTTTTCTGCGCCAATCAGTTTGCCGTCAATGGAATAGAACTCTACCTTCGCGCCATCGCTAAGACCGCTGACGGTAACAATACCGCCCTCAGCAGCTACTACCACACCATGCATCTTTGCCGCACTGATGTCGTCGGTCGCAATTTTTTTGATATTTTTGAATTTCTTCCAACCATCAGCCGCTTGATAAGCTGCGACGTCAGGAACACAAAGCGTACTATTCGAATAAGTATCATCATCAAAAGAAGTGTCACTAGTAGAAGGCGGATTGGGATTTTCACAAATTATACTTAACAGACCGGTGCAGCCAGAAAAGCACCCGTCTCCCAGCGATGTCACGGACGAGGGAATATCAATACTTGTCAGACCGGTGCAACCAGAAAAGCAGTTCCATCCCAGCGATATCACGGACGAGGGAATATCAATACTTGTCAGACCGGTGCAGCCAGAAAAACAGTAATCACCCAGCGATGTCACGGACGAGGGGATATCAATACTTGTCAGACCGGTGCAACCTGAAAAACAGCTGCTTCCCAGCGATGTCACAGACGAGGGGATATCAATACTTGTCAGACCGGTGCAGGCGCCAAAGCAGGAGGCTCCCAGCGACTTCACGGAAGAGGGGATATCAATACTTATCAGACCGGTGCAACGATAAAAGCAACCTATTCCCAGCGTTGTCACGGAAGAGGGGATGGTGATGTTTGTCAGACCGGTGCAGCCAGAAAAGCAAGATTCTGGCAACGTTGTTACGGACGAGGGGATATCAATACTTGTCAGACCGGTGCAACCAGAGAAACAGTAACCACCCAGCGATGTCACGGACGGGGGGATAGTAATACTTGTCAGACCGGTGCAGCCTTTAAAGCACTCGTAATCCAGCGTTGTCACGGATGAGGGGATGGTGATATTTGTCAGACCGGTGCAGCTTTTAAAGCACCCGCTTCCCAGCGTTGTCACGGACGAGGAGATATCAATACTTGTCAGACTGGTGCAACCATAAAAGCAATGCTTTCCCAGCGATGTCACGGACGAGGGGATATCAATACTTGTCAGACCGGTGCAGCCGTCAAAGCACCAGTCTCCCAGCGATGTCACAGACGAGGGGATATCAATACTTGTCAGACCGGTGCAACCTGAAAAACAGTCATCACCCAGCGCGGTGACCGTATATTCAACACCGCCATCCGTAATTTTCTCGGGTACTTTTATGTCCCCACTATAAGAATATTGAGTAAGCTTGGCTTCCTTCGAAACCGTATCCACACGGAATTTCAAGCCATCAACTGTCACATACTTTTGATCCGCAAAGCAGCCTATCGATGTCATTAAGGCTACAAATATAAGTAGAAATTTTTTCATAATCTGACAGAGCTAATTAGATTATCTTTTTTACCAAATTAATTTTTAGATAATGATTCGTTACCTTTTATTATTTCTTTTAAGAATTCAACTACATCTTTAATTCCCTGCTGCCTTGAAGACTCAATTCCATCGATGTCTGATCTGCCGACTCACACGAATGAGTTAGCATCTCATTGGCAAAATTAAGAAATATTTTCTAAAGCCGCAACAGAAAGGCGGACTTTTTAATAAAAAAAATAGCAACCACCAACAACATACGAAACAAGCCCATTGCATCCTGTGACAATGTGATTTTGTGATTTGCGTTCGTATCGCAACGTGGCTGCGGATGTGTTCCTTTGCGAGGCCGAAGGCCCTTCCCTTTGCGCCCTTTGCGCCTTGGCGAGAGCTACCAAAACGCAAGCTGCAATCGAACAGCAAGATATTCTCTCGCAAAGGCGCAAAGGCGCAAAGGATGGAAGCATGAATGCTTCAGAAAGGGCGCAAAAAACATTCAATGGGCAATATTGCAGAAATATTGCGGTGGATAGGTACCACCACGCAGGACTCTTTCTCAACTAAATGGAAGAAAAACCAATGTACGTCTATAACAAATGATGTTATGCGAAGGAAATGGTGCTTAATCTGCTATCCACGTGAGACCTCTCCGAGGTCTTTCCTCTCTCCTCGCTCTGTCCCCAGGTCGCTCACGGTCGTGGTGGCTTGCTTCGCTGCGCCACCGCGCCCGTTCGACGACCCGGGGTCAGTGCCAAACCTTTTGTGGTCAGTGCCAATATTACGGGGTCTGTGCCAAACCAAGCCAATATGCAAAAGCATACAGTTTTACATCGCCTCCTATTATTTTTGGCAGACAAAAACCGGTGGAATTATGCTGCCAAAAATTATTTCTGCCGACATCCGCACGACTGTTTGAGACACCTTACAGCATAATACTATATTAATATAACGCGCGAACATTATTATATTAAGATAATATCATCATAAAGTTAACTCTTAATTTCTTTCTTCTCCCCTGTATATATGGATACGAAAGTGTGATAATGTGATTTGTTATGTTTTGGCAAGTGCCGGGGAGTGATAAAAACAGCGCCTTATTATAAAAAATCAAAGTTTCTATTTGCCACTTCGGTGAAAAAGCACTAATTTTGCAGTGTTACACATTAAATAAGTCATTATCCGATTATGATTCTTTTCTTCAAGACTCCCAAGGAGAACATCATTGCCACTGAGATAGACCATACCCCCAGTGACGCTGAGAAGCAAGCCTTGTCATGGCTTTACGGTGACGCCACCATTCTGACAGCAGAGAAGCTCGACGGCTTCTTTGTCGGTCCGCGCCGCGAAATGATTACACCATGGAGTACAAATGCCGTTGAGATCACGCAGAACATGAGTCTCACCGGCATTTCGCGTATAGAGGAATACTTCCCCGCGAAGAGCGAGGATGCCAGCCACGACCGCATGCTGCAGCGCATGTACAAAGGTCTGGACCAGAACATCTTCACCGTAGACCACCAGCCTGAGCCCATCAAGCACGTTGAGGACATCGAGAAATACAACGAGGAGGAGGGCCTGGCGCTGAGTCCTGAAGAGATTGAATACCTCCACAAGATAGAGAAAGAGAACGGCCGCCCGCTTACCGACTCCGAGATCTTCGGCTTCGCGCAGATCAACTCCGAACACTGCCGCCACAAGATCTTCGGCGGCACCTTCATCATCGACGGTGAGGAGCGCCCCTCCAGCCTCTTCGCCCTCATCAAGAAGACGACGAAGGAGCATCCGGGTAAGATTCTCTCTGCCTATAAAGATAATGTGGCCTTCGCCCAGGGCCCTGTCATCGAGCAGTTTGCTCCCCAGGACCAGACGACGGCCGACTACTTCAAGGTGAAGCCCATCGAGAGCGTCATCTCCCTGAAGGCCGAGACCCACAACTTCCCCACCACCGTGGAGCCTTTCAACGGTGCCGCTACAGGTACGGGCGGTGAGATTCGCGACCGTATGGGCGGTGGTGTCGGTTCATGGCCTATCGCCGGCACGGCAGTCTATATGACCAGCTACCCGCGTCTGAAGAACGATGACGGCAAGGCTGCCCGCGACTACGAGGAGAAGATAGACGCCCGTAAATGGCTCTATCAGACGCCTGAGGAGATTCTTATCAAGGCCTCGAATGGTGCCAGCGACTTCGGTAACAAGTTCGGCCAGCCGCTGATTACCGGTTCCGTCCTCACCTTCGAATATGAGACCTCTACCGGTGACAACGCCATCGAGAAAGAAACCAACAAGGACTGCCAGACACCCAACCAGGTCTATGGCTACGACAAGGTCATCATGCTGGCCGGTGGTGTCGGCTATGGCAAGAAGCGCGACTGTCTGAAGAAAGAACCGCAGCCCGGCGAGGACATCGTCGTCGTAGGCGGTGACAACTATCGCATCGGCTTGGGTGGCGGCTCCGTGTCGTCGGTGGATACCGGCCGTTATGGCACTGCCGTAGAGCTCAACGCCGTGCAGCGTGCCAACCCAGAGATGCAGAAGCGCGCCTACAACCTCGTGCGCGCCCTCGTCGAAGATGATACCAACCCCGTCGTCTCCATCCATGACCACGGCTCGGCCGGGCACCTCAACTGCCTCTCAGAGCTTGTGGAGGACTGTGGCGGCGAGATAGACATGACCAAGCTGCCTATCGGCGACAAGACGCTGTCGGCGAAAGAGATTATCGCCAACGAGAGTCAGGAGCGTATGGGCCTGCTCATCGACGACAACCACGTGGAGCGCGTGCGCAAGATGGCCGAGCGCGAGCGTGCACCGTTCTATGTCGTGGGTAAGACCACTGGCGACGCCCACTTTTCCTTTGTACAGGGCGACGGCGTGAAGCCCTTCGACCTCGACGTGGCCCAGATGTTCGGTCACTCGCCGAAGACCATCATGCGCGACGAGACTGTTGTCCACCACTATGAGGATGCCACCTACTCCATCGATAAGATTGACGAATACCTCAACAACGTGCTCCAGTTGGAGGCCGTTGCCTGCAAGGACTGGCTGACGAACAAGGTCGACCGCTCCGTCACGGGTAAGGTAGCGCGCCAGCAGACTCAGGGTCAGATTCAGCTGCCGCTCTCCGACTGCGGTGTCGTCGCCCTTGACTATCGTGGCAAGGCTGGTATCGCTACGGCCTTAGGTCATGCTCCCCAGGCCGGACTTGCCAACCCTGCTGCCGGCAGCGTACTCTCTGTGGCTGAGAGTCTGACGAACATCGTCTGGGCACCTGTAGCTACCGACAAGGACCATCCGTCAGCTGTGGAGAACCTCAACCTCTCCGCCAACTGGATGTGGCCGTGCCGCTCACAGAAGGGTGAGGATGCCCGTCTCTACGACGCTGTACAGGCTCTCTCCGACTTCTGCTGCTCGCTCGGTCTCAACGTGCCGACGGGTAAGGACTCGCTGTCGCTGAGCCAGCAGTATCCCGACGGCTCAAAGATTATCGCACCGGGTACCGTCATCGTGACGGCAGGTGCTGAGGTCAGCGATGTGAGAAAGGTCGTCAGCCCCGTCCTCGTTAACGACAAGAACTCCTCATTATATTATATCGACTTCTCCTTCGACGAGCAGCGCCTCGGCGGTTCTGCCTTCGCCCAGACGCTCGGCAAGATAGGCTCCGATGTTCCTACTGTCAAGAACTCAGAGTATTTCGCCGACTGCTTCAATGCTATCCAGGACCTCATCAACAGGGGTTGGGTCATGGCTGGTCACGACATCTCAGCCGGTGGTCTCATCACCACGCTCCTTGAGATGACCTTTGCCAATGTCGAGGGCGGCATGCATGTCAACCTCCACGACATCATGCAAGACAAGGACGATGTTGTGAAGATGCTCTTTGCTGAGAATCCCGGTGTTGTCATCCAGGTCTCTGACACCCATAAGCGCGAGCTCAAGGAATATCTTGAGGATGCCGGCATCGGCTTTGCCAAGATTGCCTATCCCACTCCCGGTGAGCGCAAGATTGTCGTCGTCAAGGACGACTGGAATCATGAGTTCGACATCAACGCCCTCCGCGACACTTGGTATAAGACCTCTTACCTCCTCGACCGCCGCCAGAGCATGAACGGCATGGCCCGCAAGCGCTACCTCAACTACAAGAAGCAGCCGCTAGAGTTCAAGTTCAACGACAACTTCACTGGTAAGTTCGCTCAGTACGGCCTCAACCCCGACCGCTGGAAAGACGGTGACGATGCCAAGCGCCCCGTTGCTGCCATCATCCGCGAGAAAGGTACCAACGGTGACCGTGAGATGGCCTACACGCTGTGGCTCGCCGGTTTCAATGTCAAGGATGTCATGATGACCGACCTCATCAGCGGCCGCGAGACCTTGGAAGAGGTGAACATGATCGTCTTCTGTGGTGGATTCTCCAACTCCGACGTCCTCGGCTCTGCCAAGGGCTGGGCCGGTGCCTTCCTCTACAACCCGAAGGCTAAAGAGGCACTCGACAAGTTCTACGCCCGTGAGGACACGCTGTCGCTCGGCATCTGCAATGGTTGCCAGCTCATGGTGGAGCTCAACCTCATCAACCCTGAGCATCAGCACAGGGCTCATCTGACACACAATGTCAGCCAGAAGTTTGAGAGCAGCTTCCTCGGTCTCAATATCCCACAGAACAACAGCGTCATGCTCAGCTCCCTGAGTGGTGACAAGCTCGGTATCTGGGTAGCTCACGGAGAGGGTCGTTTCTACCTCCCTGAGCCTGAGGACCACTACAACATCGTAGCTAAATACAACTACGCTGAGTATCCTGCCAACCCCAACGGCTCGGACTATAATGTCGCCGGCATCTGCTCTGCCGACGGTCGCCACCTTGCCATGATGCCGCATCCCGAGCGCGCCATCTTCCCCTGGCAGAATGCATGGTATCCCGCTGACAGACGCAACGGCGATGTCACACCGTGGATAGAAGCCTTCGTCAATGCACGGAAGTGGATTGAGAGAAAGACGAAGTAACGTCACAGATTATTTGAAGTCCAGAAGCTCGTCTTCTGGACTTCAATATATCATACATGTAATGAGTTGGAAGAGGATAAAATGTCTGCTACCTCCTCCCAACTTATCGTTAGCCGAAAAAGCAGAAAACAAATATGAAATGATATCCAATAAAGCGTCCGGGAATGACCAAACTTCCAACCTGAAGTCTCCCGACCTCTACCGCAAGCTTTTCACCACCTTCTTCAAGATTGGTGCCTTCACCCTTGGCGGAGGCTATGCCATGATTCCTATCATACAGACGGAGGTTGTGGAAAAGAACGGATGGGTGAAGGAAGAGGATTTTGTCGACCTCGTAGCCATTGCACAAAGTTGTCCTGGCATCTTCGCCGCCAACATCGCCACCTTCATCGGCTATAAGGTGAACGGCACCAAGGGCGCCCTCTGCACCACACTGGGGACCGTTCTGCCGTCGTTCATCATCATCCTGCTCATTGCCATGGTCTTCCGCCAATTTATGCAGATACACTGGATAGCAGCTATGTTCAACGGCATCCGACCCGCTGTCGTGGCGCTCATCGCCGTACCCACCTTCAACCTTGCCAAAAGTGCCAAGGTGAACTTGGGCAATGTGTGGATACCCATTGCCTCAGCTATCCTCATCTGCGCGCTCGGCGTCAATCCCATCTGGATTATCATCGCCGCCGGACTCGGTGGCTTCCTCTATGGACGCATAAAAGACACATTATGATTTTTCTGCAACTCTTCTGGACTTTCTTCAAAATAGGCCTCTTCGGCTTCGGCGGGGGCTATGGCATGCTCTCACTCATACAGATGGAGACGGTGCGCAACCACCACTGGCTGAGGTCGGCGGAGTTTACCAATATCGTCGCCATCAGCCAGATGACGCCCGGACCTATAGGCATCAACTCTGCCACATACTGCGGCTATACCGCCATCCATAATGCTGGCATGGGCAACGCCCTGGCCATCCTCGGCTCTGCCACGGCGACGTTCTCCCTTGTCCTGCCCACCTTCGTATTGATGATTCTCATCAGTAAGATGTTTATGAAATACATGAAGACACGAACCGTACAGCATGTCTTCACGGGTCTCCGCCCCGCTGTCGTCGGTCTGTTGGCTTCCGCTACCATCATGCTCTTAGACAAGGAGAACTTCAGCGCACCGAGCGTCAACCTCTGGCAGTTCATCATCAGCATCCTCCTTTTTGCCGCTACCTTCGTTGGTACGATGTGGATAAAGATCAACCCTATCCGCATGATATGCTATGCCGCCATCGCCGGACTGGTATTGCTCTATTAATGACAATTTCGAAAATCACCGCTCCTTACTCCCAACTTCCTTCCCATCCGAAATCTGTTAATTTTCGTATGGAAAGGAATTCTTATGCAACATGTTACGCACTTTTTTCTTAGTTTTACGCTTTTCTTTGATTTGGTAATGGTGAAAATAACTACTTTTGCCATCGAAAACAAGAACCAACATTTACCATGAGAAAACTGCTCGTTATTCTAACACTTTTGTGCACTATGGCAAATCTTTATGCCACTCCAAATCTTCAAAAAAGCTCTAAACAAAAAGCTCCAACAACAATGCGTATTGACCCCACCAACTGGTATGTGGGAATGAAGGATCCATCCCTGCAACTGATGATTTACGGCAAGGATGTCCGCAACGTGAAAAACGTCACTACTGACTACCCCAATGCGAGAATCGACTCCGTTGTACGCCTCGACTCGCCCAACTATCTCTTCGTGTACCTCAACCTCAGCGGAGCCAAGGCCGGAGAGATGACACTCAAACTGGATAACAAAAAAATTAAATACACCCTTAAGGACCGCGCCATGAAGGGCGAGGACCACAAAGGCTTCTCCAACGCCGACGTCCTCTACCTGCTCATGCCCGACCGCTTTGCCAATGGCAACCCGAAGAATGATGTTGTCAAGGGCATGCGCGACGAAAACTGCGACAGGAAATATCCGTCTTTGCGCCACGGCGGTGACCTGGCAGGTATCGGACAGCACCTTGACTACTTCAAACAGCTCGGGGTCACGGCCCTTTGGTTCACACCTGTCTTAGAGAACGACTGGCCTGCCGACAAGACACAGAACTCGTCGTACCATGGCTATGCCACAACAGACTATTACAAGGTGGATCCACGCTTCGGTTCCAACGAGGAATACCGCAATCTTATCGCTGAATGCCACAAGCAGGGACTGAAAGTCGTCATGGACATGATCTTCAACCATTGCAGCGACTACCACATCTTCAACATGGACCCACCCTCTAAAGACTGGTTCAACAACCCCAACTACGGTCTTCAGACGAGCTATAAGCTCACACCGGTCCTCGATCCTTACGCTTCGAAAGTCGACATGGCCGAGACCGTAGACGGCTGGTTCGTGCCCTCCATGCCCGACCTCAACCAGCGCAACCCCCACGTGATAAAATACCTCATTCAGAGCAGTGAGTGGTGGATAGAATACGCTGACATCGACGGCATCCGTATGGATACCTATCCCTACGCTGACCGACAGGCTATGGCAGGATGGATGAAGACCATCGACAACGAATATCCCAACTTCAACACCGTTGGCGAGACATGGGTGACAGAGCCGCCTTATACCGCCTCCTGGCAGAAAGACTCCAAGCTCTCTAAGATAAACAGCTATCTGAAGACCGTCATGGACTTCTCCTTCTTCGACAAGCTCAACCAGGGCAAGCGTGAGGAGACTGACGACTGGTGGAAGGGCTTCAACCGCATCTACAACTCCCTCTGCTACGACTACCTCTATCCTAACCCGTCGAGTGTGTTGGCGTTCATCGAGAACCATGACACCGACCGCTTCTTAGGCGAGAGCAAGGACACCACAATGCTCAAGCAGGCCTTGGCTCTGCTGCTTACCCTCAACCGCATCCCACAGCTCTATTACGGTACCGAGGTGCTGATGAATGGCACAAAGGCTGTCACCGACGGCAATGTGCGCAAGGACTTCCCCGGTGGATTCCCCGGCGATACCCACAACTGCTTCACGGCTGAGGGCCGCACAAAAGCTGAGAACGGAATGTTCAACTGGCTCAGCCAACTGCTGCACTGGCGTCAGGGCAACGAGGTGATAACAAAGGGCTCACAGACGCAGTTCATACCTTATAAAGGCGTTTATGTCATCGCACGGCAGTATAACGGCAAGACGGTGCTCACCATCCTCAATGGCAAGCATGCCGACAACGAGTTAGCTGTCAGTCGCTACGCCGAGGTCATCGGCAACCATAAGACAGCTACAGATGTAATCACAGGAAAGACAGTAGACCTTACTAAGAATATACCCCTCACACAGCGCCAGGCGCTGGTAGTGGAGTTCTAACTCCAAGGGTAGATGTTGAATAACAATCCCCGCCAAGGAATCATCGGTTCCACGGCGGGGATTTTTTTATTGCTAGTACATTGCCAGCGACGAGAGGATAGGCAATGTCAGGCATTTACTTCTGATGGCCAGGCTGTTCTGCCTTCTTGCCATGGATGCGCTCTATCGTCAGCACACTGTCACAGAAAGCTTTGACAGCGGGCCGGTGGGTGATAAAGATGACCGTCTTCGTCTTATCGGCAAGGATGTTTTTCAGCAGGCCGACCTCTGTCTCGGGGTCTAATGCCGAGGTGGCCTCATCAAAGAGCATGATAGGACGGTTGCGCAACAGCGCTCGGGCGATGGCTATGCGCTGAGCCTGACCCTCGGAGAGACCGCCACCCTGCTCGCCACACACCGTGTCGAGACCCTCAGGGAGTTCGAAGACGAAGTCAGCGCAACTGTCATGCAAAGCCTTACGCATATCGTCGTCAGTGGCATTGAGACGACCTAAACGCAGGTTATCGCGGATAGTACCACTGAGGAGGGTGTTACCCTGGGGCACATAGATGAAGTTGCAGCGCGTCAGTGGCGAAGCCATCACTTCCTTTGCATCATTATAGAGCACTACCCTACCCTGCTGTGGCCTGATGAGTGCCAGGAGCATCCGGACGAGGGTGGTCTTGCCGGCTCCTGTCTCTCCCAAGACAGCCGTGCAGGTGCCCGGACGGAAGTCGAAGCACAAGTCATTGACTATCTTCTCCTCGGTAGGGCCATAGGCATAGCTGACATGATCGAGCCTGATGCCACATGGTGAAGCAAGCTTCACCGGCTCGCCCTGCTCCTCAAGCGGGTTCTCCTCCAACTCCATGAGCCGCTCCGCCGCCGTGAACACCGACACGAAAGCGGGCACCAGCTTTGTGATACTGCGCGCCGGACTCTGGATGCGGTTGACGAGTTGTAGAAACGCTGTCATGCCACCAAAGGTCAACGAATGGGAAGCCATACGCACGGCCGCCCAAAGGAACGCTACAAGGAAGCCAATGGCAAATCCAACATTGAGAACGGTATTGCTGAACACCGAGAACACCGTCCGACGTATCACTTTATGCCGCAACAAGCTTTGGCGTTGCTCCAGCCGGTCTACCATCGGTGTCTCTCCCTCCAATGTCTTTATCAGCATGCTGTGCTGGATGGTCTCCTGAAGGGTGCTCTGCACGTGCGAGTCCTCGGTGCGCACCTCTTTAGTAAGACGTCGCATCTGGGCAACATAAATCTTGCTGACAGCAGCAAAGACTGGGATAATGGCCACTGTGATGAGTGCCAGGACAGCGTCCATGGAGAAGAGATAGCAGAAAGCACCGACGAAGAGGGCTATCACAGACAGAGCGCTGGGGATCGTCTGTGTCAGGAAATTGACAACATTGACCACGTCAAACTCCAGTCTGTTCAGCACATCACCGGAGTGGAAGTTCTCACGCCCACGCCATTGTGAGCGCAGAATCCTGTCGAGCATACGCTGCTGCATACGGTTTTGCGCGCGGATGCCCAAAACATTCTGTATCCATGTTGAAGAGATGTCGAGAAGAAAGTTGCAGAGGATGAGCAGCCCCATAAGTCCTACCGCCCAATAGAGGTTACCCTTCACTACGCCGCTGGCCACATCGATAGCATGTTGCATAGCCCACACCTCCGCCAACGACAGCACCACTGTCGCAAGGCCAATAGATGCATTGAGCGTAGCCTGCAAACGGTTGCCACGCCAGGCGTGCCACAGCCAGCGCATGATGGCCGCAGCAGAATAATGCGACTTGGGAAGATTTAGAAGGCTCCTGATTCTCATGGCCCATTTAAGATTTTAATTTGTCACAAAGATAAGAAAAAACAAGCAAAAAAGAACACTAAAGTCTCAATTTATTTTCACCCGAAGACTCTGTGCAATCGTTTACATGATTTATATCAAACATGTTTGGGCAAAAACTTTCGTATGCAACAAAAAAAGCCTACTTTTGCACAAAAACCATAGAGTACCTGAAAACTGCGCTTATGTCACATACAACCATAACAATGCGAGACATAGCCGACGCCTTAGGGGTGTCGGTAGCTACGGTGTCGCGTGCGTTGAAAGACAATCCACGCATCAGCATACAGCAGAAGAACAAGATAAAGAAATACGCCCAAGAACATAATTACTATCCCAACGCCTTAGCCGAGGGCTTGCGCAACAACATGGTGAAGCCTTCCAAACTGATAGGCGTCATCATCCCACAGTTTGAGCATTTCTACTTCTCCTCCGTCCTTGAGGGCATCGACCAGGAAGCCACCTCGCGCGGCTATTCCATCATCGTCAGCGCCAGCAACGACGACTTCGAGCACGAACAGCTCATCTGCAAGCACTTCCTTGAGAACCGTGTCTGCGGCGTCATCGTCTCACAAGCTAAGAACACCACGACCTACAGCCACTTCCAAGAGCTTATCAAGGAGCGCCTGCCGCTGGTCTTCTACGACCGCATCTGTACGGGTATCAACTGCGACCGCGTCGTCGTCGATGACTACCAGGGCGCCTTCAACGCCGTCAACTACATGATAGAGCGCGGCTGCAAGCGCGTCGCCTTCTACAGTTCACCGATGACGCTCGAAATCTCCAAGAACAGATACAACGGCTACCGCGACGCCCTGCTCAGAAACGGCTTACAGCCCGAAGAGCGCTTCTTCCGCCTCTGCGACAACCGTGCCGACGCCGAGGCCATCACGCCGGAGCTGCTGTCTCAAGATGTGGTTCCCGACGCCTTCTTCGCCGTCAACGACGATACCGCCATCGGCATCCTCTATACTGCCAAGCGTATGGGCTTCAGCGTTCCCGAGGACATCAGCATCTGCGGATTCACCAACGGCCAGCGTGCCGTGGCCTGCGACCCCATGCTCACCACAGTGGAGCAGAGAGGCGTCAGAGTCGGAGAAGAAGCCGCAAATATTCTCATCAGTAAGGTAGAAGGAGAGATACCCCTGTCAAAAGTGGAGAAACGCATCGTCAGAACACGACTTATCATCAGAGGAACGACAAAATAAAAAACATATACTAAAAATGAAAGAAAAACCAAACATGAGCTTTTGGGGCTTGTGGAACCTCAGCTTCGGCTTCTTCGGAGTGCAGATAGCCTACGCCCTTCAAAGTGCCAACATCTCGCGCATTTTCGCCACCCTCGGTGCCGACCCTCACAGCCTAAGCTATTTCTGGATACTGCCCCCACTGATGGGCATCATCGTGCAGCCTATCGTGGGCACCTGCTCCGACAAAACGTGGTGCCGTTTCGGTCGCCGCATTCCCTACCTCTTCCTCGGTGCTGCCGTAGCTGTCATCGTCATGTGCCTGCTGCCCAACTCCGGTTCTTTCGGTATGACCGTTTCCACGGCTATGGTCTTCGGACTCATAGCACTGATGTTTCTCGATACGTCCATCAACATGGCCATGCAACCGTTCAAGATGCTTGTCGGTGATATGGTCAACGAGAAGCAGAAAGGTCTCGCCTACTCCATCCAGAGTTTCCTCTGCAACGCCGGTTCACTCGTAGGCTACGTCTTCCCCTTCGTCTTTGCACTCTTGGGCATTGCCAACACCGCACCCAAAGGCGTCATCCCAGACTCTGTTATCTACAGCTTCTATGTCGGTGCCGCCATCCTCATCCTCTGCGTTATCTACACGGTATGGAAAGTCAAGGAATGGAATCCTAAAGAATATGAGGAGTATAACGGTAGGAAGGAGTCTGTAGCCGAAGAGGAGAAAGGCTCTTCCAACTGGATTGTGCTGCTGAAGAATGCGCCCGCCACCTTCTGGAAGGTAGGACTGGTGCAGTTCTTCTGCTGGTTCGCCTTTATGTATATGTGGACTTACACCAATGGTACTGTGGCTGCCAACTGCTGGGGCACTACCGACGTGACGAGTGCAGGCTATCAGGAGGCCGGCAACTGGGTAGGCATCCTCTTCGCTGTCCAGGCCATCGGCTCCGTCATCTGGGCCACGGTACTGCCGAAGTTCACCAACCGCAAGTTCGCCTATGCCATCAGCCTTGTCTTAGGCGGCATCGGCTTTGCAAGCTGCGCCTTCATCCACGACCAGTATCTGCTCTTCATCCCCTTCCTGCTCATCGGCTGCGCATGGGCTGCCATGCTCGCCATGCCTTTCACCTTCGTCACCAACGCCCTTCAGGGCTATGGCCATATGGGTGCCTACCTCGGACTCTTCAATGGTACCATCTGCATTCCGCAGATTGTCGCTGCCGCCATCGGTGGCACCATCCTCGGCCTCGTTGGATCTGTGCAGAGCCACATGATGATCATCGCTGGTGTGAGCCTCGTCCTCGGTGCCTTTGCCGTTAAGACCATCAAAGAGAATTAATCCTTTCTCTTCAAATACATGCTTATAATGAATCCCCTCTGTCTGTGATGAAGATGGAGGGGATTTTTGTTCAAACGCACCAACTCCCTACAGTCCCGCCTACAATCCTTTCATCGCAATAAAGATAAGAAGGCCGCTCTTTTCCCTCTAAAAAGGGACAAAATTACAGAAATATCCCTCTGGAAAGGGAAAAAATCAGCAATTTATCCCTTTTGAAAGGGATTTTGGCTATGCCAACATCATCCCACTGTGGCATTTTGGCCTCAACTACTAAACCGTACAGCCGAAGCAGCTTAGGGAAAGGAGATAAAAGAAAATCAGGGAACGGAAGAAGTCCGTTCCCTGATTTCCTTTTAAGCTATATATTATAATATGTGTCTGCCGTGCAGAATGAATACTGACTATCAGTCGTGCAGGATGAGAGCAGACTGTCCGTCGATGACGACGTGGGAACCGGAGACGGTGTCGAGACCATTCTCATCAATTTTTCCATCGCAGCAGACCACCGTATAATTGCCTTCCGGGATGGTAATTTCGCGAGCCTCCGCGTTGGCATTGAGGATGACGATGATATTCTTCCAAGCGTCCCCACCCGCATTGTTCTTCAGTCGGAAGGCCACGACACACGGCATCTCCTGCCCCTTGCTGTCCGTCACGGGCAGGAATTCCAAATGCTGCCGCACGAGTTCAGCGCTGCCGAGACGGAAGGCAGGATGGTTGCGGCGCAAAGCGATGAGACGACTGTAATACTCAAACACCTGGGGATACTTCTCCAGATTGCTCCATTGCAGCTCATTGATGCTGTCGGAAGAGTTGAAGCTGTTGTGAACGCCCTTCTTGTCGCGCAACATCTCCTCACCGGAGAGAATGAAGGGCACACCCTGAGAGGTGAGGACAGCAGTCTGAGCCAGCTCGTCGAGCTTTATCAGCGTCGCCATATCCGCTGCTTTCTTGTCCCTTGCCTCCATCTCCGTCTTCAATCTGTCAACCAAGCACATGTCGTCGTGGCAGCTGACGTAGCTGATGCACTGCGTCGGCTCATTGGCCCACGGCTCCTTACTGTAGTTGACCTTAGCATAGTCGACCTGCGGATGGGCTATCATTCCGGCGATACCAGCCTTGATACTCTCTTCCGAACCCGGTAGCCCCATGAGGAAGGCACCCTGCTTGTCGTCGGAGAAAGGACCACGGACAGCATCACGCAAATCGTCGCAGAAAGCGGCGATGCCCGGCAGCTGTTTCATGTGGGCCTTCATGGCAAGTTTGTCCTGAGGATAAGCACAGGAACCGGCACTCCACCCCTCACCATAGACAAAGATATTCGGGTCGATACTCGTCAACTCCTTTCTGATGGCATTCATCGTCTCGATATCGTGAACACCCATGAGGTCGAAGCGGAAACCGTCGATATGATACTCCTCCGCCCAGTATTTCACGCTCTCAAGCATAAAGGCGCGCATGATGGACTGGTCTGAGGCCGTCTCATTGCCACAGCCGGAGCCATTGCTTGGCGTACCATCGGCATTGAACCGGTAGTAGGCATTGGGCCATGTCTTCTGGAAGTTGCTGTTCGTAAGGTCAAAGGTATGGTTGTAGACAACGTCGAGGATCACTCTGATGCCGGCTTCATGCAAGGCCTTCACCATCTCCTTGAACTCCCGGATGCGTGTGGCAGGAGTATAAGGGTCGGTAGAGTAGCTGCCCTCGGGGACGTTGTAGTTGAGCGGGTCATAGCCCCAGTTATACTGCGGCTTGTCGAGTTGCGTCTCGTCGACCGAGGCATAGTCGAAAGAGGGAAGAATATGCACGGCGTTGACCCCGAGCTTCTTCAGGTAACTGATAGCCTTCGGCTCAGTGAGAGCAAGAAACTTTCCCTTGTATTTCAGCCCCGAGGTCGGCGACACGGAGAAGTCGCGGAAATGCATCTCATAGATGACGAGGTCGGCCGGTGACTTCAGTGTCAGTCTGTGGTCCTGGCTCCATCCGGCGGGGTCGGTGCTGTTCATGTCGATGACAGCACCACGACGGCCGTTGACACCGACAGCCGTGGCGAAGACACCGGGCGACTCCAACGGGTTCTTAGCATCGTTGGAGATGTCGAAGGTATAGAATTTTCCTTTCCAGTCACCCTTCACCTCTGCTGTCCAACCGCCATATTCCCGATTCTTCATCTTCACGGTGCGCACGGGTTTGCCACCGAGGGCATCGTCATAGAGCCGAAGCTTCACCTGACCTTTGGCGGGATTGCCTAAGAAGCGGAAACTCGTAGATGTAGGCTGGTAACTACATTGTTTATAATAGTTCAGACTCATCGAGTCTGGGTCTACGGCCTTATCCTCGGCATGGGCAGAAGGACCGTAGGCGGCTAAGAGCGCAAAGAAGAAAGTCTTTAAATTCATTGTCGTGAGAAATAAATAAGTTGTTCAGGCGCCGTCCTCCAAAGGGAGTCCGGCAAAAAACAAAGCCCCAACAAGGGCTATAAACCCTTATTGAGGCCTTATGGAGATGTAAATTATTTAGCCATAAGAGAAACGGCGAAACCACCACCGGGAGCCTCGGTGAAGTTCAACACGTCGCCCTTCTTCACAGTACGCTTGGTAATGACATAAGCCTTCGGGTTCTTGTCATAGCTGGCACCCTTGGCGTCGGCATAGATGGTAGCCTCATACTTACGGCCCTTGTCGAGGAAGTCGAGCTTGACCGTGGACTTATGTCCGTGCTCGTCACACTTGCCGCCGATGAACCAGTTGTCAGAACCCTTGGCCTTACGGGCCACAGTGATATAGCGGGCAGGCTCTGCCTCGATATATTTCGAGTCGTCCCAGTCGACAGCCACATCCTTGATAAACTGGAAAGCGTCGTTATATTTGGCATAGTTCTCGGGCAGGTCGGCAGCCATCTGCACGGGGCCCCACATCACGAGATAGAGGGCAAGCTGGCCGACGAGGGTCGTGTGGACATAGCTTGGGTTGTTGCTCCATGTCTTGAGCTGCGTTTCAAGGATGCCCGGCGTGTAGTCCATCGGACCGCCCTGCAGACGTGTGAAGGGCAGGATGACGGTGTGGTTAGGATAGCTGCCACCGAAGGCCTCATATTCTCCACCGCGCGCCGACTCGTTGGCGACATAGTTAGGCCATGTGCGGCCAATACCGGTCGGACGTGTAGCCTCATGGGCGTCGACCATGATATGATGCTTGGCAGCCTGCTCCACGACATACTGATAGTGCTGGTTCATGAACTGGGAGAAGTGGTGGTCGCCACGGGGGATCATATCACCGACATAACCGGTCTTCACAGCGTCGTAACCGTACTTGTTCATCAGATTGAGAGCCGACTCCAGATGGCGCTCATAATTGCGGGTGCTCGACGAGGTCTCGTTATGCATCAGCAACTTCACACCCTTGGAGTGCGCATAGTCGTTGAGGGCCTTGATGTCGAAGTCGGGATAAGGAGTCGTGAAGTCGAAGACATAGTCCTTCCAGTGGTTGGCCCAGTCCTCCCAACCTACATTCCAGCCTTCCACCAAGACCTCGCTGATACCGTTGGCAGCGGCAAAGTCAATATATTTACGCACCTCAGCGTTGTTAGCACCATGTCGTCCGTTGGGCTTTACCTTTGACCAGTCGATGCTGTCAAGTTTGATGGATGGGAACTCATCTGTGTAGTTCCAAGAGTTCTTGCCTACAATCATCTCCCACCAGACGCCACAGAATTTAGTCGGGTGAATCCAGCTGGTATCCTTAATCTTGCACGGCTCATTAAGATTATAAATCATAGAGTTGGCATCACCGAGCATATCGCGGGCATCGTCGCTGACAGCCACCGTACGCCACGGTGTCTTGCAAGGTGTCTGCATATAGCCCTTCATTCCGGTGGCATCAGGTGTGAGCCAACTTTCAAACACCATGTTCTTGTCATCAAGATTGAGGTGCATCGTAGCATAATCGATGCAGGCAGCCTCGTGGAGGTTGATATAGAGTCCGTCCTTCGTCTTCATCTGCAAGGAGGTTTGCACACCTGTCGGCGAGAAGACGGCAACGGAGGAATTGTTCCAGTTAACGGCATCGTGGAAGCGGGCACGAATCTCAGAGAGTTTCGACTCCTGTGTCTCCTGCTCCTGAGTGTCGTAGTCGCCAGGCAGCCACCAGGCAGTGTGGTCGCCGGTCATGGCAAACTGTGTATGCTCCTCCTTGATGACGAAATAGACCAGGGAGTCCTGCTGTGGGAATTCATAGCGCAGGCCCATGCCGATGTCGTAAACGCGGAAGCGGATAGTCATCTTACGCTTGGTGACCGGCTGGGTGAGGTTGACGGCGAGCTCGTTGTAGTGATTGCGAATCTTGCCATACTGTCCCCAGACGGGTGTCCAGGTCTCGTCGAAGGTTGATGTCTGCGAGCCTGTCTCGGTGAAGCCATCCATCAGTGAGGTCTCATGCATGCCCTTCGAAGCATGCTTGTCCTTGGCAAGTTCCAGGCCAAGGTGAGAGGGTTTCACCACAGCGCGACCCTTATAGCTCATCTCGTAGGTGGGGACACCGTTGCCGGTGAGCGAGAAGGTCACAGATACATTTCCATTAGGCGACTTAACAGTCTGTGCATCAGCGCCTAATGTCATCAATAAGCCCAACAGGGCGATAAGGTACTTGTGCATAAAAATTGGTTTTATCTATTTATGACGCTACGGCGCCGTAGTCAGCACCCGAACAGGTGCCTACGGTGCCGCAGCGGTAACAACCGGTATATTCTCTCCGGATGCGGATTATCGACCACTCTCTACGATGAGGTCGCTGATATTCTGCGTGAAGCTCTTGTTATCTTTGAGGTCCTCGATGTTGACATGCATGCGGTAGCGCCAATAGTAGGGCACGATGGCCGGCACATTGATGCGCTCCTTGTCGGCGTCAGCAAGTCTGAGCTTCTCGTCCATAGCCATCCAGTCTTGAATGCTGAGCACACAGAGCATTGACGGTGAGGTGAGCTGGCGCGAGATGATGTCGCGGGCCAGCCAGCCCGGCAGCGGGTGAGGAGCAGGACCCTGGCGGTAGAGCATGGTGTTGTAATACTCCTGTGTCCGTGGCCAGTCCTCATCCCACCACTGACGCATTGTCGGCATGTCGTGGGTAGAGAAGGTGCAGACAGAGCGGTAGGGATTGCGGGAGAGATGCCCGAAGCGCACATGCGGATCCTTCGGCATAGACTGTATCTCCAAGGAGAGGATGCGCAGCTGGTTCATCACCCATGGCACGCAGTCGGGCACCATACCTAAGTCCTCAGCGCAGACAAGCATACGCGTAGCCTGGACCAGAACGGGGAGCTTCTTCATGGCCTCACCATACCAGAACTGGTTGTTGCGGCGATAGAAGTAGTCGTTGTAGAGACGGTTGAAAGCGCCCTTGTCGTTATCATAGAGACTCTCGTAGATGAAGTCGAACTGCGCGGAGATGCGCGGATGGAACATATTCTTGTTCTTCCTGTCGCGGACGAAGAGAACATCGCTGATGAGCGAATAGAGTCCGTCGCGGAAGTAGAGCTCATCCTGGTCTGTAACGCCCTCGAAGACCTTCTGTATCTTCTTCTGTGTGTCGTACTCCGGCTTCATCTTATATCTCTCGCCGTCGATACGGTCGAGGTATTTCTCCTTCACCTCGTCGGCACGGCCGCCAAAGACGCGGTCCAGCACCCAGTCGGTGATGAACGGCTCGGTGAAGCGCTCTTCCTGGAAGTTCAGACCATAGCCGCGAATCTCGTCAGCCGACATGGCCAGGGCGGGAGCAAACTGGCCCAGAAGTCCGTGAACGGCATCGGAAGGAATCTCCCAAATGCGGAAGAAGCCCAAGACATGGTCGATACGGTAAGCATCGAAGAACTTAGCCATATTCTTGAAGCGGCGAATCCACCATTCGCAGCCATCCTTAATCATCTCCTCCCAGTTGTAGGTTGGGAAGCCCCAGTTCTGACCATTGGTAGAGAAGGCATCAGGCGGTGCACCGGCCTGACCGTTGAGATTGAAGTAGCGCGGCTCTGTCCACACATCGCAGCCATAGCGGTTCACGCCGATAGGAATATCACCCTTGAGGATAACATGATGCTCGCGCGCGTACTTATGTACTTCCTCCATCTGAGTGTTGAGGATAAACTGTACATAATACCAGAAGCTGACAGCCTTGTATTCCTTGGTGCGCGGGTCAGAGAGATGCTTGCGGTCGTCCTCATTCCACTGGTTGTGGTCGGGCCACATAGAGAAGTCGGCAGTGCCATTGGCGTCGCGCAGCGTGCAATACTGTGCATAAGGTACCAGCCAGGAGGCTGCTTCCTTGAAGAACTCCTTGAAGGCGTGAGTGCCTAAAACCTTCTCACCATCCTGCTCATAGAGGTCGTGGAGATAAGCTATCTTGGCGTTGTTGACACCCTCATAGTCAATCTGCGGCTTGCTGTTGAGCTCACGGCGCAGCTGCTCATAATGGTGACGCTTCTCCTCGTTGTCGATGAGCGGCAGACCGTGGAGGTTGGCATACTGTGGATGCAGGGCGAAGATGCTGATACAGCTGTAAGGATAGCTGTCGGTCCACGTGTGGGTGATGGTGGTGTCGTTGATAGGCAGCACCTGCAGCACCTTCTGGCCGGTAGCGCTCACAAAGTCTATCATCTCCTTCAGATCGCCGAAGTCGCCCACACCGAAAGACTTCTCCGTACGGAGTGAGAAGACGGGGACGAGGGTTCCGGCCACCTTGGTGTTGAAGATAGGGAAGAAGGCCTGGCTGAGGTCGTAGACGACGACATCGCCGTCATGGAGCTCCGGAATCTCCACCGTGCGGTTCAGACCATCCTCAAAGAGGTAGTCGTCGGCATCAGTGGGGTTGAGGGAAGCAAACTTGAACTCTATCGTGTTGTCAGGGAAGGCAGCAGCATCAAGGTCTACCACCCATTCATTGATATCGTGCTCCTTCATGGGCACGCCCTTTGTGGCGTTCCAGGCGCCTAAGGCCTCACTCTCACCCACAACGACGAGAGAGCCGCTGTTGAGCTGGGGGGCTCTGACGATAAAGCGCACGGTACGGGCGAAAGACGATGGTGCCGTGGCGTATGTCTTCTTTGAACGGATGCAGTCAGTGAAGGCCGAACTGTAAAGATAGGAGTCCTCGGGAATATCATGCCATTGGTCGTATATCGTATACTGACCACCCTTCACGGCATTCAGCTCCAAGGTGTGCATAATGGTTGTCCACTCGTGGCGCTCACTATGGTTCTCGCGCTCTACGTCATAGAAATAAACAAGTTTTTGGGGAGCATCAGCAAGATTGAGCTCGCACGACCACCTCTTTCCATTAGTGGTCATCATGCGATATTTGGTGCTTGTGTGCTCACCGACTATGTTTAGAACTATCTCTTCACCGAACCAGGTGCGATAATCAACATTGAATTTTAAGTTCATAGTCTTTAGAGAGTTAATTTTTATGCGAAGTTACGGAAAAAAGGCGGATGTTGATTTATGTCATGCAAAACGTTGTGAAAAAACGTGCGCAAACGTTTGCACAGACAAGACTACACACAAAAAATGCGCGGCCACAGCCACGCATTCCATTCGTATCGGTTATGTATTGTCGTCGACATCATTGCTGCCAACTTTGCCACCCATCTTGACAATGAAGTCATCGAGGGCAGGAATGATGGCCAACAGGTTGTCAACATCGACGCCATTGTCCTCAAACTTTCCTATCATGCAGTTGGGTATCCCGGCAGCTTTCCGCTTCATGGCCTTTCCCTTCTCTGTGAGGTAGACAATCTGCTGCCGCTTGTCGGTATCACTCTCATGCCGCGCCACAAGGCCAAGCTTCTCCATGCGCTTGATGAGCGGCGAGGTGGTGTTGATACCCAGAAGCAGACGCTTGCCGATGTCGTTAACAGGCATCTCGTCATGCTCCCACAGCACCATCAACACGAGATACTGGGTGTAGGTGATGCCGAGTGGCTTGAACAAAGGTTCATAAGCCTGCGTCACCAGCCTGCTGGCGGTATAGAGCCGGAAGCAGAGCTGGTTCTCAAGCTTCAACTGGTCGTAGTTGTTATTCTTTCTTGCCATGCGGAGCGTCTTACAGGGCGGCCTCGACCTGCTTCTCCACCTCCTTCATGTCCACAACAGGCTCGAAACGGGCCAGCACCTGACCGTCACGGCTGATGAGGAACTTGGTGAAGTTCCACTGGATGTCGTCCTTCTTACGCGGCTCGGGATTAGCCTCATTATAGAGTTTCTCCATCACGGCAGTCAGCTTGGCGTCATAACCGCCTTCACAGCCCTTCTGGCTCTTGAGCCATGTGTAGAGCGGCAGCTCGTTGGCACCGTTGACATCGCTCTTCTTGAACTGAGGGAAGTCAGCACCAAACTTCACGGTGCAGAACTGCTTAATCTCCGCGTCGGAGCCAGGAGCCTGATGACCAAACTGGTTGCAGGGGATATCGAGAATCTCCAGGCCCTTGTCCTGAAGTTTGTGGTACATAGCTTCCAGATCCTCATACTGGGGAGTGAAGCCGCAACCTGTTGCGGTGTTGACGATGAGCAACACCTTACCTTTATACTGTTCGAGACTTACTTCATTGCCCTTCTTGTCTTTCAGGCTGAAATCATAAACTGTCTTCATATTCTTTTCTGTGTTTTGTGCCACGGCTGTCATCATAGCGATGAGCAGCAAGGCAACGGTTAATATTCTCTTCATTACGCATGCAAAGATAAGGAGTTTTATTTATATCGCAAGCGACACAGCCCGCCTTTTAGCGTGTATTAACCTTTATATCGCCCAAGATACGATTCTCTAAACGGAAATTAACAAATAGCGCACACGATACAAACAAACACAAGCGATTAGCAAAGGATTCGTGCGCACACCAACGAAAGTGGGCAGCCCTTTGGACAGCCCACTATTCAATCTACATTATTTATAAGGAATGCTAGCTATTTCGTCTAAATTTGCCATAGGTGTTGCAGAAGTGGAAGGCGGGTACACCGCCGTCGATGGTGGTCTTGAAGAGCTGGTTCATGTAGGACATAGAGCTCTCAGTGGGCGTGGCACCGGCATCACGTATCTCTGTGTTGGAGAAGAAAGCCTCCTGACATTCATATCCGCAGATGATGCCGCCCCAGTCCTCGGCATTGCCTTTGTCGCTTTTGATGATGACAGGCTTCTCGGCCGTACCCAAAGCGTAGATGTTGCCCAAGGCTACAATCTCGATGGGGTGCAGGTCTTCCTCCTGCAACTCGGCGGCTATGGTAACGGTCACACCGGGCATGATGTAGAGCGAGGCACCTTTTGGCACCTTGAAGGAGGTGACCAGTGTCGTGTCGTGTTGCCATACGATGGCACTTGATGAGGAGGACGCATTGCCCTGGTCGGGTTGGCCTTTCAGTGAGAAAGTGCCGTCCAAGCCTGTAGTGGTAGCGTTATCCCAACTACCTTTTACTTGGACTAAGGAGCCTATCAAGGTCTCGCCCGTCTTCTTGTCTTTCACCACACCATCAACCGGGCCGGCGAAGCACAGGGGGAAGAAAGCGGAGCTAAGGGCTACCGTCAGAAAAATCCTTTTCATGCCTACTTCTTGTGTGTACTTTAAAAGTTGGTGCAAAAGTAGGTAGATATTATTGCATTGTTGTTACAAGTGTGATAACATAGGGTGACAAAATTGAGGATATGAAGATGGCGTTAAAATAACGTCTATCGACAAACTAATGAAGTTACAGTAGAGAAAAACGCACTAATTCGATTAATAATATCAAAAAAAAAGCATTTTCTTATTGTTATTGCATTGTTTTATGGTAACTTTGCAGACATCTTATATCTACTGATTATTAGTTCGACGGAAATTAATTTCTATAAAGAAATAATAATGGATGCCGGACATATTGGGTATATGAATATATTGGTACAAAATAGGAAATTCGCATTAATACCTTAATGGATAAGAATATTGTTAAAGTAACTTCTCCGCTGCTCCCAGATTTAAGAGAGTTTACTAAATATTTAAAAGAGATCTGGAATAGTCAATGGTTAACAAACAATGGACTTTTCCACCAACAACTAGAAAAGGCATTAGCAGAATACCTCAAAGTTCCATATTTAAGTTTATTTACTAATGGCACGCTACCTCTGATAACAGCGTTACAAGCTTTTAGAATAACTGGAGAGGTAATAACAACTCCGTATAGTTTTGTCGCTACTACGCATGCATTATGGTGGAATGGCATTAAACCTGTATTTGTGGATATTGATCCTAATACGGGTGATATGGATCCAAATAAAATAGAGGCAGCCATTACGCCTAAGACAACGGCTATACTCCCTGTCCACGTCTATGGAAAACCCTGCAACGTTGATGCAATTCAAGAGATAGCAGACAAGTATGGATTAAAAGTTATTTATGACGCAGCCCATGCTTTCAAGGTAGAAGTGTCAGGTAAGGATTATAAGTCCATTACCGGCGGCAAGGATGATTATGTATCCATTCTGAATGCTGGTGACATCTCTACGCTTAGCTTCCATGCAACCAAGGTCTATAATACTGTGGAAGGCGGAGCTATGGTTATGCATGATGCCAAGATGAAAAAGCGCATTGACTACTTAAAGAACTTTGGCTTTGCTGACGAGGTAACAGTTGTTGGTCCAGGCATCAACAGCAAGATGGATGAGATTCGCTCAGCTTATGGACTTCTTAATCTCAAACAAGTGGATGATGCCATCGCTGCACGTAAACATGTCGCTGAAGCCTATCGCAAAGCTCTTCGTGGTGTTGAGGGAATCACATTTTTCGATGATATGCCCGGTGTGCGCCACAACTACAGCTACTTCCCCATCTTCGTTGATGAGAAAAAGTATGGTATGAGTCGTGACGAGCTCTACTTCAAGATGCGTGACCGCAAAGTTTGGGGCCGTCGCTACTTCTACCCACTCATCAGCGAGTTCTCCACTTATCGCGGTTTAGAGAGTGCAGATCCTGCCAATCTTCCAGAGGCTCACAAAATGGCAAATTCTGTCATCTGTCTGCCTATGCACCATCTTCTAAGTGATGAAGATATTCAGAGAGTCATTGACTGCATTGTAAAATAACAGACTACATTTATGGCTAAACAAAAGAGACTTATGTTGTTAGGTGGACTTCGATACCTTCTGCCTGTTATCGAAGCAGCCCATAAACAAGGTTACTATGTGATAACCTGTGACTATCTTCCTCACAATATTGCCCATAAATACTCAGACGAGTATGTCAATGTGAGCATTGTGGATAAAGAAGCAGTGCTAAAAGTCGCACGTGAGAAAAAAATTGACGGAATTATGTCATTTGCTGTTGATCCAGGCGTGATGACAGCCTCTTATGTTCAGAATGAGATGGGACTTCCCTCTTTCGGGCCGTATGAGTCCGTCTGTATCTTACAGAACAAAGACAGATTTCGCGCCTTTCTCACCCAACATGGATTCAACGTGCCTAAAGCTAAAGGCTTTGGCTCTATAGAAGAAGCACTAAAGGCCAGAGCTTGGTACCCATGGCCTGTAATAGTCAAACCAACTGATTCGGCTGGAAGCAAAGGAGTGTCACGTGTTGATAGATACGAGGATTTACAGCCAGCACTTGAAAATGCCTTTGAACATTCCATATCAGGGCGAGTCATAGTTGAGGAGTTTATAGAAGAACAAGGATGCTCATCTGATAGTGACAGCTTTTCTCTTGATGGGAAGCTCGTTTTTACCTCTTTCTCTGCACAGCGTTTTGACAAGAATGCCACCAACGAATATGTCCCCGCTGCTTATTCCTGGCCATCGACATTTACCCATGAACAAGAGGAATATTTGAGGTCAGAACTTCAACGTCTACTTTCTCTCCTTCACATGCAGACATCTGTCTACAACATTGAGACACGTATTGGAACGAACGGCAAACCGTATATCATGGAACTCTCGCCTCGTGGCGGCGGTAACCGCCTCGCTGAGATGGTACGAATGGGAACAGGCATTGACATGATTACAGCTTGTACACGAGCCTGCGTTGGTGACAGCATTCCCTTAATTGAACAAAGACAATTTGACGGTCATTGGGCAGAAGTGATACTCCACTCAGAAAAGGAGGGGAAATTCAAGCAACTCAATGTATCACCAGAAATGGAGCCTTATATCAAGCAAACTGATCTATGGGTTAATATAGGTGATAAAATTAAGACGTTCTTAGGGGCTAATGATGCGATCGGCACTCTTGTTCTTCGTTTTGATACGGGCAAAGAACTTGTTAATGCCATGAACAACGTCAACGAATGGTGTAAAGTAGAAACGGAATAACACTATGCAGACGATCTTATTATTCGGAGCTACTGGCAGTGTTGGAGCTTACACTGCTATAGGACTTAAAGAGCAAGGCTATAAAGTCATTGCTGTAGCTCATCGTAAGTCTGACAATGGAATGTTTGAAGAGTATGGGATACCATATTATTCTGTCGACGTGTCAGATCAACATACATTTGATGTTTTGCCTCAATCTGGTATTGATCAGGTGATTCATTTTGCTGGCGCTATGCCTGCAAGGATGAAAGACTACAATCCACACCTCTATGTGGAGACAATAGTAGAAGGTACTCTTAACGTATTGGAATACATGAGAAAGATCGGGGCGAAAAAGATTATTTTCGCTCAGTCTATCTCTGATATTCTATATAAGTTTGGTACAAGTACACCTATTAATCCTGATTGCGAGCGTCGCAACCCATTGACAGGTGATCACGCCGTATATTCAATTTCAAAGAATGCTGCTGTAAATCTTATAGAGCACTATCACGCGCAATATGGTTTTTCTCGCTTTATTTTAAGATTGCCAACGATTTATGTATATCAGCCTAACCCTTATTACTATGTCGATGGTAAACTTCATTGGATGGGCTATCGTTTCCTCATTGACAAGGCTATTAAAGGTGAGCCTATTGAGTTATGGGGTGATCCTACTTCTGAAAAGGAAATCGTTTACGTTCGTGACTTTGTTCAAATTGTCGAGAGATGCGTTGAATCACATGAAGAGGGCGGTATTTATAATGTCGGTACTGGCGTTGGAGTTAGTATGGAAGAACAGATACATGGTATTATTGAAGTCTTTTCACCCAAAGAGCATCCATCAATTGTTATAAAGGCTCCTGACAAGCCAAGTTCACCACACTTCCGTCTTGATATTAAAAAAACTTTGGCTCTTGGTTATACCCCAAAGTATGACTACATCTCATACTTGAAAGATTTCAAAAAGGAAATGAGAATCAATCGCTTTGCAAAAATTTGGGGAAAGCCAGAAGATTTTACCCCTCCCTGTATGCAGGAACTGAACCGGCATCATCATACTGTAAGTTAAACAATATAAAGCTTGCAGTATGAAAAGTATTGGAGGTTTTTTCTCATTGGAATTATCGCATTCGACATGGGGTGAACGCTATCCTAAGGCCATCAAGCTTAACAGTGGGCGCTCGTGCCTGAAGTACATACTAATAGCAAGAAAGTATAAGAAAGTCTGGCTTCCCTATTATAAGTGTGAGGCTATTCTACAGCATATCACGCGAAACGGCATAGAATATGGATTCTATCATATTGACAAAGACTTCCATATATCCGATAGGGGTTATGTAGGCTCAGATGAAGTCCTCATCTATACAGACTATTTTGGATTGATATAGCCCAATGTCTGATAGATAGCGATTATAACAATCTATAAATAGTAAATTATCATGATAAATATGCACCAACCTTTAGTTTCTATCCAATGTCTCGTTTACAATCACGAGAATTATTTAAGAAAATGTTTAGATGGGATTATAGCCCAAAAGACGAACTTCTCTTTTGAGATAATTGTTCATGATGATGCATCAACTGATCATTCCCAGGATATTATCCGAGAGTACAAAACAAAATTCCCAAACATTGTCAAGCCAATTTATGAAAGGGAGAATCAATATTCCAAAGGTGAAGGAAAGCTTATTCAATTAATGGCAAAGGCATGTAAAGGAAAATATATAGCTTTATGCGAAGGCGATGACTTTTGGATTGATCCTTTAAAACTCCAGAAACAAATAGATTTTCTCGAAGCTCATCAGAAATGTTCCATGGTGTGCAGCAGGACGAAGCTATATTCAGAACAAAAGAGAAAATACATCGGAGAAATAAGAAATAAGCATAGCAATGGATACTTATCTCCCCAAAAGGTAATCATGAAAGGCGGTCTATACATTGCAACTGTAAGTATTGTATATAGAAAAGAAATAAGAAATTTAAATTATCCTTCTTATTGCCTTAACTGCGTTGTAGGTGATTATCCTCTCCAGATAATGGCTTCTATGAAAGGAAAAATCTACTATTTCGATGAGGCTATGGCTGCATACAGAGTAGAAAATCCCATTTCATGGATTGGCAGAAACAAACAAAAAAACAGCAATAAGAAAGATTACCAAAAGAAAATAATAGGCTTAAGATCAGAATTAAAGATGCTTAAGGGATTTGCAGAAGAGTATCCCCAATACAGAAGAATATTCTATCGCAGAATAAACTTTTATATGATCTCTTTGGTGCATAAAAACATGGAAAGCGAGTATTATGATATTTTTAAAAAAGAACTTGCAGACTTTCTCATGGAAAGAAGTTTATTGTGGCGGATAGGCTATAATATACGTATGCATGCCCCAAGGATATACTATGAAATATGGAAACTAGCGGCTAAAATCGGAGGATAGAAGTCTGAAAAAGACGTACTTGCTTTCCTTTTATAATAGTTCTTGCGATTCCCCCAAAAACGGTTATACTACAATTCACGGCATTTGCCACAGATATCGTTGGCATATGCCACAGACTTCATTGGCATTTGCCACAGATGTCGCTGACATATGCCGCAGACTTCGCTGGCATATGCCACGCAACGTCACGCCAATGGTGCAGACTGTTCCCAAGAGGAAGAAAGACAAATCCCCGTTACCGCCGGCAAATGTCTGCGATAACGGGGAATACTATGCTTCACTGGTTACAGATCCGTAGTTGGTTAGAGAGGTCGTTGCCCAAGGTAAATAGTTTTTTAACCAAAACCAAGAAAACCTCTTTGTGTCAGCGCCAAGGGCTAAGGCC